>JBJMKQ010000107.1:0-55576 GCA_045805725.1 Solirubrobacterales bacterium
AGACACTCACCATCGCGCCATAGCGAGTTGTGTCTGGAGAGGGGCTCCCGCCCCCACCCACCTCACCCCGGTGCCGAGCTATGCCCCGCGCCGCGGTCGTTTGGGCCGGCGCGCCGGCGGCCCGGTGATTTTCTCCGGCCCCTCGCGCTCGGCGATCGGCGCATACTCCAGCTCCCGCGCGCCGGTGTAGATCTGCCGCGGGCGGGCGATTTTCTTCTCCGGGTCTTCCTGCATCTCCATCCACTGGGCGACCCAGCCGGCGGTGCGGGGGATCGCGAAGATGACCGTGAACATGTCGGTCGGGATCTCCATCGCCTCGTAGATGATCCCCGAGTAGAAGTCGACGTTCGGGTAGAGCTTGCGGGAGGTGAAGTACTCGTCCTCGAGCGCGTGCTTCTCCAGCTCGCGGGCGATCTCGACCAGCGGGTTGTACTCGGTCGCCTCGAAGACCTCGTCCATGTGCTGCTGGATGATCCGCGCCCGCGGGTCGTAGTTCTTGTAGACCCGGTGGCCGAACCCCATCAGTTTCTCCTCGCGCTGCTTCACTCGCTCGAGGAAGTCGGGGATGTTCTCCGGCGACTCGATCCGCCGCAGCATCCGCAGCACCGCCTCGTTGGCGCCGCCGTGGAGCGGCCCGTAGAGCGCCGCCACCCCCGCCGCCACAGCGGAGTAGGGATCCACGTCCGAGGAGCCGACGCCGCGCACCGCGTTCGTCGAGCAGTTCTGTTCGTGGTCGGCGTGGAGGATGAAGAGGACGTCGAGGGCCCGCGCCAGCGCCTCCTTCGGCACATGCCGGTCTTCGGTCTTCTTGAACATCATCGAGAGGAAGTTCTCGGAGAAGTTGAGGGAGTTGTCGGGGTAGACGTAGGGCAGGCCCATGTTGTGCCGGTAGGAGAAGGCGGCCAGGGTCGGCACCTTGGCGATCAGGCGCACCGCCGCCATGTAGCGCTCTTCGGGGTCGCCGATCTGCTTCGCGTCGGGATAGAAGGTCGAGAGCGCGCCGACGCCGGCGAGCAGCATCCCCATCGGGTGGGCGTCGTAGCGGAAGCCCTCGAAGAAGTGCTTGAGGTCCTCGTGGACGAAGGTGTGGTGGGTGATGTCGTAGACCCAGCGGTCGAGCTGGGGGGCCGTTGGCAGCTCGCCGAAGATCAGCAGGTAGGCGACCTCGAGGAAGGTCGAGCGCTCGCAGAGCTGCTCGATCGAGTAGCCGCGGTGTTCGAGGATCCCGGCGGCGCCGTCGATGTAGGTGACCGCCGAGCGGCAGGAGGCGGTGTTGGTGAAGGCCGGGTCGTAGGCCAGCATTCCGAATTCGTCCTCGTCGACTTTGATCTGGCGCAGGTCCATCGCCCGCACCGTGCCGTCGGAGATCGGCAGCTCGTAGGTCTTGCCGGTGCGGTTGTCGGTGACGGTCAGCGAGTCTTTGCCGGCGCCCGCCGAGTCCGAGGAGGCTTTGGCGACGTCGGCGGTCGGGTCCTGGGTCTGCTGCTCGGTGGCCATCGCCCCTCCTTCTGAGACTGGGTCTGCGGAGCGACGAAGTATCGCAGTTCGCTGCCCTTGCCCCTGTTGCCCAGATGTACGCTGAGCAGTGGGGAACCGGGCCCTCGAGACTCAGGCGCTGGGGACGCCGGGGCCGTCGAACTGCGTCATCCCGCGCAGCGCCTCGAAGCGCTCGTCGATCTCCTCGCGAGTCAGCCGGGCGACGCGCTCGGTTCCGAACTCCTCGACGTTGAAGGAGGCGAGCACAGTGCCGTATCCCATCGCCCATCGCAGCGCGACGTCGTCCAGCTCCCCCTCAACGCTGTCGAGGTAGCCGAAGAAGCCGCCGGCGAAGCTGTCGCCGGCGCCGGTCGGGTCGCGCACGTCCTCGAGCGGGAAGCCCGGGAGGGCGAAGAACGCTGTCTCGGTGAAGAGCGCGGCGCCGTACTCGCCCTGCTTGGCGACCACCGCCCGGGGGCCGAGCGCCATCACCGCCCGGGCGGCGCGGGCAAGGTTGGACTCGCCGGTCAGCTGGCGGATCTCGGCGTCGTTGACGACCAGGCAGTCGACTTCCGCGACCGCCGCCAGGAGGGAATCCTTGGCGGTCTCGATCCAGAGGTTCATCGAGTCGAGGCCGCTGAGTCGCGCGGCCGTGCACTGGGCGCGGACCTGGCGCTGCAGATCGGGCTGGATGTTGGCGAGGAAGAGGGTGTCGGCCGCCTGAGACGCCGCGGAGAGCTTCGGC
This sequence comes from Solirubrobacterales bacterium, assembly GCA_045805725.1. Lineage (GTDB taxonomy): Bacteria > Actinomycetota > Thermoleophilia > Solirubrobacterales > 70-9 > VAYN01. The sequence goes on from JBJMKQ010000107.1 coordinate 2,222, forward strand.
TCGAACTGGGCGAAGACGCCCAGCCGGGTCTCCTCCGTGTGGGCGACGTTGAGGTCGTACTCGTAGCGGCCGCGCCAGAAGAAGCTCTGGCCGCCCGCGACCCGCTCGACGTCGTCGCAGACGATGCCGCGGGACTCGAGCACCTCGAACTGCTCAGGGCCAAAGTCGCCGCCGACCGGGCCGACCGGCCGCACCTCGGTGAAGTAGCTGGCCGCCAGCGAGAAATGGACCGCGGCACCGCCAAGCATCCGCTCGCGCTCCCCGAAGGGGGTCTTCACCGCATCGAATGCGATCGATCCGACAACCGTGAGCGCCATCCGCAGGCAGCGTAATCGACCGCCGCAACCCAGGCGAACTGCATCAAATTCTGGTTGCTATGGAGCCAGAATTTGATGCAGTTCGGGAGGGAGGCCGGGCGAGACCGCAGCGGGATGCGCGCCCTGCGAGACTCCGCGTCCAGTGAAAGCGATCCAGATCGAGGAGTTCGGCGGGCCGGAGGTTCTGCGGCACGTCGAGGTTCCCGACCCGTCCCCGAAGCTGGGCGAGGTCGTGGTCGACGTCAAGCGCAGCGGCGTCAACTTCGCCGACACCCACGCCTCCCGCAACGACTACCTGGCCGAGCAGACCCTGCCGCTGATCCCCGGTGCCGAGGCGAGCGGCCAGCTCAGCGACGGCCGCCGTGTCGTCGCGCTGCTCGGCAGCGGCGGCTACGCGGAGAAGGTCGCGGTGCCGCAGTCGCAGCTGATCGAGCTGCCGCCGGCGGTCGACTACGACCAGGCGGCGGGCGGCCTCCTGCAGGGGCTGACCGCGCTGGCGTTGGTCCATCGCTGCGCCCGGATCGAGCCGGGGGAGACGATCGCGATCGAGGCCGCCGCGGGCGGCACCGGCACCCTCGCCGTGCAGCTCGCGAAGCGGGCCGGCGCGAGGGTGATCGGGCTCGCCTCGAGCGAGGAGAAGCGGGAGCTGGCGCAGGGGCTCGGGGCCGACGCCACCGTCGACTCGCGCGCCGAGGACCTCGGCGAGGCGATCCGCGCGGCCAACGACGGCAAGCGCGTCGACGCAGTCCTGCATATGAGCGGCGGCGATGCCTTCGACGCCGAGCTCGACGTGCTGGCCCCGCTCGGCCGGATGGTCGTTTTCGGCATCGCCTCGCGAGACCAGCGCCAGGTCTCGACCGGCTCGCTGCTGCGCGGCTCGAAGGCGGTGATCGGCTTCTGGCTTGCCCACCTGCTGAGCCGCCCGGACCTGCTGGTCCCGATGATCCAGGAGCTTCTCGCGGCGCTCGCCGCGAAGGAGCTGACGGTTACGATCGGTGAGGTCTACCCGCTCTCCGAGGCGGCGCGGGCCCACGAAGACCTGATCGCCCGCCGGACCACGGGCAAGCTCCTCCTCGATCCCAGCAAGTGACTCTTCTCAAGCGATTCCCCTCCAAGTGACCGCCTTCAAAGACCTGGGACTCTCGCCCGACATCCAGCAGGCGCTGGACGAGCTCGGTTACGAGGACCCGACGCCGATCCAGGAGCAGGCGATCCCCGAGCTGCTCGGCGGCCACGACGTGATCGGCCAGGCGCAGACGGGGACCGGCAAGACCGCCGCCTTCGGCCTGCCGCTGTTGCAGTACCTCGACCCGGCCAACCAGGAGGTCCAGGCGATCGTGATGACGCCGACCCGCGAGCTCTGCATCCAGGTGACGCAGGCGCTGCGCGCCTACGCCGAGCACCTCGACATCGAGATCGTCGCCGTCTTCGGCGGCGCCCCGATCCGCTCCCAGCAGTCACAGCTGCGCTCCGGCGCCCATGTCGTCGTCGCCACCGTCGGCCGGATGATGGACCTGATGTCGCGCCGCTCGCTGGTCCTCACCGCGGCCCGCTACGTCGTCCTCGACGAGGCGGACGAGATGCTCGACCTCGGCTTCATCGAGGACGTCGAGAAGATCCTGCGGATGTGCCCGAGCGGGCGCCAGACGGCGCTCTTCTCGGCGACGATGCCGCCGCCGATCCAGAAGCTCGCCGAGGGCTACATGTACGACCCGACGACGATCAGCATCACCCCGGAAGAACTGACGGTGGACGCGATCCAGCAGGCCTACGTCGAGGTCCCGGCCAAGGAGAAGGGCGCCCGCCTGATCGAGCTGCTGAGAACCGAAGAACCCGAGCAAGCGATCATCTTCACCCGGACCAAAATCGGCGCCTCGAAGCTGGAGAAGCTGCTCAAGGACAAGGGGCTCGACGTGAAGGCGCTGCACGGCGACCTCAGCCAGGGCGTCCGCGACGGGGTGATGATCTCCTTCAAGGACCACCGGGTGAAGCTGCTGGTGGCGACCGACATCGCCGCCCGCGGTCTCGACGTCGACCACGTTACCCACGTCATCAACTACGACGTCCCGAACTCCTCGGAGACCTACGTCCACCGCATCGGCCGCACCGGCCGGGTGGGGCGGACGGGCCGCGCGATCACCTTCGTCACCCCCGACCAGCGCGACGAGATCGCCCGCATCGAGCGCGACGTCAGCACCACGATCGGCGAGTGGGAGACCCCCGAGGAGCGGCTCGAGCACGCGCCGCGGCCGCGGCGGCGCGAGCGTGAGCGGACCCGCCGGGAGCCTGAGGTCGCTGCCAACGGCGACTCCGGCGCAGCGGCGCCGGAGCCCAGGGGTGACGAGAACGGCGCCGAGAAGGCGAAGACCGTGAAGCTGTTCGTCAACCGCGGCGAGCGCAGCGGCATCGAGGAGGAGGACCTGCGCTGGGCCCTGCGCGAGGGCGCCGTCCTGCCCGACGAGGCCGTCCACGACGTCCGCGTCCTGCACCGCTTCTCCTTCGTCGAGGTCGACCCCGACAAGGCCGAGCGCACGGTCGAGTACCTCGACGGCACCAAGCTCAAGGGCAAGGAGATCCGGCTCGAGATCGCCAAGAGCTGAGCGGTGCGCGGGGGAGGATGAACCCCTCTAGACACTGCTCGCCTATGGCTCGCAGTTGAGTGTCTGGACGGGGTCATCCTCCCCCGCCGTCCACGCCGAATCGAACGCCGTGATGCGGGTATTGAGAAGAGATGCGTCTCTCGTACGGGTTTCTGCTTCTCTGTCTACTCGCTTTCCTCTCCCTGTCAGCTAGCGCGACCGCCGCTGACAGCACGCCGACCTGCGCCGAAGGACCGACCAGGGTCGGCGACACCACCTACGGCACGCCCTGCGCCGACGTGATCGTCGCCCCGGCGAGCGTCGAAGATGTCAAGGGGGGCGGCGGCGGCGACACGATCGTCCCCGCCCGGCTCGCCTCGACCGGTCCCTGCGAACCGGACTGCCACCTCGGCGTCGGCAGCCAGACCTTCGAAGGCGGCGACGGGGACGACGTCGTCTACGGCGAGCGGGGCAACGACACCCTGCTCGGCGGCCCGGGCAACGACCAGCTCTTCGGCGGGCCCGGCGACGACCTGCTGCGCGGTGGCCCGGGCAACGACCGCCTCGCGGGCGGTTTCGGAGCCGACTCGATCGACGGCGAAGAAGGCGACGATTACGTCCGCGGCGACTCGACGATCGACCGCATTTTCGACAGCGGCGGCGGCATCGACACGCTCAGCTTCTCGACGGGGGTGACGCCGGGATTCGGGGGCACGGTCCCATACGCCAACTTCCCGGAACCCGGCCGCGAGCGCGGGCTGCGGTTCAACCTCGGGGCCGAAGGGCAGAACGCGAACAACGGAGTGGCCCCCGACGGCGGCGGCGTCGATGAAGTCGAAGTCGGCGCCTTCGAGACGATCGTCGGCACCCCCTTCTCCGACTACATCGTCGGCACCGGGGCGGGGGAGACGATCTACGGCGGCGGAGGCGCCGATGCCCTGGTCGGCGGTGGCGGCGCCGACCACCTCGACGGCGGCGCCGACGGCGACGTCTGCGAAGCCCCCGGCGGCACGACCACGAGCTGTGGCTCCTCGATTGCCACCCGCGACACGAGCAAAGTCAGCATCGGCTTCATGACGCCTCTGGAAGCCACCCCCTACGCGCAGCTCTACCTGGTCGGCAGCGAGGGCGACGACGATGTCACCGCCACCTACTCGCCGACGGCGGTCACCTTCCACCTCGCGGGGAGCAGCTTCGACCAAAGCTCGAGTGACGCCGCCGGCTGCGAAGTCAAAACGAGTACGGAAGCGGTATGCGCGCTCTTCGCGCCGCTAGATTCGCTGCTGCTCGCCGGCATGGGCGGGGCGGACACCCTGGTCGCCGGTGGCTTCCCTCTCTCGACCGCGATCGTCGCCCTCGGCGGCGTCGGCGGGGACTCGATCACGGGGGGAGAAACCGAGGACATCCTCGTCGATGGCCGGAAGGGGGCGCGGACACGCTCAACGGATTTGGCGGCGACGACACCCTCACCCATAACAGCGGCGCCGACGAACTGCTCGGCGGCGACGGCAACGACCTGTTCCTCTCCAACTCTGTATGCGATGACGAGCGCATCCGTGGTGGCGCGGGGCGTGACAACAGCTCGTGGGCGCGTTTCGACCAAGGCGTCGAGGCGAACCTGGCGAGCGCGGCGGCGGGTCGACCCGGCAGCGGCGATGTTCCCTCGTGCGGCGCCGAACCGTTCGACTCGCTGGCTGAAATCGAGGACCTCGAGGGCTCCTCCTTCGCTGACGCCTTCTATGGGGACGCGGGACCGAACCAGCTGCTCGGCCACCCCGGCCCCGACGTCTACTTCGCCGGTGCCGGCGACGACTCGATCCTGGCGAACTCCGGCGACGCCGATGCGGTGATCAACTGCGGTCCCGACAACGATTCCGCGCTGATCGACCATCCCGAATACGGCGACCCGGAACCGGTCGAATGCGAGTCGGTCGCCGAGGCAGACCCAAACAACTTCCGCACCGTCACCCAATTGCCCCCGCCTCCTCTGACCGAACCGGCCCCCGTCGTGAATCCGCCGGTCAAGAAACCACCGCGGGACAGGCAGCCGCCGCAGACCCTGCTCGGTTCTCACCCGCGTGCGCTCCTCTTCAGCCACCGGAAGTGGCGCCAGGTCGCCTTCCGCTTCCGCGCAAGCGAGGCCGGTTCGCGCTTCCGCTGCAGGCTCGACGGCAAGCCCTACCGTTCCTGCGCATCGCCGCGGCGCTATCGCGTCAGGGCCGGCCGCCACGTCTTCCGCGTCTTCGCGGTCGACGCCGCGGGCAACCGCGACCGCACGCCGTTCCTCTTCAAGTTCCGCGTCGTCGTCCGCCGCTAGCCACTCCGAACTTATGTGCCCTATAGGGACCCAAATCTCGGAGTCGCTACGCCGTTAGCTCGGCGATCGTCTCCAGCAGGCGGTCGAAGTCGATCGGCTTGGTGATGTAGCCGTCGATCGCGAGGTCGGTGGGGGCGTCGGCGTCGCCGGGGTTCTGATGGGCGCTGACGATCAGCGCCGGAACGTCTGCGCCGGCGCCGCGCAGCTCGCGCAGGGCGTCGATCCCCGACTTGCGCGGCATCATCGCGTCGAGCAGCAGCAGGTCCGGCATGCCGGCGGCGGCGACCGCGTCGAGCACCTCCTGGCCATCGGCGGCGGTCGTGACCTGGTGTCCGGCCATCTCCAGCCGCGTCCGCATCAGCAGCAGGATCGTCTCCGAGTCGTCGGCGACGAGGAGTCGCGCCATCAGCTCGCCTCCGCCGGCGCTCGGCCCTGGCCGCCGCTGTCGGCCGCCGTCCTGAAGGCGATCGGCAGCCGCACCCGGAACGTCGATCCCTCGCCGACGGTCGACTCGGCGCTGATGCTGCCGCGGTGCAGCTCGACCAGCGACTTGGAGATCGCCAAGCCGAGACCGGTGCCGCCAACCCGTTGGGTGAGGCCGGCCTCGCCGCGCGTGAAGCGGTCGAAGATCCGCTCCAACTGGTCGGCCGGGATCCCCGGGCCCGTGTCGCTGACGCTGATCTCCACTTCGCCGCCGCCGATGCGCGCCGCCGCGATCCCGATCGAGGCGCCCTCGGGCGAGTACTCATGGGCGTTGGTGAGCAGGTTGACGAGAATTTGGCGGATCCGGTCCGGCTCGACGTTGATCAGGGGCAGGCCGGCTTCTACGTCCTCGCTGAGGATCTGACTGGCGGCCTCGGTCTGGGCGCGCATCGTACGGACCACATCCTCGATCAGCGGCGCGACCTCGGTCGGCTGTGGACGGATGGCCAGGCGACCGGCGTCGCTGCGGGCGAGGTCGAGCAGGTCGTTGAGGAGGCGGACCAGGTGGCGGCAGTTGTCGAGGATGATTTCGACCGTCTCTCGCTGCCCCGGGCTGAGCGAGTCGGCGTCGAGCATCAACAGCTCGGCGAAGCCCTGGACCGAGGTGAGCGGGCTGCGCAGCTCGTGCGAGGCGGTGAGGACGAACTCGTCTTTGAGGCGGTCCAGTTCGTCGCGCCGCCCCTCCTCGATCTCGAGCTCCTCGGCCATCTCGTTGAAGGCGGCGCCGAGAGTGGCCGTCTCGGAGAGGCCGCCGACCTCGACGCGGGTGCTGCGGTCGCCCCCCGCGAGGCGGCCGGCGGCGTCGACCAGCTCCTCCAGCGGCCGCCGCATCGAGGAGATCAGGCCGCTGAAGAGGAGCAGGGCGCCGGTCAGGCCGGCGATCAGCCCGGCGGCGACGAGCAGGGCGGTGTCGCGGGTGTCGCCGGAGATCTGGTCGCGCAGGTCGCTGCGGTGCTGCGCCTCGCGGGCCACCGTTGCCCGCGCCGCCCTGGCTCCGGTGCCCTGGGCGAGCTGCACACGCGCCGCCATCTCCACCTGGTAGGAGCGGGCGATCGCGTCCTCGAAGTCCTGGCGTTGCTGGATGAAGCGGCCGACGCCGATCACCGCCATCGCGGTCAGCACGGCGAAGCCGATCGCGAAGCCGATCCGCAGCCGGTTGGCGAGCGACGGGCTCAGGCGTCGACGGGATCGTGAATATGCTTGCGGCGCTATGGCTGACGAGGCTACCGACGCAAACGGAACCGTCGCGGCGCCGGACGGGATCGACCGCAAGCCGCTCGAAGTCTGGTTCGGCGAGAACGTGCCCGGGGTCGACTTCCCGCTCAGCTTCGAGCGCATCGCCGGCGGCCATTCGAACCTGACCTACCGGGTCGCCGACGCGGCGGGTGCGAAGTGGGCGCTGCGGCGGCCGCCGCTCGGCAAGCGCCTCGGCTCGGCCCACGACATGGCCCGCGAGCACAAGGTCGTCTCGGCGCTGGGGGGGACCGAGGTGCCGGTGGCGCCGGTCGTCGGGCTCTGCGAGGACGACAGCGTCAACGGCGCCCCCTTCTACGTGATGGAGTTCGTCGAGGGGCCGATCCTGCGCGGCCTCGCCGAGGCCGAGATCTTCCCCGACGAGGGCGACCGGAGGGCGATCGGCGAGCGCGTCGCCGACACCCTGGTCCAGATCCACGCCGTCGACCCCGACGCCGCCGGCCTCGGCGACCTCGGCCGCAAGGAGGACTACGTCGCCCGCCAGCTGCGCCGCTGGCATGGGCAGTGGGAGAAGTCGAAGACGCGCGAGCTGGAGCCGATCGACCGCGTTCACGAGGCGCTCTCGGCCCGCATCCCCGAGCAGGGCCCGGCGACGATCGTCCACGGCGACTACCGCCTCGACAACATGATCCTCACCGAGACCGGCGAGGTCGCCGCCGTCGTCGACTGGGAGCTCTGCACCCTCGGCGACCCCCTGGCCGACGTCGGCCTGCTGATGGCTTACTGGCCCGAGCGCGGCGAGAACACCCTCGCCCTGGGCATGCCGGCCAACCTTGCCCCAGGCTTCCCCACCCGTGAGGACATCAGAGCCCGCTACGCCGAGGGCAGCGGCCGCGACCTCTCCGAACTCGACTTCTACGTCGCCCTCGGCTACTGGAAGCTGGCGATCATCCTCGAGGGCGTCTACGCCCGCTACATCGCCGGCGGCTACGGCAAGGTCAACGAGGGCATCCACGCTTTTGCCCGCCTGGTGGAGCGACTGGCCGAGGAGGCGGAGGCCGTGGAGGGTCGCGATGAGCGCGCGGCTTGAGCCACGGGTTTAGTCCAGGTCCTTGACGACGACCGATGAGCCTGGTTTTGTCGAACTGTTCCCCGTAAGCAGGCGCGGGGCTCGTCCGAATCTCCGCCTGCGATCCTAAGGAGAGGCTTTTGAAGAAGATACGTCAGCGACTCACGTACTCAAACGTGATGTCGACCCTGGCCGTGTTCCTGATCCTCGGCGGCGCCACCGCCTTCGCGGCCAGCAAGAAAATCGGTGCCAACGAAATCAAGGCCAATGCGATCAAGACCGGAAAGATCGTCAAAGAAGCCGTGACGGAAGGAAAGATCAAAAGCGGCGCGGTCACCGGGACCAAGCTCGCTGACGGCGCGGTGAGCAACTCGAAGATTGCCGACGGCGCCGTTAGTACGAGCAAGATCGCTGACAACGCGGTGACGACCGGCAAGATCGCCAACGATGCGGTGACCGGAGACAAGGTCAAAGAGTCGACGCTCGGCCAGGTGCCAAGTGCGGCCAACGCCACCAACGCCACCAACGCGGCCGCGCTCGGCGGGATAGCCGCTGCCGACTATGCCCAGAGGATGTTTGCGCGGGTGAGCTACACCACCGCAACCGAGTCCCTCATCGCTGCCTCTCCCGGGATCTCGGTGACCACTGAGGGCTTGCTTGGTTTCCCCAGGCTGGTCTTCCCGCGGTCGATGGATGATTGCGCGATCGTCGGCAGTGCGGACAGCGGTTCCGGCACGCAGATATTCCGACGCTCGAACAGCAGCGCTGGGGACACTGTGCAGTTCGCTCTCAAGGACGAGAACGGCGCCGCCGTGCGCGCGGACTTCGAAGTGATCGCGGTCTGCTAACGCAATACACGCCAGTTCGTCGGAGGCCGGGCCTACGCGGCCCGGCCTTTTAATGCCCTAGCCCGGCCGTGAGGGAGAAGGCAGGGCCCCGCCCTCGTCGATCGCTATTCAGCCCAAGCCACTACGACCTGGCCGGCACTATTCGTTCCCACCGCATCGGCCCGCCTGTCCCCGTTGAAATCGGCGAAATCGAGTGAATAGCCCGAGGGCCACGAGCCCCAGGCGTTGGCGGTTCCAAAGCTCGTCCCACCCGACAGCGCGACTTTCATTGCCCCGCTCGCATCCTTGCCCACCGCATCGGACCGCCCGTCCCCGTTGACGTCGGCGAAGTCGAGCGAGTAGCCCGATGGCCACGACCCCCAGGTGTTGGCGCTGCCGATTTTTTTCCCCGTCGAGAGTGCAGCTTTGACGACATTGCTCCCCTTGCCCACCGCATCGGACCGCCCGTCCCCGTTGACGTCGGCGAAGTCGAGCGAGTAGGCCGATGACCATGAGCCCCAGCCGTCGGCACTGCCGAAGCCCGTCCCACTCGAAAGCAATGCCTCGAGGCTATCGGTGCCAGTTTGGCCCACCGCATCCGCCCGCCCATCTCCATTGAGGTCTGCGAGTTGGAAGACGAAGTGGTCCGGCGCCGTGCCCCAACCGCTGCTGGCAAGCAGCGTCGTTCCGTTGGACTCGGCTATTCGCAGAGCGCGTTTCGAGTCCACGCCGATCGCATCCACCTTGCCGTCGCCGGTGACGTCTCCAAAGAGGAGCGAGAGTTCCGAGGCCCAAGGCCCCCAGGAGTGAGCTTCTTCGAATGCACTGACACCGGACAGACCAACCTGAATGTCACTCGACGAATTTCTACCAAGCAGATCTGCACGCCCGTCGCCGTTGATATCTCCTAGCTGAAGGGGAGGCGCAACCGACCAATGGCCTCGGAGCGTGGGAGAGCCGAATTTCGTCGCGAGCGGGGGCGATTCGGACACTTGGTAGTCGTCGTGGTAGACCACCGCCGTGGTTGCGGCTTCAAAGGATCGATATACGCCGAGCTTGTCGTACGCCGGACCTACTCCGAGGGTGTCGATCCCTTCGTAGATGAAGCCCCCGTTCGCCATCAGCTGGGGTTCCCCATTGAGCCAGACGCGCAGTGAGCCTTTGGAGCCGAAGGTGACCTTGATCGTAAGCTCAAACCACTGTTCGGTTCCGGGGAGCGGGGCATCCCAATATTCCGGTCCGCCTTCTTTGCCGTTGCCCAGCCAGAGCACGGGCGTCGTGCCTTGTTTCATCAGCTGGAGGGATACAGGCGGGGATCCGGAACTCTGATCGTGGAGCTGCCAGATGATTCCCCAGTGTCCGTAGTCCCAAGAACCGATGCGGCTTCGGAGGTGGAAGTAGCGGGTCTGCCCTTCGCTGTAGGTGAGGCCGGAGATCACCTCAGCTCGCTGCTGGTGGGTCTCGGGCTCTTCGTCGCCCGCCCTCACTTCGAAGCGGCCGGCGTAAAGCCCTTGTGCCACAGGGCTCGTGAGCGTGGTGATTCTTCCGGGGAGCGCTTGAACGTGGTTCCACTGCCCGAGATTCCCCGTCTCGAAGTCGCCGTTGAAGAGGGGTGAGGCGACTGCCGCTGAGCTTGCGAAGAGGGTGAGGGCGAGCAGGCATCCAGCGGCAACAAGGGACCGGCACCAGAACCGCAAAACGAGTGTTTTCACAGCTCTCCCCTTGTTCAAATGGCTTCGACCGTCGTTCCGACTGGAGGAAGATATAGGGGTTGCTCGCGGCGAGCAAGGGCGCGTGGCTCAGTTGAAGTCGTCGCTGACGCTCACACGGCCGCGCCAAGCACCGGCCAGCGAAGCGAACCCTCCGCGCCTCTCGGAGGAGGTCTCGAAAGCGGTAGCGGCTCGCATCCGGAACAGCAGCGGTGCCGACGGTGCGGCCTTGCCGGTTGCGTACGTCGAGAGACGCGACGTGGAGGTCCCGATACGAGAGGCGAACTCGCTGCGGGAGAGGCCGGACTTCTCGATCAGCTGTCGCACTTCGGCCGCCACCGCCTCTCGCTCCGCTCTCTCGGCTTCCCGGCGGGCATGGGCGATTACCCGTTCCATCACCTTGTCCACCCCATAGGGATGGCTGTAGGTGAGGACTTCTTCGACATCGCGGGCGACTGGTCCCCAGGGGTGCGCCTTGATCGCCGAGGCAAGGCGGCGCCAGTGCTTCAGGCTGCCCCGCTCGAGCGTCGTTTGGATCGCCTCCAACGGCCAATGCTCGACCCGGTCGTCGGGCGACGTGTTGACGTTGCGGAAGATGAGCTCAGTCATCAAACGCCATCCTAGCCGCGACCCGGCCAGGGATCTCGGTACCGCATCCTAGTCTTTCCACTCTTTACGTAGCCGCAGGTAGGAGAAAAGTTGGGCGGTGACCTGATCGTCAACAGGCTGGGATTGTCGAGCTCTCGCGCCAGTTGACAACGATGCCGTCATCGCTATCCGCTTGGGGCGTAGTAGTCGCCGATTCGACCGAGAACCTCCCGGCATTCTGTTCACGGTGATCTGCGTAGAGGATTGCTGCGGTGCCCCGCATAGCACCCCGTCTTCCAGCCGCTCGCAGCATTTCAGTAGTGGTGATTATGGTCCGTGCCGCACGTGTCTCCACAACCTCTGGATTGACTCGCCGGCTCGTCCCCATGAAGTTGACGGCTTTGTCCTGACGGTGAATCTTGTTGAGTCGGCTTTCGCTCGTCTTCGCATTGGCGGGAATGGAAATTGGTCGTGCAAGCACCATTACTTGTTGGGTTCGGTGACTCCTGTCGCCCCTGCTGCTGTCGCCCCTGCTGGTGGCCATCTGCTTTCGGGGCAGCGCCGGATCGGGCCGGTACAGCTCTCTCTCCTGTCTCCGAGATCGAACGAGCAGATTCCTCCCCTTCTTTCCCCGGCGACCCTTTACTCGATAGCGAATGACTGCGATCCCCTTCGGTGGGTGCCGGTGGCGGCGTAACGGACGTGGACCCACTGTTCCCCCCGCAACCGAAGAGGACGGCCGTCACGAGTAGAGCAAAAAGCCCCGCCACTCTTCCGTTCAACATTGCCGCAGCCTAGCTGGACGGGGTCCGCCGAACCTGAAAGGGTGGGATCTACATAAAGCTGAAGCCAGTCGGAAAGGTTCGAGTGGCCTCGCGCAAAAGACCCATGACGAAGAGGGAGTTCCTGTGAACCAAGTCAGGAAACGGCTCACCTATGCCAACGTGATGTCGTCAATAGCTGTCTTTCTGATCCTCGGTGGTGCTACCGCCTTCGCGGCGTCCCACCTCGGGAAGAACAGCGTCGGCTCGAAGCAGTTGAAGAAGAACGCCGTCACTGCCGCGAAAATCAAGAAGAACGCCGTTGTCGGCCCGAAAATTGCCGCTGGCGCAGTCGACGGCTCGAAGGTCAAGGACGGCTCGCTAACCGGCGCCGACATCAACCTCGGCAGCCTCGGCACCGTTCCCAGCGCGGACAAAGCCAACTCGGCCGGCAGCGCCGGCAACGCCAACACGGTCGGCGGTCAAACGGTCGTCAAGCTGTTCAAGACCCTCACCGCGGGCCAGAGCAACGTGGTAGTCGGCACGGTCGCCGGCTTCACCATCATCGCCAGCTGCGAAAGCGGCAATGCTGACGTGAAGGTCACGGCTCCCACCTCGACCGCATGGGTCCTCAATGCCGCCGGAGTGGCGAGCAACGAAACCAACGTCACCACCAGCTCCTACAGCGCCGGTGAAGCGGGCGAAGCGGGCGAAATCGAAGTCGATGGGCTCTCGGAAGGCGGCGGAGCGAATGCCACCTATGGAGTCTCCTCCATCTACGGCGCGAAGACTGACGGTACGGTCTTCAGCGGCGTGATTGGGTACGACTACGACACCTTTGCCGGTAATCCGGCCGAAACCTGCCTCGTCGCCGGTCATCTGACCGTCGGCTGAGCAGTCTTCTCGAGGAAGGGCCGGGCTTAGGCCCGGTCCGTCCTCACCTAACGGCCCCCAGAGGGCGGTTAGACCATCCGCGCCGCGTGCCGCGGCTCGAGGTTGCCTTCGGCTTCGGCCTCGGCGCGCTTGGACCAGCGGTTGAGCTCGCGGCGGGCGAGGACCATCTTGTGGACCTCGTCGGGGCCGTCGGCGAGGCGGAGCATGCGGGAGAAGCGCCACATGATCGCCAGGGGGGTGTCGTCGGTCATGCCGAGCGAGCCGTGGATCTGGATCGCCCGGTCGAGCACGTCCATGACCATGTTGGCGGCGACAATCTTGATCGCCGAGATCGCCTGGCGGGCGGCGCGCTTGCCCTCGGTGTCCATCTTCCAGGCCGCGTAGAGGGTGAGCAGGCGGGCCTGGTCGATCTCCATCCGCGAGGTGGCGATCGACTCCTGGACGAACTGCTTGTCCGCCAGGGGGCCGCCGAAGGCGCTGCGTTCGTTGGCGCGGCGGCACATCATCTCGTGCGCCCGCTCCGCCGTCCCGATCGCCCGCATGCAGTGGTGGATGCGGCCGGGGCCGAGGCGGTCCTGGGCGATCGCGAAGCCCGCGCCCCGCTCGCCGAGCAGGCTTCCCTTCGGGACCCGGCAGCCTTCGTAGCGGATCTCGCAGTGGCCGGGGCCGCCGTCGTGGCCCATCACCGAGATCGGCCGGACGAGGTTGAAGCCGGGCGTGTCGGTCGGTACGCAGATCATCGAGGCGCGGGCGTAGGGGGGCGCGTCGGGGTCGGTGACGACCATCGCGATCGCCAGCTCGGCGCCGACGGCGCCGCTGGTGAACCACTTGTGCCCGTCGACCACCCATTCGTCGCCGTCGAGCTCGGCGCGCGCCTGCAGCAGCGTCGGGTCCGATCCCGAGACCTCCGGCTCGGTCATCGAGAAGCAGGAGCGGATCCGACCCTCCAGCAGCGGCTCCAGCCAGCGCTCGCGCTGCTCGGCGGTCCCGTGCTCAGCGAGGATCTCCATGTTGCCGGTGTCAGGCGCCGAGCAGTTGAAGGCCATCGGCGCCGCCATCGGGCTGCGGCCCATCTCCTCGCAGAGCAGGCCGTACTCCCAGTTGGTCAGCCCCGGCCCGAAGCGCTCGTCGGGCATGAATAGGTTCCACAGCCCCTGGACCCTCGCCTTCTCACGAATCGCCGCCAGGTTCCGCGGGTAGGGGACGCCGGGACCCACCTCCTCGTCGAGCGCTTCCATGATCTCCCGCTCGTGCGGGTAGACCTCCTCGTCCATGAAGTCGAGCACGCGCTCGCGCAGCTGGGCGACCTCGGGGCTGGGGTTGAAGTCCATCCGTTCCTCTCCTCGCTTGGAGGGGCAACGGTATTTGATCGGCGTTCTCAGGTCCGCCGATAGCGGGCGAAGAGCTCGCCCTCCTCCTCCAGCAGCCAGGCCAGCTCGAGCCCGACGATCTTCGGCAGCGGCCCCTCGATGATCCGCGGTGCCTCGCCGCCGCTCAGCTTCGGCGCGATCGTGAGGAAGAGGTCGTCGACCAGCCCGTCGGCCTGCATCTGCTCGTGCAGGCGGGGTCCGCCCTCGGAGAGCAGGGCGCGGACACCGCGCTCGCGGCGCAGATAGTCGACCGCCTCACCGAGATTGACGGCACCGGGATGGCGGACCACCTCGACCGTGGCCGCCGTCTCCGGCGGTTCGGTGTCGGCAGAGGTGAAGACGAGGACCTCGCCCTCCCGGCTGAACAACGGAGCGTCCCAGGGGAGGTCGAGGCGGCCGCTGACCAGGACCATCAGGGATTTGGGCCGAAGGCCGTCCCGCTGCCGGCGCTCGCGCGTCTCCGGGGTGGAGGCGGGGGGGCCATAGCGCTCGGCCCGCATCGTGCCGGCGCCGATCATCACCGCGTCGAAGCGAGTGCGCAGGCCGACCAGCATCGCCGTGTCGGCGTCGGAGCCGATCGGGCCCGAGCGCCCTTCGATGGTCGCCCGCCCGTCGACGGTGGCGACGAAGTTCATCGCCACCAGCGGCCGGTCCTCCTGGAGTTCCTCCCACGGCCGATAGGTCTCCAGCTGCGCGGAGACCGTGGTCGGGCCGGGATCGGGCAGGAGCCGCCGCATCGGCGCGAGGCTACCCCGTCGCGGCGATTCTACTCGCTGTCAGGAGCTCTCCTTTGCTTCGGCTCGGGCATCACGAACAGGGCGGTTGCCGCGGTGGCGCGGATCGGCTCCTCACCCGATTCCTTCAAACGCACAGCACTCGCCGTTTGTTCCTCCAGGACCAGCTCCAGAAGGTCGTCCATGGCTTTGCTCAGGCGCGCAAATCCCTCCGAGTCGACGAGGAGCGGGGTTCGGGTCAGGTGCCAGTCCGGACGTGAATTGAACGTTCCTTTCTCGATCGCCCTGGTTGCGTCTTCGATCAGCAGGTCCCAGCTGTGAGCGGAGAAGGCTTTCTGCACCTCGAGCGGCATCGCCTCCGCATCCGCGGCAGAGAACAGCGGGCGTTCGACCGCTTTGTAGAAGTGGGCAACCGCGCCGCGCACGGGTTCCTCCTTGACCAGCTCGATCAGGCCGAGCTCGCTGAGCACGCGGACGTGGTAGCTGACGTTGCTGAGGTCGTCGTCGAGGAATTCCGCGATTTCGCGCGGGCTCGCCACCCGTTCTGCAAGGACGGAAAGGCACTCGGTCCGCAGCGGGTGACTTAGTCCCTTGACGAGCTGCTCGTGGGCCGGCCTGCCGATCGCCTCTGACGACTTCACGCGGCGCTCTCGGCCCTCCGCTCTTTTGTTCTCGCTTCCCTTTTTCATGATGACCTCTCTCCTCGGTAGACGACCCTTCTCCGCTACAGATTATTCCTCCATTTCTTAATCCGTAAATGGGCGGGTTTGCTAACCGCTGCAAACCTTCCCAGCAAACTGCCGGGTCGCTTGGTTCCACCACCCCAAGGAAAGGAGGTGAGCCAAGTGACCTTCAGCAAAAACGAGCCGCTCTACCCGGCAATCTCAACCGGCAAGAGCGTTTAGGGAGGGAAGGGGCGGGTTGCACCAACAGCCCGCCCCCGTCATTGCCAAGCTGGCGCGCCAGTCGATGAGGCCAAGCTACCGGCGATCAGCTGTAGTCGTGCCAGCCGGCGAACTCGCGGCCGGCGAACTTCTGCAGCTCGGCGACGTCGTCGGTGAAGCGGGTCCGGACCGTCTCGAAGAGGTCGTCGGGGAGCTTCGGCTTCGGCGCCGGGGGCTTGTCCGGGTCGTGGACGACCTTCTCGACGATCCAGCGCATCGACTCCGGCAGGCGGTCGAAGTTGCGGTCCAGGGAGCGGAAGCCGGGCAGTTTCACCAGCTTCTCCATCAGCTGGTATTTGTCGCCCTCCTTGGCGCTCGACTTCTCCCACTCGCGGTCGAACTGCTCGGAGGTGAAGCTCTCGTCGACGCCGGCGAAGGCGAAGGCCCTGCGCATCGTCGCTTCGCGTTCGGATTGCAGCTCCTCCTGGGTGACGATCGCGATCTGCGAGCGGTCGAAGCGCTCCAGGTAGGGCTGCAGCTGCATCCAATACTTGGAGCGGTTCATGTAGGAGGTGCCGGGCCGCGAGAGCACCTCGACCAGCTCGCCGGTCTCGTAGCCGGCGCCGCTGGCGTGGACCCAGTGGGAAAGAATCCGCTTGATCGGGTCGCGGACCATGTAGAGCAGGCGGGCGTCGGGGCAGTTCTGCTGGATCCGCTCGGCGCAGCCCTCGAAGCGGGGCAGGTTCGTGTAATGGGGCGAGGACTCGCCGCGGACCTCGAAGCGGTCGTCGAAGCGGCTCGCGTACCAGTCGAGCCCGAGGTCCCAGTTCAGCTCCCTGACGAAGAAGTTGAGCTCCTTCGGCTTCGACATCTGGATCTGCGGATGCAGGCCGAGGTAATGATGGATGCTCGTCGTCCCGCACTTGAGCCCGCCGATGATGATCAGGTTCGGCAGCTGCGCGTGGCGCTTGCGCCGTCGCCGCCAGCGGCTCCTGCGATCGGCGGCGTAGCGCTCGCGGGCACGGTCGCACATCGCCACGTCGGCGGGGTCGAGGGCGGCGGCCTGGGGAAGCGTTTGCGCGTCGGGGTCCGGCACGAGCGGGGCTAGTCTAGCTGCGATGCCCGCAGGCGACCTCCAGTCCAACTTCGACAACTTCTTCAACGCGGCGGCGGAATTCTTCCGCCACCTCTCCGAAGTCGACTGGACGGCTTTCGCGGTCGCGCTCGGCTGCCTGCTGGGCATGCAGCTGGCCCGCGCCTGGGCCTGGCGCAACGTGCTCCGCGCCGCCTACCCGGACAGGCGGATCGCCTTCCTGCCGCTCGCCGCCGCCTACCTCGCCGGGGCGGGGATCAACGCCGTCCTGCCGGCCCACGCCGGCGACGCCACCAAGGTCTTCCTGGTCAAGCGGCAGATCCCCGACTCCTCCTATCCGGCCGTGACCTCCTCGTTCCTCGTCCAGACCGTCTTCGACACCTCGGTCGGGATCCTGGTCCTGGCCTACGCGATCACCCAGGGGCTGTTGCCGCCGCTGCCGCGGATCCCCGACCTGCCCGCCTTCGAGATCTCCTTCTGGGCGGACCACCCGAAAACGTTCCTCATCGTCACCGGGATCCTGCTGCTGGCGATCGTCGTCGGAATCTACCTCCTCGCTCATCGGGTGCGTCGCTTCTGGGCCCGGGTCCGCCAGGGGCTGGTGATCCTCACCGAGCCGAGGCGCTACCTGCGCGAGGTCGCCGCCTGGCAGGGGGTCGGCTGGCTCCTCCGCTTCGCCGCCTTCTGGTTCTTCCTCGAAGCATTCGGGATCGCCGGCTCGATCGGCAACGTGATGCTGGTGATGAGCGTGCAGGCGATCGCCAACATCGTCCCCTTCACCCCCGGCGGCGCCGGCGCCCAGCAGGCGCTCCTCGTCGCGACCCTCAGCGGCCCTTCGCGCACCGCCGTGCTCTCCTTCTCGGTCGGGACGCAGATCGCGATGGCGGCCTGGTCGGTGGTGCTCGGTTTCGCGGCGATCCTGCTGGTGTTCAGGACCTCCGACTGGCGCGGACTGATCCGTCAGGCCCAGGCCGAGGCGGCCTCAGACGCCGCCATGCTGCGTCCTCAGTCGCCCAAATAGCGCTGCCATTCGGGCTCCCTGCGTCCTTGCCTGGCGACCTCTGAGCCTCGCCTCGACGTCAGGAGGACCAGCCGGGGTAGCGGCCGGCGACGCGCCATTGCCAGGGCGGGCGTTCGGCGGCGGGGAAGTCGTAGTGGTTGCGGCCCGGCAGGGTCTCCAGCGGCACCAGGGCGGGGTCGTCCCGCTCCAGGACTTCGACGCCGGCCGCGGCTTCGACGTCGGCCTGGGTGGCGCGGCGGGCGACCCGGTCCCAACCGAGGCCGGGCCGGTAGAGCCAGTAGACGATCTCGACCCAGCCCTCCGAATCACGGCGGTCGACCAGTTCGGTGAAGGCGGTGGTGCGACGGCCCGAGGCGGTGAGGTGGGGTCCGGCGGCGACGGCGCAGCTCTCCGACCGGCAGCGGCGGAAGTCGACCGGCGAAAGCAGCAGCCCCGAGGGGCCGGGAAGCGCCTCGGGGGCGGGCGCGAGGGCGCGCGCCAGACGAGCCAGCGGCCAGCCGTAGGCGGGGACGAGCGGGTGGTGGCGGCAGGCGTCCGGGAGGCGGGGTGCGCAGGCGATCCGGCGCCCCAGCGCCGCCGCCAGGCCGCGGCCCGCGTCGACCTTGCCGCCGCCGGCAACGGCGGAGATCCCGGCGAGAAGCAGCAGGGCGATCAGCGCCGCCAGCGCCGCCTGCTCGACGGTCGCCGACCCTCGCTCGCTGGCCCTCCCGCTCATCGGCTCGACGCTAGGCGACCGCGACGCGCGGATGGCGCACAGGGAGTGCCGATTCCGCGTCGGCGGTGTGCCGGTTCTGCTTACATGCAGGGCGATGGAGGGCTTCAACCTTTTCGGCGATCCAGAGGAGTTCCGCGCGCGGATGGAAGAGCTCTCCGAGCAGATGCAGTCCTCGCAGCGGGTGGCCTGGGCCGACAACGCGATCAAGCTCGCCGTCGACATGACCGTCGCCTCGATCGGCCGCCTCGAGCTGAGCGGCAGCGCCGACGAGCAGGCGATGCAGGTCCGCGACGCGATCCGGGTTCTCTTCCCCGAGGCCGTCACCTTGGTGCGCGAGGCTCGCGAAGGCCTGGCCTAAGGCCCCTGGACCGGCGCATTTCGGCGTCCGCAGTCGCTGTGGTGCGGGGGCCCCGGCGTTCCCCGCGTTCTTGAACTGCCTGGCCAGCGACCCCAGCAGCGAGTTAGAGAAGTTGCAGCCGGATCGAGACCACGGCGCCGCGGCCAAGGGCCGCGCCAAGCAGCTCGACGGGGATCGCGATCAGCAGCGCCGGCAGGGCGAGGACGATCGAGGCGAGGGCGTCGATCCGCCGCTGCCAGGGCTCTGCGGCGGGTACCGCGGGCTTCCCCCGCAGGGTCCCCAGCGCCGCGTTGTGGCCGAAGGTGACGCTGTTCAGGAGCGTCTGCCAGGTCGCCGCCAGGCTCGCCAGCGGCTGCCAGCGCACCTTCTTCACCACCTGGTCGCGGTGCGCCACCAGGCGCCTGACCGCCTCGATCGTGAACAGGTGCCGCCTCTGCGGATGGAGGCCCGACCAGCCGGCGCCACCGAGCGAGCAGGCGACGCTGGCCCGGCTCTCGATCCGCAGATCTTCGCCGGCGTGATCCGAGTCCAGCTCGCGCAGCGCCGCCTCCGCGTCCCCGACCTCGCCGATCATCCCGAGGCCGCAGCTCTCGCAGCGGCGCACCGGGCCGGCCAGTCCGCGACGCTCGGCAAGCCAGCCGAAGAGGGGCTCTCCGCAGGCCGGGCACGGCGGGTTCTCCGGGCCGGCTCCAGCCTCGAGAGGGACGACAGGGGTGGCCTCGATTCGATTCAAGCTCGGATAGCGTACGGGCCGTGAGGCAAGGCGTGATCGATTGGGAGCGCCGCTGGGCGCCGCTGGTTGCCTTGGCGGCGCTGCTCACGGTGATCCTCCTGATTGCCTCGAGCGCGACCAGCCAGGTCAGCGGCGACGGCGCCGCCGAAGTCCTGCGCTCGGTCGACGAGCACCACGGCTCGGTGGCCCTCAGCGGGATCATGCAGGCGGTCGGATTCCTCCTCCTGATAGCGCCGCTCTTCTACCTCTTCCGGGCGGCGCGTGCCCGCAGCGAGCGGGTGCGCCCTCAGCTGGTCGGCCTGATCCTCGCGGCGCCGCTCTTCCTCGCGGTCTCCTCCGGGCTGACGGTCGGCGCCCGCACCGAAGCGGCCGACCAGTTCGTCGCCGGCGAAGCGAAGTCGACGCTCTCTCCGAAGCAGGCGAGGGAGAAGTGCGAATCCGACCGCAAGGACGAAGGCGCGAAGGAATTCGCCGCCGAATTCGAACCCCGCGCGGGCGAGACCGCGCTCGCCGCCTGCGAGCGGCGGAAGACCGCGGACGAGGAAGCCGAAAACGCGATCGGCGAAGCCTCGCTGGCGCCGCTCGTCTCCGGCCTCGGCCTCGCCGGGGGCCTCGCCTTCGTCGTCGCCTTCTTTTACACCTGCCTCTGGGCGATGCGCACCGGCCTGCTGTCGCGCTTGTGGGGCTCGCTCGGGATGGCCGCCGGCATCGCCTTCCTGCTCGGCCCCCTCTTCGTCATCGCCCTCGTCTGGCTCGTCTACTTCGCCTTCATGGCGATCGGCAAAGTTCCCGGCGGGCGGCCGCCGGGATGGGATGCGGGGGAAGCGGTTCCCTGGCCGACCCCCGGCGAGCGAGCCGCCGCCGAACTGGAAGCTTCCGACGGCGCGGAGGAGAGCGTCGCTGCCCCGCAGGCGGGCCGAGCAGAGGCGCCCCCGAGCGCGGAAGACGCGGCGGAGGGCTCCGACCAGCCGGAGAGGCGCAAGCGCAAGCGCCGCGAGTAGCCGCGGCGAAGGATCAAACCCGAGGCGCCGGCGGGGCCGCCATCAGCTCGACCCGGTGCCCCCCCGGCGCCAGCGCCAGGGCTCGCGGCGCCCCCCAGTGCTCCCGTTTCGGCTTCACCTCGAATCCCCGCGCCCGTAGGCGCTCGACCGCGGCGCCGAAGTCCGGAACGACGACTGCGAGGTGGCCGGGGGAGGGGACGGTTGGCTCCTCCTCGGGCATCAGATGGACCTGCGTCCCGCCGCGCTCGAGCCAGGTGTACTCGCGCAGAGCCGGGGGCGGCTCGACCCGCTCGAAACCGAGCAGCTCGAAGAAGCTCGCGGTGGCCTCGACATCCGCGGGTGCGACCTCGATCCCGACGTGATGGAGCACACCGCAGAATTTACAGAGATGGCACTGATCCGTAATACTTTGTCTGCTACCGTCCAGCCATGGAGGCAACGGTTGCGGGAAGGGGGGCGCGGGCGATGGAGTGGAACGACAGCCGTCTCGACGATCTGAACAGACGGTTCGACCAGCTGGGCGGCAGGGTGGACACACTAGGAGGGCGGGTCGAATACCTCAGTGGCCGGGTTGAGGAGCTGAGCGGCCGGGTTGAGGATCTCAGCCGGCGCGTGGAGCTGGGATTCGCCCAGGTCGACGCCCGGTTCGCCCAGGTCGACGCCCGGTTCGCCCAGGTCGACGCCCGGTTCGGCGAGATAAGCGGCCAGCTCGCAGCGCTCCACCGGCTGTTGATCAGGGTCAGCGTCGGGGGCGCCGTGGGTGTGGGGGCCGCCCTGATCGGAGCGATCGCGACCCACCTGTAGCTTCAGAAGAGCAGCGAGATGAGCGCGCCGACGATCACGATCGCGGTCGACCAGGTGATCGTCTCGGCGACGACGCGGTTGTCGAGACCGTAGGCATGGGAGACGACGAGGGCGTTGATCCCGGTCGGCATCGCTGACATCAGCCGGTAGGCGGAGGGGAGGTCGATCAGCGGCATCGCGACGAGCATCAGGAGGGCCGGAGCGAGGGCGAGGCGGCCGGCGGTGGCGAGAGCGACGGGAGCGGTAATCGGCGGCGGCAGGGGGAGCTCCCCCTGCTCGGCGCCCTCGGCCAGGGTGGCGCCGACGGCGAAGAAGCCGAGCGGCAGGATCGCCACGGCGAGGACCTGGGAGGCGTCGACGAGGATCGCGGGCGCCAGCGCCTTCGGCGCCAGCAGGCCCAGCACCGCTGCGTAGAGCGGCGGGTTGCGGGTGAAGAACGCGCGCACCCGCCCCCTCATCCCCTCGCCGGCGCGGGTGCCGAAGGCGGCGCCGACCCCGAACGCCCCGAACATCAACGTCGGCCCGCCGACCAGCACGTCGAAGAGAACTCCCGTCGGCAGATCGTCCCGTCCCAGCAGGGCAACGGTCAACGGATAGCCCAGATAAGTCGTGTTAGCGACGATGGCCGCGCAGATCACCGCTCCGGTTTTCGGCGGGCTCAGCTGTAACAGCTGCGAGGCCACCAACCAGACCACAACCCCGACCAGGCCCATATTCACCAGCGCGATCCCGATCCCGATCCCGTTGTCGACGCTGATCGAAGCCGCCGCCAGGTTGAAGAAGATCACCGGCGGCACCAGCACGTAGAGCATCACCAGCAACAGCTTCCGGGCCATCGCCACCGCTTTTTTTGGCCGCCTTCGCTCCGACTCGACGCCGACCCCGGCGCCAACCACCATCAACACGAGCGTTAGCAGGACCCCCATCCCGCGCCAGTCTGACGCCGTGATGCGGAGGGCGGGGTCACCCTCCCGGGACACTCAACATCGAGCCATAGGCGAGATGTGTCCCGGGAGGGTGACCCCGCCCTCCCAACCTAACCAACTAGAAGAGGGCGGCGCCGGCGTGCGATGCGAACTCGACCAGCGGCTGCGGGATGACGCCGAAGAAGACGGTCACGGCGGAGGCTAGGACCGCCGGGCCGACCAGGTACCAGCGGCGCCCGGCCTCCGGATCGACCGGGTCCGCCTCTGGCGAGGCTCCGGCGATCGCGGGGGTGCCGCCAGGGACGGTCTCATGCTCTGGCCGCATCCACATCGCCGCTACCACCCGCAGGTAGTAGGCCAGGGAGATCATCGTCCCCACCGCGATGAAGACCGCGAGCCAGGTGTAGTCGCCTTC
This sequence comes from Solirubrobacterales bacterium, assembly GCA_045805725.1. Classification (GTDB taxonomy): domain Bacteria; phylum Actinomycetota; class Thermoleophilia; order Solirubrobacterales; family 70-9; genus VAYN01. The sequence continues at coordinate 25,014 of JBJMKQ010000107.1, forward strand.
GACCAGGGCCTCGATCAGGTAGAGCTTGCCGATGAAGCCCGCCGTCGCCGGCAGCCCGGCCAGCGCCAGCATGGAGATCGTCAGCGGCCAGGCCAGCAGCGGTCGCTCGCCGCCGAGGCCGCGGACGGCGCGGATGTCGTCGCCGAAAACCGTCTCGCGCTCGCGGGCGACGATCACGGCGAAGGCAGCGAGGTTCATGAAGGCGTAGGCGGCGAGGTAGAAGACCAGCGAGCTCGTCCCCTGCTCGGAGGCGACGACGACGCCGCCGAGCATGTATCCGGCCTGGGCGACGCCGGACCATCCCATCAGCCGCTTCAGCGAGTCCTGGCCGAGGGCGCCGACGTTGCCGACGACGATCGAGATCGCCGCCAGGGCGGCCAGCGCCGGCTGCCAGGAGTCGACCTGGGAGCCGAGAGCGACGTCGAAGAAGCGGAGGAAGACGGCGAAGGCCGCCGCCTTGGTCGCCACCGCCATGAAGCTGGTGATCGGGGTGGGGGCGCCCTGGTAGACGTCGGGCGTCCACTGGTGGAAGGGGGCGATCGAGGTCTTGAAGGCGAGGCCGACCGCCGCCATCGCGATCCCGATCAGGATCAGCGGGTCGCCGTCGAGACCGTTGTGGGCGATCCCGGCGGCGATCCCCCCGAACCCGGTCGAACCGGTGCCGCCGTAGAGGAAGGCCATCCCGTAGAGCAGGGTGGCCGAGCCGATCGAGCCGACGATCAGGTACTTCAGCCCCGACTCGAGCGAGCCCTCGCGCCGCAGGTTGGTGGCGCAGAGGATGTAGAGCGGGATCGAGAGCGTCTCCAGGGCGACGAAGAAGGTGACCAGGTTGGTCGCCTGCGCCAGCAGGACCATCCCCAGCACCGAGCCGAGCAGGAGCGAGTGGTACTCACCAGAGCCGGCTTCCTCGGTCGCCCGCTCGCCGAGCGAGAGGACGACGCAGAAGGCGGCGGTGAGGAGGGCGATGAGCGAGATCGAGATCGCCAGGTCGTCGAGTCGCAGCGCCCCGGTGATCAGGCTCCGCGGGTCGTTCCAGTGCCAGATCAGCAGGCCGGCGGTGGCGCCGAGGGTGACCAGCGTCAGCAGCGGCGCGGTGCGCCGGATCGGCTTGAAGACCGCGCTGAGGAGGACGACGCAGATCCCGACCGTGAGCGCGATCAGCGGCGAGATCCCGGCGTAGTCGATGTGCGGCTCGTTGAAGTTCACGGTTTCTTGCCGTCAGAGAAGACGTCTTCGAATTGAAGAACGTGAATTTCTGCCAATCGCGCCTCCGGGGACGCGCCGCCAACGACCTTGGCCACCGTCTGCTCGACGCTCGGGTTGGTCCGCTTCAGGATCAGCTGCGGGTAGAGCGCCAGGGCCAGGATGCAGGCCACCAGCGGCGCCAGGACCAGCGCGTCGCGCAGCCCGATCTCCCGCGAAAGGAGACCCTCCGGCTCCCGGTTGTGCATCGTTCCCTGGTAGAGGCGCAGGGCGTAGTAGGCGGACATCGCGACGCCGCTGATGGCGATGAAGGCAAAGACGATCTTCGCTTGGAAGAGGCCGTTGAGGATGTAGAACTCGCCGACGAAGTTGGCCGAGCCCGGCATCGCCAGCGTCGCCAGGGCGACGATCAGGAAGAGCGTCGCCAGCACCGGCGCCCGCAGCGCCATCCCGCCCATCTCGCGCAGGTCTTCGCTTCCCGTCCGCTCGACCAGGAGCGCGACGATGACGAAGATGGGCGCCACCACCAAGCCGTGGTTGACCATCTGCAGGACCGCTCCGTCGGCCCCGTCGGCGCGCAGGGCGAAGATCCCGGCGGTGATGAAGCCAAGCTGGGCGACCGAGGAGTAGGCGGCGATCAGCCGCACGTTGGTCTGGGTGAAGGCCATCACCGAGCCGTAGAGGATCGAGGCGAGGGCGATCACCAGGACCACCTCCTGGAATTCCACCGTCGCTTCCGGGAAGAGCGGCAGGACGATCCGCAGGAAGCCGTAGGCGCCGACCTTGGCGAGGACTCCGGAGAAGACCGCCAGCGCCGGCAGCGGCGCCGCCCGGTAGGCGTCGGCGAGCCAGCCGTGCACCAGGAAGGCGGGCATCTTGACCAGGAAGGCGGCGGCGAAGAACCAGAAGATCCAGCGCTGGCTGCCGAGTCCGATCCCGTGGTGCTGGAGCGCCGCGATCGAGAAGGTGAGGTGGCCGCCGTCGGCGGAGATGATCGCGGTGGCGATCGCCGCCACCAGCATCAGCAGCGAGCCGATCAGGGTGTAGACGATCATCTTCAGCGTCGCCGCCGAAGCGGTCAGTCCTCCCTCATCCGCGCGGTCGTGTCCCCAGGCGCCGAAGAGGAAGTAGAACGGCACCAGCATGAAGTCGAAGAAGAGGACGAAGAGCAGCAGGTCCTGAGCCAGGAAGGAGCCGAGCGTCGCCGTCTCAGCGACCAGCATCAGGAAGAAGAAGGTCTGCGGCCGCTCGTACTCGCGGAAGGCGGCGAAGGCGACGCCGCCGGTCCAGAGCACCGCGGTCAGCAGGACGAGGAAGAGGTTGAGCCCGTCGAGGCCGAGGCTGTAGTCGACGCCGAGCCCGGAGATCCAGGCGATGTCGACCGTGTGCTGCAGGCCGGAGTCGCCGCTGTCGAAACCGACGACCAGGCCGATCGCGACGCCGAGGGTGACGAGGGCGCCGAGCACCGCCCACGGGCCGACGACCCGCCGCGGCAGGAAGAGGCCGACGAGGCCGAAGGCGAGGGGGGCCCAGAGGAGGACGTTGATCATCGCGCCGCCCTCACGAGCTCGAGATCAGGAAGTAGAGGGCAAGCCCGGCGAAGCCGGCGATCAGGAGCAGCGCGTAGCTGCGGACGAAGCCGTTCTGGACGGCGCGGACGACGCCGCTCGTCCCGCGCACCGTCTCCTCGGTGCCGCTGACGAGGCCGTCGACGACGAAGCGCTCGAAGACGCGGTTGGCGAAGCGGCCGATCGCCAGCGCCGGGCGGACGACGAGGACGTCGATCGCCTCGTCGAAGTACCACTTGCGGAAAAGGAAGTCGTGGAGGCCCTGGAGGCGCCGTTCCAGCGCCCGCGGCGAATCGGGGCGGGCGACGTAGAGCAGGTGGGCGACCCAGATTCCGGCCAGGGAGATGACGCCGCCGACCGTCAGGCCGATCCAGCTCCACTCGGTCGAGGGGTGAATCGCCGCCAGCGGCGAGTCGGCGAAGACCGGATCGAGCCAGTTGGCGACGACGTTGTCGACCCCCGGCACCTGGATCAGCCCCCCTACCAGGGCCAAGAAAGCGAGCATGCCCATCGCCGCCCGCATCGGCGCCGAGGACTCGGCGATGTGGTGCTCGGGCCCCGGGAAGCCGACGCCGGTGTCCTCGAGCTCCCCGCTCGCCGGGTTGCGCGGCTCGGCGTGGTGGACGTGGCCGGTCTCGATCAGCTCCCGGGCCTCCACGCAGGGCTCCCCCTGCAGCACCCGGAAGATCAAGCGGAAGGTGTAGATCGCGGTCAGGAAGGCGCCGAAATAACCAAGAACGACGAAGACGATGTACATCCCCCCGCGCGCCCCGGCGTAGGCGAGGATCTCGTCCTTGGAGAAGAAGCCCGAGGTGAGCGGGAAGGCGGCGAGGGCAAGGCCGCCGCAGAGCATCGTCACCGAGGTGAACCGCATCGCCTTGGCGAAGCCGCCCATGCGGTCGATGTTCTGCTCGTTGGCCATCGCGGCGATGATCGAGCCGGCCGCCATGAACAGCAGCGCCTTGAAGAAGGCGTGGGTCATCAGGTGGAACATCCCAGCCCCGTAGGCGCCGATCGAGACGCCGACGACCATGTAGCCGATCTGGCTCATCGTCGAGTAGGCGATCGCCCGCTTCAGGTCGGTCATCACCAGGGCGACCGTCGCCGCGACCAGCAGCGTCGCCAGGCCGACGAAGGCGCTGATGTCGGCGGCGGTGGGGGCAAGGGCGAAGAGGACGTGGGTGCGGGCGATCAGGTAGACGCCGGCGGTGACCATCGTCGCCGCGTGGATCAGCGAGGAGACCGGGGTCGGTCCCTCCATCGCGTCGGGCAGCCAGGTGTGGAGCGGCAGCTGCGCCGACTTGGCGAAGGCGCCGACCAGCAGCAGCAGGCAGATCGCGGTGACCGACCACTGGTTGACGCTGAAGACTTCCGGCGCTTTGTCGAAGACGGTGCCGTAGTCGAAGCTGCCAAGTTCGCGGAAGATCAGCAGGGCCGCGAGCACGAGTCCTATATCCCCGACGACGTTGATCACGAAGGCCTTCAGCCCCGCCCGGGTCGCCGTCTCGCGCCGATACCAGAAGCTGATCAGCGCGTAGGAGGCGAAGCCGACGAAGGCCCAGCCGACGATCAGCAGGACGAAGTTGCCGGCGAGGACCAGCAGCAGCATCGAGAAGACGAAGAAGTTGAGGTAGCTGAAGAAGCGGTGGTAGCCCTGGTCGGACTGCATGTAGCCGTAGGAGTAGAGGTGGATCAGGGTCGAGACGCCGGTGACGACGAGGACCATGAAGACCGAGAGCGGGTCGACGAAGATCCCGAGCTTGATGTCGAGCCCTGCGACGCTGGCGTAATCCCAGAGCGAGGAGGCGTGGTGGCGGGCCTCGGGCGAGTCGCCGAGCAGGCTGATCAGGGCGGCGAGGCCGCAGGCGAAGGAGAGGCCGATCGCGACGGTGCCGATCATCCCCGCGACCTTGCGCGGCAACGCCCGGAAGCCGAGCGCGATCACAATCGAGCCGAGCAGCGGGAAGAGCAGGACCAACCAGCACCAGGCGGTGGCGGTCATCCGCGCAGCTCCCGCAGGTCGTCGACGTTGAGCGACAGGCGGCGGCGGAAGATCGCGACGATCAGCCCGAGGCCGACCACCACCTCGCAGGCGGCGATCACCATCACGATCACCGCGAACACCTGTCCCTGGCCGTTGCCGACCATGCGGCTGAACGCGACCAGCGCGAGGTTGCCGGCGTTCAGCATCAGCTCGAGGCAGAGCAGGATCACCATCGGCGATCTCCTGATCAGGATTCCGAGGACGCCGGTGGCGAAGAGGAGTGAAGACAGGACGATGTACCAGGTGATGTTCATGCCGAGCCTCCGGCGGGGGAGGGGGCGGGGGGACCCTCTTCACTCGGTACCTCGTCGAAGGAACGTGGAACGGCTGGCGCTCTGGGGGAGCTCCCCTCCTCCTCCGCAAAACGTTCAGAGGGTCCCCCCGCCCCCTCTCGGCGACGGGCGGCCAGGACGATTGCGCCGACAGCCGCGAGCAGCAGCAGGATCGAGCTGGCCTCGAAGGGGAGGAGGAACTTTTCGAGGAGGAGCCTTCCGATGGCAGCCGGATCTCCAAAGCCATTTGATGCCTCGGCGCCCTTCGTTTCCAGCGCCTTGAGCGCGGAGCCGAGGACGGCTACCGAGAGCTCGACGAAGAGGGTGGTGGCGAGGAGGGGGGCGAGGAAGCGTTGGGCGGGAATCGGCTCCCACGCGGACTCGCCGCCGCCTCCGACGTAGGCGACGACGAAGACGTAGAGGACCATCACCGCTCCGGCGTAGACGACCACCTGGGCGGCGGCGACGAACGCAGAGGTGAGCAGGAGGAAGAGCGCCGCCAGGGAGAAGAGGTGGATGATCAGGAAGAGCACCGAGTAGAAGGGGTTGCGCATCGCGATAACGCCGAAGGCGCCGCCGAGCGCGCCGATCGCGGCGACGAAGAAGACGACCGCTTCCACTACTCCCCCTCGCTTTTCAGCGGCGTCCGCTCGACCGGCTCAGCGAGCAGCATCTCCTTGGTGAAGATCAGGTCGCGGCGGTCGTAGTCCGCCATCTCGTAGTCGTGGCCCATCGTGATCGCGTCGAAGGGGCAGGCGATCTCGCAGTAGCCGCAGAAGATGCAGCGGCTGAGGTTGATCTCGTAGACCGCGGCGTAGCGCTCGCCGGCCGAGACCCGCTCGCCGGGCAGGTTCTCCGCCGCGACGACGCGGATGCAGTCGGCCGGGCAGGCGGCGGCGCAGAGGGAGCAGCCGACGCACTTCTCAAGGCCGGTGTCCTCGAACTTGTGGAGCTTGTGGCGACCACGGAAGCGCGGGTAGACCGGCGTCTTCTCCTCGGGGTACTCGATCGTCATCGGCCCCTCGACCAGCCGCGCCATCGTCGTCTTCAGCCCCCGCAGGGTCTCGCCGAAGGCGCGGTAGGCGCCGCCGAGCCCGCCCGGCTCGGGCCCGCGCTGGACCTCGACGACGTCGATCGAGTCGAGGTAGGAGGCGGCCTTCGGGTCGAAGCTCATCGCGACGCTCCATTGGCGCTTTTGTTCGGCAGAGCCGAACAAAGTCGACACGCCCTCACGTCACCACCACCAGGACCGCGGTGACGAGGACGTTGAGGGTCGCCAGCGGCAGCAGCACTTTCCAGCCGAGGCTCATCAGCTGGTCATATCGCAGACGCGGCAGCGTCGCCCGCACCCAGATGAAGAGGAGGACGAGTCCGAGCATCTTCGCCAGCATCCAGATCGGGTCGAGGAAGCTCGGGCCGGGCCCCATCCAGCCGCCGAGGAACATCGCCGCGGCGATCCCGGAGACGACGAGGATCTCCATGTATTCGACCAGCAGGAAGGAGCCGAAGCGCATCCCCCCGTACTCGGTCATGAAACCCTGCACCAGCTCGGCGTCGGCCTCGGGCATGTCGAAGGGGGTGCGGTTGGTCTCGGCGAAGCCGGCCAGCATGAAGATCAGGAAGCCGACGAACTGGGGGACGATGAACCAGAGGCCGCCCTGCGAGTGGACGATCGAGACCAGCGAGAGGGAGCCGCTCATCATGATCACGCCGAGCAGCGCCAGCCCCATCGAGACCTCGTAGGAGATCAGCTGCGCGGCCGAGCGCATCGCCCCGAGCAGGCTGTATTTGGAGCCCGAGGACCAGCCGCCGAGCAGGAGCCCGTAGAAGGCAATCGAGCCGACGGCGAAGAAGTAGAGGATGCCGATCGGAACGTCGATCCCGTAGAGGCCGACGCCGCCCTGGACATCGCCCCAGGGGATGATCGCCAGCGAGAGGACCCCCGCCAGGACCGGCAGCAGCGGCCCGAGGACGAACAGGGTCGGGATCGCGTTGGCGGGGCGGAACGACTCCTTGGAGATCAGCTTGCCGACGTCGGCGAGCGGCTGCATGAGGCCGTATGGGCCGACCCGGTTGGGGCCGTAGCGGTGCTGGAAGCGGCCGATCAGCTTGCGCTCCAGCACCGTCAGCAGCGGCAGGATGCCGAAGATCACCGCGAAGATGACGATCGACTTGACGATCATGATCCAGGTCGCTTCGACCAACTGGGTGTCGGCGAGCGGCAGCATCAGGCGCGGGCCTGGCTCAGCTTCTCGACCGTCACCTGGACGGGGCCGCCGTTCAGCAGCGCGTTGGCGTTGCCGTCGAGGACGCCCTCGGCCATGAAGACGACGCCCTTGCTGACGCGCTCCTTGACGTGGACCTCGGCGTCGACTCCGTTGCCGTTCTGGCTGACGCGGACCTTGTCGCCAGACCTCAGACTGAGACGGTCGGCGTCGGCGGTCGAGATCTCGACGCGCTGGACCGGGGTGAGGAACTTCAATGGGGGGTTGAGCTCGGTTATGGGTCCGGCCCAGAGGTCTCGATAGGTGCCGAGGAGTAGGGCGCCGTTGTTCGAGGGCGTGGTGGCGGGCTCGGCGGATATGTCCTCCCCGGACGCGACTCCGCGAGGAGTCTGCTCCGGCTGGACGATGCTGAGCGGCGCGTCGCGCTGAGTGTCCGGGGAGGACATATCCGCCGGCCCGACTTGAGCGGGTCCCTCGGTTCCGGTCCGGTCGCTGGTCGAGCCCTCACGGTCTTGCCAGCGGATGCCGCGGCCGCCGATGTCCGCATCGGTGATCCCGGCGTAGAAGGGAACGGCCTCAGTCAGGGCTGCAAAAGCGGTCGGCTGGGAGTTGATGCCGGTGTCGAGGCCGAGAGCTTTGGCGAGTTCGGCCAGGACGACGATGTTGGGCTGGATGTAGCCGGGGCGGGAGGCGGAGGGGCGGACACGCTGCAGCCTTCCATCCGGGTGGGTGACGGTGCCGTCTTTCTCGGCGTGGGTCTCGAGCGGGAAGACGACGTCGGCCCTGGCGGTGGTCGCGTTCTCGTGCATCGAGAAGGAGACGACGAAGTCGGCGGCGGTGAGGGCCTCGTCCCAGGCCGGGGTGTCGGGGAAGTCGCGGAGGGGGTCGGCGCCGAAGAGGATCAGGCCCGACAGCTCCCCGGAAACGAGGGCCTCGCGGATCTCCTCGGTCGACATCCCCTCGGCGGTCTCGGCGAGACCCGGACCCGCGTCGGGGAGGCAGCCGATCTCGCGGAGGCCGCGGGCGTTGGTGGTGTCGGGGATTTCCAGCAGGCCGGAGCCATCGGTGGCGGACATGCCCGTGGCTTTGGCGACATCGAGGAGGGCCTCGGCGGCGCCGTCCTCGCGGGCGATGCGCTCGCCCCAGATGACAACGACCTTCCCGGCCTCGCGCAGCGTCCCGGCGATCGGGGTGGCGACGTTCTCGCTGCCGCCGACCGCGGATGCGAGCTCGCCGACGAAGTGGGCGGCTTGGTCGGGGGCGTAGCGGGCAATCGCCTCGGCACCGCCGTCGAGCGCGGTCGGGCGCTCCGTCGCCACGACCAGCTTGGCGCCGTTGCGGCGGATCGCCTTGCGGACGCGCAGGTCGAGGATCGGCGAGCTGTGCAGCGGGTCCGTGCCGAGGACGAGGATCGCGGCGGCCTCGTCGATGTCGCGGACTTTGGCCGAGATCTCCGGCTCCGCCAGCCGCCGCAGCACCTCGGCCTTCGGCCCCCGCGAGGGGCGCGAGTCGAGGTGCGGCGAGCCGAGCGCATCGCGCAGCAGCCGCTGCACCAGGAAGCCCTCCTCGTTGGAAGCGTCGCCGATGATCGCCGCGACTGCAGAGGAGGCGGGGGCGGTCCTCTCCGGACCCTCCCCGCTGTTGTCCGGAGAGGACCACCCCCGCCTCTCCCCGCTTGCGGCGCGCAGACCCTCGGCGACCTTCGCGATCGCGGTCTCCCAGCCGACCTCGCCGCCGCCCTTCAGTCGCGGCCCGCCGATCCGCTCCGGCGCGTCGAACATCTCGAAGCCATAGCGGCCGCGGTCGCAGAGCCAGCCGTCGTCGACCTCGGCGTTGTCGCGGGAGATCACCCGTTTCACCTTCTCGTCGCGGACGGTGAAGCTGACGTTGCACTGGCTCGGGCAGATCGTGCAGACCGAGCCGGCGTGCTCGATGTCCCAGGGCCGGGCGCGGAAGCGGTAGGTGTAGCTGGTCAGCGCCCCGACCGGGCAGATGTCGGTGATGTTGCCGTGGAAGGGGGCCACGTAAGGACGGTCGTCGAAGGTGCCGACGTAGGTGCGGTCGCCGCGCTCCAGCAGCTGCAGCTGCGCGTCCTCGGAGATCTCCTGGCTGAAGCGGACGCAGCGGTAGCAGAGGATGCAGCGCTCGCGGTCGATCGCCACCAGCGGCGAGAGCTCGATCGGCTTCTCGAAGTGGCGCTTCTCGTCGATCATCCGGCTTTTCCCGGGTCCCCAGCCGTAGGAGATGTCCTGCAGCGGGCATTCGCCGCCTTTGTCGCAGACGGGGCAGTCGAGCGGGTGGTTGACGAGGAGGAACTCGACCACCGCGCTCTGGGCGTGCTTGACCTGCTCGGTGCGGGTGTGGACGACCATCCCCTCGCGCACCGGGGTGGAACAGGAGGTCTGCAGTTTCGGGATCCCCTCGATCTCGACCAGGCACATCCGGCAGGCGCCAACCGGGTCGCCGAGTTTCGGTTCGTAACAGAAGTAGGGGATCTCGACGTCGCCCTTGCGGGCGGCGTCGTGGAGCATCTCGCCCTCGATCGCCGGCACCTCGCGCCCGTCGATCGTGATCGTCACCTCGCGGCCGCTCGGGCTCATGCCTGCGCTCCCATCGTTTGCGTCTGCGCTCCCAGCGTCTCCGGCGCGCCCTGGACGACGGCGCGCGGGTCGAGGACCAGCTCGGGGTTTTCCATCGCCGCTTCGAACTCCTCGCGGAACTTGCGGACCATCGCCCCGACCGGCATCGCCATCGAATCGCCGAGCACGCAGAGGCAGTGGCCGATGATGTTCTGCTGCACCGAGCTGACGACGTCGAGGTCCATCGGGGTAGCTTCGCCGCGGACCATCCGCTCCAGCATCTTCACCGTCCAGTTGGTGCCCTCGCGGCAGGGGACGCACTTGCCGCAGGACTCGTGGTGGTAGAAGCGCGCCGTCCGCAGCGCCAGGTGCGGGATCGAGACGCGGTCGTCGCAGACGATGATCGAGCCGGAGCCGAGCATCGAGCCCGCTTCGGCCATCGCCTCGAAGCTGTAGGGGAGGTCGAGGCCCTCCTCTGCCTTGAGCACCGGCGAGGAGGAGCCGCCGGGGAAGAAAGCCTTGATCTCGTGGCCGGGCTCGGGGCCGCCGGCGAGCTCGCAGATCAGCTCGCGCGTCGGGATTCCCAGCTCGACCTCGTAGTTGCCGGGGCGGCGGACTCCGCCGGAGATCGAGACGACCTTGGTCCCGGGCGACTGCTCGGTCCCGAAGCCCTTGAACCACTCGGCGCCGCGGCGGACGATGTGGGGGACGTTGGAGAGCGTCTCGACGTTGTTGATCAGGGTCGGCCCGCCGTAGAGGCCCTGCACCGCCGGGAACGGCGGCTTCAGGCGCGGGTTGCCGCGCTTGCCCTCGAGCGCGTCGAGCAGAGCGGTCTCCTCACCGCAGATGTAGGCGCCGGCGCCGCGGTGGACGACCAGCTCGAGGTCGCGGTGGCAGCCGAGGATGTTGGTCCCCAGGTACCCCGCCTCGTAGGCTTCGGCGACCGCCTGGTCGAGGATGTCGGCCTGGGCGGCGTACTCGCCGCGGATGAAGATGAAGGCGTGGCCGGCGTCGGCGGCGAGGGCGGCGATCGCGATCCCCTCGATCAGCTGGTGGGGGTTGCGCTGCATCAGCTCGCGATCCTTGAAGGCCCCGGGCTCGGACTCGTCGGCGTTGCAGCAGAGGTACTTCGCCATCTCCCCGCGAGGCAGGAAGGAGGCCTTTTTGCCCATCGAAAAGCCGGCGCCGCCGCGGCCGCGCAGGCCGGAGTCTTCGAGCTCCTGAAGGACCTCGTCCTGCTCCATCTCCTTGTAAGCGCGCTCGAGCGTCTCGTAGCCGCCGGCCAGGCGCCGGTAACCGTCCAGCGTCCGCAGCGCCGGGTCCTCCGCGTGCTCCAGAAGCACACGCGCCTCGCGAGGATCAGCCATCCGAGCCTCCTGGGCGCTCGGCGTCGCCGGCCAGCGGCCGCTTCGCCAGCGCCTTCCCGGGCAGCACCTCGGCGCCGCCGCGCAGTTGCTCGATCGCGGTCCCGGCCTCGGCCGCTTCGAGCGGGCCGTAGTAGCGCTGGTCGATCGAGGCCATCGGGGCGATGTCGCAGGCGCCGAGGCACTCGAAGCCGGTGATCCAGAAGTCCTCGTCGCCCTCGGCGGCGGCCTTGAAGGCGTCGAGCAGGCGATCGCCGCCGCGCATCCAGCAGCTGATGTTTGTGCAGACCTCGATCCGGTGCGAGCCGACCGGCACGGTGTGCAGGAGGTCGTAGAAGCTCGCCACCGACTCCAGGTAGGCCGGCGTCACCCGCATCACCGCGGCGGCCTGACGGATCCCCTCCGGCGTGCACCAGCCGTAGCGCTCCTGCACCGCCCACAGCGCCGGAATCGAAGCCGAACGCCGATCCGGATAGCGCCCCATCAACACCTCGATCCGCTCCCGCAGCTCCGGCGGGCAATCGACCTCACGAAGCTCAGGAATCTCCTCCTCAGCCCGAGCGGGGACGCGACCCTGCCGCACCGCTGGATCAACCGGCAGCTCAGACATTCCCGCTCCTCCCGCGGGTGGCGCGGTAGGGGGGACCCCCACCTGCTGTGCAGGTGGGGGTGGGTCCCCTGCCGTGACAGGACCCGCGGGCTCGGCGCACCGTCCTGCGGGTCATCGATCCACCCCCCCGAGGATCGGGTCCAGCATCCCCAGCGAGGCGATCATGTCGGCGACATAGCCGCCGACCGCCATGTCGCGGAACGCCTGCAGGTTGACGAACGAGGGGTCGCGGTAGTGGACCCGCGCCGGCTTCGCCGAGCCGTCGGCGAGGACGAAGCAGCCGAGCTCGCCGCGCGGCCCCTCGATCGAGTAGTAGACCTCGCCGGGGCCCACCCGGTAACCCTCGGTGACGAGCTTGAAGTGGTGGATCAGCGACTCCATCGAGGTCGAGAGCTCCGAGCGGGGCGGCAGCACGTACTTCCGGTCGTCCGCGATGAAGGGCCCGTCGGGAAGCGCCTCGAGGCACTGCTCGACGATCCGCGCCGACTCGATCATCTCCGCCACCCGCACCCGGTAGCGGTCGTAGTTGTCGCCGACCGTGCCGACCGGGATCTTGAAGTCCATCTCGGAGTAGGCGAGGTAGTCGAAGGCCTTGCGCAGGTCCCAGGGGTCGCCCGCGGCGCGCAGCAGCGGCCCGGTCACGCCCAGCTCCAGCAGCCGCTCGCGGGCGACGATCCCGGTCCCTTTGGTGCGCGAGAGGAAGACCTCGTTGCGGTCGAGCAGGTCTTGGTACTGGCCGACCCGGATCGGCATTTCCCTCGCGAAGGCCATGCACTTGGCCTCGAAGCCGACCGGGATGTCCTCGATCACGCCGCCGACTTGGAAATAGCGCGTGTGCATCCGCTGCCCGGTCGCCATCTCGAAGAGGTCGAGGATCTTGTCGCGCTCGCGGAAGCAGTACCAGAGCATCGAGATCGCGCCGAGGTCGAGGGCGGTGGTGCCGAGCCACACGAGGTGGGAGTGGATGCGGTTGAGCTCGAGGAAGAGCGTCCGCAGGTACTTGGCGCGGGGCGGGATCTCGAGGTCGATCAGGCGCTCGACGGCGCCGCAGAAGGCCTCCATCTGGAAGAAGTAGGAGACGTAGTCCATCCGCTCGACGAAGGGGATGACCTTCCAGTAGCTCTTGTCCTCGCAGGACTTTTCGATCCCGGTGTGGACGTAGCCGATCACCGGCCGCACCTCGCGCACCATCTCGCCTTCGAGGTCGACCACGAGGCGCAGGACGCCGTGGGTCGCCGGGTGGTGCGGCCCGATGTTGATCGTCATGATCTCGCGGTCGAGATCCGGTGCGTCGTCGTACTCGGCGAAGGTGGATTCCGGCGGCGTCTCCAGCAGGTCGGTGCTCATCCCCATCTCCGCCTGCCGGTTCGGCTCAGTCATAGCGAGCCTCCGAATAGGTGAACGTCACCGGCTCCCCGCCCACCGGGAAGTCCCGCCGCTGCGGCCAGCCGACGTAGTCCTCGGGCATCAGAATCCGCGTCAGGTTCGGATGCCCCCGAAAGACGATCCCGAAGAAATCGAAGACCTCCCGCTCCTGCGCTTCCGCCGTCGGAAAAAGCTCGACGCAAGAATCGATCTCCGGAAGCGCCTCGTCCACGGGTAGCTCCGCCGGCACCGCTCCCGCGGGTGGCACGGTAGGGGGGACCCCCTCCTGCTGTGCAGGAGGGGGTGGGTCCCCTGCCGTGACAGGACCCGCGGGCCGCCCACCATCGAGCATCGCCTTGACTCGGATGCGCTCGACTCGGTCGCGGTTGATCAGCTCGTAGTGCACCGCGAAGCGAGGTTCGGCGGGGAGGTAGTCCGCCGCGTGGAGGGAGGAGAGGAAGTCGTAGCGGTGGCCCGGTTGATCCTTCAGCCAGCTGAGCACGTCGAGGACGCGCGCCGGATCGACGATCAGCGCCGCCTGGACGCGGTCGAAGGAGGTGGCGAGGACGGCGCCGGGGCGGTCGCGGTCGATTTCCCCCCGGATCAGCTCGAGTCCGGGAGCGTCAGGCAAGGGAGGGCTCCCCGGCCTCGCGCAGGTCTTCCACCGAGCGCCGCGCCTCCTCGTAGCCCTTGGCCGCCTCCGGGCTGGGTTCGCTGCGGGGGCCGCCCCGCGCCCACTCCTCAGTGCCGTAGGCGTCGTAGCGGCGGCGCCAACCCTGGTCGGGGTTCTCCATCACCTTGCGCTGCAGCTTGGTGAAGCCGTAGAGGACCGCCTCCGGGCGCGGGGGGCAGCCGGGCACGTAGATGTCGACGGGCATGAACTTATCGGCGCCCTGGACGACGGCGTAGTTGGAGAACATCCCGGCCGAGGAGGAACAGGCGCCCATCGCCATCACCCACTTCGGCTCCAACATCTGGTCGTAGAGGCGGCGGACGACCGGCGCCATTTTGATCGAGACCCGGCCGGAGAGGATGATCAGATCGGCCTGGCGCGGCGAGGCGCGTAGGGCCTCGGCGCCGAAGCGGGCGAGGTCGTAGCGGGCGGTGACGATCGAGATCGGCGCCTCGATCGCGCAGCAGGCGAGACCGAAGGTGAGCGGGAAGATCGAGTTGGCGCGGGCCCAGTTCTGGACCTTCTCGAAGGTCGTGGTGACGACCCGTTCTTCGACGTAGCGCTCGAGGTCTTCGCCCTCGAGGTCGCCGCGAAGCAGGTCGCGGGCGGAGACTTGCTTCTCGCGCAGGGAGCGGCGCTCTACCTCCAATCCAGGGCCCCCTTCCGCCAGACGTAGACGAAGGCGACCAGCAGGAGGGCGACGAAGGTAACGAGCTCGCCGAGGACGAGCAGGCTGTCGGCGCCCTTCAGGATCACCCCGATCGGGTAGAGGAAGACGACCTCGATGTCGAAGAGGATGAAGAGCATCGCGATCAGGTAGAAGCTGACGCCGAAGCGCAGGCCCTTCGTCGGCTCGACCGGGATCCCGGACTCGTAGGGCTCGCCCTGCCGGCGGCTCGCGGCGGTTGCCCGCGCCGGCTTCCTCGGCCCGACCAGGTGGTTCAGCATCGCGAAGACGCCGCCGACCGTGAGGCCGAGGAAGGCGAAGACGAGGATCGGGAGGTAGCTCTTCAGCACGGGGAGGTGGGGTTCAATTGGCGCGGCCGGATCATCCGCGTCAGATACCCGCGTCCAGCCGCCGTAGCCCCTGTTATATACCGACTTTGTGACATGTTGCTACATAGTGCTTTTCCGCATCAGCAAGCCGAATCCCGACTCCCCGAGGCGGGATTAGGCGCGTGGTCGGGCTCCACATCGCAGTGGGCATCTGCCTGATCGCGCTGAATGCGGCCGCGGGCATCCTCGGCGGCGTCGCCTGGTACCGAGACCGTCCCTCGATTCCCTTCTGGTACCTGCTCCGCGGGGCCCAGGTCTCGGTCTTCGTCCAGGCCCTCCTCGGCGGCCTCCTCGTCGTCACCAACCACGAGCCGGAGGAGGGCCTCCACTACCTCTACGGCATCCTCCCCCTCGTCGTCTCCTTCATCGCCGAGGGAGCCCGCGCCGACGCCGCCCAGCGCGAGGTCGGTGAGATCGACTACGGGAACCTCCCCCCGGCCGAGCAGGAAGCCCTGGCCCTGGCGATCGTTCGGCGCGAGATGGGGATCATGGCCGTCAGCTGCGGCGTCATCTTCTTCCTGGCGCTGCGCGCCGCGGGCACGAGCGGCCTCTGACGCGCCGTCAATAACCCCCCGCAGAGGGGGAAAATCGACGGCTCGATCTCAGTCGAGGCGGAACGCGGGGTGGTCGGCGGCGATGAACGTTTCCGCCATCGCTTCATTTTCTCAATGTGCGTTCGGGCACCCCACAGGTGCTCGGTTGCACACTGGATCCGCTGACCCTTAACGCAGCGGCCGGTACTCGCCGCCGTGGAAGACCAGCGGGTCCCCCTCCCGCGCCTCGAGGTCCCGCGCTTCGCCGGTGACGATCACGTGGTCGCCGGCGGCGAGGACGTCGCGGAGGTCGCAGGCGATCCAGATCAGGGCGTCGTCGACGGCCGGGATGCCGTCGCGGTCGCTCCAGGCGACGCCCGACCACTTCTCGGGGACCGGAGCCTTGGTGGCGAAGCTGCGGGCGATCGCCTCCTGGCCGGCGTGGAGGACGCTGATCCCGAAGCTGTCGGCCGCCTGCAGGGCGAGCAGAGTGCGGGAGCCGCGGTCGAGGCAGGCGAGCATCATCATCGGCTCGATCGAGAGGCTGCAGACGGCGTTGGCGGTCGCCCCGGCCGGCCCGTCGGCGCCCGTCGCGCTGACGATCGTCACGCCGGTCGGCAGCCCTGCCATGGCGGCGCGGAAGCGGGCTGGATCGGGTGGCGGCATGGTTGGAAGAGCGGGATCGCCGCTAGACAATATGATGCCCGCCGCATGCGCTCCGCGCTCGTCATAGCCGCGATGATCGCCGCCGCCGTGGGGCTGGCCGCCTGCGGCTTCGGCTCGGAAGGGATCGCCGTCTCCAAGGACGATCCCGACTACGGCGGCGCCGAGCTCTTCGCCACCCACTGCGCCGGTTGCCACACGCTGAGCGCGGCCGGGACCCAGGGCAGCGGCAACCGCGGCGAGCGCACCCAGGGGCCGAACCTGAACCAGCGCACCGAGACCTACGACGACGCCCTCTTCGCGATCCAGAACGGCGGCTTCTCGGGGGCGATCATGCCCCAGAACATCGTCGTCGGAGACGAAGCCAAGGCGGTCGCCAAATTCGTCGCCAAGTACGCCGGCGAAGACGCCGAATCCTCGCCCCGCCCGGGCCAGGAATCTCCCTGAGCCGAGGCAGCCATGCTCGACCTGAAGGCGATCCGCTCCGATCCCGAGCGGATCAAGGCGGCGTTGGCGCGGCGCGGCGCGGCCGAGCAGGTGGACGAGCTGCTCGCCCTGGACGCGCGGCGGCGCGAGCTGCTGCCCGAGGTTGAGAACGCCCAGGCCGAGCGCAAGGCGCTCTCCAAGCAGATCGGCGAGCGTAAGCAGGCGGGGGAGGACGCCGGGGAGCTGATGGCGGTGGTGCAGGGGCTGAAGGAGCGGGTCGAGGCGGCGAAAGGGGAGCTGGAGAGGGTCGAGGCGGAGCTTGGGGAGCAGGCGCGGAGGCTCCCCAACGTCCCCGACCCCGACGCGCCGGAAGGGATGACAGAGGAGGACGGGGTCGTGATCAAGGAGGTGGGGGAGCGCCCTGAGTTCGGCTTCGAGCCGCGCGACCACCTCGAGATCGGCACCCGGCTCGGCCTGATCGAGATGGAGAAGGCAGCCGAGCTCTCCGGCTCGCGCTTCGCCTACCTGAAGGGCGACCTGGTCCTGCTCGAGCTGGCGCTGGTCCGCTTCGCGATCGAGCTGGTCCGGGCCGAAAGCCACGAGCCGGTGGTCCCGCCGGTCCTGGTCCGCGAAGAGGCGCTGGAGGGGACTGGCATGTTTCCCGGCGACCGCGACCAGATCTACGAGATCCCGAAGGACGAGCTCTTCCTCACCGGCACCTCGGAGGTCGCCCTGGCCGGCCTGCACGCGGACGAGATCCTCGATGCCGCCGAGCTGCCCCGCCGCTACTGCGCCTTCTCGACCTGCTTCCGGCGCGAGGCGGGCGCCGCCGGCCGCGACACCCGCGGCATCTTCCGCGTCCACCAGTTCGACAAGGTGGAGATGTTCTCGTTCGTCGAGCCGCAGGCCTCGAGGGACGAGCACGAGCGCCTGCTGGCGATCGAGGAGCGGATCCTCGCCGAGCTCGAGATCCCCTACCGCGTGGTCAATGTCGCCGTCGGCGACCTCGGTGCCCCGGCGGCGAAGAAGTACGACTGCGAGGCCTGGATCCCGAGTCAGGCGCGATTCCGCGAGTTGACCTCCTGCTCGAACACGACCGATTACCAGGCCCGGAGGCTGGGCGCCCGTTACCGCCCCGGGGATGGCGCCTCGCCGCGGGCGCTGCACACCCTGAACGGAACCGCCTGTGCGGTTGGCCGCGCGATCATCGCCCTGATCGAGAACCGGCAGGAGAGCGACGGGAGTTTCACGCTACCCAATTCTTTGCATCGGTACGGGGCGCCTGACAGAATCGCGGCGCAATGAGCGCGGAGCCAGGGTTGCGATGAGCACCGGCGTACGGGACGCGAGGCGCGTCGTCCTCTGCGACGACCATGAGATCGTCCGCGACGCGATCAAATCCCGGATGGCGAACTCGCCGGTGGTCGAGATCGTCGGCGAGGCGAGCAACGGCCGCGACGTCGTCAACGTCGTCAAGGAACTCGAACCGGACGTCCTCATCATCGACGTCGAGATGCCCAAGCGCGACGGCATCGAGGCGACCAGGGAGGTCCTCAAAGCCCGGCCGCGGACGAAAGTCATCATCTTCACCGCCCACGCCCAGCCGGACCTGCTGGCGCTGGCCCTGCGGGCGGGCGCCTCCGGCTACGTGCTGAAGTCGGCGCCGGCCGAGGACATCGCCAAAGCGGTCAAAGCGGTGACCGGGGGAGGGACCTTCCTCGGCGGCGACTTCGCCGGCGGCAAACCCTCCGAGGTCGAGAAACTGCTCGAGCTCTCGCCCCGCGAGCGCCAGATCCTCGAGCTGCTGGCGGAGGGGCTGCGGGTGAAAGAAATCGCCGAGCAGCTGCAGCTGAGCCCGGCGACGGTCCACACCCACGTCCGCAACGCGATCGCCAAGCTCGAGGTCGACACCCGCACCGAGGCCGTGGCCCTGGCGGTCCGCTTCAGCTACCTCGGGGCCGGCGGCGGCGCGCTCTGATCTCCTGACGACGGGACGATTGCGGTCTCCATAGGACCGTTTCCCTCCCGTCGGCGTCTACTTCTTCTCCAACGTCAGCGCGCAGCCGTTGATGCAGTAGCGCTTGCCGCCCTGCTCCGCGGGACCATCGTCGAAGACGTGGCCGAGGTGGGCGTCGCAGTGCTTGCAGGCCACCTCCGTCCGCCGCATGAAGAGGCTGTTGTCGGGCCGCAGCTCAACGTGCTCGAGGTTGGCGGGCTCGGTGAAGCTGGGCCAGCCGGTGCCGGAGTCGAACTTGGTGTCGGAGGAGAAGAGCTCGGTTCCGCAGCAGACGCAGCGGTACATGCCGTCGGACTTCTCGTCCCAGAAGGGGCCGGTGAAGGCCCGCTCGGTGCCGGCCTTGCGGGTCACCTCGAACTGCTCGGGCGTCAGCTCCTCGCGCCACTCCTGCTCGCTCTTCTGAATTTTCGTCGCCATCCTGCTCCTTTCTCTTGCCAGAGAGGTTACGCCTCGGCTCTCACGAGCCTTGACGCGGAGGGCACGATCGCGGCGGCGGCCGATCGCATTCGCAAGCGCTCCGCCTGGGGAGCGACAGCTTCGGACCCAGGCTCGATCTTCCGCGCCTGGATGCAGCCCCGGCCCATCGCGAAACATCCCCGGACCCCACCCGCTCCCGCTGACCCGACGTGTCTGAGTTTTCCCGTCATATGTGGAGGGAAAACTCAGACACCCCGGGGGCCCATAGGGTTCGCGGAGTGTTCGAGGCGTTCTACGAGCGGGAAGGCGAGCTGTTCGGCGCGACCGAGCTGACGCGCGGCCCCTGGGACCCCGGCGCGCAGCACGCCGGCCCCCCCGCGGCGCTGCTCGGCTACGCGCTGGAGGGGCTGCCGGAGGCCGGGGAGTTCCAGATCGGGCGCGTCACCTTCGAGATCCTGCGCTCGGTGCCGATCGGGCCGGTGCGGGTGCAGGCCCGGGTGGCGCGGCCGGGCCGGCGGGTGCAGCTGCTGGAGGCGGAGCTGTCCGACGTCGGCGGCGAGGTGCTGATGCGGGCGCGGGGTTGGCGGATCCGCACCGCGGAGGTCGAGGTGTCGCCGGAGGCGAAGGTTGAGATCGATCCGCCGCCGCCGCCCGAGCAGGCCGCCGAAGCCGATTTCTTCCCGACCGGCCAGGAGCATGGCTACCAGACGGCGATGGAGGTGAGGTTCGTTTCCGGTGCGTTTGTCGAGCCCGGTCCCGCGATCGTCTGGCTGCGGATGCGCCAGCCGCTGGTCGCCGGCGAGGATCCGACGCCGCTGCAGCGCACCCTGGTCGTCGCCGACGTCGGCAACGGCGTCAGCGCCTCGCTGGACTTCCGCCGCTTCCTCTTCATCAACGTCGACCTGACGGTCCAGCTGGAGCGGATGCCCGAGGGAGAGTGGATCGGGGTCGACGCGGTGACGCTGCCGCAGCCGAACGGGGTCGGCACCGCCGAGTCCGTCCTCTTCGACCGCGGCGGGCGGATCGGGCGGGGGCTGCAGACGCTGCTGATCGCCGAGCGCTGAGCGGGCGAACCGCCGGCGCCGACCAACGGGGTGCGCCGGGCGTCGCCAGAGGGCTATAACAGATGCTGCTCGCGGCGCAGCGTCGCCAGGATCAGCAGCGCCGAGGAGACCGCGGCCGCGGCGGCGAGCAGGAACGCCGCCTCGTAGCTGCTCAGGGCGGCGGCGAGGCCGGCCAGGGGGGCGCCCAATCCGACTCCGGCGTCGAAGAAGGCGGTGTAGGTGCCCATCGCCGCTCCCCGCGCCGCCTGCGAGACGCGGCCGACGGCGATCAGCATCAACGATGGGTTGAGCAGGGAGAAGCCGCCGCCCATCGCCATCCCGCCGAGGAGGGCGAGCGGGAGGCTGTGCGAAACCGCGATCAGCAGCAGTCCGCCGGCCTCGACCAGGACCGCCCCGACGGCGATCGGGGCCGGCCCGTAGCGGTCCGGGAGGTGGCCGGCCAGCAGCCGCGCCAGCACGATCATCGCCGCGAAGGCGGCGAAGACGGTGGCGCCGTGGCCGATGCCGCGGGATTCGAGCAGGAGGACGATGAAGGCGGCGAGGGTCGCGTAGCCGACCGAGGCGAGGGCGATGGCCAGCCCCGGGCGCACCGCCTCGGGGGCGATCAGCGGGTGCGGCTCGGCGTGGGCGAGGGGCTGGAAGGGATCGGGCACACGGGCGGCGATCGCGGCTCCGGCCAGCGGCAGCGCGGCGGCGCAGATCCAGACCGCCGCGTAGCCGGAGGCGTGCAGCAGCAGCTCGCCCAGCAGCGGGCCGACGCTGAGCCCTCCCCAGACCGCGAGCCCGTAGAGGCCGAGGATGCGCCCTCGCCGCGCCGGCGGCGCCATGTCGACGATCCAGGCCGAGCCGGCGGTGTAGAGGGCGCCCTCGCCGGCGCCGAGGACGAGGCGGGCGCAGATCAGGCCGGGGATGCCGAGGTGGGGGAGGTAGAGCAGGCCGCTGAGCGAGACCAGCAGCGCCCCCAGCAGGACCGTCGGCCGCCGCCCACGGGTGTCGGCGAGCCGCCCCGCCACCGGCCGCAGCAGCAGCCCCGTCACCGCGTATGAGCCGATCACTACCCCGACCGCGAGGTCGGTCGAGTCGAGCGGTCCGCGCACGTAGCGGGGCAGGACCGGCAGCACCGCCCCGACGCCGATCAGGCCGAGGAAGGTGACGGCGAAGATCCCGGCGAAGCTGAGCCCGGGCCGCCGCTGGCCGCCTGCCGCCGCGGGATCGGCGCTCACGCCAGCAGGCCCGCGAGGTTCTCGAGCACGTGGTCGGGAGCTGGGTCGGCCGCCTCGGCCTCCCTTCGGGAGGTCGTGCCGCTGAGGACCAGCATGGTCTCCAGGCCGGCGGCGCGACCACCGTCGATGTCCGAGCTGATCCGGTCGCCGACCATCGCCAACCTCCCGTCCCACTGTTCCTTTTCCTCGCCGGAGGGGCAAAAGGAACAGCGCAGCGCCTGCTTTGCGATCTCGAACAGGTGCCGCTCGGGCTTGCCGGCGATCGTCGCCTGCCGGCCCGAGGCGACTTCCACCGCGGCGAGGACGGCGCCGGTGCCGGGCAGCTCGCCGCCGGGGAAGGGCATCGTCGGGTCGTGGCTGGTAGCGAAGAGCTCGGCGCCGCGGTCGAGGGCGAGCTTCGCCGTCCGCAGCTCCTCGTAGTCGAAGCCGCGATGGCCGGAGACGACGACCACGTCTGCCTCCCGCGCCGCCTCGCCCTCCACCACCAGGGCACCGGCCGCCACCACCATCTCCTTCAGCGGCGCGGCTCCGAGGACATAGGCACCGCCGCCCTTGCCCGCCGCCTCGGCGGCCAGGCGCGCGACCACGACTCCGGCGGTGACGATCTGCTCGGCGCCGACCTCCACCCCCAGCTCTCGCAGCCGTTCGGCGTAAGCCTCGGGCAGGCGCCCGGGATTGTTCGTGACGAAGACGATCCGCTTGCCCGCAGCGAGCAACTCCCGCAGCGCCTCGACCGACCCGGGCACCGGCTCGCGGCCGATCCAGACGACCCCGTCGAGGTCGATCAGGAATCCGTCGAAGCGGTCGGCGAGCGCCACGGCCGCAGGCTATTGCCCGGCTCGGTACCTTGGCGGTCAGTGAGCGCCAACGGACCAGTCGTCCTCGCCACCGACCTCCACCGCCGCTACGGGGAGGGCGACGCAGCCGTGGACGCCCTCGCCGGCGTCAGCACCGGCTTCGACCGCGACCGCTTCACCGCGATCATGGGCCCCTCCGGCTCGGGCAAGTCGACGCTGATGCACATCCTCGCCGGCCTCGACAAACCGACCTCCGGCACCGTCGAGCTCGACGGCGTCGACATCACCAAGCTCGACGACGGCGAGCTGACCAGGCTGCGCCGCGACAAGCTCGGCTTCGTCTTCCAGTTCTTCAACCTGCTCCCGGTCCTGACCGCGGAGGAGAACCTGGTGCTGCCGCTCTCGATCGCCGGCCGCGAGCCCGATCGGGAGTGGGTCGACACGCTGGTCCGCACCGTCGGACTGGAGGACCGCCGCACCCACCGCCCCTCCGAGCTCTCCGGCGGCCAGCAGCAGCGGGTCGCCGTCGCCCGGGCGCTGGTCACCAAGCCGGCGGTCGTCTTCGCCGACGAGCCGACCGGCAACCTCGACTCGAAGGCGAGCGCCGACGTGCTCAAGCTGTTGCGCCAGGCGGTCGACGAGTTCGGCCAGACGGTGGTGATGGTCAGCCATGATCCGGTTGCCGCCGCCCACGCCGATCGCCTGATCACGCTGCAGGACGGGAAGATCGCAGGCGACGCCGCCCCCGGTTCCGCGGACGAAGTGATCGAGCTGCAGAAGCAGTTTGACTAGGCTCGCCCTCAAGACCCTCTGGGCGCGCAAGGTCCGCGCTCTGACGACGATCTTCGCCGTCGTCCTCGGCGTCGCCTTCGTCGCCGGCTCCTACGTCCTCACCGACACGATCTTCGCCGCCTTCGACGAAATCTTCAGCGAGTCGTTGAGCGGGACCAGCGTCGTTATCACCGCCGAGAACCCGGTCAAGCAGGAAAACGGGGAAACGCCGACGATCAGCGCCTCGCTGCTGCCGAGAGCGCAGGGGACGCGGGGCGTGCGCCTTGCCGCCGGCGCGATCTTCACCCCTGGCGCCTTCTTCGACGGACAGGGCGAGAAGATCGGCAACAAATTCGCGCCGAAGTTCATCTCCTCGACCCTCCCGGACGGCCTCGAGTCGCTCAACTACGTCGAGGGCCACTCTCCGCGGGGACCTCGCGAAGCCTCGATCGACAGGGCGGCGGCCGAAACCAGCGATCTGAACCTGGGCGAAACGATCGAGCTGATCGGCCAGGGCAGCGCCGTCAGGTTCCGCCTGGTCGGCTTCACCAAGCTCGGCAGCGCCTCCTTCGGCGGCGCCAGCATCGCCCAGGTGACGCTCCCGGTCGCCCAGCGCCTCACCCACAAGCGGGGGCGCTTCGACCAGATCTCGGTTGCCGCCCGCGAGGGCGTCTCCGCGGCGACCCTCAAGGGGCGGATCGCCAGGCAGATGCCGTCCGGAGTGCGGGTCGAGACGGCAAAGGAAAGCGCCGACCGAGCTTCCGAAGAAATCCGCGAAAGCCTCGGCTTCCTGCAGACCTTCCTGCTCGTCTTCGGCTTCATCGCCGTCTTCGTCGGCTCCTTCCTGATCTTCAACACCTTCTCGATCACGGTCGCCCAGCGGGTCAGCGAATTCGGGATGTTGCGAACTCTGGGCGCCTCGCGGCGCCAGATCCTCGGCTCGGTGATGGCCGAAGCGGGGGCGATCGGGCTGCTCGGCGCGCTGATCGGGATCGCCGGCGGCTTCGTCATCGCGGCGGCGATCGAGGTGCTCTTCAAAGCGTTTGGGCTCGACCTGCCGACGACGAGCCTGCAGCTGCAGTCGCGGACGGTCGTCGTCTCGCTCCTCGTCGGCCTCGTCGTCACCGTGGTCTCCTCGCTGGTGCCGGCGCTGCGCTCGACGCGGGTGCCGCCGATTGCCGCGCTGCACGCCTTCGCGCCCTCGCCGACCCGCCGTCGCCGGCTCGTCTACCTGGCGCTCTCGGTCCTGCTCGCCGTCGCCGGCATCGCAATGGTCCTGGCCGGGCTGTTCGGGAGCGGCTCGGCCGGCACCCGCGCCGGGCTGATGGGTGGCGGCGCGGTGGCGGTCGTCCTCGCGGTCTCGATCTTCAGCCCCCGCCTGGTGCCGCCGCTGGCGACGCTTGCCGGCTGGCCGCTCGAGCGGGTCCGCCGCCTGACCGGCCGCCTCGCCCGCGAGAACGCCCAGCGCAACCCCAGCCGCACCGCGATCACCGCCGCGGCGCTGATGATCGGTCTCGCCCTCGTGGCCTTCGTCACCGTCTTCGCCGCCGGACTGAAGAGCACCGTCGCCCAGGTCGTCGACGAAAACTTCGCCGGCGGGCTGGTGATCCAGAACAGCGACGGCTTCTCGCCGATCCCCAACGGCGCCGCGAGGGCGGCGGGCAGGGTGCCCGGCGTGGCCTTCGTGGCGACGATCCGGGGCGCCCAGGCGAAGGTGGTCGAAAACGGCGCCGCGGGCGGCACCGTGCAGGTAAACGCGGCGACCCGGGACATCGGCGAGACCGTCAACATCGAATGGAAGCAGGGGGGACCGAGCGCGCTGCGCAACCTCCGCGGACGCGAGGCGGTCGTCTCCGACGACTTCGCCGGCTCCCACGGCCTCCAGCTCGGCGACGAGTTCCGGCTGCTGACGCAGACGCGGGCGCAGCCGCGCCTGCGGATGGTCGGCGAATTCAACTCCAAGCTCGGCGTCCTCGGCAGCGTCCTCGTCACCCAGAGGGCGATGGCACGCGCGTTCGCCCAGACCCAGGACCTCTTCGACTTCGTCGAGGTCGAACCCGGGGCCGACGAAGCGAAGGTGCAGGCGCTGCTGACCAAGGGCTCGGAAACGCTCTTCCCCGTCACCGAAGTCCTCAACCAGGGGGAACTGAAGGAAAGCCGCGAAGAACAGATCGACCAGCTGGTCCAGCTCGTCTACGCGCTGCTCCTCTTCGCGATCCTGATCTCCCTCTTCGGGATCGCCAACACGCTGGCGCTCTCGATCCACGAACGGACGCGGGAGCTGGGGATGCTGCGGGCGATCGGGATGTCGCGGCGGCAGGTGCGGACGATGATCCGCTACGAGGCCGTGATCACGGCGCTGATCGGGGCGATCCTCGGGATGGTCCTCGGGATCGTCTTCGCGACCCTGATCGCGCAGCCGCTGAAGTCCGAAGGCTTCACGCTCTCCTATCCAGTCGGCTCGCTGCTGCTACTGCTCGTCTTTGCCGCCGTGATCGGCGTCGTCGCGGCGATCCTGCCGGCGCGCCGGGCCTCGCGGCTGGACGTCCTGCAGTCGCTGCAGTACGAGTGACCTGAGCGGGATCGGCGGAACCCCCGCAGGCGAGGTCGCATACGCGGGTCGCCAATCCCTCCTAGCCAAGGCCCATCCGCAGCGCGCCCGCCGCCTCCAGCACCGCCGCGCGGGCGGAGGGGCAGACGGCGGGGAGGTTGGCGAAGGTGTGGATCAAACCGGGATCGAGGGAGAGGGCGACCGAGTTGCCCGCTTCGCGCAGGCGCTCGGCGTAGGCGAGGCCCTCGTCGCGGAGCGGGTCGAAGCCGGCGACCGCGAGGTAGGCGGGGGGAAGGTTCGAGAGGTCGGGCGCGCGCAGCGGCGAGACGCGGGGATCGGTGCGGTCCACTCCCGGCGGCAGGTAGTGCCGCTCGAACCAGTCCATGTCGCCGCGGGTGAGGAGGAAGCCCTCGCCGAAGGTCTGACGCGACGGCGCTTCGGCGGCGACGTCGGTCACCGGGTAGATCAGCAGCTGCATCGCCGGAGGCGGCGCGTCGGCGTCCCGCGCGGTCAGGCAAAGCGCCGCGGCGAGGTTGGCGCCGGCGCTATCGCCGCCGACGCCGATTCGGCGCGGATCGGCACCCAGCCGCTCACCGTTGGCGACCACCCATTCGTAGGCAACCCAGGCGTCTTCGACGGCGGCGGGGAACGGATGCTCGGGAGCGAGGCGGTAGTCGACCGCGAGCAGCTTTACGCCGGAGTGGGCGGCGAGGAAGCGGCAGGGGTCGTCGTGGGTGTCGAGGTCGCCGATCACCCAGCCGCCGCCGTGGAAGTAGACGAGCAGCGGCGAGTCGACACTCTGAGTCGCTGGAGCACCTGCAGCGGCGAGAGGTGGGTGCGGGTTCCGAAGCGGCCGAAGGGGCGTGTAGAGCCGGGCGCCGATCGGGCCAGCTGGTCCGGAGATCTCAAGCGAATCCACCTTCGCCATCGGGATCGGCGGCCGGTGGGCGACGATCGCCGCCTCCCCGAGGCGGTCCCGTCGCGCAGCGCGCGGCTCGTTCCTGTTCGCGAGGCTGTCGCCCCGGAAGATCTCGGCGATCCGCAGCAGCGCGTGGACGTCGCTCGCGAGCCGCTGGCCGTCGACCACCGGGGGAGCGCCGAACAGCAGCCGCTGCAGCCGCGGCGGCAACCCGCAGACGAAGCGGAGGAAGCGATGCTCGAGGGCGGCAGGCAGGCGCGGAAGGTCGGCCACCTGCCCAGGCTATGAGTTGCGTGGTTCCTCTGTCCCGGAAATGGCCGGCAAGGGAGCCGCGCAGCAGGCGTGGGAGTACGAAAGTCACACACCCACGGCGAAGCGCAGGAGTAGGTTGCACCGATGGAGGCGGCGGCGAAAGTGACGGCTGCGGTAAAGGGTCACGGTCCAAGTCCTGTCAGGGGCCTGCCGCCGGGGCCGCGGATGGGGCGGGTGCCGCAGACGGCGATCTGGTCGCGCCAGGCGCAGTGGCTGCTCGAGCAGAGCCGCGCCCGCTTCGGGCCGATGTTCACGCTGAAGATCGCCTACGAGGGCGACTGGGTCGTGATCTCCGACCCCGAGCTGGTCAAGCAGGTGTTCACCGGCGACCCCCACGTCTTCCACGCTGGCGAGGGCAACCAGATTCTGCGCCCGATCCTCGGCGAGAACTCGGTCCTCGTCCTCGACGAGAAGAAGCACATCCAGCAGCGCAAGCTGCTGCTGCCGCCCTTCCACGGCGAGCGGATGCATGGCTACGGCGAGAAGATGGCGGAAATCGCGCGCCGCGAGATCGAGACCTGGCCGACCGGCATGCCCTACAAGCTGCGGCCGCGGATGCAGGCGATCACGCTCGAGATCGTGCTGGAGACCGTCTTCGGCGTCCATGGCGGCGAGCGGATGGGGCCGCTCCGCGACGCCCTCCGCGAGTTCCTCGATCTCACCACCGACCCGCGGGCGCTACTGCCGATCCTGCTGATCGGGCCCGGGAGGATCAACCGCGTGCCGGCCTTCCGGCGTCGGGTCGAGCGCGTCGACGCGCTGCTGGCGCGGGAGATCGCCGAGCGACGGGTCGCCGAGGACCTGGCCGAGCGGGACGACGTGCTCTCGATGCTGGTCGCCGCTCGGCACGACGACGGCAGCCCGATGAGCGACGCCGAGATCCGCGACGAGCTGCTGACCCTGCTCGTCGCCGGGCACGAGACGACCGCGACCGCGCTGTCCTGGGCGATGGAGCGGCTGACCCGCCACCCGGAGAAGCTTGAGCGGCTGCGGGCCGAGGTCGAGGCGGGCGAGGATGCCTACCTGACCGCGACGGTACAGGAGACGCTGCGGCTGCGGCCGGTGATCGTCGTCGTGATCCGCAAGCTGACCGAGCCGGTCGAGCTCGGCGGCTATGAGCTGCCCGACGGGGCCCGCGTCGTCCCCAGCATCCACCTGGTCCACCGCGACCCGCGGATCTACCCCGAACCCGAGCGCTTCCTCCCCGAGCGCTTCCTCGACGAGGCTCCCGGCACCTACACCTGGATCCCGTTCGGCGGCGGCGTCCGCCGCTGCCTCGGTGCCGCCTTCGCCCAGTTCGAGATGCAGGTGGTGCTCCGCGAGCTGATCCGCCGCCACCAGATCGCCCCCGCCAACCCGGCGTCCGAGCGCCCGTTCCGCCGCGCGATCACCGAGACCCCGCGCCGCGACGCCGAGGTGATTCTCAGCTCCTGAGTGGGTAGAGGGGTCGCGTGAAGCCGGGCAACCGCGAAACGATTCCGACCATCTCCGAAGTCGTGCGAGAGGCGATGGCGATCGTCGATCCGGAGGGTTCCGACACCGCGGTGATCGGCTTCTTCGAGAGCTTTGAGGACGATGACCGGCCGACCACCGCCGCCGAGGACCTCCAGGGCGAGCTGCTCAGCACCGTCCAGGGCATCGATCCCGAAGGCGACGATCCCGCCGCCCTCGCCGCCGCCGCGGCCGCCTTCTGGCTCGCCACCAACCCCGCCCAGGCCGACAACGGCGACCACGTCCTCCGCGAGGGCGTCCGCCTCGCATTCGAAGGCACCCCACCCGAGCCCCTGGCTAACTGGCTGACCGAGCGAGGCGTTGAGCTTTAGCTGAGATTCTGAGGGTGTAGGACCAAGCTGAGGGTGTAGGACCAAGCATGGGGGCGCGCAGGCGGCGAAGCGGCAGTGCAGCTGCACGACACGCAGCCGCGGGTGCGCCCATGTGCCGTGTCCTACGCTCTCAGCCGCAGCCGGTGTTGTTGCCGCAGCTCGAGCACGTGTAGCAACTGCCCGTCCGCTGCATCATGCCGCCGCATTGCTCGCAGGCCGGGCCGAGGTCGAGGCCGTGCATCTTCGCCGGGCGGACCGGGGGGGTTTCGGTCATCGCCGCGGTGGGCGGGACGGGGGTTCCGGCCTTGGCGGCAGCGCCGCCGTTGCCGTTGCCGCCGTTCGCGTTGCCGTTGCCGTTGGCCGGGCCGGCCGTGTCGGTCGGAATGCCGAGGCCGAGCTGCGAGGTCTCCGCGTCTTTCTTGGCCCGCACCTCCGAGGTCATGATCCCCAGTTCCTCGAGGGTCTCGGTGTCCTCGATGAAGCGGCTGGCGACCCAGCGCATGATGTAGTCGGGCAGCGATTTGGCGAAGGGGATCTCCGGGTTGCCGGTGATGCCCTCCGGCTCGAAGCGCATGTAGCTGAACTTGCGCACGAAGTCTTCGAGCGGGACGCCGTACTGGAGTCCGAGCGAGATCGCCGTCGCGAAGGCGTTCATCAGCCCCCGCATCGTCGAGCCCTCCTTGCCGATGTCGGTCAGGAAGATCTCGCCGACCGAGCCGTCCTCGTATTTGCCGGCGGTGATGTAGCCCTCGTGGCCGGCGATCGAGAACTTGTGGGTGATCGATTCGCGCTCGCGCGGCATCTTCTTGCGCACCGGCTCGGCCATCTGCACTTCGGCCGCCTCGTCCTTTTCCTCCTGGGCGTCGGTGCGCAGCGCCTGCGCGGTCTTCGAGCCGTCGCGGTAGATCG
Source organism: Solirubrobacterales bacterium (assembly GCA_045805725.1). Classification (GTDB taxonomy): domain Bacteria; phylum Actinomycetota; class Thermoleophilia; order Solirubrobacterales; family 70-9; genus VAYN01. Next base: position 54,398 of record JBJMKQ010000107.1, read on the forward strand.
CCAGCGCCTTCAGGCCGCCCTTCCAGCCGCGGGTGTAGGCGTCGGCGATGTCTTCGACGGTGGCCGTCTCCGGCATGTTCACCGTCTTCGAGATCGCCCCGGAGAGGAACGGCTGCGTCGCCGCCATCATGTCGATGTGGCCGGTGTGGGTGATCGCCCGCTCGCCGACCGCGACGTCGAAGACCGGCAGGTGCTCCTCTTTCAGTCCAGGCGCGCCGACGATCGTGTTCTTCTCAGCGATGTGGGCGTTGATCTGGTCGATCTCGACCTCGGAGTAGCCGAGCGTCTGCAGCGCCAGCGGCACCGATTTATTGACGATCGTCATCTGACCGCCGCCGACCAGCTCCTTGAACTTGACCAGCGAGAAGTCGGGCTCGATGCCGGTCGTGTCGCAGTCCATCAGGAAGCTGATCGTCCCGGTCGGCGCCAGCACAGTCGCCTGCGCGTTGCGGTAGCCGTGCTCCTCGCCGAGCTCGACCGCTTCGTCCCAGGAGCGCTGGGCGGCCTCGAGCAGCTCGCCCTTGATCCCGGTCCCGTCGACCTCGTAGGCGGCGTCGCGGTGCATCCGCATGACCCCGGTGTGCGGCTCCCGGTTCTTCGCGTACTCCTCGTAGGGCCCGGTTGCCTCGGCGGCGATCAGCGCCGACTGGCGGTAGGCGCGGCCGGTCATCAGCGCCGTGATCGCCGCGGCGACGTTGCGGCCCTCCGCGGAGTCGTAGGGGAGGCCGTCGGACATCAGCAGGGCGCCGAGGTTGGCGTAACCTAGGCCGAGCTGCCGGAAGCGACGGGCGTTCTCGCCGATCTCCGCAGTCGGGTAGCTCGACGGGCCGACGATGATCTCCTGGGCGAGGAAGACGATGTCGACGCAGTGCTCGAACTCGCCGGCGTCGAAGCTGCCATCCTCGCGGCGGAATTTCATCAAGTTGATCGAGGCGAGGTTGCAGGCCGAGTTGTCGACGTGCATGTACTCGCTGCATGGGTTGGAGGCGTTGATCCGCCCCGACTCCGGGGAGGTGTGCCAGCGGTTGATCGTGGTGTCGTACTGGACGCCGGGATCGGCGCAGCGCCAAGCGGCCTCGGCGATCTGGTCCATCAGCTTTTGTGCTGCAACGGTCTTCAGCGGTTCGCCGCTGGTGCGGGAGGTGAGATCCCAGTCCTCGCCGCCCTCCACGGCGTCCA
>JBJMKQ010000108.1:0-2152 GCA_045805725.1 Solirubrobacterales bacterium
CCGCAATCTCGGCGATAGATCGCATCATCGCCGACAGCCTCGGCTGACGTGGCCAACCAGCGCTCGGTCAGGGATCGTTTACCGATACACCTGCTTCCCCAACAGCCCGCGCATCGCGGCCCACTTGGCGGCTCTCTAGCTTCGCGCGGATAGTGCGCACGCCGCCGACGTGGTCGCCGCCGCCGGTCGCAGCGACCTGGTGAGTGCACCGTTAGCAGGAACGCAGGTAGCTGCAAGCACCGAGCAGCTCACGGGAGGACCCCGGAGCGCGAGCGGCGCCGGTGCGCAGCAGTCACGATTTCGATGTCGCCGACACAGCGGTGCGCTTGCCGCTCCCGGACAAATGGGGTCCCGCGATCGCGAAGCGATCTCGTCACTGGACAGTCGCCGAAGCGGTCGTTCCTCGAGCGCTGCGGAGGACTGCGAAAGCGATCGTTGTCATTCGCTTCGCTGCCAGCCCAGCTGAATGCGCGCGTGTTCGCGTTGTGACCGGCGCACGTGGATCTGGAACCCCGAGTCCTGTGTCGGGAGGCTGCGCCACTCGTCGATCAGCCGCACGAGTTCTGCGACGGGAGCGCCGTCGCCATACACCTCGAGCCACCAGCGCTCGCGTGCCGCGTGGTCGTGAGGCGGAAGAGGATCGCAGCGTCCGAACGGGCGATCGCGAAACGAAGCGACGGCCGCCGCGCCGCCCCGTGAGGCGAGCCCGACCGCGATCCTCGCGTCGGCATGGAGCTCGACCCGTCGCGCGGGCGGTAGCCGCTCCAGCAGCCACAGCAGGACGGCGGGCGGCGAGGGAAAGCGCGTCGTCAGCGATCCCTGGGCCTCGCGGTCACGGGGACCGTCAAGAACGAGCGATAACAGGCGCCGCTGTGCCTTGGAGGACAAGCGCTCGACCGCGGGCCCAGTGACGCGCACCAGCTGCTTACCGGATCCAGCACCGACGTAGCTCGCGTTCAGCTGTTGTGGGATCGCCGGCAGAGCCGCGCTGCCGTCGTGCAGATCCATAAACCCGCCCCAGGTCATCCCGACGGATCTGAGACCCGCGCCGCTGCGCTCGAACGCAGGGATGACCTGTGGGACGACCTCAGTGCCGAGCCGCAGCGGCACCACAATCCGGCCACCGGGCCTGAGCTGCTCGATCCAGGCATTGGGAACCTCGGCTGCGCTCGCCGTCACAATGATCCGGTCGTACGGCGCGCCAAGCGGAAACCCCAGGCGCCCGTCGCCGACCACCACCCGCGCACGATGTCCGCTCTCCCTGAGCGCGCCACGCGCGCGACCCGCCAGCCGACGGTCGATCTCGATCGTCGTAACCCGACCCTTGGAACCAACGAGCTCGCACAGCAGCGCCGCGTTGTATCCAGTGCCCCCGCCGACCTCCAGCACCCGCTCGCCCGCCCTCGGATCGAGCAACTCGAGCATCATTGTCATCACTGACGGCTGCGAGGACGAGCTCACCCATCGACCACGGCCGTCGACCTTGGCCGGCAGCGCCTCGTTCGCGTAGACCGCCTGCAGGCCACGGGACTCCGCAATATCGCGGACGAACGCCTCGCGTGGCACGGCCGCTAACGCTTGCGCGACGCGATCGCTCCGCAACCAGCCGCTCTCATGGAGACTTCGCACCAGCTTCGCTCGCAGACGCCCAGCCGGATCGGTTCGAGCTGACCGGGAAGCCGGGCGACTGCTCATCCCGGAAGCGTGGCATGAGCCGACGACCCAATGGTCGCCATTCCGCTCGCTCGACCGCGAGCCGTCCCGGGCGCACAGCGACCGTCAGCCTGGAATGAGCCTTCCGGGCATTGCCCGTTTGGGCCGCGTTTGGACGGCCTGCATCTTGCACCTCGCCGGAGCGTGGACCGTGCAGCTCGACGGCTGCGCGCGGCGATCAGCTATTGGGGTACAGGATCAGCGAGTGCGCCAGCCAGGCAAACAGCACTGCTAGCCCGCTCCAGGTCACGGGCCACGTCAGCGTGTGCAGGAATGCCGTCTGCCAGCGCCCGACCGTGATCACGTAGGCAAAGATCAGCGCCAGTAGTACGGCGTAGCAGATGATCGCCACTGTGTGGGACGGCGCCAGGCCGATAATCGGTGCGACCACGAAGCCGAGCAGCAGCCATGCGCTGATCGCCAACACGTCGACCGACAG
>JBJMKQ010000109.1:0-37775 GCA_045805725.1 Solirubrobacterales bacterium
GCTGTAGCGCCCAAAAGCCGCCACTCGTGACTCAGGCGGCAGGGGCGGCGGACTCGGCCAGGGCGGTCATCGGGTCGACCTTCGCTGAGGCCAAGCCGCGGACGACGATGGTGTCCAGGGCGCGGTAGGCGCTGAGGGCGTCTTGCGCGGCGGCGCCGTTCGGGGCGGCGACGCCGACGGTGCCCTCGGGCTCGCCGAGGCGCTCGAAGTGGTCGCGGTAGCCCTTGTGGAGGTCGCGGTAGAAGGACTCCTCCTTCGCGAGGCGCTCGACGGCGTCGGGGCCGACTGCGGTGCGGACGTAGCCGAAGACGCGCGGCGTTTCGCGGCCAGCCTCGGCGGCTCCTGCCTCGACTTTCGCGCGGGCGCCGGCGGCGAAGTCGGGGGTCATCCAGTTGAAGAAGACGCCGTCGTAGGAGCTGCCGGCCAGTTCGCACATCTTCGGTCCCATCGCGGCGAGCACGAGCTTCACCTCGGGCAGCAGCTCGCGCAGCTGCGGCAGCGCCTCGCGCATCGCCGTCAGCGGCTTCCTGTCGAAGCCGGCGCCGACCCCGAGCCAGAGCTTGCCGCGGTCGATCCCGTGCCCCTCGATGTCGGCGGCGATCTGCTCGGGCGGGGTGCGGTCAAGGGCGATCACCGCGACGCCGAGCTCGACCTCCGGCGCCGCCGCGGCGAACTCCGCCAGCGTCGCCAGACCCTTCGCCCCTGGGTGGTCGTTCGACCACATCGACCCGTAGCCGAGCTCGGCGCAGCGCGCCGCCAGCGGCCGCGCAACCTCCCGGTCCAGCCCCGCCGCGACCCCGAAGGCCCGGCTCGACATCAGGGTGCCTCCTTCTCGCTGCCGCTCGGGGAGCTTGGGGCCGCGCCGCTGGCGCGCTCGAAAAGCGCCACGCACTCGATGTGCGGGGTCTGCGGGAACATGTCGACCGGCCTCACCCGCCGCAGCCTATAACCGGCCTCGCCGAGCTGGACGGCGTTGGGCGCGAGCGTGGTCGGGTTGCAGGAGACGTAGACGATCCGCTTCGCCTCGCACTCGACCAGCCTGCGGACGATCTTCTGCGAGAGGCCGGCGCGTGGCGGGTCGACGACGAGGACGTCGGGCTTGCCCGCCTCCTCGATCAGCGGCCGCAACCCGGTCCTCGCGTTGGCCGCCACGAAGCGGGCGTTCTCGATCCCGTTGGCGCGGGCGTTGCGCTCGGCGTCGGCGATCGCCTCCGGGACGATCTCCAGCCCCCAGACCTCGCCGGCCTGCCGCGCCATCGTCAGCCCGATCGTGCCGATCCCGCAGAAGAGATCGAAGACGCGCTCGCTGCCGCTGAGTCCGGCGAGCTCGCCGGCGACCGCACAGAGGCGCTCGGCCATCTCGGTGTTGGTCTGGAAGAAGGCGCCGTGGGACATCTCCAGCCGCAGGGCGCAGAGCTCCTCGCCCAGCCGCTCGGAGCCAAGCACGCCGGTCGGGCCGTCGGTGCCGCCGGCGTCGGCGGTGACGATCGTGTGGAGATCGACCGGTGGTCGCGGGAACTTGGCCTCGACCGTGACCAGCCGCGTCTGGACCTGCCCGCTGCGCCGCCCTTCGCGCACCGCCAGGTTGCGCAGGACACCGCGACGGGCGCGGGTGTCGTAAGCCGGCACCGCCTCGGCTCGCGCCCATTCGCGCACCGCGTTGCGCGCCGCGTTGCCTCCCTCGCTGGCGAGGTGGCAGTCGTCGACGTCGACGATCAGGTCCCAGCGCCCACGGGCGTGGAAGCCGAGGGTCAGCTCGTCACCGTCTTCACCAAAGGAGTACTCGAGCTTGTTGCGGTAGCGCCATTGCTCGACCGCCGGCACGATCTCCTCCAGCTCGTAGCCCTCGAGGCCGCCGATCCGGCTCAGCGCTTCGCCGACCTGCTCCTGCTTGTGGCGCAGCTGCTGCTCGTAGGGGAGTCCCTGCCAGGGCGCCCCCGGGCAGGGCTCCCCGCCGTGCAGGCAGCGGTCGGGCAGCCGATCCGGCGAGGCGCGCAGCAGCTCGACCACCCGCGCCTCGGCGAAGCGCTTCTTGCCTTTGGTTATTTCGGCGCGGACGCGGTCGCCGGGCAGCGCCCCGGCGACGAAGACGACGAAACCCTCGGCCCGAGCGACTCCCCGCCCGCCGAAGGCGAGGGAGTCGATCTCGAGCTCGAGCTGCTCTCCGCGGCGCGGAGCACGGGCCGCCCCCCTGGTGCCGGCGGCCCCGCCCACTACGGGAGCGCTTTGCGGGCCTGTTTCGCCAGCCGTTCGAGTTCGTTCAACAGCGAGTCACGCTGTTTTTTGCCCCGTTTGACCAGCTCCGAGAGCAGTTTCTCGGCGTCGCTGCGGGTCATGCGGCCGCGTTTGACGGCGTCGTCGACGACGTCCTGGATGCGATCGCGGCTCAGCGTCACGCTCTGCTCGAGGCTCTCGCGGAACTGCGCGACGCTCTTGTCGAGTCCGCTCGTCGGCCTGCTGGAGGCTTTGCCTTTAGAGCTTTTTTTCGCGCTTTTTTTCGCCCGCGATCTTGAGCTTTTCGAAGCCGTTCTGCTCGCTGCCTTGCCGGCTTTCGAGGCCGTTTTTTTGCTGCTGCTGTTCGCTTTGGCTTTTGCTTTCGACCCCGATTTCGCCTTTTTCGGCGATTTCGATTTCGAGCCGGCTTTCGATCTCGATCTGGCGCTTTTCGATTTGCCGGCCGCTTTTTTGTCCGCCATCTAGGTTGAGCCTCCGTAGTCGGTTTTCCCGCTCGTGGAACCCGACTATCTCAATTCCGCAGGAGGTGTGGCTCGGCGAGCCCGAACCGTGCCTGCACCGGGCTGTGATCGGAGAGCCGCAGCGCCCGCCCCTCGACCCGCAGCTCGCGCTTCTCCGGCGGCCACCTCGTTGGTGGATCGAGCACCTCGAGGCCGCGGCAGAGGATGTGGTCGATCGCCTCGGGCGCGGTCGTCGGCGCCAGGCCGAACTCCTCGCGCAGCCGCGCGAAGATCCGCGGCTGCTCACCCGGGCGGAGGTTGAGGTCGCCGCCGAAGACGAGTGGGGAGCCGCCGGCCCACTCCGCCGCCGCCCGCGCCGCCCGCAGCACGTCCTCTTCGGCCAGCCGCGGCCAGTCGTTGGTCGCGTGCAGGTTGGCGACGCAGACGCCGGAGGCGGTGCGGACGAAGGCCATCGAGCGCCGCTCCGGCTCGCCCTCGTGGATCGCCATCTCCCGCCGCTCGGAGATCCCGCCGAGCCTGCCCGGCACTCGCACCAGGGTCAGGTTCGAGCCACCCTCGCCGGAGGCGATCAGGTCCGGGTTCCGCCGCGCCAGCAGCTGCCGCAGCGCCCCCTGCGAGTTGCGCGAGGTGAGCGCCCGGTGCCATTCCGCCCCGCAGGCGGCGGCAAGCGGCTCGGCGAAGCGCGGCGGACACTCCTGCAACAGCGCCACGTCCCACTCCGCGGCGGCGAGCAGCGTCGCGAACTCCACGGTGAGGTCGCGGTTGACCTGGACGTGGGTGGCGTTGCGCTCCTCGAAACGCAGCAGCCGCGAGCGCCAGGTCCGCAGCCCCGAATCGGGCGGATAGTCGCGGCCGTGGAAGAGATTCCAGGCAAGGGCGGTGAACTCCATCACGCCGAACTGCATCAAATTTCCGGTCTGCAAGGCAGGAAATTTGATGCAGTTCGTAATATCCCGGAGCTTGAAGCGGGACTTCCTCACCGGTGAAGAGCTCGGCGCCTTCGAGCTCGGCAAGTTGATCGACCGCGCGGCCGAGCTGAAAGCCGGGCGGCGCGACGGCGTCGGCCGGGACTCCCTCGCCGGCCGCAGCGTCGCCCTCGTCTTCGAGAAGCCCTCGACGCGGACGCGGATCTCCTTCGAGGTCGGGGTGGCCGAGCTCGGTGCCCACCCGGTCGTCCTCCGCGGTGAGGAGATGCAGCTCTCGCGCGGCGAGTCTCCGGCCGACACCGCCCGCGTCCTCTCCCGCTACGTCGACGCGATCGTGATCCGCTCCGGCTCCCATGAGGCGGTCGAAGCTCTCGCTGAGGCGGCCGAGGTGCCCGTCGTCAACGGCCTCACCCCGCTCCACCACCCCTGCCAGGCGCTGGCCGACCTGCTGACGCTGCGCGAGCGCTCCGGCGACCTCGACGGCCTCCGCCTCGCCTACGTCGGCGACGGCAACAACGTCGCCCGCTCGCTGGCGATCCTCGGCGAGCTCGCCGGGATCGAGGTCGTGGTCGCGGCGCCGGAGGGCTACCAGCTGGAGGAGGGCCACGGGGCGAAGCTGACCGACGACCCGCGCGCCGCCGCGGCCGAAGCCGACGCCCTCTACACCGACGTCTGGATCAGCATGGGAGACGAGACCGATGCCCAGCGGCGCCTCGCCGACCTCGCCGCCTACCAGCTCGATGCCGACCTCCTCGCCGCCGCCAAGGAGCGGGCGATCGTCCTCCACTGCCTGCCCGCCCACCCGGGGCAGGAGATCAGCGCCGAGCTCCTCTACGGCGAGCGCTCCGCCGTCTGGGACCAGGCCGAGAACCGCCTGCACGCGCAGAAGGCGCTGCTGGAGACGCTGCTCACGGAGGGCGGCTAGCGCGGCGTGTATCCCGAGATCCACATCGGGCCGGCGACGCTGCAGACCTTCGGCCTGATGTTCGCCCTCGCCTTCCTCGGCGCCGGGGCGCTGATCTGGAAGCGGCTGGGGGAGCTCGGCAAGCCCGTCGACTGGGCTTACGAGATGGGCTTCGCGGCGCTGGTTGGCGGCGTCGTCGGCTCCCGCGTCTATTTCCTCGTCCAGAACTACGACGAGGTCAAGGACGACCTGCTCGGCAACCTCTTCTCCGGCTCCGGGCTGGTCTGGTACGGCGGCGCGATCGGCGGCGCCCTCGCCGTGATCGCCTGGGCCCGCTACCGCGACTTCCTCGGGCTTGCCCTGCTCGACCTGGCGGCGCCGGCGCTGGCGCTCGGCTACGCGATCGGCCGCTGCGGCTGCCAGCTCTCCGGCGACGGCGACTACGGCAAGGCGTGGCACGGCCCCTGGGCCATGGCCTATCCAGATGGCACGGTCCCGACCGACGAAACCGTCCACCCGACGCCCGTCTACGAGACTCTGGCGATGGGCCTCGGCGCCTGGATCCTCTGGCAGCTGCGCGACCGGGTGCGGGCGGGGGTGCTGTTCGCGATGTATCTCGTCTACGCGGGCGCCGAGCGCTTCCTGGTCGAGTTCCTGCGCCGCAACAGCGACGCGGCGCTGGGGCTGACCGCGGCGCAGCTGGAGAGCCTGGCGATGCTGGCCGGCGGGCTGATCTGGATCGCTATCGTGATCCGCCGCCACGGAGGCATCTGGCGCCGCGCGGCGAGCGAGGCGATCGTGGCTGCGGCGTAGCCCCTTCGAAGCGACCCTAGGCAGGTGGATCGATGCTATCTTGCGCAAAATCTTTGGAGCGGGTGGATGGGGAAGGATGCGGGATCGATGGCGGCAATTGACGTAAAGAGCGAGGGCCCTTCAGCCCGCACCGTCGGTGCGATCCTGGACGACGCGGCCGAGCGGATCGCCGCCGCCGGAGTCGCCGACGCCCGCACCGAGGCGGAAATCCTGGTCGCCGACGCGCTCGGCGTCAGGCCGAGCCAGCTCTCGGTCGAGAGCGCCGGCGAGGTCGGCGGCGAAGCCGCCGCGCAGATCGAGCGCAACGTCCAGCGCCGGGTCGAGCGCGAGCCGATGGCCTACGTCCTCGGTCGCGCCCCCTTCCGCAACCTGGAGGTCCACGTCGACGAGCGCGTGCTCTGGCCGCGGCGGGAGACCGAGCTGCTGGTCGAGGTCGGCACCCAACTGCCCGAGGGAGCCCGCGTCCACGAGGTCGGCACTGGCTCCGGGGCGATCGCGCTGGCGCTGCTCTCCGAGCGGCCCGACCTGCGGGTCACCGCCTCGGACCTCTCGCCGGAAGCGGTCGAAGCCGCCCGCGAGAACGCCGAGCGGCTCGGGCTCGAGCTCGACGTCCGCGTCGCCACCGGGCTGCCGGGCGACCTCGAGGGCGTCGACCTGGTGATCGCCAACCTTCCTTACGTCACCGACGAGACGATCTACGAGCGCTCGCCGGAGATCCAGAAGGAGCCGCGGGTCGCGGTGACCGGCGACTGCGGCGAGGACGGGCTCGGCGTGATCCGGGGGCTGATCGCCGAAACGCCCTCGGGCTGGAAGATGGCGATGGAGCACGACACCCACCATGGGCCGGCGATGCGCGAACTGCTGCGCGACGCGACTACCCTTCAGGACTATGAAGGTGACGACCGGGTCACCGTCGGCTACGCCCCCTGAGGTAAGCGTCGGCGATGAGCGATAGTCCGGCCGCCGAGGCGGCGGGCCAATCCGGCGACCGTTCGGTCGCCGCCTCGACCGAGGAGCAGCGCCGCGCGAAGCTCGAGCGCCTGCGCGAGGCTGGGGTCGATCCCTACCCCCACGCGTTCCCGGACCGCACCCACGTCGAGGAGATCGAACGCGAGCACGACCCCGCCGAGCTGGGCGAGGGCGAGCACGAGCAGTTCGCCTATCGGGTGATGGGGCGGATCGTCGGCAAGCGCGGCCACGGCAAGACCGCCTTCCTCGACGTCCGCGACATCACCGGGCAGATCCAGGCCTACGCCCGGCGCGACGTGCTCGGCGAGGAGGCCTTCGCGCGGGTCGAGGAGCTCGACATCGGCGACCTGGTCGGGATCGTCGGCCCGCTGCACGTGACCAAGCGCGGCCAGCTGGCGATCGGCGTCCGCGAGTGCCTCCTGCTGGCGAAGGCGCTGAAGGACCCGCCCGACCTCTTCCACGGCATCTCCGATCCCGACACGCGCTACCGCCAGCGCGAACTCGACCTGATGGCGAACGAGGGGTCGCGGGAGATCTTCAAGAAGCGCTCGCGGCTGACGCTGGGGATCCGCAACTACATGAACGAGCGCGGCTGGGTCGAGCTGGAAACGCCGGTCCTGCAGCGGCTGACCGGCGGCGCCGCGGCGCGGCCGTTCGTCACCCACCACAACGCGCTCGACCGCGAGCTGTTCCTGCGCACGGCGACCGAGCTGTACCTGAAGCGGGCGATCGTCGGTGGCTTCGAGGACGTCTACGAGTTCGGCAAGTTCTTCCGCAACGAGGGGATGTCGCCCCAGCACAACCCCGAGTTCACGATGCTGGAGATGTTCGTGGGAGGCGCCGACTACAACGGCGTCATGGAGTTCATCGAGGGGCTGGTCTCGACCGTCGTCGAGAAGGTGATGGGGACGACGAAGGTGATGCGCGACGGGGTCGAGATCGACTTCGCGGCGCCATGGCCGCGGGTGCGGCTGCGCGACGAGCTGCTGCGCGAGACCGGCCTCGACATCTACGAGGCGAGCCGCGACGAGCTGGCCGAGGCGGCCGGGGACGCCGTCGACCCGAACGACGACTGGGCCGGGGTGGTCGACGCGCTGCAGGGCAAGCTGGTCGAGCCGAAGCTGATCCAGCCCACCTACATCGTCGACCTGCCGATCGACATCTGGCCGCTGGTCAAGGTCCACCCGGAGAGCCCGCGCATCTGCGAGGCCTTCGACGGGATCGTCGCCGGGATGGAGATCGTCGGCGGCGGTACCGACCTGAACGACCCGATCGAGCAGCGCGAGCGCTTCGTCAAACAGCGCGAACGCCAGGAGAGCGGTGCGGAGGCCGATCCGCATCCCAACGACGAGGAGTTCGTACGGGCGCTCGAATACGGGATGCCGCCGGCGAGCGGCTGCGGTCTCGGGATCGACCGCCTGCTGATGATCATGACCGGGGCGAAGACGCTGCGGGACGTGATCATCTACCCGGCGATGCGTGAGCAGAGCGGGCAGTAGCGGCCCGGCGATGGGCGTGAAGCTTCGCTAGGCGGTCCCCACCACCAGGGTCAGCTGCAGCCACTTGAAGTGGCAGTCCGCGTCGGCGAAGCCGGCCGCTCGCAGCCAGGCGAGCTGGTCGCAGAGGCCGTCAAGGCGATCGGCGGGGTCGTCATCGGGGCGGCCGATCTCGCGACGGAAGCGTTCGCGCAGCTCCGGGGTGGAGGCCCTGACCAGGTCGAGGTTGGCGAAGACGCCCGCCGGCGCGAGCAGCGAGCGGATCTCGGCGAAGAGCGCGCGCTTGCGGTCGTCCTCGAGGTGGTGGATCGCGAGGCCCGACACCACGGCGTCGAACGGGCCGATCTGCGGGAGCGGCTCGCCGAGGTCATGGAGGCGGAACTCGACGCCGGCGTCGCCGTCGAAGCGCTCCTGCGCGCGGGCGAGCATCGGGTCGGAGGAGTCGATGCCGATCGCTTCGGCCTTCGGGTGCTCGGCTCGCAGGAGCGAGACCAGGCGGCCGTCACCGGTCCCGAGGTCGAGGACGCGGTCGAGGCGCCGGGGAAGCGCCGAGAGCAGCATCGACTCCGCCACCTGGCGGTGCGGGATCTCCCGCGAGAGGTACTCGGCGACGCGCTCGGGATCCGACCAACCGGCCGGGCTAGACGGCACGCAGCAGCCCGCCGTCGATCGGGATCACCGTGCCGGTGACGTAGGCGGCGCGCTCGGAGCAGAGGAAGGCGACGAGGTCGCCGTACTCCTCGACGGTGCCGAGGCGGCCGGCGGGAACTTCCTCCCGCGCGGCCGCTTCGACCTGCTCGATCGAGCCGCCGAGCTCGGCCATCCGGTCGGTGGCGAAGCGACCGGTGGCGACCGTGTTGACGGTGATCCCGTCGCCGGCGACCTCGCGGGCGAGCGTCTTGAAGAAGCCAACCGTGGCCATCCGGTGGGCGTTGGAGAGGTTGAGGGCGGGGTTGACCTCGATCGTCGTCGTCGAGCCGACGTTGACGATCCGCCCCCAGCCTTCGCCGCGCATCCCGGGCATGACGGCGCCGGCGAGGATCCGCGGCGCCAGGACCAGCGAGCGATAGGCCCGCTCCCATTCCTCGAAGCCGTGGTCGAGCGCGCCGCCCGGCGGCGGGCCGCCGGTGTTGGTGACGAGGATGTCGACCGAGCCGAGCGCCTCGGCCACCTCGAGCGGCAACCGTGCCAGACGGTCCAGATCAGTGGCGTCGGCGACGAAGGGACTGGCCGCCCCAATCTCCGCCACCGCCTCGTCCAAGCGCTCCCGCGAGCGGCTGGCGATGGCGACCCGCGCCCCTTCCCGCGCCAGCGCCGTCGCGATCCCGCGCCCGATCCCCCTGCTCGCCCCCATGACCAAGGCGACCCGCCCCTCCAGTCCAAGCTCCATCCCCGGACCCTATCCCCGCCGATGATGCTCAAACCTCGCTGCGCGGGTAACCTTCGGTGAGAGCGCCCGTAGCTCAGCGGTCAACGGGTCCTTTCGGGGGCCCAAAGAGCGTCGGTCTTTCAAGCCGAAGGTCGCCGGTTCGAATCCGGTCGGGCGCATCGATCGAGAGCCCCGCTACGGCGGGTTTTTGCGTGGAAAGGGAGAGGCGGCGGCAGTGCTCCTGTCATTGCGCGGCTCTTATCAAGAAGGGCCATAGGTGGTTGGTGGCGACTCAAAGGCGAGCGCGCCGAAGGTTAGAGGGATGGCGGGAGCTTCCTTCCCGGCTCCCTGGCGCTCATGCCTACGAGCAGCAGCGGCAGCTTTGATCCCGTATGCGCGGTCCAAGCTGCCTGCCTGTAGGTCGCGCAGTTCATCCCACGCCTGCTCGTCACCCTCGATGGAAACCCAACTGAGGTGCCGGTCACTTCTCTTGTCGAAGGTGCCCGCGATGATCGCGCCGTCAGCCCGTGCGATGAGCATCTGCAGGGTCGAACGCGAGATGTCGCGGCGCTGCTCGAACGTCATGGCCTTGAATTCCTCGTCCGTGTGCAACGCCAGGGCAACGCTGCGGTAGAGGTGTTCAGTTGCGCCACGCCGGGCCTTGGTGTCTACGAGCACGATGCAGCCAGCTTCACGCAGCACCTTGAAGTGGTAGGAGACGTGCGACATGGCAGCCTCCTGGCTGTCGAACTCCACCGTCGGCGGCAGCATCCGGCGCTTGATGAACTGCACCGGGCTTAGGTCCCCGTCGCACATCACTTCGAGGATGCGGACTCGGATCGGGTGCTTCAAGACGTCACAGGCGGTCGCCTCATTCAGCCCTTCCAACGGTTTCGCCCTCGCTGCCATGTGAATACCTCCTGATCGGTTGCGGTGGCTAGAGCGCCAAAACCTATCCGATTAACAAACTGATTTGAGGGGCCCTTTCAGAGGGATCAACCTTCTAGTAGATGACGTTCTATTAGTAGACGTTGTTCTATTGACACCTCAGTTCCTCGACATGAGGAAGGGAGGTGAATGGGATGACGATCAATGGCATTGCGCTGCAGTTCCCGGCTACGTCAATCAACAAGGGCGGCTGAGCCCCGCTAGCTCCTGATCGGCAGGACGTTCGGCGGGTCCTCTTTTCCTCGTCGTCGTCCTGCCGTTCGCGCGCAGCGCCAAGCGCCGCAGCCAAGCTCGGCGCCTCCCGCCGGATCGATTCATTCTCCGCTAAGCACCAGAGACGAGATGGCATGAAAAGGGAGTCCCTCGACCAAAGCCGCGATCTGCCGGCGGGAGGTGGTCTGGGTAGCCAGGTACCACCGGTCGCGACGACAAGAAGCACATCGTCAAGTCCACCTGGAACCGCGGCAAAGACACTTTCACGAGAAACGTCGACGCTCAAACGGGCGATCGACGAGGTCTATGACCTCTCCGACCGGCCGGACACCCTCGGCGACTATTCCGCAACCTGACCGAGCGCCACCCACGCGACGAACGCACCAACGCAACGAACGACCACCGCATCAGCCGAGTTGTCGACGTAGGCATGGAGGGCATCCCGCTGAAAAACTGGCCGCTCCGTGAGCTGCGCCGCCGCCACACGCTCGCCTTGGTCGACCATATGTTGAGGACCGAAGGTCGAGCCACCACCGGAGCGGTCGGCATCCTCCGCGCCCTCTCAGCAATGGCCGAGGACGCGATCACGGATGAAGTCTGCGACCTCAACCCCTTCAAGGGCATCCGTATTCGCGCCAACAATCCGAGGGCGAAGAAGAAGCCCAGGCCGATCCGCGTCTTCACCTTCGAGGAGATGCACCGCTTCGCCAAAGCAGCCGGCCGCTACGAGGCAATGGTCCGCGTCTTCACCGACTGCGGCCTGAGGCTAGGAGAGGTCCTACCCCTGCGCCGCGAAGACTTCGACGGCGAGATTCTCCAAGTCCGCCGCACCGCCCATGAGGGCCAGATCCTCGAGGGGACGAAGACCGACCACGGCGAGCCCGACGCCGGCCGCGTCGTCCCGGTGCCAGCGACCCTCGCCTGGATGCTCGAAGCCCAGATCAACTTCAACGGCTCCGACTGCCAGCTCCTCTTCCCAACGCCCCGGGGCCGCCTCTGGCGCGAGCGCACCTTCTACCGCGACCTTTGGAAGCCGACCCAGGAAGCCTCCGGCTTAGACATCCGTCCCCACGAGTGCCGCCACAGCTACGTCACGCACCTTCGCGCTGCTGGCGTCAATGACGCCGACCTAGCCAAGATTGTGGGCCATCGAGTCGAGACGATGCTTGCGCGCTACACCCACCCAATCGGCCAGAGCTTTGGATTTGTTCGGCAGGCGGTCGGCTAGCCCGTGTCAGGGCAGTCGGCGTCTATGATCGGCCCGCAATGAGCCCAGGCCCAACTGAGATCGCAGTCGGTTACGACCGCATGTGGTTTTGCAAGTCTGGCTCGCGAAGCAGGACGGAGCTCCCCGGAAGCCCTGAGCATCGATCGGTCCGCCCATTTCTCAAGTGGACCGGCGGAAAGCAATGGCTTGCGCCCTTTGTTTCCAACTGGCTGGATAAGGACTTTTCAGGTCGCTATTACGAGCCGTTCCTAGGGGGTGGCTCTAGCTTTCTCGCGGTAGGGCCGCGCTCGGCCACCCTTTCGGACGAAAACGAGGAGTTGATCGCTACTTACTCGGCGGTGCGCGACGATGTTGAGCTGGTCATCGAAACCTTGAAGTCCTACCCACACAGCAAGGACTTCTACGTCGATCTGAGGCGGAAGAAACCTCGGAAACCCCATACGCAAGCAGCGCGCCTCATTTACCTAAATAAGACTGCATTCAACGGTATCTATCGTGTGAATCGCGCCGGGCAGTTCAATGTTCCCTTTGGGGACTATAGGAACCCAACTATTTGCAATGAAGAGCGCCTCCGGGCAGCCTCAAAGAGATTGGCCAATACCAACTTAAGGGTTGGAGATTTTGGTGAGGCGCTGCAAGATACCGAATCGGGAGATTTTGCTTATCTCGATCCACCATATATAACTGGCCACCAGAACAATGGGTTCCTAAAGTACAATGCATCGCTGTTTTCGTGGGAGGACCAAATTCGCTTGGCGAAATTAGCTAGCGACTTGGCGGAACAGGGAGTGACGGTGGTTGTTAGCAATAGTGATCATCCAGCGGTTCTAGATCTTTATCCCAGCTTCTTCTATTACCGGCTGTTTCGCCCTAGCCGAATTGGAGGAAGTGCGGCCAGTCGGGGAACGGTTGCGGAGGCTGTCCTCGCTTCCACTGAATTGGCGGGTATCAAGACGGGGCGCGTAAATGGCTAGTGGCGCAACTTCTCTCAGGGATGTCTCCCCCAGAGACATCCAGCCGAATCCCGAGAATCCCCGCCTCATTTTCCGGGAGTCCGAGATGAATCAGCTATTGGATTCCATCAATGAGGTTGGAATCAAGGTTCCTCTCGCGGTCTTCAAAAAGGGGGAGGACTACGTACTCCTTGACGGAGAGCGTCGCTGGCGTTGTGCCAAGAAACTGAACCTTAAGACGGTCCCAGTTCTGGTCCAGCCTGAGCCGTCTCGCTTAGAGAACTTGTTGACTATGTTCAACATTCACAACGTCCGTAGCGATTGGGATCTGATGCCAATGGCCCTCAAGTTCAAAAGCATCCGAGAGATGCTTGAGAACGAAGGAGAGGATTCCCGACCGCGTGCTCTAGCAGGACTTACTGGGGTTCCTCTGCCGACCGTTCGACGTGCCTTGGAGCTCCTAGATCTTCCGCAGCGCTATCAGGACCTTCTGCTGAAGGAAGCAGAGAAACCCCAAGAGCAGCAGAAGATCAAAGCCGATGTATTTGTTGAGGTAAATAAGTCAAAACGGGTGTTGCAGCGGTATGTACCTGAGGTATTCGAGGAGGTCTCAGAGACCGACTATGTGGACGCCATGGTGGATAAGTACCGCGACGGTGTAGTCAATAACGTTGTCCGTTTCCGTGACGTGAGCAAGATTGGAAGGATCGAACGGACGGGGGGGGATCCCCAGGAGGTTGTGCCCACGCTTGTTCGGCTGGTCAAAGAGCCTGAGTACAAAATCGAGACCGCTTATCAGCGGACTGTCGAGTCGGCTTATGCCGTGCGTGATGCATCATCCCGAGCCGGCGCACTGATGGAGAGGCTTGAGGACCTCGATCCAGAGCGCCTGCCCGACGACCTGCGCGAGGAGCTGCGTCTGCTTCGCGACGAGATCGACAGGCTGCTCGGTGCGTAATGAAGTTCACGCTCACGCCTGACGAGGCGCAGGCGATAGCGGAAGCCGTCCATGCTGATCTCAAGCGGAAGCACTTTGCTGTAGAGATCGAGCAGCCACTGACGGATGATGCGCCCATACCCACCCTCCTAGCGGAGAGATCTGGGCTCTCTGTAGCTGTGGAAGCGCAACGGAAGCCCAAACTGACTCCTTCGATAAGGGAGCTTGCAGTTTGGACGATACGTGAACGGAAGTATTCGCAGGTGTACGTCGCAACGGACATTGATTCGACTCTTAGCGCTCGTGTGCTCAAAGACTTCAAGAGCCTAGGAGTCGGCTTATTGGTGGTGGATGGGAATGAAGTTGAGATTACTCATCAGGCGCAGATTCCAGCATTGGTGGTAACGCCCGATCCAAACCTCAAGCTCGGGCGATGTAAAACCGAAGTGCACGCGCTAGTGAAACAGTTCAATGAGGTAGATCGAAAAGCTGCACTGCGCGAGATGTGTGACTTGGTAGAGCGGGAGACGGACAAGTTATGTCGAAAACTGGCAAACAAAGCGTGGTTCGATCTTGAGTCGTCTGCCGTTGACACGATGGACTGGTCAGAGCAGATCAACATCTCAGCATCGAAGAAGAGGTACACCGATGGGCGTGAGCCGGCTATTGGAAGCGCCCTCAAGACGGACTTGGACTCATTTCGGAGCGCACGGAATCTTGTTAACCACAAGGTGAAAAACAAGAAAGAGAAGCAGAAACTCGAATTACAGTTTGTTGAGCGCATGATGATGGGCCCAAGGCTGACCCACGAGCTTCTTGCTGCGCAGCGAGGCGTCAAAGGTTGAACTGCGTTCCTCGCCGATGGTCTATCGAGGCTTGAACGCGTCCTCTTGCAGGTAGAGCCTGAGCTCATCGAGCGTCTCGCACGCCAGGCTCGCTGCTGCCTGCCCCGGTTCTTTAGCGTCGAGACCCACGGTTCTGAAACCAGCGATGGTCCTCAGCGTCTCCCGCATCTGTTCGGCTTCTTTCTGCGTGATTGGTCTCATTTGGTCAACCTATCGAAGCCTGGGGTTCATATAGGTCACATTTCCAACAAGCGGCGTCATTAAAGCCGCCGCCCGCCGCCCGCTCAAGGCCGGCCCTGCTGTGGGAGCGAAGCCTGGTCACCTGTGCTTACACGTGCATGTAAGTCACATCTCGGTCCCATCACACGCAATGGCTTTGACAAGCGCCCGCCCGCCGTCCTTCAATCCGTCTTACATTCCCTTCAACAGCCAAAGCACGAGTCGGTGGGGGCATCCACAGAGAATGTTGTTCTGACCGATTCGGGGCCCTCTTGGAGCCCGGGACGGCGTCGGGACCCAGTGTCATCGCTGATCAAGACTCGCGCACGAGCGGCGTTGCCTTCTTTGGGTGATGACGAAGGGGCGATACTTGCTCGGTACCAGATGGGCTCCGTGCCCTTGCAGCAGCGGCTCTGCGCTGAAAGACTCGGCCGTCTGGAGGCGTTCGACACCAACCCGGTCGGGCTGCGGCACCTACTCAGCCTCATCCACGAGGGGGAGTTGGCGCTGCCCGACTTCCAGCGGAACTTCGTTTGGGACCCGAGGGAAACCGAGGAGCTGTTGGAGTCGATCTCGCGCTCGTTTCCGGCCGGCAGCCTGCTCTTCATGCCGTGGCGGGACGAAGTGTTCAGGCCCCGGGCAATCCAGGGCGCACCCGAGCTGCACGGGGCGCCAAACCGGCTGATCCTCGACGGGCAGCAGCGGCTGAGCTCGCTCTACCAAGCCTGCTATGGCGCTGGCGAATACCGGTACTTCATCGCGCTTGGTCCGCTGCTGGAAGACGAAGACGTGGAAGAGGCGATCTTCTATCGCCCCAAGAACCGTTGCGGCAAGTACAGCACGGTCGAGCAGCAGGCCGAGTTGCTGGTGATGCCGCTCGGCGCCCTCTTCGGCCCCGGTGGCGGCTTCCATGCCTGGAGCGAAAAGATCACCAAACACCGTCCCGAGAAAGATGAGGAGCTCGACCAGCTGCGGGCGACCCTCCGCGAGACCTACGAAGCCCACATCAAGCCGATCGAGGACTACCACTTCCCGGTCGTAATCCTCGCCAACTCGACCTCGCTCGAGGCCGTCTGCTCGATTTTCGAGACCTTGAACCGCACCGGGATCCGGCTCTCGGTCTTCGACCTGCTCGCGGCGCGCTTCTTCGCCAAGAAACTCGACCTACGCCTCAAATGGGAGCAAAGCATCGCCGACACGCCGATCATCGAGCAGTTCGAGATCGACCGCTACTACGTCCTGCAGTCGATCGCGCTCCGCGCCAAAGGGTCGGTCAAGCGCGGCGACGTCTTGCAGCTCTCGGTCGAGGACGTCGAAACGCATTGGGACTCGGTGGTCGGCGGCTACCGGGCGGCGCTGGAGATGCTGAGGGACGAATGCGGCGTGCGGGCCAGCAAGTGGCTTCCCTACGGCTACCTGCTGGTTCCGCTCGCGGCCCTCTGGCGCGAGGTGATCGAGGTCGCGGGACCAGCCTCAGCGGCGAACCGCGGCCGCCTCAAGACGTGGTTCTGGTGCAGCGGGATCTCCGCTTCCTACGATCGCGCCGCCAACACGCAGGCGGCGCGCGACTACTCCGAGCTGAAACGCTGGATCGCGGGCGGTGAGCCGCCGGCGACGGTCGCGGAGTTCGAGTTCGATCGCTCGCGGATGCGCGAGATCACGCCGAAACAGCAGTCGGTCTACAAGGCGTTAATGGCCCTCGTCATCCAGCACGGCGCCAGGGACTTCCATCACGGGCAGACGCTGACCCAGGACTCGATCCTGGCTCAGAGCGTCGACGACCACCACATCTTCCCGCGCGCCTATCTCAACCCGAGCAAAGAGGAGCCCGCCTATCCGGTCCAGCTCGTCGACTGCATCCTCAACCGGACGATGATCGACGCCGACACCAACCAGCGGATCGGGAAACGACCACCGAACGAGTACATCGGCGAGATCCGCGACGAGCTCGAAGGCGCCAAAGTAGGTGCCCTCGACGAGGTTCTCGATTCCCACCTACTGCCGTCGACCGACGACTCTCCGCTCGTGAACGCGGAATTCGAAGACTTTCTCGATTGGCGCGAGGAGCGAATCGCCGAGGCGATCGAAGCCGCGACCGGAAAACCCGTCCGTTCGGCAGCACAGCGCGTCTGATTGCTCGCCAGAGGCCGAAGGGCGCACCCCAGGGATCTTTGGCTCTCGGGAATAATTCTTCTCGATGGCTGAGGGCGCAAGGCAGAACCGAGTTGGATCGCTGGCGAAGGTGTCAATGACCTTGCCTTGGGGAAGTTGGTCTGGGCGCATGTCGCTGCCAGCCTAGGACTCGAAGTAACGACCGGCCCTCACATTCATAGGTCGCATCTCAGTCTCATCGGCCCAGCCAGCACGCTCTCAGCGCCAACGCCCCTTCTCCTTTCAATCTGTAAAAGGTTGGCTCTGCAGGGCGGGATGCTCACCTGGATGCAGCTGATCGAAGTCGCTGGGGGACCAGCGTGAAGCCGTGCTTCTTCGCTGCGCTGCGCAGCTCCTTGTCCCAGCAGGCGAACTCGAGTTCTTCGCCGGCGGCAAAGGAAAGGGCACCGGCAAGGTGAACGGCGTCGTAAGCACGTAGCGCATGAGCGCGTACGGTCTCGGCGGCTCTCGCGAGCAAGGCGTCGTTAACGGTGTGGCTGTCGATTCCACGCCAGAGGCTCTCCAGGTCATCGATCGCTCGGCCGAGCTGAGTCGGGGTCAGGCGGGCTCCCTTGCGCATCCTGCTCAGGGCTGCGGTCGCCTCTACATGCGCGATCGCGGTGGTTCGGATGCCGTCGGCCTCGCTATAGGCACCCTGCGCCTCCTCGGTTCCCGGCTCATCGACCAACAGCTTGACCAGGGCGCTGGTATCGAGATAGAGGTTCAGCGCCGACCCTCGGAGACGTAGTCCGTGGCGCTCATGCCCGTGCCTTTGAGCTTGGCGGGCTTCGGCAGGTGGCGAGGGCCTGCGCTTGGGCGCACGCTGCCATCGGCAACCAATGCTGCGAGATGAGGCGGAGTCGTAGTCGAAACGATCCTTGCCACCGCACGGCCATGCTTCGTCACCGTGATCGCCTCACCCTCCTCGACTCGATCGATGATCGAGCTGGCCTTGTCCTTGAGTTCCCGAATGCCTACGGTCGTCTTCTCCATGGTGGCCACATTCTAACTCAATGTGGCCAGATAGAGCTAGAGTCGACTTGAGGCTGGCGAAGCCGCTGCCGTCCGTAGAGGACGAGGCCGACGATCAGCACCGCTCCCCAGAGCACCGAAGCCCAGATCCCGACGGCATGGCCGATGAACCCTGCGATGACAACCGCAAGCAGGAGGGCGCCATAGCTCCCGAAGACGAGCGTGGCTTTACGGCCGAGTCTGCGCATGTGGGTAGGTTAATCGCAAGCCCGGCGAGCCCTGACTCTATGACTGATCGATTCGTGTCACATCTAGGTCCCATCACCGCTGCAATCCCACTTGCCATGCGAGCGACCTTCAGCCTATCAAGCCGAAGTTCGCACGCCTGCTCGTAGCCCTCGATAGGAAGAGAACCCAGGTGCCGGTCAGGTCTCTTGCCGAAGGTGCCCCGCGACGATCACGCCCGAGGAATTCAAGGCCATAACTTTCGAATCTGCAGATGCTCATCGCGCACGAGCTGACGGCGGTAAAGGTGTTCAGTTGCGCCGCGGCGCGCCTAGGCATCCATGAGCATGATTCAGCCTGGTTCCGCAGCCTCCTGGCTGTCGCCGCCTGAGACTCCAGGCGCCCCGTATGGGAGTCGGAGACGACGACCTCCCGAGGAAGGGGGCGTAGAGGTTGAAGAAGCAAGGTTACGGCAACGAGTCGACTTAGCCAGATCTGCGCTTGACATAGGATCGATGATGTGTTTATCATCAGCGCGGTGGATCCCATGGGGGTTATGAAGGCGGTCAATTCGGTTCAGCGGGCCGCGGGCCAGGTGAACTCGGTAATGGAGCGTGTCGACCGGCTCACCAAGGGACCGTTGGCGCGCATCGTGCAAGTTGTCGACGGCCCGCTGGCCCGGTGGGAGGAGAACTCCGGCCTCCTGCTTCAGCAGGAGAGCTCGCTCAGGCGCTTCCAGCGGATTACCAAAGATCTCGACCGGCACCAGTACACCCGGGTCACCCGGATCCTCGAGGGTTGGAGCGGCCCCGCACCCGCTCCCCAGCCGAGCGGCGACCTGTCGCCGCTCGAGTGGTTCATCGCCTGGGTCAACCGGCGGCGGCGCCCCAGCGCTTTCGAGTTGTACCTGCGCCGCGCCCATGAGCATCCGGCGGTCGCCCGTCGTGACGGTGGGCGCCGCCTCTGGTTCGAGGAATGGCGCCGGGCGGTTCTCCTCGCCATGGCGGACGGGGTCGGCCTCGAGGACCTTCGCGCGGCCGCCCATGCCATCTCGCCACCCCACCGGCGCCGCGGCGGCTCGCCGCCACCGCGACAGCAGACCGCCGGCCGTTGCTTCCAGGAACGACTGCGCCACGCGATCTTCACCCACGGCCCGACTCGGGGACCGCGTCCGAGTCGTCCTGTTGAAGGGGACGGGCCCTTGGTGCCGATCGGCTAGCCAGCACGGCTCGTCTCCGAGTAGAGGAGATGAGCCGTGCAAGACCCGTTTTTCGAGTGCAACCAGATCCAGTTCCACATCGTCGACCCTCAGCCGGAGACCTTTATCGCCCGGCTTCCGCTGACCGACCGCGCGAAGCTCGAGGTGGCCTGCGAGGCGACCGCCAACGCCTTCGCAGACAGGACGCCGCCGGTTCGCTCGCGGCTCGTCCGCGGCGCGAAGATGCACGACCTGTTCGTGATCTTCATCGAGTGGCCTCGAGCCCCAGGGCCGAAGGCGATGCTGCTCGCCCGCCGGGTGGGGAACCGGGTCCTCATCGCCCGCGGGCTGAGATCGCGCGACGGGGGTATTCCTCCGGTCGAGGCGGAGCGCGCGGAACGCGCCCTGGCGAAGGCGCGCGAAGATGACGGCCTGGGAGGGGGCTGCGGATAGGGCTGGTGCCGCTCGCGAGCAAGGTGAGGACCCGCCCCGGCTCACGTATGAGCAGGAGCGGCTCTTCAGTCAGGCGATCGAGACCATCGCCGGTCTACTCGAGTCTCAGGGTGTGAGCCAGCGCGAGTTGGCCGCCCGGATCGACCGCGATCAAGCGCAGATCAGCCGCCTGCTCGGCGGCGCCGAAAACACCAGCCTCAAGTCCATCGCCAGGCTGGCCTACGGTCTAGGGATCCGCCTGGTGATCGTCGGGGTGCCGTTCGAGAACCGCGATGACACTCCCGCCGCGAACGATCCCCCGCTTCCGGAGTGGCTCGAAATCCAGCGCAAGCGACGCGCGAGCGAGGTGCCGGCAGTCGCCCCGTCGATCCAATCGCGCTCCTCGAGCCGGCCCAATCGCTAAGCGGTAGCCCGCAGCCGGTCCGCCAGGGTCGTCAGCTCTCCCACCGTCGTCCCCAGCCCGCCGGCGAGGCGCAGCAGCGTGGTGTAGCTGGGGTTCCTGACCCCGCGCTCGACGCCGCCCACCTGGGTCAGATCCGTGTCGGCCGCGTCGGCGAGGTCTTCCTGGCTCAGCCCGGCCTCGTGGCGGAGGGTGCGTATGGCCTCACCGAGGGCGGCGTGCTCCGGAGAGCGGGGCTTGACGCGGCGGGCGGGAGGCATGGCGCCCCGCAGCCTCTCGACTTACAAACCCGAGTGTTAGAGCATTTATGACTTAACATGTTGAGCGCCGGGACTGCTTCCAACGCTCCTTCCGGTACTCACATGGTGCCATCGAGCTCAGAACTGATCAGTGCCGTCAGGCACCCGATGCGGCGGCGGATCCTTCGCCACTTCGTCGACGCCTCCGACCGATGCGCCTCCACCGGCGAGCTTGCCGACGTCCTCGAGCAGCCGGTGGCGCAGGTCGGTTACCACCTGAAGACCCTGGCCCGCTGCGAGATCCTCCGACTCAGTCAGGGCGCCGAGCGGGATGCAGCGGAACAGCCTCGTTACGGATGGTCCCTCGGGGTCGAGCCTGAGTGGCTGCGGGTGGTTCTGGACATCTGGCTCGAGTCGGGTGCCGCCGGTCCCGCCCAATGACATGGAGCGGCGCGTGCAGGCGTGAGCGCAGCTCCTCCGCGGCGGCTGCGGAGGCCCCCTCCGGCGTGACCAGGAAGACCTCGGTCGCGGGGTAATCGCGGAGCTGGTCGGTGACGGTCTGGACGACGTCCTCGTCGCCGATCCGAGCCGTGGCGTCGACGCCGGCTCCGGCCAGCGCGGCGAGGCTGAGGACGAGGTTGCGCTGGGCGCGGTCTCGGCCCGGTCCCGTGTCGGAGGTCCAGCGGTCGAGGAAGCGGTTGTGGGCGGGGGCGACGACGCGCACCTCCGGCTCCGGCTCGGCTGGGTCGGGCGGGACCGATGCGGCGGCGATCTGCTCGATCGCGCCGCCGTCCTCCAGCGGCTCGTCGACGACGACGAGCAGGCGCTCGCGCCGGTCGCCGGACCGCGCTGGCACGATCGGCGCCAGCGGCGGGTTGCGCACCGCCATCACCACGATCACGCCGGCGACGAGCGAGCCCTCGGCCATCCCCATCCCCGGGCCGCCGACGTAGAAGGCGGCGATGATCGCGACCGCGATCCCAGCCACGATCAGGGGGAGCTTCCACGCCGCTATGGCTGGACCCCGATCGTTCATGTCCCGACCTTAAACAGCTGTCCTCAGCTGTCAATCGCCTCGCGGGCGACGAGGTCGTGGAGGCTGCGGAAGTCCTCGGCGCAGGCGGGGCAGCCCTGCAGGTGCGCGCCCATCCCGGGGACGCGCTCGTCGGCCGCCTCGCCGGCGATGGTGAGCTCGACGTAGCGGTCGAGCTCCTCGAAGCACTGCTCGCAGGTCAGCTCAGGGCTGTTGGGCCCCAGCACCCGGCCGAGAATCTCATCGCGCTTCATCAGCTCTCCTCTCCGCCCGTTCCTACCCGCAGGCCGCGCTCGGCGAGCGCCTCGCGCAGCTGGCGGCGGGCATCGTGCAGGTTCTTGTAGAGGGCGCCGCGGGTCGAGCCGAGCCGCTCGGCGAGGACGTCGATCGGGACTCCGTTGAGGGCGACCGCGGTCAGGACCTCGCGCCGCCGCGGCGGCAGCCGCTCGATCTCCTCCCGCAGCGCCGCGAACAGCTCGGCGTCCTCGGCGCCTCGGCCGGCCTCGGCACCGGCGTCGGCGAATACGGCCCATGCCTCGTCCTGAAGCGGGATCTCGCGTCCCTGCCAGGCGCGCCGGCGAACCTTCACCGCCGCCTCCAACAGGGCGAATTTGTAGGCCCAGGTGGTGAAGCGGGCCTCGCCGCGGTACTCGCCGAGCTTGGCGAGGATCGCCATCAGCGCGTCGTCGGCCGCCTGCTGGGCAAGGTCCTCTTGGTCGCCGCCGCGCAGGTGGGACAGCACGGCGGCGCGCCTGCCGACCTCGAACCGCGCCGCCTTCAGCAGCAGCGCGTGCAGCTCGGCGACGGCGGCCTGGCGCTCGGCGCCCTCGGCCCGCAGCCGGCCGACCCAGTCGCGGGCGGGCGAGTCGGCGGGCATGGAGGCGGGCTTCGTCATCAGCGCGGTCGCCATGCATTGTTAGCGACCGGCGGCAGGGCTTTCTTACTTCCGCGCCGGTCGAGGTAAGAACCGCGCGGCGGCGGACGCAGATGGACACAGCATCCATCTCAACGACAAGGAGGTTCCGATGTCCACCACCGCCACCCTCGACCCCCGCCAGGCGCGGATCGCGCCAGCCTTCGGCGAACGCCTGAAGAGCGACCCCGCTTACCAGGCGTTCGTGATCATGCGTGTCGCCTTCACCGTCGCCCCGATTCTCTTCGGGCTCGACAAGTTCTTCAACGTGATGGTCGACTGGGAGCAGTACCTGGCGCCCTGGATCAACGACATCGTCCCCGGCAGCGCTTCCACCGCGATGCACCTGGTCGGGGCGATCGAGATCGTCGCCGGCATCTTCGTCTTCGTGAAGCCGCGCTACGGCGCCTACGTGGTCGCAGCCTGGCTCGGCGGGATCATCGTCAACCTGCTCACCTACTCCGGCTACTACGACATCGCCCTGCGGGACTTCGGCCTGCTGCTCGGCGCCCTCACCCTGGCGCGGCTGGCAAGCGTCTACGACCCGCCGGGGGCGGAGGTCAGGTTCTGAGCCGGGCCTAGACTGACCGCGTGCCGCCGCTGCTCGAGCGACTCGGGGTGGAGCTGCCCGTCGTCCAGGCGGGCATGGGCGGCGGGCTGAGCCGGCACGAGCTGGCGGCGGCGGTCTCCGAGGCTGGGGGGCTGGGGACGATCGCGGTCAACGGCGCCGAGGCGATTCGGCGCGAGCTGGCGGCGGCGCGGGCGCTGACCGGGCGTCCCGTCGCCGTCAACCTGCTGCTGCCGTTCGCCCGGCGGGAGTGGTTCGAGGCCGCATCGGAGGCCGACGTCGTCGTCACCTTCTGGGGCGAGCCGCGGCGGCGGACCGGCGGCGTCTGGCTGCACCAGTGCGGCTCGGTCGCTGAGGCGCGGCGGGCGCAGGCGGCCGGCGCCGACGGGGTCATCGTCCAGGGCGTCGAGGCGGGCGGACACGTGCGCGGGACGGTGCTCGCCTCGCGGCTGCTGGAGGAGGTGCGGGCGACCCTGTCCCGGGACTTTCCGGTGCTGGTCGCCGGCGGGATCGGCTGCAGCGAGGACGTCGCCGCGGCGCTCGCGGCGGGCGCCGACGGCGCTGTCGCCGGCACCCGGTTCCTCCTCGCCGAGGAGAGCCGCGCCCACGCTCTCTATAAGGAGCGACTGCTGGCAGCCGACGGAACCCTCCTCACCGACCTCTTCGGCGCCGGCTGGCCGGCGCCGCACCGGGTCGTGCCGAATGCCGCAACCGACCATTTTCTCGCCCGCCATTCGTCCTCTGTCGCCTCCCGGCCGGAAGAGGACGAGCGCCGGCAGCTCTTGCGCGGCCCGCGGGTCAACCGGTTGCTGAACCGCCTGCTCGCGCCCGGAGCGCGCTACGCGCCGGCGTCCCTGCAGGTGCGGATGGTCCGGACGCAGCGGCCGGGCAGCCGGCTTCTCTCGCCCGCCGGGCCGACCGACGACGGGCCGGAGACGCTGGTCGACGCCGGGGCGCTCTACGCCGGCGAGACGGTCGCCCGCATCAACGAGGTGCGATCAGCTGGCGAGCTGGTCCGAGCGCTGACCCCGTGAGCCGACGTCATCGAGAGCCCGATCCTCAGCGCCGTCGACCTTTCCGACGAACACATGTTGGTCCCCCGCTCGAACTGCATCAAATTCTGGCTCCATAGCCACCAGAATTTGATGCAGTTCGAGCGGGGCGGCGGTCCTGGGAGAATGGGGACCATGGGCGGGAGGCAGATCCTGCAGATCGCCGAGCGATCGATCGGGCCGGGGCGGTGCGAGCTGCAGCTCGGCGGCGAGCTCGACCTTTGGAGCAACGAGCGCCTGCAGGCGGTGCTGCAACGGGTGGCGCGCGACAACGAGGCGATCGTCGTCGGCCTCGAAGGCTGCGAGTTCGTCGACTCGACCGGGATCGCGCTCCTCCTCCAGGTGCAGCGCCAGCTCGGGGCCGAGGGCGGCCGCCTCGTCATCTACGGCTGCTCCGACCAGGTGCTGCGGATCTTCACCGTCGCCGGTCTCACCGACGCCGGCATCGTCTTCGCAAGCCGCGGCGAAGCGCTCGCCGAGCTGGCGGTCTCCACCGAACCGTGAACCGAGTTCTCCCGGGATGCGGGGACAGCTCGGTTGACAGAGCCGTTGCGCTCAGGTTGCCGCTGGGTCCTCGACCCGCAACCGCGCGCACCAGAGGGCGAAGAGAGCCACTGCCAGCACCGCACCCGCCCAGTGGACGCCGAAGACGACGGCGAGGATGCTGGGCAGGCCGGCGAGGGCGGCGCCGATCAGGGCCGGGACCACGGGCAGCCGCAGCATGCGGGCGGTGAAGGCGGCGCAGAGCAGCCAGGCGGCTGGGCCGGCGATCCAGCCCCAGTCGACGAAGAAGTCGTGGGGCAGGGCGAGGCCGAGGGCGATCGAGAGCAGCGCCACCGCAGCCAGCTGCAGCAACGCCGCCCGCCAGAGGGTGGGGAGGTCCATCGCCGTCGAGGCTATTCGACGACGATCTTTCCCTTCATGAAGGGGTGGATCTTGCAGTGGTAGGCGAAGGTGCCCGTCTGGTTGAACTGCACGACCTTCGCCTTGCCCGGCTTGATCCGCTTCGTGTCGAAGGCGCCGCCGCTCGCCGTGTGGGTGACGTTGCTCGAGTTGGCGAAGGCGACCTTGCTGCCCCTCTTGACCCGCAGCGTCGGTGGGTGGAAGGCGAAGTGGTTGATGCCGACGCTCCTGGCGCCGCTCGCGGTCGCGCCGGAGGCGCTGCCGCCCTGCAGCACGGCCAGGCCCAGCGCCGCGAGCCCCAGCAGCAGGACGAACGCCCGCCTTCCCCGCCAGTTTCTCGTCATCGTCATTGCCCGAGGTACGGAGCTCGGACCCCACGGGTTCAAACGAATCCCCCGGCGAGCAATAATCCCTCTCCCGGGCGGTTAGCTCAGTTGGGAGAGCATTCGGTTTACACCCGAAAGGTCACTGGTTCGAGCCCAGTACCGCCCATCCTCAGCAGGGTTCCCGGGGATGCGCAAGGTCGTAGAACCTGCTCGACGCGCGCGTTTCCCGCCGGGCGCGCCGCTCACTATCCCGCGCCTGCGCCGGAGCGCGCGGAGCTGGGGCGGCGAGCGACACACCCGGCGTCTTCACGCGGGCGGCTGCAGAGGGCAGCCGCCGCTCGCCTTCTAGGCCGACTTCGTGATGCCGATCGCCGGCAACGAGATCGTCGTCTGGAACTTCACCCTGCTCACCCCCTCCTGTCGCGTACGGATGCCTGCCATAGGGAGAGGGGCATAAATGCTTCAACCGTTTTCAGCGGTTCGCCAATTTGGCGCATTTAGCGGCGAAAGATTAGGGAACTTATGCTCTATCAGTCAGTTTGATTGAGATAGGAGGGGAGCGTGACGCGAAAACGGCGCAAGGCCACGAAGCGGAAGCGGCAGGTGGGGAAATCACCGCAGGAGGTCCTGGTCAAAGCCCTTAACCACCCAGTCAGGGTGAAGGCACTGACCATCCTCACCGAAAGGATCGCCAGCCCGAAGGAAATCTCGGACCTGATCGAGACCCCGCTGAGCAACGTCAGCTACCACGTGCGGGTGCTGGAGGAGCTCGGGCTGATCGAGATCATGGAAGAAGAAAACGTGCGCGGCTCGGTCGCCCACTTCTACAAGGCGGTGGAACGGCCGCTGATCGACAACCCCGACTGGGAAAAGCTCGACCCCAAGGTTCGCAGCGCCTTCTCGGGCTACGTGATCGAAACGCTGATGAGCGACGCGGCGAAATCCCTCGCGGCCGACGTCTTCGACCGCCGCGAGGACCGCCACCTGACGAGGACGCCGTTGCTGCTCGACGAGCGGGGCTGGCAGAAGGTGGCGTCGATCCAGCTCCGCGCGCTCGACGAGATCCTCAAGGAGCAGGCGGCCGCGGCGGTGCGCCTCGGCAAGTCGAATGAGGAGGCGATCCAGGCGGTGGCTGGGATGGCCCTGTTCGAGGTGCTCCCCGACACCTTCCAGGAGTAGCGCCGCCGACAGATCGAACCTGGGTCCCTCGAGGGCTTTTTTTAGATCCCCGACTTGAGTTCAACTGCTGCGCGGCTCAGCCGTACGCTCGGATCGCCAGAACCCCAGCGACGAGCAGACCGGCGGCGGCGATCGTGATCCGCAGCGGGTCGCTGGGGATGCGGCGCGCGTAGTGCGCGCCGGCGCGGCCGCCGAGCAGCGAGGAGCCCATCAGGGTCAGCGCGTAGCGCCAGTCGACCGGCGCCAGGAAGGCGTAGGCGACGGCGGCGAGGAGGTTGGCGCAGCCGACGAGGAGGATCTTTATCGCGTTCAGGTGCTGGAGGGTGTCGGCGACGAAGAGGGCCAGGATCGCGAAGAGGAGGATGCTGACGGCGGAGCCGAAGTAGGCGCCGTAGGCGCCGCAGAAGGCGACGCCGGCGGTGAGGAAGGGGGAGCGCTCGTTGCCGGCGTGGGCGATGCGCGCGGTGAGGCGGGGCTGGAGGAGCAGCAGCAGGCAGGAGGCGGCGATCAGCACCGGCACGATCGCTTCGAAGGCGCCGTTGGAGGTGAGCAGGAGGGCCACGGTGCCGACTACGGCGCCGAGCAGCATCGGCGCCAGGAAGCGGGTGAAGCGCTCGCCCTGCTCGCGCAGCAAATCGGTGTAGCCGAGGGCGCCGCCGAGCGCGCCGGGCACGATCCCGACCGTGTTGGTGACGTTGGCCGAGAGCGGCGGCAGCCCGAGCGCGACCATGGTCGGGAAGGTGATCAGCGAGCCGGCGCCGGCGATCGCGTTGGAGGCGCCCGCCGCGGCCCCGGCCGCCGCGACGGCGAGCAGCTCGAGCACCCCTCAATCTTCGCCGAAGAGGCGGGCGCGAAGGCGAGCGAACGCATTCGCCCCCCGAGTGCGCGGAGAAGTGCGTTGACGCGATTGGGTGCGCCGCCACTCCTCCTCGGTCGGTAGGCCGCCGCCCTTGCGAGCGCGCAGCACGCACTCGGTGTGGGCGTGGCGCCGGCGCGATTTGTCGCCCTCGGGCCAGATCAGCACGTGCTCGCTGAGGGCGGGAAGGTGCGTGCCGCAGAGCGGGCAGCGGTAGGTCGCCGGCTTCAGGTTCTGGGCCGGCCGCATCCCCCACCAGCGCGGGCCGCCCCCCGGGCCGGCCTCGCCTTTCGACTCACTGTGCGCCACAGACGTCGAACTCGCGCGAGCGGCTCAGGCGGTGCCGGTGTAGGTGAGGGGTTCGGGCCCGGCGATCAACAGCGCCCGCTGCCCATACAAGAGCCCTACAGATCGCTCCCCATGCACGCGCCGCGCCATCGATCGACCGGATGGAAAATGGTGGTCGCTCACTGGCCGTCCAGCCAAGGGTATCGTCGATTGGCTGGATGGCCTAGTCGGTGTCCGTTGCGACCGTCTTGACGCCCCTTGCTCGCGGCCCGTACTGCTGGACCGCATCCTCGCTCGGGTCCTGCTGCTGGACCGCATTCTCGCCCCGGTCCTACTGCTGGCCCCGCGTCCCTCGACCAGTCCTACTGACGGGTGCCCGCGTCCCTCGCCCGGTCCTACTGCTGGGTGCCCGCGTCCCTCGCCCGGTCCTACTGTTGGGTGCGTGCCTCACGGCTCAGCGCCACCAGCGCCGCACCCGAGCCGGGGGCGGCGAGGCCGCGCAGCTCGTGCGCGGCGAAGATCTCGTCGAGTTCCTCGCGCGTCAGCGTCTCCCGCTCCAGCGCCAGCACCGCCAGGTGGTCGACCAGCTCGAGGTTGGCGGAGACGAGCGCGCGGGCGCGGCGGTAGGCCTCGCGGGCGAGCGTCATCGCCGCCTGGTCCACCTCGCGCCGGGTCTGGTCGGAGACGGCGTAGTCACTGGTCGGCATCGCGATCGGCGCCGGCCCGTCGTGGTCCAGCGCGACCCCCATCCCGAACTCGGCGACCATCTGCTTGCAGACGAGGTGGACGCGATTGAGGTCGTCGGCGGCGCCCGAGTACGTCTCGCCGAGCACGACCTCCTCGGCGGCGCGCCCGCCCAGCAGCGTCACCACCTCGTCGAGCAGATCGTCCCGCGACTTCAGATAGCTGTCCTCCTGGGGCGAGTGGGCGACGAAGCCGAGCGCCGGGCCGCGGGGGACGATGCTGAGGATCTCCGGCGGGTCGAGGCCGAGCAGCTTGCGGCAGAGCGCGTGGCCGGCCTCGTGGTAGGCGACGATCCGCCGCTCCTTGCCGCTGAGGCGGCGCGCCTGCTGGGAGCCGACCGCCTGGCGCAGCAGCGCCTCGTCGAGGTCCTCGCGGGTCATGTGGAAGCGGCCGGCGCGGCCGGCGATGATCGCCCCCTCGTTGAGCGCGTTGGCGAGCTGGGCGCCGGTCAGCCCGGTCGTCTTGCGGGCGACGTCGCCGAGGTCGAGGTCGGGGCCGAGCGGCTTGTTCTTGGCGTGGCTGCGGAGGATGGCCTCGCGGCCCTTGCGGTCGGGCGGGGAGACGAGGACCTGGCGGTCGAAGCGGCCGGGCCGCAGCAGCGCCTTGTCGAGCTTGTCGACGTAGTTGGAGGCGGCGATCACGATCACCATCCCTGGGTCCTTCTCGAAGCCGTCGAGCTCGACCAGCAGCTGGTTCAGCGCCTGCTCGCGCTCGCTGGTGCCGCCGTCGCCCCCCCCACCGCTGCGGCTGCCGCCGATCGCGTCGAGCTCGTCGATGAAGATGACCGCGCGGCCCGCCTTGCGCGCCTCCTTGAAGAGGCGGCGGATGCGGGCGGCGCCGCGGCCGACGAACATCTCCACGAAGCTCGAGCCCGAGGCGGCGAAGAAGTCGACTCCGGCCTGGGCGGCGACGGCGCGGGCGAGCATCGTCTTGCCGGTCCCCGGCGGTCCGTAGAGGAGGACGCCGCGCGGAGCCTGGGCGCCGAGGGCGGCGAAGCGGTCGGGGTCGCGCAGCCAGGCGGCCACGTCCATCAGCTCGTCCTTGGCGGCGTCGACTCCCTGCACCTCCTCCCAGAGGACCGGCGCGGTGCGGCTCGCCTTCACCGTCTCCGGCTTGGTCGTCCCCATCATCCCCCGCATCATTTTCAGGAAGACGAAGAGGAGCAGGGCCATGAAGAAGACCCCGAAGACCGGGTACCAGTTGAAAAAGAATTCCTGCACTTCCGTGGCCATCGGGGAAGTGTGGAGGGAAAAGCGCGATTCCCCCATCGCACATCCGTCCAAATCTCCTCACACCGCTAAAGGTCCAGCAACGAGGTCCAGCAACGAGGTCCAGCAACGAAACGATCCTCTCGCCGATCCCACCCCCGGAACTGCGTCAGATTTTCGGGCCGGGGGAACGAAAATTTGACGCAGTTCGGGTTAGGCGCGCTCGACCTGGGAGCCGCCGACGATCGCCTCCTCGCCCGAGTCGCCGAAGACGACCCAGGCCTTGTTGCCGCCGTCGTAGTCCGGCGCCCACAGCTTCAGCGTCGCCGGCCGGCCCCAGACGCTCACCTGCTCCTCGCCGGTCGCGTCGAGCCCGCGCCAGATCCGCACGAACGGGTTGTGCTCCCACTCCTCGCCGATCGTCGTCGGCTCCCTGTGTCCGGGGTGGACCCTGGTGTCCGACGGTAGGCCCATCAGCCGCATCACCGAGACCTGGAGGTCGGCGAAGCCGCTGGCGCCGGGGGCCATCGTGCCGCCGACGGTCCCCTTGAACAGGACGTCGGCCGTGAAAACGTCGCTGCCGTCGAGGAGGTAGGCGAGGTGGCCGGCCGCGTGGCCGGGAGTGTAGAGCGCTTCGACCTCGATCCCGCCGGCGTCGAGCTTCTCGCCGTCGCCGAGGATGACCTCGACCTCCTCGTCGAGCTCCGCCGCGCAGGCCTCGTGGGCGACCAGCGGCGGATTGCCGAGCCGCGACCGCGCCTCGGCGAGGCCGGCGACGTGGTCGCCGTGTGGGTGGGTGACGAGGACGTGGGTGATCTCGATCCCCTCGCGCTGGATCCGCTCCAGCAGCGGCCCCAGCTCGTCATTGCCGTCGATCAGGACACCGGTCTTGCGGTCGCGGTCGGCGACCAGGTAGGCGTTCGACAGCCACAGCGGGTTCTCGGTCCTCTCGACGATCACTGCTCCTCCTCATTCAGGCGCCTTCGCGGGGTGTCTGACCTTACCCCTCATATGTGGGGGTCAAGCTCAGACACGTCGGCGGTCAGGCGGGGGCGGTGGATTGGGCGCTGCCGTCCAAAAGCGTTTGCGCGACCAGCTCGGGGTCGTCCCAGGTCGGCGTGTGGCCGACGCCGGGGAGGACGAGGAAGCGGGCGCCGGGCGGGCGGCGGTGCGGCTTCGGCGGCCCGAGCAGCCGGTCCTTCTCGCACCAGGCGATCGTCACCGGCACGCCGTCCGGGTAGCCGCTCGGGTCGAAGACGCGATTGCGCATCGCCTGGTTGGCGGCGTCGTAGCCCTCGCCGTCGAGCCAGCCGAGCACGAGCGCCCGCGCCGCATCGGGCGGGATCCGCTCCGGGTGGGCGGCGATCGACTGGAAGGCGGCCGCCCGCGTCGCCGGGAACTGGAGGGCGACCGAGAGGAACGGGCGCGCCGCCTTCACCCACGGGGAGCCGCGCAGCAGCATCCGGGCGCCGCCGCCGGAGGGCTCACCCAGCGGCCGGGACCAGAGGCCGGCGGGGGAGAGGGTCGTCACCGAGGCCGCCCAACCGAAGCGGCCCATTTCCAGCGCCACCCAGCCGCCCAGCGAGTTGCCGGCGACGTGCGGCCGCTCCACCCCGTTGCGAGCGCACTCCGCTTGGACTGCGCGGGCCAGGTTCGCGGCGCTCGCTTCTTCGCCCTTCGGCAGCGGCGGCGTCTCACCGAACCCGGGCATGTCGAGGGCGTGCACCTCGCGCTCGGCCTCGAGCAGCGGGATCACCGGCTCCCAGATGCTGCGCGAGCCGCCGAGGCCGTGGATCAGCAGCAGCGGCTCCCGGCCGGCGTCGCGTTCGTTTCCCCCGGCTCGCTCGGTGCCGCTGGCGTCCCCCTCACCGCCACCGCCGCCACCATCGCTCCCGCTCCCGCTCACGTGCCCCTTCACGGCGCCTTGGGCTTCGCGAATAGCGCCTGCACGTCGCCGATCCGGCGCTCGCGGAAGCCCGCCTCCGAGGAGCTCAGGTAGAAGTCCCAGAGGCGCCGGAAGCGCTCGTCGTAGCCGCGCGAGCGCAGCCGCTCCCAGGCGGCGAAGAAGCGTCCCCGCCAGGCGGCGAGCGTCGGCGGGTAGTGCGCGGTGATGTCGTCGACCCACACCTGCCTCATCGAGGTCACCCGCGCCAGGCAATCGGCGATCAACCCCTGCGAGGGCAGGCAGCCGCCGGGAAAGACGTGCGTGTTGGCAAAGCTCCTCGCCGTCTTCTCGAGCTTGTAGATGCGGTCGTCGATCGTGATCGCCTGCAGCAGCATCAGCCCGTCGTCGCCGAGCAGCTCGTCGCAGCGGCGGAAGAAGTCGTCGAAGTACTGCCAGCCGACCGCCTCGATCATCTCCACCGAGACGAGCCGGTCGAAGCGGCCGTCGAGGTCGCGGTAGTCCCGCAGCAGGACGGTCACCTGGTCCTCGAGCCCGGCCTCGCCCACGCGGCGCCGCGCCAGCTCGAACTGCTCGCGGGAGATCGTCGTCGTCGTCACCCGGCAGCCGCTGCGCCGGGCGGCGTGGATCGCCATCCCGCCCCAGCCGGTGCCGATCTCCAGCAGGTGGTTCTCGGGACCGAGCCGGAGCCGCTCGCAGATGCGGTCGAGCTTCGCCAGCTGCGCCTCCTCCAGGCTCGCCGCGCGGTCCGGGAAGTAGGCGCAGGAGTACATCATCCGCTCGTCGAGGAAGGCGGCGAAGAGGTCGTTGCCGAGGTCGTAGTGGGCGGAGATGTTGCGACGGGAGCCGCTGCGGGTGTTCTCCGGGACGAGGTGGCGAGCCCGGTGCCAGAGGCCGCGGGGGCGGGCGACGGCGCCGCGGAGGCCGTTCATCCCGTGCAGCTCGCGGGCGGCGATCTGGATCAGCGCGACGAGGTCGTCGGTCTCCCAGAGGCCGTCGACGTAGCCCTCGCCGAGGCCGACGCTGCCGCGCAGCGGACCGCGCCAGGCGGCCGGGTCCTTGATCGTGACGGTGGCGCGGAGGTCGGCGTCGGCCGGCCCATAGCCGCGTTCGCGGGCGCCTTCGACGACGTCGATGCGGCCGTTGCGGACCCGACCGAGAACCGCGCCGACCCCGGCGCGGGCGGCAGCATCGCCGACGCGGGGACGGTCGGCCGTGGCCGGGCTCATAGGAGAACCTCCTCCGGCTGGGGGGTCATGGCGAGACGAACCCCTTCGGGCGGCTCCCCTGGGGATGGGGGTGGTAGGGCGCGCCCTTCAGCTTCAGCCGCAGCGACTGGGCGTAGATCCTCGCCACCACCTGCAGCGAGAGAGCCGGGTAGCGGGCGAGCAGGCCGGCGAGGGTCCGGGTCGAGAGCTCGCGCCGGCGCAGGCTGAGCGTGGCGTCGAAGCTCTTCGGCTTTCCGCGAGTCCGCGGGGGATCGGAACCATTCCGGTCTCCGCCGGACGCGTGGGGGGTGTCGGACCCCTCCGGTTGGCCCGGCTCACGCGCATGGCCGGACTCAGGCGCGTGGTCGGCCTCGCGCGGACGCGACTCGATGTGGACGGCGAGGCGCTCGCCGGGCTCGCTGGCGCGGAAGGCGTAGGTCTGGTCCATGCCCATCAGCGGGGAGACGTGGAAGCTCTTCGCGAGCTCGTCGCTGAGGACGCTACCGCGCCGATCTCCCCGCGCCAAGACGTAGGGATGCCGCTCGCCCCAAGGGATGTTTCGCACGTCGGCCACAACCGCTTCTACCCGTTCGGCGGCGGAGTCGAAGCAGTAATAGAGGGAGACCGGGTTGAAGCTGTGGCCGAAGTAGCGGAGGCCGGCGAGGAGGCGGACCGGCCCGGAAGGGTAGATGCCGGCTGCCTCCTCGACCGCCTCGCGCGCGCACTCGTCCAGCGGCCGGGTTGGGTCACCCATGAAGTCCTCGCGCCGGAAGCGGGCGAGGGCGCGGGCGCGGGCCGAGAAGAGGGGATAGGGATCGAGCACCTGCGGCAGCTCGTCCAGGTCCAGGTACATGAGGAAGAGCGGGTAGCGGAACTCGTGCTCGACGGGCTCGAAGCGCCGGTGGCGCACCCAGCCCTCGTAGACGGCGGAGGCGCGGGTGCGGACCGCGTCGCTCAAGCCGCCATCGCCTCCTCCTCCGACGTGTCTGAGCTTTCCCTCCGTATGCGACGGTCAAACTCAGACACCCCCGCTGGCGCGGCGCGGGCCGTTGCGATCTCGTCACAGGCTCGCAGCGCGCTGACGACGCCGTCCTCGTGGAAGCCCCAGCCCCAGTAGGCGCCGCAGTAGTGGGTGCGGCGGCCGGCGTTGCTGATCTCCGCGCGGCGAGCCTGCGCGGCGAGGCCCTCCCTGGTGTAGACGGGATGGTCGTAGACGATCTTGCGGATCACCTTCTCGGGATCGATTTCTCCCGTTCGGTTGAGGGTGACGAAGTAGTCCTGCCGTGCTCGCAGCCGCTGCAGGCGGTTCATCCAGTAGGTGACGGTACTGCCCTGCGCCGGCTCCTCGGCGAGGTGGAAGTTCCAGCTCGACCAGGCAGCTCGGCGGCGCGGCATCATCGCGGCATCGGTGTGGAGGACGGCCTCGTTGCGCTGGTACGGGATCGCGGCGAGGACCTGGCGCTCGACCTCGCTCCGGTCGGCGAGCATCGCCAGCGCCTGGTCGGAATGGGTGGCGATGACGACGCGGTCGAACTCCTCGCTCTCGCAACCGTCGGCCTCGATCCGCACCCGGTCGGCCAGCCGCTCGATCCGCCGCACCGGCGCCGCGGTCCGCACCCTGTCGCGCCACGGGGCGGCGATCGCCTCCAGATAGCTGCGCGAGCCGCCGCTGACCGTCCGCCACCGCGGCCGATCGCGAAGGCTGTACATGCCGTGGTTCTCGAAGAACTCGGCCATGAAGCTGACCGGGAAGCTCCACATCTGCTCGGGGTCGGCCGACCAGACGGCGCTCGCCTGCGGCACGATCAGCCGCTCGACGAAATGGCGGGAGAAGCCCTGCTGCTCCAGCCAGTGGCCGAGCGAGGGGGCGGTCCCGTTCGTCCCGATCAGCGCCCGCGCCTCGCGGTTGAAGCGGCGCCAGTCGCGCAGCATCCCGAGGAAGGCGGGGCTGACCAGATGCGCGGGGCGGGCGAAGAGGCCCCAGGGGGTGCCGGAATACTCGAACCGGCCGCGCCCGTCGGCCACCGAGAAGCTCATCTGGGACGGCTGGCTCGCCACCCCCAGCTCGTCCAGCAGCGCTTCGAAGTTGGGGTAGTTGCGGTCGTTGAAGACGATGAAGCCGGTGTCGACCCAGTGAGTTCCGTCCTCGGCCTCGACCGGCACCGTGTGGGTGTGCCCCCCGATCCGCTCGCTCGCCTCGTAGACGACGAGCTCGTGCTGAGGGTGCAGGCGGTGCGCGGCCACCAGCCCGGAGATCCCGGTTCCGACGATTGCGATTCTCATACGGCTTCTGACTACGAACCCGGCAGTCGATCGGTTGCATGGGAAAGCGTCGGCGTTCGTCCTTGGTACGGCCCTCGAAGTACAGAGGGCGAACGCCGACGCCCGCGCGGCGTCAGGGCAAGCCCCGCAGCCCTTCGCTCACTACCGTGTTGGGAGCAGTTGTGAGGCCCCGACTCCAGAGGACATGCGCCGCGCTGGCGCTGCCCGCCGCCCTCGCGGCGCTGCTGGCGTGCGCCCTCGCGCCGGCCGCCGCCCCCGCCGAAACCGGCGGCGCCGGCCAGGTCGAAAGCGGCGGCAACGTCAGCAACACCGCCTTCGACCGCCAGGGGATGTGGGTCTGGTACGTCTCCCACTCCGAGGGCGGCAGCGTCGGCGCGATCGTCGCCCGCGCCAAGGCGAACGACATCGGCACCGTCTACGTCAAGGCCGGCGACGGCGGCGGCGGCTGGAGCCAGTTCAGCCGCGGCCTCGTGCAGGCGCTGCACCGCGGCGGCCTCGACGCCTGCGCCTGGCAGTTCGTCTACGGCGACCACCCGCTCGCCGAGGCAAGGGTCGCCGCCGCCGCGATCGCCAAGGGCGCCGACTGCCTCGTGATCGACGCCGAGGCCGACTACGAGGGCAAGTACGCCTCCGCCGACCTCTACGTCCGCGCCTTGCGCGCCCGCATCGGCCAAACCTTCCCGCTCTCCCTCGCCGGCTTCCCCTACGTCGACTACCACCCGTCCTTCCCCTACTCGGTCTTCTTCGGCCCCGGCGGCGCCCAGTACGACCAGCCGCAGATGTACTGGAAGACGATCGGCACCTCGGTACGGACCGTCTACGAGCACACCTACCTCTACAACCGCATCTGGGGGCACCCGATCTACCCGATCGGCCAGACCTACGAAGGCCCCGGCGCCGCCTCGATCAGGCTCTTCCGCCGCTTCGCTGAGAGCTACGGCGGGCAGCCGCCGAGCTGGTGGGACTGGCAGGAGACGAGCGGCCGGGAGTGGGGGGCGTTGGGCGCCGCCGGCGCCCTGCGGCCGGTGACCGGCTATCGCACCGAAGTCGTGCACCCGCTGCTGAAGCGCGGCAGCAAGGGCGACATGGTGGTCTGGGCGCAGGAGCACCTGGTCGCCGCCGGAGCGGACCTGCCGGTGACGGGCGTCTTCGGCCGGCAGACCGCCCGCGCGGTCCACACCTTCAAGGGCGAACACGGCCTCACCGCGAACGCCATCGTCGACACCGACACCTGGAACGCGCTGCTGGCCTTCACGCCCTACCGGCCGCGCTGGACCGGGACGGGGGCGAGCACTTCGCAAGCCGACGCAGTCATCCCCGGGGTGCGGGGACATTTGCGTCCGGTCACCCGCCCGCTCTCGGCGAGCCTGCCCGCGAAGGCCTACGAGATCCCGCCCCGCCCCTGATTGCGCTGTTCCTTTCGGTCGCTATACGTCCGAAAGGAACAGCGGAGTTATCCAGCGCTGATCCGGGTGACGAGGCGGCCGAGCGTCGGGGACTCGATCGCGACCTCGTCGCCGTCGCCGAGCCAGACGCGCGGGTTGCGTCCCATGCCGACGCCCTCGGGGGTGCCGGTGGAGACGACGTCGCCGGGCTCGAGCGTCATCAGCTTCGAGAGCTGCGCGACCAGTTGAGGGATGCTGAAGATGAGGTCGTCGGTGGCGCCGCTCTGCATCTCCTCGCCGTTCAGGGTCAGCCGGATCGCGAGGGCATCGGGCGGCCCGGCCTCCTCCGGCGTCACCAGGTAGGGACCGCACGGCGCCGAGCCGTCGAAGACCTTGCCGGGCATCCACTGCGGCGTCGCCCCCTGCAGGTCCCGCGCCGAGAGGTCGTTGAGCAGCGTGTAGCCGGCGACGTGGTCGAGCGCCTCTGCCTCGGCGACCTCCTGCGCCCGCCGCCCAACCACGAACGCGACCTCCCCCTCGTAGTCGGTCTTCCCGGTCGGCACCCGCACCGTCGCCCCGTCCGCCACCAGCGCGTTCGGGTACTTGGCGAAGATCGTCGGCATCTCCGGCAGCTCAGTGACTCCGACCTCGGCAGCGTGCTTGCGGTAGTTCAGGCCGATGCAGACGATCTTCTCCGGATCCGGAATCGGCGGCAGCAGTTGAATTGCCGACAGCGGATGGGACGGCGCACCGGTGTCGCCGAGCCGCCCGCGCAGATCGCCGACCCGCTCCGCCGCGATCAGCTCCCGCAGGCTGCCGCGATGGGGTTCGCCAAGCAGCGCCCACGCATCGACCACGCGGTCGCCCTCGAGCAACCCGGCCCGCGGTCCGTCGCCCGTGTCGAAGGTCAGCAGCCTCATCGCGCTCGCTACTGCAGGGAGAAGGTCGCAGCGACCGTTGCCCTGATGGTCGACTTGCCGGGCTTCACCGGCGGGGGCGTACCGCAAGCGCTCGCTCGGGACCGGCGGCGCGAGGTGCCGGCGCTGCCCTGCGGCGCGGCGACGCACTTGCTCACCGGTTCCGTTGCGTCGGCTCCGTTGACGGGCGTGACGGCGCCTCCCTCGGTGATCGTGATCGCCGGACCGAGCGTGGCGCCGGCCGCCGCCGCCAGCATCCCGGCCTTCGCCTTGGCGCTTTCGAAGGCTTCGACGAGAGCGGCGTCGTAGGCGGCTTCGCGGTCGCCGACGAAGAACGTCGGCCCCCGGGTGCTCGTCGCGCCGGCGGCGACGCCGGCCGCGACCAGCTCGCCCGCGCCCTCGGGCTGATGGGTCACGACGGTGACGCCCTCACTAGCCCTGTAGACCGGCCTCTCACCGCGCTTGACACGCCGCACCGAGATCGAGCCAGTCGTGACATCACCGGGGCCAACTCCGGGCCTGGCCTGTGCTGCTGCGATAACGGCCCGCGCGCGAACCGCCACTACGTCGAGCGCCGCAGCCCGCCCCGCCCGTTCCTTGCTGACCGCGAAGTGGACTTCGGCCATGTCGTTCGGCACCTCCCGTTCGACCGTGGCCGAGACGCTGACCGCGCGTTCAGCCGCGAGGGCGGAGGCGGGTGCCATCACGGCAGTGAGAACTACCAAAAAGACGATGCGGCGCATGCGAATCGGATCATCGCACCTACGGCACGGCATGGCAGTGGGGGCGGGTGCCCCTCTCCAGACACTCAACATCGAGCCATAGCGAGATGTGTCTGGAGAGGGGCACCCGCCC
>JBJMKQ010000110.1:0-7443 GCA_045805725.1 Solirubrobacterales bacterium
ACGACGACCGGCCGCTCGCGCAGATAGGGCGCAAGGAAGCGCCGCACCGCGACCTCGTGACGACCGGGGCCCGCCAGCAGCCCCCCGGCGATGAACCCCAGCCCGATGACGAGCACGAACAGTGCCCGCTCGCGCAGTCCGGCGGAGATGATGTTCCAGGTGGCCGTGATGGCCGGCTTGACCGCGTCGGAGCTCGCCACGGAGTCGATGACCGCGCTGCCGATCAGACGCCTCGTAAGCAGAACGAGCAGCGTGGCGGCCAGGATCCCGCCGCCCACTGCCAGCAGCACCTCCCGGCGCCATCCCTTCGCGAGGTAGATCGCGCCCATGTAGAGAAGGAGCGCCAGCAGCGGCAGCACGAAGCCGAGGTTGCGGAGCGCGCCGACGAGGTCCTGGAGCCCGCTCAGCTGGCTGGACTTCATCACGACGAGCTCGCCCGGGTGCTGCAACGCCTGACGGTCGAGCAGGTTGGTGACGCGCGTCTGGAGCGAGGCGAGGGTCGGCTGGAGCTTGAGGATGTTCGCCTGGCTCGGGTCCGCGAGCACCGCGGCGGCCTGTCCCTGCACCGTGACCAGCCGCTTGTCGAGCCCGGCCAGCGCGCCCTGGAGCTGAGACAGCCTGCCCTGCAGCTGGGCGGGGGCCTGCGGCTGAATGCCGCTGATCTTCTGCTCGAGGCTCGCGACGGTCACGTGGAGCTGGGCGGCATCCGCTTCGAGAGTCGTGAGGTTCTGTTGCGCCTGCGGGCTGAGCGTGCCCGCCTGCGCCTGGGAGAGGGTTACCTGCGTGGAAGCGAGCTTGCCCTGCGCCGTCGTCAGGCGCTGCTTGAGCTCCGTCGAGTACTGCTGGATGAAGCCCTGGATCCGGGAGATGGTCGCGGGATCGACGCCCAGGCGGGCGGCAAGGTTGGCGACGAAGCTCCCGTACTCGACGGTGACCACCCCGCCCTGGGTCGAGACGAACTGATCCTTGTTCTCGACCAGGTCGGCGAACTGCTGCTGCCCCCGACCGATCGCTGTGGAGACGAGATTCTGAGCTTGAGGCGAGGCCAGCGCCGTCGCCGCGACGTTCGTGGCGAGCTGTCTCGTCAGCGCCGTGATCGGAGCGGCGAGCGGCTGGGCGGGGCTGGGCAGCTTCTGCTGGATCTGGGCCTGGACGTCGACGTTGGCGTAGAGCTGATCGACCGCGAAGATGCTGAGCTGCTCCTGGACGTCCTTGTTCTTGAGGATCTCGTCGGTCTGGTTCGCCAGGTGGTTGCTGCCGAGGACCTCGGTCTGAGCCCAGTTCGCGATCATCGAGACGATCAGCACCAGCGAGGCGAACGCGACGAGGGACCAGACGAGCGCCCGATGACGATGCGGCGCGAGTTGCGCCGCGTCATCCCGTACGCCGTTTCCTCCGGCCAGGTCAGGCGGGGGCGCCGGGGCCGGCTCGGGTGGTGAGGTGGTGTCGGCTTGGTCGGGCATAGCCCCGCCCGGGAGGCTGTCAGCGGTCACCTCTTCACGCATCCCCCGATCCGGGTGATATTCGACCGAGAAGCCGATTTCACCCTCTTTGCATGATGCGCCCAGATGCGGGGGGCGGTTGCATCTGATGCACAGGGACGCGAACGGAAGGAACGAGATGCCACTACTTAGACGAAGAAGGCCTTTGCTTCGAGCCGCGATGGTCGGAGGCGCCGGGTACGCCGTCGGGAAGCGCCAGGCCCAACAGCAGGAGCAGCAGGCCCCGCAGGCCGCCGCACCTCAAGAGCCTCAATCCGCTGAGCAACCCGCCCCGGCCGGCGGCGGGGGCATGTCGGAGATGGACCGGATCGACGCGCTGAAGAAGCTCGGTGATCTGCACGACTCAGGGGTTCTGAACGACCAGCAATTCGAGGCTGAGAAGGAGAAGCTGATCTAAATGGAATTCGGACCAGTTCAGATGCTGGTAGTCGGTTTCGAGGATGGCAAATTCTCCGGGGAGATACTCGCGGAGCTGCGACGCCTGAGAGAGCACGACATCGTCCGCCTGGTGGACCTGCTCTTCGTCGCGAAGGATGCGAACGGCGAGATCGAGGCCATCGAACACAGCGACCTCGCCGAGGCTGAGGCCGAGGCGTTCGGTGCGCTCGCCGGCGCCCTGATGGGCATGGGAGCAGCCGGTGAGGAAGGAGCCGAAGCCGGTGCCGTCCTCGGCGCCGCCGCGGTGGATGAGCGCGGCTCGGTGATCAATCCCGACAACGTCTGGTACCTGGCGGATGCCATTCCGCCCGGCACGTCCGCCGGCATAGCCCTGCTGGAGCATCGCTGGGCCATTCCGCTCAGGGACGCGATCGAGAATGCCGGCGGCGAGGGCCTGGTCGACGCCTGGATCCACCCGCAGGACCTGGTCGCCGCGGGCGCCGAAGTGGCTCAGGCCGGCTGAGCCGGCGCCGGGTTCCATGTCGATCGGGTGAGGACCGTCGCCCGATCAGACCAGCTCGACCACGCCCTTGATGATCAGCAGGACCGCCACGCCGAGCGCCATCCGGAAGGCGAGGGGTCGGGAGTTGCGGTTGAACCAGGCCTTGAACCGGTTGAC
The DNA here is from genome assembly GCA_045805725.1 of Solirubrobacterales bacterium. Classification (GTDB taxonomy): domain Bacteria; phylum Actinomycetota; class Thermoleophilia; order Solirubrobacterales; family 70-9; genus VAYN01. The sequence goes on from JBJMKQ010000110.1 coordinate 2,560, forward strand.
GGCGTCGGGGGTCCACTCCGGCGCGAATGTGAAGGCGAGCAGCGGCAGCTCGATCAACATCAGCATGACCAGGTTGAAGGCGATGATCAGCGCGACGGTCGCGGCGGTGCTCGCGTTCTTGTCGGCGATGTGGCCGAGGCCGATCAGGTAGGAGGCACCGGGGAGCGTCAGCAGGGCCCCGATGACGAACGTCGTCCGCGCCGTGCCCTTGCTCAAGGCGGCCTGCCACTTCGGCGGTCCCTTCTCGGCCTTCTTCTCGGCCCGTCTGCGCCGCCGATCTGCCAGGCGCCCGGTCTCCTTGGGGATTCGGCCGGGGCGGATCATGTACGCGACTACCAGGAGGAGCCCCGCGATCGCGAGGTCCGTGGCGGGGCTGACGGTCGACTGCGTGGCGCTGGTGGCACCCGACGAGCCGTCGAGGGCGAAGACGATCACCATGCCCAGCGTGAGGCTGGTCATCAGCGCGCCGACCAGGTATCCGAGCAACAGCCGCTTGGGGCGTTCGAGCAGCAACATCACCGTGGTGGCGGCCAACAAGGTCGGATTGAACGCCGCGGTGAAGGCCCAGAAGATGATCGTGTCCATGGTCCAGCCCTCCGCCTCAGCCGCTCGCCATCGCGACGGGTTCGGCCTCTCTTGGGGGGACGGCTTTCTCGGCGGGTTCTTGGGAGTCCGCAGGGCCCCCGAGGGCCTGCACCGTCAGGTAGGCGACGACAACGCCGAGGATGATCAGGGGCTCCGCCCCGACGCCGGAATTCAGGGTGAATAGCGTGGCGAGCACGACCGCCGACAGCGGCAGCCTCAGCACCGCGACGACCGCTGCGCCAAGGCCCACTGCCACCGCGGGCGTCGTCTCGAACCCGGGGAGGTGGCCGGCCATCAGGCCGGCGGCGGCGCCGAGGAACATCGCCGGGAAAGTCGGGCCGCCGCGGAAGGCACCGACGGAGAGGCCATAGGCGACGCCCTTGAAGGCGATCAGCAGCGCGAGAGCCGACAGGGACCAAGCGCCGGGGTTTGCGACCAAGGGCCCAATCGCGGTCTGACCGGAGAACAGGACCTCGTTGACACCGTGGTCGGCGGTCTGGTGGAAGGCGATGCCGAGCCCGGCGACGAGCAACCCGATCGCCGGGAGAACGATGAACGGTCGCGGCGTCGCGATGCGCTGCGCCTCCCGGCCGAGGCGAAAGATGACGAAGGTGACAACCGCGATGGCCGCCGCGAACGGAATGGTCCAGAGGAAATCGACGAAGTCCGGCCTGGCGAAGGCCGCGAGGTGCAATGGGCTGAGCGCGATGTTGGCCGTGCTGAGCCCGGTCAGCGACCCCATCCCGATCGAGACCAGCGAGCCGATGCCCGCGGCGAGGAGACCCGGGATCAAGACCAGCGGCATGCGCGATCCGCCCAGTCCCGCCGCCTCGATCAGGATCACCGCCGCGATGATCGGGGACCCGAACAGGAACGAGACCGCCGCGAAGGTCGCCGAGGTGGCGAGGAGCATCCCCAGCTGCGGCGGCGCGTCCTTGCGCAGCGACCGAACCATGAGGAAGCCCAGTCCGCCGCCCAGCGCGATCAGCGGCGCCTCCGGCCCGACGACCAGTCCGAGGCCGATCGAGGCGATGGCCGCGAGAATGACCCCGGGAAGGTCGATCGGCCGGGTCGGTGAGGCCTTGAGGCCCTCGGCGGGAATATGACCGCCGGTACCGGGGAGGCGGGCGATCGCAAATGCCGTCACCAGGCCGGCGAAGGCGAGCACCGGCAGGTACCACCACAGCGGCGCGCCGTGGCTGAAGCCGAGGTCTTTCGGGATGTCGGTGAAGACCCACTGCTGGATGTAGAAGATGAGCTCCAGGAAGGCCCAGGCGGCCAGCGAGGCGATCACGCCGATCACTGCAGCGAGGACGAGCACGCCTACGAACGCCCTGCTTCGGAGCGTGGATTCCGGGTCCGGAGGTGCCTCCACCGCCGCGATCCAATCACCCCGGGCCCCCGGCTTCATCACCTGAACGTGATGATCCGGGCCCAGTAGTCACTACTTAGGGGGATTCAGCACCTTTCCACGTGTTGCGCCCTCCCGGCGGGAGTAGAGTCGGAGGCGCGCGAAACCCGAAAGGAGCGCCGGATGCGAGCCTTGTCGAGGGTCGGCCGAGGTAATTGAGCGCCAGCAGGCGAAAGGGCCAAACCCCCAGGGGCGGCTCATCGCTAGCTGAGCACCTGGATTTCTCAGCTCCACCGGCGCTTCTCACGCGGCTTGACGGGTACGTCCGCCGGCCGAAGCTCGTTTCGCGCCTTCGCGAGGCCCGGGATTACCCGTTGATCCTGGTGACGGCTCCAGCCGGGTATGCGAAGACAAGCGTGCTCGCCGAATGGGGCGAGCAGGATGAGCGCCCCTTCGCCTGGGTGTCCCTCGAGCCGAAAGACGACAACCCGACCCGGCTGCTGAATCGCCTGGTCGAGGCGATCGACGGAGTCAGCCTCAAGGGAGGCCCCTTCGTCCTCGTCGTGGACAACGCCCATGTGCTGCGGACCAAGGGCTCCGCGGATGCCCTCGCAGCCACGATCGCCAGCCTGCGGCCCGAGGGCCAGATGGCGCTGGCATCCCGCAGAGAGCCGGACCTGCCGCTCGGCCGTATGCGCGCCCGTCGTGAGGCGTTCGAGCTGACCCGCCGCGACCTGGCGATGAATCGGTCGGAGACCGGCGCCGTGCTCGAGGCAATCGGCCTGGATCTCCTGCCTGATCAGGTCGAATCGCTCTTCTTGAAGACCGAAGGCTGGCCCGCGGCTCTCTATCTCGCGGGGCTCTCGCTTCTCCGAGAGCCCGATGTCCGCATCGACGTGGAGAGCTTCGCCGGCGATGACCGCTTCGTGGCCGACTATCTCACCGACGAGTTCCTGGCCGGCGTCTCGGTGGCACGGATGAGGTTCCTGCTTCGATCATCGGTCCTCGACGGCCTCACGGGACAGGCCTGCGACGAGATCCTGGAAAGGTCCGGATCGGCGCGTGTCCTGCGCGAGCTGGCCCGCGCCAACCTGCCGCTCGAACCACTCGACCACGTGGACGAGGCCTACCGCTACCACCCGCTCTTCAGGCAGATGCTGCGCTCGGAGCTGCATCGCCGCGATCCCGACCTCGAGGTCGAGCTCCACCGGCGGGCCTGTGACTGGTGCGCCGCACACGAGCTGTTCGAGGAAGCCATCGATCATGCCATCGCGGCGGGCGACGAGACGCACGCCGGCGAGCTGATCTGGGCGCTCGTCGCGCCCTCCCTCGCCAGTGGTGACCGCGCGGCGGTCCGGGACTGGCTCGATCACTTCAGCAACCGGAAGCTCGCCGGCTCCGCGCAGCTCGCCCTGGCGACGGCGCATCTCTACCTCTCGCTCGGCGAGGGCGAGCTCGGCCTGCACTGGGCTTCCGTCGCGCATGAGGGCTTCGACGAAGCGGCGCTGAAGGACCCCCACCTCCTGGCCGACCTGCTCCTCCTCGAGGCAACGCTGCCGCAGAACGGCATAGGGCAGATGGGCAGGGACGCAACCAGCGCGGCCGAGCTCCATCCCCCCGACAACCCGTGGCGCGGGATCTCGTGCTTCTACGCCGGGGTCGCGGCGCACCTCGGCGGTGATCCCGTGAAGGCTCGCGAGCTGCTCGAGGAAGGGGCGCGCAGGGGCGCCGCCGACGCTCCGCTGATCCAGGTCTTCTGCCTCACGCAGCTCACGTTCCTGCACCTTGACGGCGACGATCTGGACAGCGCGCTGCGGGTCGTGGCACAGGCGCGCGAGCAGCTCGATCGCTTCCACCTCGACGTCTACCCCATCATGGCGTTCGCGTTCGCGGCGTCCGCGCTGACTCGCTCGCGCGAGGGCCGAATCGAGGAGGCGGTCGCCGATCGCAAGCGCGCGACGGAACTGCTCGGCCTTCTCGCGGGGTTTCCGGACTGGTACCTGGCCGAGACGCGGATCTTCCTCGCGCGGGCGTCCCTGAACCTCGACGACGTCTCCGGGGCCAGAACCCTGCTCGACGAGGCTGCGGTGATCGCTCGCCGGATCAAGGACGCTCCCACCCTTCAGCGCTGGATCTCCGAGTCGGTGTCCTCGGCCTCGACCGCTTCGGATGGCAATGGCCGACCGCTGCTGACGCCGGCCGAGCTCAGGACACTCCAGTACCTCCCCAGCCACCTCTCCTTCCGGGAGATCGCCGAGAAGAGCTTCGTCTCCCCAAACACGGTCAAGACCCAGGCTCAGGCCATCTACCGCAAGCTGGACGCGTCCTCGCGCGCCGAAGCGGTTGAGCATGCGAGCGGGGCCGGGCTGCTCGGCGACGAGCGCGCCCAGGAGGGTGCCCCATGGCCGCGGCCCTGAGCGCAGCCGAGCGCGCGGCGGCCGGAAAGGCCGCTCGGCGGAAGACGCCGCGCTCCAGCCATGCGGCCTGGGAGCCACCGAAGAACCGCACCGATCCCGTCAAGACCCTCGAGAGGCAGGACAAGTCTCGGGTGCAGGATCTCGTCCCGATCCGCCACGGCCGCATGATGGTTTCGGCGTTCACGTTTTATCGCGGCGCGGCCGCGATCATGTCGGCAGACCTCGCCGCGACGCCAAGCTCGGAGCTCGTCGTCCAGCTCTGCGGTGACGCCCACCTCTCCAATTTCGGCGTCTTCGCTGCCCCGGACCGGCGCCTGATTTTCGACATCAACGACTTCGACGAGACTCACCCCGGCCCGTTCGAGTGGGACCTGAAGCGCCTGGCCGCGAGCTTCTCGGTCGGAGCCCGAGACCTCGGCTTCAAGGAAGGCGACGGCCGGGCGGCGGCCACCGCGACGGTGCGGGCGTACCGCGAGGAGATGCGGCGGCTGGCCTCGTTGCGGACCATCGACGTCTGGTACGAGCGCCTCG
>JBJMKQ010000111.1:0-2621 GCA_045805725.1 Solirubrobacterales bacterium
AGCGGCGACCGGGATCGCCACGAGCGCGCCGAGGACGCCGAGCAGCGTCGAGCCGATCAGGATCGAGACGATGACGAGCAGCGGCGAGACGTCGACCGTCTTGCGATAGATGAGCGGCTGCAGCAGGTTGTTCTCCACCTGCTGGTAGACCAGGAACACGATCACCCACACGATCGTCGCTGTCGGGAAGTCGTTAAAGGCGGTCACGATCCCGATCACGACCCCGCCGATCGTCGCGCCCACGAGCGGGATCAGGTCCAGGAACGCCATGAGCACCGAGAGCGGCGCGGCAAACGGCACATCGAGGATCGTCAAGGTCACATACGTCGTGAGCCCCGCGATCACGCTGATCAGCAGGTTGCCCGCGACGTAGCCCGCCGTCGAGCGATAGATGTCCTCGAACACGCCGCGCAGGCGCTCCTCCTCGGCGGGCCCGCGTATTCGCAGCAGGAAGCCGAGCATCCGGCCGCCGTCGAGCAGCAGGAAGAACGTCATCGTGAGCACGGTCACGAGCTTCACCAGCGCGCCGAACACGCCGACGGTGATGTCCTGCAGCGTGCTGGCCGCCGAGCCGAGCTTCGACGGCAGCTTGGCGGCCTGCTGGTTGAGCTTCTTGGAGATGTGGTACTTGTCGTCGTACTTGCGAAACGTCTTGCTCTTGCGCAGGTCCTTGACGTAGCCGGGGATGTCCTTCGACAGCCCGTTCACCTGGTCGACGACCGGTGGGACGATCAGCAGACCGACGCCGAAGATCGCGGCGGCCATCCCGAAGTAGACGACCAGGATCGCGAAGCTGCGCTTGATCCGGTGGCGGGCGAGGAAGTCGACGGGCGGCCCGAGCGCGATCGCGAGGAAGCCCGCGACGAATACGAGCACCACGACGGCGCGCACGATGTACAGGGCATAGAGGAAGATCGCGAGTGCGGCGACGGTGAAGAACACGCGCGCGATCTGCCGCGTGGTCCACACGGGGGCAACCTGCTGCACCCGCGCGAGGCTACGGGTGGCGGCGGACGCCTACCGGCGCCGGCGCAGGATGCCGCCGACGGCGGCGATGCCGCCCCCGATCACGAAGCCGGCGACGGCCGCGCCGATCACGACCTGCTTGCGATGGCGCGCGATCTGCTTGCGCCAGTCGGTGACCTCGGCGACCTCGCCGCGCAGCCGCCCGAGCGACAGCGCGAGCTCGGCGCGATTGGACTCGATCGAGCGCCGGATCTCCTCCGGTGTCCTGGTCGGCATCTAGATCGTGGTCTCCGGGTCGGAGGACTTCACCGTCTCGCGGATCAGCTTCGCCTCCTCGATAGCCATATGCGGCGCGGGCGACGAGCCCTTCTTGAGCCAGCGGGCGGCCAGGAACCCGGCGAGGCCGCCGACCAGGAAGAGGATCCCCGCGACGACGAAGAAGCCCCAGAAGAATGTGCCGTCCGGGAACGGGATGACCCAGTAGGCCAGCCAGGCCAGTCCATGCAGCAGGAACAGCAGGCCGGTGATGACGAAGATGCCGGCGGCAAGCCCCACCGCGGCGCCCTTCGCCAGCTTGGTGAGCTTCTCTGTGACCTCCGCCTTCGCCAGCTCTATCTCCTCGCGGACGAGGAGCTGGGCCTTGTCGGAGACCTCGTTGATGGCGGCGACGATGCTCGCCTGTGAGTTGGTGTCAGTCGTGGCTGCCAAAGCGCTTGAGGATCATGGCGGCGAGGAGGCCGCCGGCGAATGCTGCGCCGACGACGATCTCAGGCCGCTCGGTGGACGGTGCCGACGCCTGCCCGCCGTCGAACATGGCGCTGCCCGCGGGCGTCGTGTGGGTCGATGGCTCCGGTCCCGCCGCGGTCGGGCTGTGCGGGTCCGCGCTCACTCCGGCGGCTCTTCCCCGAACGCGCGCCGCCAAATCATGGCTGCGGTCTTCGTCGTGGCGACAGAGGCCAGGGCGCCGAGCCCTGCCAGCAGCGCCGAGTACATGAGCCGCTTGACGATCTCGTTGTCCATCACCCGCAACCTACCTCAGACGGCCGGAGCAGCGCGGTCGAGGCCGGCGCAGATTGTCTCCACGACGAAGTCCTTCGCCTGCTCGTACTCCGCGTCGCTCTGCGGCAGCAGCTCGAAGATCCAGCCGGTCAGGACTTGCTCGATCGCGCCGTAGAACGCCATCGCGGCGAACTGCGGCGTGATCGTGTCCTTGAACGCGCCCTCCTCCTGGGCCTTCGCCACGATGTCGGCGATCAGCTCGTAGGCCTCGCGGATCTTTCCCAGGTGGGTCTGGCCGAACGAGTTGGCCGCGCGCGTGACCTCGACGATGATCACCTTCATCAGCTCGGGATCGTGGCGGTAGGAGTCCACGATGAACGAGGCGATCTGGTGCAGCTTCTCGCGCGGGGAGATGTCCTGGCGGTCGGTCTCGCGGATCGCCTCGAGCAGCACGTTCCAGCGCTCGAGGAACAGCGTGTCCAGCACCTCGTCCTTCGAGCGGAAGTAGTGGTAGACGAGGCCGTAGGCGACGCCCGCCTCGTCAGCGATGTCCGACACGCGGCAGCCGTTGAACCCCTGCCGGGCGAAGACGCGAACCGCCGCGTCGAGGATGATGCGCCGCTTGTCGGCCGCGGTCGCCATCAGGCGAGCAGCTC
>JBJMKQ010000112.1:0-1544 GCA_045805725.1 Solirubrobacterales bacterium
CATCCTGCTGGCCTTCGGCTTCTCGATCAACACGCTGTCGCTGTTCGGCCTGGTGCTTTCGATCGGTATCGTGGTCGACGACGCCATCGTGGTGGTCGAGAACGTGGAACGAAACATTGCCGCCGGTCTGTCACCGCGTGAGGCCAGCTACAAGGCCATGGACGAGGTGAGTCGCCCGATCATCGCCATCGCGCTGGTGCTGTGCGCGGTGTTCGTGCCGGTGGCCTTCGTGAGCGGCTTGACGGGGCAGTTCTTCCGGCAGTTTGCCCTCACCATCGCCTTCTCGACGGTGATCTCGGCCGTCAACTCGCTGACGCTGTCACCGGCGCTGAGCGCGATCCTCCTGCGCCCGCACGGGGCGGCGCCCGACCGGGTGACGCGCGTGCTCGATTTCCTCTTCGGCTGGCTGTTCCGTCGCTTCAACCGCCTCTTCGCGCGCGCGTCCGACGGCTACGGTCGGACCGCGGGGCGGTTCATCCGGCGGCGCGGCCTGGTCTTGCTGGTGTACGGCGGGCTGCTGGGCGTCACGGTGTTCGGGTTCTCGCGCCTGCCGAGCGGCTTCGTGCCCACGCAGGACAAGCGGTATCTGGTCGCCTTCGCTCAGCTTCCGGATGCCGCGACGCTGGATCGGACGACCGAGGTGGTGCGCAAGATGGCGGAGATCGGCCTCAAGCAGCCGGGGATCTCGGGCGCCGTCCAGTTCCCGGGCCTCTCGATCAACGGCTTCGTCAACGCCTCCAACGCCGGCATCATCTTCTTCGTGCTGTCGCCGTTCGAGGAGCGGAAGACCAAGGAGCTGTACGGGACGGCCATCGCGGGTGCCCTGAACCAGAAGTTCGGGAGCATCCAGGACGCCTTCGTGGCCGTGTTCCCACCACCTCCGGTGATGGGCCTCGGCACCGTGGGTGGCTTCAAGATGGAGATCGAGGATCGGGCTGGCCTGGGCGAGGCGGAGCTGGCCAAGGCGACGCAGGCGCTGATCGGCCGCGCCTATCAGACGCCCGAGCTGGCCGGGATCTTCTCGGGCTACCGTATCGACGTTCCGCAGCTGGACGTCGACGTGGATCGCGCGAAGGTCAAGCAGGCCGGCCTCTCGATCACCGAGCTGTTCCGGACCATGCAGATCTACCTCGGGTCGGTCTACGTCAACGACTTCAACCGGTTCGGCCGCACGTACCAGGTCATCGCCCAGGCCGACGCTCCCTTCCGGGCCAGCGCCGACAGCATCTCTCAACTGAAGGTGCGTAACGCGGAGGGCACGATGGTGCCGCTGGGGTCGATGCTACAGGTGAAGGCCTCGCGCGGCCCTGACCAGCAGCTGCACTACAACGCCTATCCCGCCGCGGACATCAACGGCGGTCCGGCGCCCGGGGTCAGCTCGGGGGCGGCGGTGGCGACCATGGAGCGCCTGGCGCGCGAGACGTTGCCCAATGGCGTCGGCTTCGAGTGGACCGACCTCACCTACCAGCAGAAGCTGGCGGGCAACACCACCGGGTTGATCTTCCTGCTGTGTGTGCTGCTGGTGTTCCTGGTGCTGGCCGCCC
>JBJMKQ010000113.1:0-96945 GCA_045805725.1 Solirubrobacterales bacterium
CCCACAACTCGCCGGGGGCGATGGAACTCCGGACCCTCACCTACGAGAGCAGCGATCGAATCGCTCGCATCACCCTGAACCGTCCTGCGCGGGGGAACGGGATCACCGCGCGGATGCCGGTCGAGCTGGCCGAATGCGTCGAGCGGGCCAATCTCCACCCCGAGGTGCACGCGATCGCCCTCGCCGGCAACGGCAGCGGATTCTGCGGCGGCTACGACCTGGTCGCCTCGGCCGAGGGCGAGATGAGCGAGCTCGGCGAGGGCAACGGCTCGGGCGCCGGGGCGCCGGCCGGCTCGCCGCTCGACCCGGCGACGATAGCCGCCAATCATGTCCCCGACGCGAACTGGGACCCGGTCGTCGACTACCAGTTCATGTCGCGCAACGTGCGCGGCTTCATGAGCCTCTTCCACTCCGAGAAGCCGGTCCTCTGCAAGGTGCACGGCTACTGCGTCGCCGGCGGCACCGACATGGCCCTGTGCTCGGATCTGCTGGTGGTCGCCGAGAACGCCAAGATCGGTTACCCGCCGGCGCGAGTATGGGGCTCGCCGACGACGGCGATGTGGGCGAGCCGCCTCGGGCCGATGCGGGCCAAGCGCCTGCTGCTCACCGGCGACTCGCTGACCGGCGCCGAGGCAGCGGAGTGGGGCCTGGCGACCGAGGCCGCCCCTGCGGACCAGCTCGACGAGCGCTTCGAGCGCCTGCTGGAGCGGGTTGCCCGGATGCCGATCAACCAGCTGGTGATGATGAAGCTGCTCGTCAACCAGAGCGTGCAGGCCCAGGGCTTGGCGCAGACCCAGGTCCTCGGCACCTTCTTCGACGGCATCGCCCGCCACACCGAGGAGGGGCACGCCTTCGTCCGCCGCGCCTCGGAATCGGGCTTCCGCGAGGCGGTCCGGGAGCGCGACGAGCCCTACGGCGACCACGGGCTCGACGGCTTCGGCCTCGATCCGTAGAACGGTTCCTGGGGATAGGCTGCCGCGGCGATGAGCGACGCCCCCCACCCGAGCTCGATGATCACCGCGGAGACCGTCCGCGATTTCCTCCCCGGCAGCTTCCCGGGCGACCTCGGGATCGAGCCGCTGGAGGTTGAGGACTTCCACGCCCGCGGCCGGATCGTCGTCGACCGCCGCCACCTGCACCCCGGCGGCTTCGTCCACGGTGGCGTCTGGACCGCGCTCGGCGACACCGTCGCCGCCTGGTCGACCTTCCGCTGCATCCCGCCCGGCCACAACTTCACCACGATCGAGCTGAAGCTGAACGTCTTCGCCGCCGGAATCCTCGGTGACGAGATCGAGGCCACGGCGGAGCCCCTGCACGCCGGCAAGAGCACCGTCGTGATCGAGGTCAGGATCGAGCGTCGCCGCGAGGGCAAGGAGCCGCGCCTGGCGGCCAACCTCATCGTCAGCCAGTTCGTCCTCCCGCCCGTGGCGGCCTGACCGAGCATCGAGGAACTGGCGCCGCGTCGGCGTGCAGGGGCTCCGCCTTCGGCGCGGTCGGCTGGCGTGCCCTGCACGCGAGCGATCAATACGCCGAAGTGCGCCGGTCAGGCGTCCTCAGGCACTTCCAGCCGTTCGATCTGCGGCAGTTTCCAGAGCAGGCTGGCGATGGTCAACCCGGCCGCCGCCGCCAGCAGGGCGAGGAACCATTCCGGCGCGCTCAGCAGCACCATGTCGAAGAAGTCGCGCAGGGGGGCGATCGCGAGGATGCCCGCGAAGGCGGCGCCGAGGGCGGCGACCATTGCCAGCATGTTGCTCTGGATCGCGATGTGCTCGCGGCCGGGGCCGCGCTCGAGCAGGAGGATGAAGCAGAGACCGAGCACGATCAGCGTCGTCGTCGCCGCAGTGCGGCCGGCTTCGAGGCTGGCGCCGGCGACCGTGTCGACCAGCAAGAAGGAGAGGATCGAGCCGAGGGCCGTCGCCACGCCCGCCGGCACCGCGAAGGCGGCCAGCGCCCGCAGCAGGCGGCCGCGGTAGAGCGGCCCGTCCGACGGCATCAGCGCCAGCACGAAGGAGGGGATCCCGATCGTCAGGAACGCCGCCACGGTGAGGTGGCGGGGGAGGAAGGGGAAGGCGAATCCCGGGACGGCAACGAGCAGGATCAGGGTCGCGGCGTAGACGGTCTTGGTCATGTAGAGGCGGCCGAGGCGGTGGATGTTGCGGGCGATCCGGCGCCCTTCGCCGACCGCCTCCGGCAGCCGCGAGAACTGGTCCTCGAGCAGGACGACGTCGGCGACGCCTTTGGTCACCTGCGTCCCCGACCCCATCGCCACCGCCATCCGCGCCCGCTTCAGCGCCGGCACGTCGTTGACGCCGTCGCCGATCATCGCCACGTAGCGGCCGGCGGCGACCAGCGCCCCGACCAGCGCTTTCTTCTGCTCCGGCTTGATCCGGCAGAAGATCGTGTTCTCCAGCGCGGCCTTCCGCAGACCCTCCTCGTCCTCGGGCAGGTCGGGGCCCTCGACGACGCCGGCCTCCCGCGGCACCCCGACCGCGTAGGCCACCGCGGTCACCGTCGCCGCCGCGTCGCCGGAGATCAGCTTCAGGTCGACTTCCTGCTCGCGCATGAACGCGATCGTCTCCGCCGCGTCGGGCCGCAGCGTCTCCTCCAGCACGACCAGCGCCAGCGGGGTCAGCCGCGGCGCCCCGTTCGCGGCCGGATCGTCCGGCAGCACCTCGCCGGTCTGGCCGAACGCCACCACCCGCCGGCCCGCCGCCGTCTCCTCTTCGAGCTTCGCCGCCAGCCGCGAGGGGAGGACCAGAGCCCCCGACTCGGCGAGCACGTCCGGCGCCCCCATCACGTAGGTCGCGCCGCCACCACCGCCATCCAGCGAGACGCCGCTCCACTTGTACTCGGAGCTGAACGGCACCTCGCCCCGCACCTTCTCCGCCTGGGCCGGGAATTTCCGCGCGATCGTCTCCAGCGTCTTGTTGCGGTCGCCGGCGCTGGCGGCGAAGCGGCCCAGCGCCCGCGCCCCCGACTCGGGATCGATCCCGTCGGCGTACTCCACCCCGGCCAGCCGCAGCTCGCCGCCGGTCAGCGTCCCGGTCTTGTCGACGCAGATCGTGTCGACGGCGGCCAGGCTCTCAGTCGCGCTCATCTGCTGGACGAGCGTGGCCCGTTTCGCCAGCCGCACCGCCGCAACGGCGAAAGTGACGCTCATCAGCAGCACCAGCCCCTCCGGGATCAGCGTGACCAGCCCGGCCGTCGCCGTCTGCGCCGCGCTTTCCAGGCCGACGCTGCGGAGTTTGAGGCTGATCACGAGGAGCGCGGCCAGCGGCAGCATCACGTAGGTGGAGGCGAGGATCACCCGGTTGACCTCCTCCTGCAGCGGCGAGGGCGGGTGGCGGAAGGTCTTTGCCTCACCTGCGATGCGGCCGGCGTAGCTCTCCTCGCGGACCGCGTCGACCACGTACCGGCCCGACCCCGAGACGCAGAAGGAGCCGGAGAGAACGCGGTCGCCGTCGTCCTTCCTGATCCCGTCTGACTCGCCGGTCAGCAGCGACTCGTCGACCGTCATCCCGCGCGAGCCGAGCGCCTCGCCGTCGGCGATCAGCTGGTCGCCCGGGCTCACCTGGATCACGTCCCCCGGCACGACCTCGGTCGCGGTCAGCGCGACCACGGCGCCGTCGCGGAGGACCCGCGCCTGCGGCGCCACCAGCACCGCCAGCTCGTCCAGCGTCGCCTTCGCCTTCAGCTCCTGGCGGATGCCGATGTAGGAGTTGACGACGGCGATCAGGCCGAAGATCGAGTCGGCGTAGAGCCCGAGCGCGAGGTCGAGCACGAAGAAGGCGCCGATGATCGCGTTGAAGAGCGTGAAGACGTTGCCGGCGACGATGCTCGCGGTCGAGCGCGAGGAGGTTTCCGGCGGCGGCCCCAGCTTGCGCAGCCGCCCCTGCGCCTCCCTGCTGGAAAGCCCCTCCTCGACGCTGGCTCGGCCATTGCCCATCTCCCTATTCAATAGGGTGCCGAAGCGATGGGACTGAAGCTGGGACTCAACCTGGGTTACTGGGGGATCGGGCCCGCCGGCGAGGAGGCCGCGGAGCTGGTCCTGGCGGCCGAGGGGATGGGCTACGAGTCGGTCTGGGCGGCCGAGTCCTACGGCTCCGACGTGGTCAGCGTCCTCGCCTGGCTGGCGGCGCGGACCGAGAGGATCAACCTCGGCGCGGCGATCCTGCAGGTGCCGGCCCGCCCGCCCGCGGCGGCGGCCATGGCCGGGGCGACGATCGACAAGCTTTCCGGCGGCCGCTTCCTCTTCGGCTTCGGCCCGTCGGGCCCGCAGGTCTCCGAGGGCTGGTACGGGGTGCCGTACGCGAAGCCCTGGGGCCGCACCCGCGAGTACATCGAAGTGGTGCGGGAGATCATCGCCCGCGAGGGGCCGGTCGACCACCAGGGCGAGCACTACACGCTCCCTCTGCCGGGCGGCGAGGGCAAGCCGCTGAAGCTGAACTTCCACCCCCTGCGCAACGAGATCCCCGTCTTCGTCGGCGCGATCGGGCGCAAATCGGTGGAGATGGCGGCGGAGATCTGCGACGGCTGGATCCCGATCTTCTTCAGCGTCGACGCCTTCGAGGCGACCTGGGGGGAGCACCTGGAGGCCGGCTTCGCCAAGGGCGGGCGGCAGCGCTCCGACCTCGAGGTCAGCCCCTCGCTGCAGGTGGCGATCGGCGGCGACCTCGAGGCGGCGAAGAACGTCGTCAAGGCGGGTCTGGTCCTCTACTTCGGCGGCATGGGCAGCCGCAAAACCAACTTCTACGTCGACCTCGCCCACCGCTTCGGCTTCGGCGAGGTCGCCGACGAGGTCCAGCAGCGTTTCCAGGACGGAGACCGCGGCGGCGCCTTCGAGGCGATGCCCGACGAGATCGTCGAGGCGACCTCGCTGGTCGGGACCGAGGCCGAGGTGGCCGAGCGGGTCGAGCGCTTCCGCGGCGCCGGCATCGACCGCCTGATCGTCTCGCCCGTGCACGTCGAGCGCTCCGAGCAGCAGCACACCCTGGAGCGATTGGCGACTCTGGCAGGCGTCGGCACCTCTGCCTGACCGGCGGGGGTCGAGACGCGTTGCCGTCCTGATCGCATAATCTTCCGCGCCGCGCCATGAAGCTTGGAGTGCCGAAAGAGTCCGCCGAGGGGGAGCGCCGGGTCGCGCTGGTCCCTGACGTGGCCAAATCGCTGCAGGCGAAAGTCAGCGAGAGGATCGACCCCATTCTCGAGGCCGGCGCGGGCATCGCCGCCGGTCACCCCGACGCCGCCTACCACGAGGCCGGGGCGCAGGTCGGCGACGCGGGCGCGGCCTGGGGGGCGGAGGTCGTCCTCCACGTGCGGCCGCTCTCCGGCGAGGAGATCGGCAAGCTCAACCAGGGCCAGGTCCTGATCAGCCACCTCTCGCCGCTGACCGCCGCCGAGTCGAACAAAGCGCTGGCCGCGGCCGGCGTCACCGCCTTCGCGATGGAGGCGATCCCGCGGACGACGCGCGCCCAGGCGATGGACGCGCTCTCCTCGCAGGCGAACCTCGCCGGCTACGCCGCCACCCTGCTCGCCGCCCGCGAGGCGGGCCAGCTCTTCCCGATGATGACCACCGCCGCTGGCACCGTTCCGCCGGCCAAGGTGATGGTCCTCGGCGCCGGCGTCGCCGGTCTGCAGGCGATCGCCACCGCGAAGAGGCTGGGCGCGATCGTCACCGGCTTCGACATCCGCCGCGCCGCCTGGGAGCAGATCGCCTCGCTCGGCGGCCGGCCGCTGGAACTGGACTTCATCCCCGACGCCGAGGGCGAGGGCGGCTACGCCCGGCCGCTGACCGAGGAGGAGAACGAGCAGGTCCGCCAGGCGCTCACTGAGGCGGCGGCGAAAATGGACGTGATCATCACCACCGCCCAGATTCCCGGCCGCGCCGCGCCGGTGCTGATCACCGAGCAGGCGGTCCGCTCGATGGCGCCGGGCTCTGTCGTCGTCGACCTCGCCGCCGACTCCGGCGGCAACGCCGAGCCCTCTCAGCCGGGGGAGACCGTGCTGGTCGACGGCGTCAAGGTGATCGGCCCCGCCAACCTCGTCAGCGACATGGCCGCCGACGCCTCCCAGCTCTACGCCAAGAACCTCGAGAACCTGCTCGGGCTGCTGGTCGACGAGGAGGGGCAGCTGAAGATCGACTTCGAGGACGACATCGTCGCCGCCGCCTGCATCGCCCACCAGGGCCAGATCCGCGGAGAGAGGACGGCCAAATGAGCCTGATGACCGAGATCACGATCTTCGTCCTCGCCGTGTTCGTCGGCTTCGAGGTGATCTCGAAGGTGCCGACGACCCTGCACACGCCGCTGATGTCGCAGACCAACGCGATCCACGGCATCGTCATGCTCGGCGGCCTGATCGTCGTCGGCTTCGCCAACGACGGGATCGAGTACGCGATCGGGACGATCGCGATCGCCTTCGGCACGATCAACGTCGTCGGTGGCTTCATGGTCACCGACCGGATGCTCGGCATGTTCGCCCGCAAGCCGAAGCCCCAGAGCAAGCCAGCCTCCTCCGCTTCGCGTTCGGGGGCTGGCGGATCTGACGGAGGGGCGTCGTGAGCCTCTTCGCAGTGCTGAAGCCCGGTGGCGACGCCGCGACCGCCCTCTACATCGTCGCCTTCTCGCTCTTCATCGTCGGAATCAAACAGGGAACGCACCCGACCACGGCCAAACGGGGGAACCTGATCGCCGCCGGGGGCATGGCAGTCGCCGTGGTGACCACGCTGCTGCTCGACGGGATGGGCAACTGGGGACTGATCGTGCTCGGCCTCGGGATCGGCACCGCCGTCGGCGTGATCGCCTCGATCCGGGTGCAGATGACCGAGATGCCGCAGATGGTCGCCCTCTACAACGGGGTCGGCGGCGGCGCCGTGGCGCTGATCGCCTGGTCGGAGATCCGCCACGGGATCTCGATCGGCGAGGACTTCCCGCTCGACTCGCTGATCCCTGTCATCTTCGCCGGCGTAGTCGGCTCGGTCTCCTTCTGGGGCTCGAACATCGCCTTCGCCAAGCTCCAGGACCTGATCCCGACCCGGCCGATCGCGGCGCCGGGCCAGCAGGTGATCAACGCCGTCCTGGTGATCGCGATCGTGACGATCTGCGTCGTCCTCGCGGTTGACCACGAATCGCCCTCCCAGGGCCTCTTCATCCTTCTCCTGGTCCTGGCGGCGATCCTCGGCAACCTCGTGGTGCTGCCGATAGGCGGCGCCGACATGCCGGTCGTGATCTCGCTGCTGAACGCCTTCACCGGCCTCTCCGCGGCGGCCGCCGGCTTCGCCCTGGACAACGTCGCCCTGATCGTCGCCGGCACCCTGGTCGGCTCCTCGGGGACGATCCTCACCCTGGAGATGGCGACGGCGATGAACCGCTCGGTCGCCAACATCCTCTTCTCCGGCTTCGGCGGCGCGCCCGCCGGCGGCGCCGCGGGCGGGGGGGAGGAGCGGCCGCACGTCTCGATCGGCGCTCAGGACGCGGCGATCAAGCTCGCCTACGCCGACTCCGTCGTGATCGTTCCCGGCTACGGCCTCGCCGTCGCCCAGGCCCAGCACGCGATCAAGGAGGTCGCCGATGAGCTTGAGAAGCGCGGCGTCACCGTCAACTACGCGATTCACCCGGTGGCGGGCCGGATGCCGGGCCACATGAACGTCCTCCTCGCCGAGGCCGACGTGCCCTACGAGCAGCTGCGGGAGATGGAGGAGATCAACCCGGAGATGGGTCGCACCGACGTCGCCGTCGTCGTCGGCGCCAACGACGTCACCAACCCCGCGGCGAAGAACGATCCCGACTCGCCGATCGCCGGGATGCCGATCATCGAGGTCAACGAGGCCCAGCAGGTGATCGTGATCAAGCGCTCCCTCAGCCCCGGCTTCGCCGGCATCGACAACGACCTCTTCTACGAACCGAACACCTCGATGCTCTTCGCCGACGCCAAAGCGGCCGCGGCGGAAATCGCTTCCGAGATCGGAAATCTCTAAGCCGCCACACTCAGGCGCGTCAATCGGCACGCCAGACACACACATGTAGGGGTTTGCCGCCTAGCTTCGGGCCATGCGGTCGGAGCGGGGGCAGGGGACGGTCGAGTGGGTCGGGACGCTGCTTGTCGTCTCGCTGGCGATGCTCGCTCTGGCGGCGGGCGGGGTGCGCATGCCGGGTGCTTCGCTGGCGCGGGCGCTGGCCGACCGGATCCTCTGCGCGGCCTCGTCGGCGGATGGATGCGGGGACGAGCCGGCGCTTATCGCCGCCTACGGGAGCGAAGTCGGGCGGCTGGTCCGGCGGCACATGCCGACGCTGGTCTTCGAGCACGACTCCCGGGCGGTGCCGGTCGACTTCCGGCGCTGCCGCAGCAGCGAGTGCGGTGACGCCTCGGGATCGCAATCCATCCACCGAACCGACGCCGGTCTGCCGGTGACGGTGTTCGTCCACGTGATCGACTGCCGCCCAGGGGCCGTGGAATCGACCGAAGCCGGCGGTGCCGATTGCTCGCAGGGGCGCACCGGCAACCTCTACCTCCAGTACTGGATCTACTACGCCGACTCGGCGACGCTGCGCGGGATGCCGGTCGTCGGCGAACAGGGATATCACCACGACGACTGGGAATCTGTGCAGTTGCGCTTCGGCCCCGAGGGCGAGGTGAACGAGCGAGCCTCCTCGCACAACGGCTACAACTCCGGGCTCCCCAGCGCCCGCAATTGGGGTTCGGATGCCGGCATTGAGCCCATCAAGGACGCGGCCGAAGGCGTCGGAGCTCGCGCCAGCGACGGCTGGGGCGCGGAGACCGGCTACCTCTTCGTCTCCGGGGGCAGCCACGCCGGCAACACGATCGACCTCGGCGACGTCGCCCACTACACCCCGCGGAACCGGGTCCACCTGATCCCGCTCGAGGACGTCGCCGCCACCAGCACCGCCACCTTCGCAATCTCCCCACCCTGGCTGAAGCGAGTCTGGCTCGACCCCGAGTCCGCTCGCACCAGCTGAATTCGCCGGCGTTACATCCCGAGGGTGTTCCGGTCACCACACCGGTTAGGAGCCTCTGTGTAGTGTCTTCCCATCGCCACCGACGTGTCCTCAGTGTCGAAGGCAGCGATCGCCGCAGCGCTTTCCGAGGCGAGGGAGCGGACCCTTGCGCTGGTCGAGCCGCTCGACGAGGCGCAGCTGAATCGAGCCTGGTCGCCGATCCTCAGCCCGCTCGCCTGGGACCTCGGCCACATCGCCAACTTCGAGGAGCTGTGGCTGGTGCAGACGCTCGGCGGGCGGGAGCCGCTGCACGGCGAGCTCGGCCGCTTTTACGACGCGATCGAGAACCCGCGCAGGGTCCGCGGGGAGTTGCCGATCCTCCGCGACGAGGAGCTCCGCTCCTACATGGCGGACGTCCGCGCGCGCGCGCTCGACGTACTGGAGGGCGTGGAGATCGGAGCGGAGGCGGAGAACCCGCTGCTGCGCGACGGGTTCGTCTACGAGATGCTGCTCGCCCACGAGCTGCAGCACAACGAGACGATGCTGCAGCTGCTGCAGCTGGTCGACGGCTACGAGCTGCCGGCGGAGTTGGCGAGCGAGCGCGGTTCTCCCCGGTATGCGGAGGCAAGTGCGTCCGCTGAGGTGGGGATGGTCGCGGTGGAGGCTGGGGATTACACGATCGGCGCGCCTGATCGCGGCTTCGCCTACGACAACGAGCGCCCGCGCCACGCCGTCGCGCTGAGCGCGTTCGAAATCGATCGAACTCCCGTCACGAATGGCGCGTACATCACCTACATGGAGGCGACCGGCGCCGAGCCGCCGCTGTACTGGGAGCGGGACGGCGAGGGCTGGATGGACACCGCGCGGGCCCGGCGCGCCCCGATCGATCGGTCCCATCCGGTCATCCACGTCTCCTGGCACCAGGGAGCCGGCTTCGCCCGCTGGGCCGGGAAGCGGCTGCCGAGCGAGTTCGAGTGGGAGGCCGCGCGCCAGCGGCTCGAGGGCCTCGGTCACGGCTGGGAATGGACCTCCTCCGACTTCCTCGCCTACCCCGGCTTCGACGCCTTCCCCTACCGCGAGTACTCGGAGGTCTTCTTCGGCGACGAGCACAAGGTCCTGCGCGGCGGCTCCTGGGCAACGCACCCGCGCGTGGCCCGGCCGAGCTTCCGCAACTGGGACCTGCCGCAGCGCAACCAGATCTTCGCCGGCCTGCGCTGCGCGAGGGACGCATGATCGCGATCGACGTCCATCTCGACGCCGACGCCGCGGCGAAGATGGCCCAGGACGTCCGCGAGGGCCTCTGCTCCTTCCCGAAGGAGGTGGCGCCCAAATACTTCTACGACGAGCGCGGCTCGCTGCTGTTCGAGCGGATCACCGAGCTGCCCGAGTACTACCCGACCCGCGCCGAGCGGGAGATCCTCACATCCCGCTCGACCGAGATCCACGCCGCCGCCGGCTGCCCCGCGACCCTGGTCGAGCTCGGCTCCGGCTCGGCGGCGAAGACCCGCCACCTGCTGAGCGCGATGCGCGAGTGCGGCAGCCTCGAAACCTACGTCCCGGTCGACATCTCCGAGGAGATCACCCAGCGCACGGCCGCCGAACTGGTCGAGGAGTACCCGGGCCTCGACGTTTGCGGCCTCGTCTGCGACTACGAGCAGCACCTGGAGCGGGTTCCGCACGGCTCGGGGACGCGGATGATCGCCTTCCTCGGCGGCACCATCGGCAACCTCTACCCCCGCGAGCGCCACGCCTTCCTCGAGCGGATCGGCGCGCTGCTCGGCCCCGAGGACCATCTCCTGCTGGGGACCGACCTGATCAAGGAGACGGCGCGGCTCGAGGCCGCCTACAACGACTCGGCCGGCCTCACCGCCGAGTTCAACAAGAACGTCCTGGCGGTCCTCAACAGCCAGCTCGGTGCCGACTTCGACCTCGACGCCTTCGAGCACGTCGCCCGCTATGACGAGGAGGCCGAGCGGATGGACATCCGCCTGCGGTCCCTGCTCGCCCAGGAGGTGCGGCTCGAGGGGCTCGATCTGGAGATTGAATTCGCCTACGGGGAGGAGATGCGGACCGAGATCTCGACCAAGTTCACCCGTGAGCGGATCGCCGCCGCCTACGACGGGGCCGGGCTGGAGCTGCGCGGGTGGTTCACCGACACCGCCGGCGACTACGCGCTCAGCCTCGCCGCGCCCGCCTGAGCCAACCATCCCGAACTGGCTTCTGGGCCGGAAATTTGATGCAGTTCGGGGATTCCGTCAGGCCGCCGGCACCTGCTGGGTGATGCAGTGGATGTTGCCGCCGCCGAGGAGGATCTCCCGCGCCGGCACTCCCACCACTTCGCGCTCGGGGAAGGCGCGGCGGAGGATCGCACCGGCCTCCTCGTCGTGGCGCGGGTCGAGCAGCGGGTAGACGATCCGCGAGTTGCCAAGATAGAAGTTGACGTATGAGGCGGCAAGGCGGTCGCCGGCGCGGCGGGGGACGGTCCCCTCGGCTGCGTCGACCCCCTCGGCCTCCTCGATTGAGATCTGCAGCGGCCCGGGGGACGGGAGCAACACCACCTCCAGCGAGCGGCCGCGGGCGTCGGTGGCCGCTTCGAGACGCTCGCGCGCGTCGCGAAAGATCTGGTGCTGCGCGTCGTCTGGATCCTCGCTCCAGGTCAGCAGCACCGTCCCCGGCCGGGCGAAGCAGGCGAGGTTGTCGACGTGCCCGTCGGTCTCGTCTTCGAAGACGCCGGCGCCGAGCCAGATCACCTTCTCCGCCCCGAGGTATTCGAGCAGCACCCGCTCGACCTGCTCGCGTGCGAGCTCCGGGTTGCGGTTCGGGTTGAGCAGGCACTCTTCGGTGGTCAGGACCGTGCCCTCGCCGTCGACGTGGATCGCCCCGCCCTCGAGCACGACCGGCGCCCGGTAGCGGTCGTCGCCTTCGACCTCCAGCACCTTCGCCGCGACCCGATCGTCGCGGTCCCAGGGGAAGTAGAGGCCGCCCTCGGTGCCGCCCCAGGCGTTGAAGCGCCAGTCGACGCCGCGGCGCCGGCCCTCGCCGTCGACGACGAAGGTTGGCCCGGTGTCGCGGAGCCAGGCGTCGTCGGTCGAGACCTCGATCACCCGCACCTGCGGCGGCAGCAGCGCCCGGCAGTTCTCGAACTGGGAATCGGAGACCGCCATCGTCACCGGCTCGGAGGCCGCGATCGCCGCCGCCACCGCCGCGTAGGCCTCCTGCGCGGGCTTCGCCCCCAGCCGCCAGTTGTCGGCCCGCTCGGGCCAGGCCATCCAGCAGCCGCTGTGCGGCCCGACCTCGGCGGGCATGTGGAAGCCATCATGGGCGGGGGTGGTCTTCAGGGTTGTGCTCACCTCCCTCTATCTTGAACACCCGTGGAGGAGATCCGCCTGATCCGCGCCCCAGAGCCGCCGGAGTCGCTCGCCCAGACGCACTCGCCTGACCGCCGGCAGCCGCCGCGCCGCTCCCCGTTCCGGATCGGTGCCGTCCAGCACCGCTGGCACGCCGACCCCGCCGAGCACGAGGCGGCGCTAGCTGACGGAATCCGGATGGCGGCGGGGGAGGGGGCGCAGCTCGTCTGTCTGCAGGAGCTGACCCTGAGCCGCTACTTCGCCGCCGACCCAGGCGGGCCGGAGGCGGCAGGGGCCGAGCCGGAGGAGCTGCCCGGCGGCCGCACCTTCGAGTTCGCGGCGCGGATGGCGCAAGAGACCGGCGTCAACGTCCACGCCTCGCTCTACGAGCGCGCCGAAGGCGAGGACGGCCTCGGCTTCAACACCGCGATCATGGTCTCGCCACAGGGCGAGCTCCTCGCCCGCACCCGCAAGCTGCACATCCCCGTCACCGCTGGTTACCACGAGGACCGCTACTTCCGCCCGGGCCCGGGCGATTCGGAGGCTTTCCCGCTGACCCCCCTCGAACTGCATCAAATTTCCGGTTCAGCAGGCCGGAAATCTGATGCAGTTCGGAATGAGGTCCAGCTCGGCTTGCCGACCTGCTGGGACCAGTGGTTCCCCGAGGTCGCCCGCGCCTACAGCCTCGGGGGGGCCGAGGTGCTGATCTACCCGACCGCGATCGGCTCCGAGCCTGACCACCCCGACTTCGACACCCAGCCCCTCTGGCAGCACGTGATCGTCGGCAACGGCATCGCCAACGGCGTCTTCATGGTCGCCGTCAACCGCATCGGCACCGAGCCGCCCCTCACCTTCTACGGCTCCTCCTTCATCAGCGACCCCTACGGCCGCATCCTCGCCCAAGCCCCCCGGGACGAACCGGCCGTATTGGTGGCCGATCTGGACCTAGATCAACGCCGAGACTGGTTGGAGCTCTTCCCGTTTCTGACGACCCGTCGACCGGATGCCTACGCGAAGCTGGCGGAAGAGGCGACCGAACTGCAGAACGACTGACGGGCGGGGGTGCCGGGTGAGGGTCTCTCGGCACATCACGCCGAGCGAGCAACGGCTGTGGCTAACGCCTCAACGTTTTCTGGCTCGGCTTGATGTTGAGTGCCGAGAAACCCCCACCCGTCGCTCCTGCGACAGCTTCTGATTTCGTGGTTCCTTTGTCGTGTATAGCCGGACAATGGAGCCACGCAACTGGTTCGTGAGCTTTCAGCTGCCGAACCCTCGGCGTCTTGCGGAGCTCGATAGCGGAGGGAGCCGGGTAGGGGTCGCACGGCACTCAACATCAAGCCGAGCCGGCAACCCTGAGGCGTCAGCCAGAGACGCTGCTTGGCTCGGCGTGATGTGCCGGGCGACCCCTACCCGGCTCCCTCCGCCTTCGACGATCCCCTCAGCTCGGCGCCAGCGCCTCGATCGTCTCCGCCAGCCTGTCCGGCGTCACGATCGGGGTCAGGATCGGCAGGGTGATGCCGCCGGCGACGAAGGCGGCGAGGCGCTCCTTCATCTGCTCCGGGGCACCGAAGACGAACATGTCCTCGATCAGGTCCCAGGGGGCAGCCGCGGCGGCGGCTTGGCGATCGCCGCCCTCCCAGGCATCGACCATCGGCTGGATCTGCTCGCCGTAGCCCAGCCAGCGGTAGAAGTTCGCGTAGACCGGGACGGTGATGTAGGAGGAGAACATGAAGCGGGCCAGCGGCTCGACCTGCTCACGCTCGCCCGGGATGCAGAAGAAGCGGCAGAGCAGCTCGAAGCCCTGCGGCGCCCCCTCCAGCTGCGCCGTCACCTTCGGCAGTCCCGCCAGGGGAAGGAAGTTGGTGAAGGCGCCGGCTGCCCGCTCGACGGCCAGCTCCAGCATCTTCCCGCGCAGCGCCGCCAGCACTACCGGCACCCCGTGCGCCGGCTTCTGTTCGAGCTTGAAGCCCGAGTCGGTCCGCTCCCCCCGCAGCGCCACGTCGAGGAAGTCGAGCGTCTCCCGCACCCTGCTCAGCGGCCGCTCGAAGGGGATCCCGTTCCAGCCTTCGACGATCCGGTCCGAGGAGGAGCCGATCCCCAGCACGAAGCGTCCCTCCGAGGCGTCGGCCAGTGCCGCCGCCTCTTGGGCGAGCAGTGCCGGCCCGCGCTGGAAGACGCCGACGATCCCGGTCCCCAGGCGCGCCCGCTCGGTCCAGGCCGCGCCCAGCGCCAGCGGCGTGAAGCCGTCGGGGCCGGCGGTCTCGCCGGTCCAGAGGTCGGTGTAGCCCGCCGCCTCGGCGCGCTCGACCAGCGGCTCGTGCTCAGCGAGCGTCAGTCCCGGCAGCGGCAGCGTCAGGCCCCAGCGATCCATCGAACGGGACCCTATCGCCGCTCCCGAGGTCGTTGCGGACCTCGAAGCGCCGGTGCGCCGGCCACTGCCGGAAGAACGACTCCGCGTCCTGGGGGCTGAGCGGCCTGGCGAAGAGAAAACCCTGGCCGTTGGCGCAGTCTTTGTCGCGGATCAACGAGAGGTCCTGCGGACGCTCGATCCCCTCCGCGGTGGTCTCGATCTCCAGCGCCTTGCCGAGCTGGAGGAGGGTGTGGAGGAGGATCTCCCCCTCGCCGCCCTCGGAGAGCTGGGAGACGAAGGAGCGGTCGATCTTCAACACGTCGACCGGAAACTGGCGCAGGTGGCCGAGCGACGAGTAGCCGGTGCCGAAGTCGTCGACCGCGATCCGCACCCCGAGCCGCTTCAGTTCCCCCAGCCGTCGCGCGGTCTCCTCGGCGTCGCTCATCAGCGTCGTCTCGGTGATCTCGATCGTCAGCGACCCCGGCGCCAGGCCGCTCTCCTCGAGCGCCTCCTCCACGTGGTCGATCAGCTCGTCGGTGTCGAGCTGCAGCCCCGAGACGTTGACCGACAGCTCCAGCGGCCGCCCCTCCTCCTGCCAGCCGGCGGCCTGTGCGCAAGCCTCCCTCAGCACCCAGGCGCCGACCTCGACGATCAGCTTCGTCTCCTCCAGCAGCGGGATGAACTCCTCCGGCTCGACGACGCCTCGCCCCGGGCGGCGCCAGCGGATCAGCGCCTCGACTCCGGTCGGGGTCATCGTCTGCAGGTCGAAGGTGGGCTGGTAGACGAGGAAGAACTCTTCGTTTGCGAGCGCGCCCTGCAGGTCCATCTCCGTTTCCAGGCGCGACTGGACGTCATCCTCCATCCCGGACTCGAAGAGCAGGTAGCGGCCCTTGCCGCCCCACTTCGCCCGGTACATGGCGATGTCGGCGTCGCGCAGGAGCTCTTCGGCGGAGGGGCGGACCCCGGTGGCGATGCCGATGCTCGCCTTCGCGTGCACGAGGGTCTCGCCGCTGTCGCCGAGGGCAAAAGGCTCTTTGAAGGCTTCCAGCAGGCGCTCGGCGATCAGCTCCGGGCCGGCGGCGAGCGAGAGTCCGTCGGCGACGACGACGAACTCGTCGCCGCCCATCCGCCCCAGCGCGTCGGTCTCCCGGATCACCCCCTCCAGCCGTTCGGCGACGGCGCAGAGCAGCTCGTCGCCGACCCCGTGGCCGAGCGAATCGTTGATCGCCTTGAAGTTGTCGAGGTCGACGAAGAGCGCCGCCACCGGCTCCTGGTTGTGGCGGGAGCGCCGCAGCGTCTGCTCGATCCGGTCGAGGATCAGGGTCCGGTTGGGCAGCCCGGTGAGCGCGTCGTGGGTGGCGAGGAAGACGAGTTCCTTCTCGCGGCTGGTCAGTTCGTCGTGGGCGCGCCGGCGCTCGTCCTCGAAGGACTGGCACATCCGCACCAGCGTCACGTCGAGGCTGCGCTGGACCATCCGCCGCGCCTCCGCCAGGGTCTGCTCGGAGAGCCCGAGGTCGGCGGCGCCCTCGCCCAGCACCTCCAGCGCGCAGTCGCGCCAGCGCAGGCAGCGTTTGGTCACCTCGTTCAGCGCCGCCTCGCGCTGGGAGGCCAGCTGGGCGAAGATCCGCCAGGACTCCTGCCCGACCTCGCGGGCGACCGCTTCCCCCTCTCCGGCCATCCAGCGGGCGACGGCGACGGTGGAGACGGTGCCGACGTCCTCGAAGCTGTCTTCGACGACCTTGTCGAGCGTGCGGGTCGACTCGGCCGAGAGCCGCATCATCCGCGCGACGACGTCGTCGGTTCGCGCGCTCAGCTCCTGCCCCAGCCGGGAAAGCTCGGTGGCTTCCATGACGAGGCTGATCGGCGCTGGGCAGAGAAGGCTTGAGCGGTGGCCGCCGGTCTCTCCGAAATTCGATTCGGGCAAACGTCCAGTACACGACTTCGGTTAGCCTGCGGCGCACATGGGGTCCAGTTCTCAGGAGGCCGCCGCCACCAAGCCCGACCGCAACCTCGCGCTCGAGCTCGTCCGCGTCACCGAGGCTGCCGCGCTCGCCTCGGCCCGCTGGGTCGGCCGGGGCGACAAGATCGCCGCTGACCAGGCCGCGGTCGACGCGATGCGCCACGTCCTCGACTCGGTCTCGATGGACGGCGTCGTCGTCATCGGCGAGGGGGAGAAGGACGAGGCGCCGATGCTCTACAACGGCGAGGGCATCGGCGACGGCACGCCGCCGGTCGTCGATATCGCCGTCGACCCGCTGGAGGGGACCCGCCTCTGCGCGCTGGGGATGCCGAGCGCGATTGCGGTGATCGCCCTGGCCGAGCGGGGGACGATGTTCGATCCCGGCCCCTGCGTCTACATGGAGAAGATGGCGGGAGGCGAAGAGATCGCCGACCTGCTGGACCTCGACCGGCCGTTGCCCGAGACCCTGAAGCTGATCGCCCAGCGCAAGGGCGGTTCGATCGGCGACGTGATCGTCGTCATGCTCGACCGGCCACGCCACGAGGAGGCGATGAAGGAAGTGCGGGACGCCGGCGCCCGCATCCGCCTGATCACCGACGGCGACGTCTCCGCCTCGCTGCTGGCGGTGAGCGAACGCTCGCCGGTCGACCTGCTGTGGGGGATCGGCGGCACCCCCGAGGGCGTGATCTCGGCCGCCGCCCTGAAGTCAATGGGCGGCCAGCTGATCGCCCGCCTCTGGCCGCGCGACGACGAGGAGCGCTCCGCCGCCCTCGACGCCGGCTACGACCTCGACCGCGTGCTGACCGCCAACGATCTCTGCTCCGGCGAGGACGTCTTCTTCTCCGCCACCGGCGTCACTGACGGCGACGTCCTCCAGGGCGTCCGCTACCGCGGCCCCGGCGCCACCACCGAGTCACTGGTGATGCGCTCGCGCTCAGGCACGGTGCGCCGGGTCCACGCCCGCCACGACCGCAGCAAGCTCCGCGCGGTGATAGGCGAGCGGTACGGCTGATTCTTCGCTCCCGCGGGTAGCGTGGGACCGTGATCGCTGTCGCCGGCGCGACCGGCTACATCGGCGGGCTGCTCTGCGGCTGGCTGCGGGAGGACGGCCACGAGGTGCGGGCGCTGGCGCGCCGCCCCGAGCGGGCGGCGGCGCTGCGCGAGGCCGGCTGCGAGGTGCGGCGGGCCGACGTGCTCGCGCCGGAGACGCTGGGGCCGGCGCTGGCGGGGGTCGAGGTCGCCTACTACCTGGTCCACTCGATGGGCCGGGGATCCGACGGCGGTTTCGTCGAGCGCGACCAGCGGGCGGCCGAGAACTTCGCCGCCGCAGCGGCTGAGGCCGGGGTCGAGCGCGTCGTCTATATGGGCGGGCTGGGGGAGGGCTCGAAACACCTCGACAGCCGCCACGCGACCGCCACCGCGCTGCGCCAGGGCGACGTGCCCGTCGTCTACTTCCGCGCCGCCGCCGTGATCGGCGCCGGCAGCGAGTCGTTCCGGACGGTCTTCTATCTGGTGCGGCGGCTGCCGGTGATGGTCACTCCGCGCTGGGTCACCACCCGCACCCAGCCGATTGCGATTGCCGACGTGGTCCGTTACCTCGCCGCCGCCTCCGACCTGGCCAGGCCGGCCGAGCGGGAGATCCAAATCGGCGGCCCAGACGTCACCACCTATGGCGGGATGATCGACGAGCTGGCCCGCGCCCTCGGCCGCCGCCGGCCGCTGCGGATCACCGTGCCGGTTCTCTCGCCGCGCCTCTCCTCGCTTTGGATCGGGCTGGTGACGCCGGTCGACGCCGGCGTCGCCCGGCCCCTGATCGAGGGCCTCACGACCGAGACGGTCGTCAACGATCCCTCCGGGATGGCGCTCTTCCCGGAGGTCGGCGGGGTGCCGCTGCAGCGGGCGCTCGGTCAGGCCGTCTGCGGGCTCGAAGCGGACTAGGCGCCGTCCTCCGCGGCCGCCGCCCGTGCTCCCTCTTCGCCGATGAAGGGAACGAGGAGCTCGTAGGTGAGGTCGGTTAGCAGGCGCGGCAGCTCGGCGGCGCGGCCCAGCACAACCTCCTCGTAGATCCGGGCGAGGATCGCGCCGACCGCCAGCTCGTTGGCCTGGGCGAGCTGGGGCTCGGGCCCGTCCTCCCCCATGCCGTCCTTCAGCAGCGAGATCGCCCTGGCGAACTCGGCCTGGAAGGTCGACCGGAAGGCGGGGCCGACGGTGCTCAGCTCGACCAGCGTGAAGCGCGCGACGTCGGGGTCGGCGGCGAACCAATCGAGGGTGACGGAGAGGACGCTGCGCATCCGCTGCGGCCAGGGACCGCCGATCGCGTAGACCTCGCGCACCCGTTCCTCGAGGCCGTCGATGAGGAGCTTGTGGGCGGCCAGCATGCAGTCGAGTTTGTCCTCGAAGAGTTCGTAGAAGCTCTCGCGCCCGACCCCGGCCTCGCCGAGGATGTCGGCGACGGTGGTGGATTCGTAGCCCTTGGCGACGGTGACCCTGACCACGGCGGCGAGCAGCCGCTGCCGCTGGGAGCGCTCGACCAGCTCGCGCGGGAGGCCATGGCGGCCGCGCGGCAGCCGCCACTTGCGCAGATCCTCGTCCTTCGGGTTGTCAATCACCGAGAACGGCACTGGTCGCGCTCTCCTTGGCCAGCTCGGATTGCCGGATCGCCTCCGCATGGCCGCCGAACGGGCTGACCGCCAAGTAGACGATCTGCGGCAGCAGGTCCGGCAGGCGGTCGGCCCTGCCGGTGGCGATCTGGTTGAGGATCAGGACCTGGGCTTGGCCGAAGGCGAGGCGCGGGTCCGTGTGGGCGCTCCTGCCGTCCCGCGACCCCGACCAGAGGGCCTCCAGCGCCGGAATCGTCGCCTTCCGGTAGCGCTCGATCATCTGCGGGTCGACGGCGATCGCGTCGCCGGTCAGCAGCTGCGCCAGGCCCGGCTTCGCCGCCAGCGCCCCGAGGACGGCGGCGGTCGACTTGCGGACCGCGTCGGGCGCGCCGTCGTCGGGCGAGTGGGCGCTGGCGGCCACCTCCTGAAGCCGCTCGATGCAGTGCTCGATCGCGGCGTCAAAGCAGGCGCGCTTGTCGGCGAAGTGCTTGTAGAAGGTGGTGCGGGAGATGTGCGCCCCGGCGACGATGTCGCTGATCGTGGTCGCCGCATAGGTCTTCTCCGCGCAGCTGTCGACGATCGCGTCGATGATTCGCTGGTGCTGCGAGCCTTCACCGACGTTCCGAGGAACAGTCGGTTCCAGAACGGTGGTCGCCTTCTCAGAACTCCGATGTTTTTGCATCAATGCGGATTGTCCCACCCCGGCCGGCGATCTGGACTCTCGGTCCAGCCGGCCGATCTTTCCCCGCATCGAAGGATACGACAGTTTTTATTAACCAGTGGAGGGAGCCCGCTGCTCGGGCTCGCTGCTTGCGCCTTCTTCGCACCCACAGGGGCGCGGCAATCGCTCATAGGAAGGTAGCTCGCCGGTGTCGTGCAACTCGAAGCGCAGGGAGTTGATTACTGCTCCGACCATCAGCGCGAGACTGAGAACGTAGAACCAGAGCAGGGCGATGAGGATGAAACCGAGGGTCGAGCCGAACCGCGAGAGATTGGACACGTTGGAGAGATAGATGGGGAAGAGCCAGTTGGCGAGGCCGGCGCCGAGGGTCACGAAGAGGGCGCCGGGCCAGACCGCGCGCCAGGGCATGTGCCCCTTCGGGACCGCCCAGAAGATCACCGAGCAGATGCCGAAGGTGACCAGCAGCGCCGCCCCCAGCAGCAGGATCGTGTCCAGCGCCTTGATGTCGGAGAGGCCGAAGGGGAGGCGGTCGGTGCTGTCGACCACGGCGCTCTCGAAGGTGGGGACGAAGATGCTGGCGGCGATGAAGAGGAGGACGACGCCGAGCATGGCGAAGGAGAAGCGCTTCTGCTCCACCCAGCCCCGGCACTCGACGTGGTAGATGCGGCAGAAGGCGGTGTCCATCGCCCCCCAGAAGGAGGCTCCGATCCAGAGCGAGCCGACGAAGGCGGCGATCCCGATCGTCGTCGAGTTGTCCTCGATCCGGCGCAGGGCGTCGGTCAGGGTCTGCTGCTCGGTGTTGGGGAAGAGGCGCTGCAGGTCGGCCAGGACGCTGCTCTCGACGCCGCCGATCTTCAGCACCTGACCGAAGACGAAGAGCACCAGCAGGGCGAAGGGGAAGACGGCCAGCATCAGGTTGTATGCGACCATCGCCGAGAGGCCGGTGACGTTCTCGCGGTAGGCCCGATTCCAGAAGGCGCTGAGCCAGAGTTTCGGATTGCGCAAATTGCGGGGCATTTGGCTTGACTTCACAAAGTGAAGCGAGTACTATGCGAACAGGCGTTTGATGCGGTGAGAGACGCCCGCCCACTGGGCACAATGACGATGTAGACGCTACTTCGCGGACCAGACCAAGGGTCCGCTTTTTGTCGCTCCGGCGCGACTTTGCGGGCCGCAGCGGTCTTTTCGTCTACAGGACTAAACAACGAGCGCAAGGGAAACGAGTAAGAACGGATGCTGGTAGCAGAGCTTCAGGAAATGGAGGAGGTCAAAAACCTCATCAATCGCGGGCAGCAGCTCGGCGTGCTGACCTTCGGCGACGTCGCCTCCGCCGTCTCGGAGGTCGATCTCGACGAGTCTGACGTCGAGGACCTCTACGGGCACCTCGAGAAGTCGGGGATCGAGCTCGTCGAGGACATGGACCCGGCGCAGAAAGCCGCGGCCGAAGCGCTCCCCGTCGACACCGGCAAAAAAGGCCGCCGGCGCCAGAAACAGGCGCTCGACCTCAAACCGGACATGACCACCGACTCCTTGCAGCTGTTCCTCAAGGACATCGGCAAAGTCCGCCTGCTGACCGCGGCCGAGGAGGTCGAACTCGCCAAACGGATCGAGCGCGGCGACCTCGACGCGAAGCAGAAAATGGTCGAGTCCAACCTGCGCCTGGTCGTCTCGATCGCGAAAAATTATCGGAACCAGGGCCTGCCCTTCCTCGATTTGATCCAGGAGGGGACCCTCGGACTCGTCCGCGCGGCGGAGAAGTTCGACTACCGCAAGGGGTTCAAGTTCTCCACCTACGCGACCTGGTGGATCCGCCAGGCGATCGCCCGTGCGCTCGCCGACAAGGCGCGGACCATCCGCATCCCGGTCCACGTGGTGGAGAAGCTGAACAAGATCGGCCGCGCCGAGCGCAAGCTGGTCACCGAGCTGGGCCGCGAGCCCACCCCGGAGGAGATCGCCGAGGTGACGGGGATCGACCCCGAGGAGGTCGACTCGATCAAGCGCTCCGCCCAGGCCCCGGTCTCCCTCGAGAAGCCGGTCGGCGACGAGGAGGAGTCTGAGTTCGGCCAGTTCATCGCCGACGAGAAGGCCGAGTCCCCGTTCGACCGGGCGGCGGACCTGCTGACCAAAGAGGCGCTGAAAGAAGCCCTCGAGAACCTCTCCTACCGCGAGCGCCGCGTGCTCGAGCTCCGCTACGGGCTCGGCGGCGAGCACCCGCGGACCCTGGACGAGGTCGGCCGCACCTTCAACGTCACCCGCGAGCGGATCCGCCAGATCGAGAACCAGAGCCTGAAAAAGCTGCAGTCGCTGGGCGAGGCCCAGAAACTGCGCGAGGTCGCTTAAGCAGTACTCGGTTTGGGGGGAGGGGGACGGATACCCCCTTCCCAAAGACCGTTGCGCAGCTGGGGCGAGCCCTGGAGGCGCAAACGTGGTTCCTTGAGCCTTTGGGAAGGGGGTATCCGTCCCCTTCGAGCCGCAGTAGCTGAAGAGCGAAGGGCGGCTGGACCCGTGCCTCATTCAAGGCTTGCCGTTGATGGAGGGGCCGGTGGGGGTCTCCCGGTAATCAGCATGGAGCCGAGCCGGAGCGGCAGGAGGCGTCAGCCAGCCAGGCGATTCTCTCGGCGGAGGTGCTCCGGGAGACCCCCACCGGCCCCTCTCAGCCCACAACCAGCATTAAGCGATCTGGCTGTCCGGCCGATAGAAGCCGGGATGTTCGAGATCGACTCAGCGCTGCACACCCTGGTCGAGCGGGGTGGGTCGGATCTGCACGTCAAGGTGGGCGTGCCGCCGACCGCGCGGCTGCACGGCGAGCTGGCGCACCTCGAGGGGTATCCGCCCCTGGAGCCGAAGGACACCGAACAGGCCTTTCACGACATCGCCGAGGTGCGTTCGCTGACCGAGTTCGAGGAATCGGGCGAGGCGGACTTCTCCTACTCGGTCCCCGGCCTCAGCCGCTTCCGCGTCAACACCTTCAGGCAGCGAGGTTCGATCTCGATCGTCTGCCGGGCGATCCCTTTCGAAATCCGTTCCGTGGACGAGCTCGGGCTGCCGCCGGTCGTCACCAAGCTGGCCGAGGAGCAGCGCGGGATCATCCTCGTCACCGGCACCACCGGCTCGGGCAAGAGCACGACGCTGGCGGCGATGATCGACCACATCAACCGCACCCGGACCGATCACATCATCACCCTCGAGGACCCGATCGAGTACCTGCACGAAGACAAAGGCTCGATCGTCAACCAGCGCGAAGTCGGCTCCGACACCGAAAGCTTCGGCCGGGCGATGCGCCGCGTCCTGCGCCAGGACCCTGACTGCATCCTGATCGGCGAGATGCGCGACGAGGAGACCGTCCGCACGGCCCTCTCCGCGGCCGAGACCGGCCACCTCGTGCTCTCGACCGTCCACACCCTGGACGCAACCGAGACGATCAACCGCATCGTCGACTTCTTCCCGCCCCACCTCCAGCACCAGGCCCGCGTCATGCTCGCAGCCACCCTGAAGGGGGCGATCGCCCAGCGCCTCGTCCCCGACCTCACCGGCGATGGCCGGGTCCCCGCCTCGGAGATCCTCGTCGTCACCGGCCGCGTCAAAGACCTGATCATGAACCCGGAGGAGACCGGCAAGATCACCGAGGTGATCGCCGAGGGCGAGTACTATGGCATGCGCACCTTCGACCAGTCCCTCCTCGGCTACGTGATGGAGGGCAAGGTCTCCGAGCACGTCGCCCTCGAGTACGCCTCCAGTCCGCACGACTTCAAGCTGATGCTCGCCGCCGGCGGCCAGCGGGCGAGCGGGATCGAGCAGCTCGAGCCCGCGGCCGAGCAGGTCGCCGCATCCTCTAACTGATTAGGTCGGGCGTCCAGCGGCCGCCGCCGTCCCAATCGCACGGTTCAAGCCGGCGGCCGCCTGAGCCGATCAGATAGCGATGGCCGCGATCGACCGCTTCATCCTGCTCGTCCGGGACCTGCGACGCAACGAGAGCGGTATTGCGCTGCCGACGGCGATGATGGCGTTGATCGCCAGCTTCGCTCTGGCGAGCGTTGCCGTGCTGACGACGGCCAACGTGCAGTCGGGGACCAATCGAGATGACAATTCGAAGGAAGCGATCGCGGCCGCCGACGCCGGGGCAAACATCGCGATGCTTCGACTCAATCGCTCCCTCGCGAAACTCAGTCCGCTCAACCCGTGCGTCGGCCCGAACGGAGAATCTGTCCCCGCTTCAGGTGCCTGGTGTCCAGAGATAACCCCGGAAAGGATTGGGAACGCGACCTACACCTACCAAGTCAGCGCTTACACCGGCGGTGGCGAAATGGCTGTAGTCGCAACCGGCAGCTCGGGCAAAGTCAACCGCCGGGTCAACATCGCCTTCAAAACCGTCAGCGGCGACAACGTCTTCCTCGACGAAAAATTGATCGGTGAAGACAACATCGAAATCGAAGGATCCTCCCCTTGGGTGGAAACTGACATGGGCACCAACGGGAATATCGATGCCAATGCGCACCCGATCCTCTGCGGCGACCTACGGCACGGTCCGGCCAAAGACTCGCCGACGCCGAACTGCAACGGGGAAGAGCTCGAAGGGACGAAGACGCTGCCGCTTGTGACTCCTCCGACCGACAACTGGAACTGCCGCCTCTCGAAGAACTGCACTGGCAGCAAGTCCGGGTTGGTGGACACGTTCAGCAAGAACGGGAACAGCTATTGGGACGCCGCGACCAGGGCGATAAAAATCACCGGCAATGGCACCTTGACGATGGGCGGACCTGACTACCTGCTCTGCAAGGTTGACATCCAGTCGGGGAAGATCTACATGCCGGTCGAATCCCACGTGCGGATCTTCATTGACACGCCCGAACACTGCGGAATGGCTTCCGGGGCCGTCCAGGTCGAAGTCGAGGGTGGGGGGCAGATCACCTCCACTGGCTTCAACCCCACCCAGGGCTTCTTCGAAATGCCGGGGATATACATGCTCGGAAACGGGGGGGTCAACCTCGAGGGGAACTCCGGCGGGAACGAAGTAATCGTCTACGCGCCGCAGAGCCTGATCGACATCGGCGGCTCGGCCAGCTGGAACGCCTTGATCGCCGGCAAGAAGCTGAGGATCCACGGCAACGTCTACGTCACCGCCGATCCCCGGATCAAACCGCCCGATTTCAACTTCGCCAGCATGCTCGAACGCACCCGGTACGTCGAGTGCTCCGCTGTCACCGGGTCGTCTCCTAACGCGAACTGCTGATCAGCGCCGGGGCGCAGGCGCCCGCTGCTCAAGCTCGGCGTTCTTGGTGTCGAACACCTAATAGGCGAACGTATGAGAGAGAAGCTGAACGACAACCCGATCGCCCAGGTCGTCCTCGTCGCCGTCCTGCTGCTGGTCGCCGTCGTCTTCCTGCTCGGAAAAATGGGCGGGGGAGAAGAAGAAGCCGAAGAATCGGCGGCCCCCGCGGCGCCCGAGGCGATCGCCACCGCCGAACCGGAAATCGCTGCTGCGCCCGCTGAGCTGCCGCCGCCGGGTTCCGGCGCAGGGGCGGCACCCGCCCCTCCTCAGCCGGTCGTCGCGGCCTTCGAATCCGGCCAGACCGTGGTCCTCCTCTTCGTCCGCACGGGCGGCATCGACGATCGCTTGGTTACCGGGGCTGTGAAGCGTCTTGAGTCCTACCCCGACGTGGCCACCTTCTTAGTGCCCTCTGATCGCATCGCCCGCTATGTGGCGATCGCGCAGGGTGTGGACCTCAACCGCCTGCCGTCGCTGGTGGTGATCCGGCCGAAGCACCTCGACAATGGAGTCCCCGTCGCCTTCGTCAAGTACGGGTTCCAGAGCCCGGAGAGCATCGTCCAGTCGGTGGTCGACGCCAACTACCGCGGCGCCACCCTCCCGTACCACCCCTGAGATGAGCGACCGGGACTTTCCGAGCCATCTGCGGCCGGTCCCCATCTCTGGTGACTCGACCGCTCCTGCTTACCAGCCCGAGCCGGCCGGCCCCCCGGGGCTGACGCCGCCGCTGACCCGCGGCCGCTCCAGCGGCTTCGTCACCGATGTCATCGTCGAGCTCGGTTATGTGAACGACGGCCGCGCGCGCCAGGCGATCGAAGAAGCCCGCACCGCCGGGAAGCCCCCGGAGCGCCTCCTGCTGGAACAGGGGGCGCTCACCGCCGACCAGTTCTCGCGCGCCGTTGCCGAGCGCTACGGCCTCGACCACGTCGACCTCACCGCCTATCAGGTGGACATGGCGGCGGCCAACCTAGTCACCGTCAGCACCGCCCGTCGCTACCGCGCGATCCCCATCGGCTTCGTCGACAAGCAGACCGTGCTGGTGGCAATGGCGGACCCGACCAATGTGCTCGCCGTCGACGATATCCAGATCGCAACCGGGCTCGACTGCCGGGTCGCGGTCGCCGCCGACGAAGACATCGAAGCGCTGATCGGCAAGCTCAACACGCTCCAGAGCGCGGTCACGGAGGCGGTGGAGGAGGAGCCGGAGGAGGACCTGGCCGAGGTCGCCGACATGCAGGTCGGCGCCGAGGACGCGCCGGTGATCAAGCTCGTCTACAGCATCCTTGGACAGGCAGTGGGGGAGGGCGCCTCCGACATCCACTTCGAGCCCGAGGACGACGAGATGCGGGTGCGGTTTCGAGTCGATGGCGTACTGAGGGAGGCGGCACACGTGCCGAAGCGGATGGTCAACGCGGTGATCTCCCGTGTGAAGATCATGAGCGACCTCAACATCGCCGAGAAACGAGTTCCTCAGGACGGCCGCGTCAGCGTCAGCGTCGCCGAGCGCAAGGTCGACCTGCGAATCACCACCTTGCCCACCCAGCGGGGAGAGGGGGCGACGATCCGCATCCTCGACAAAGACAACGCCCAGCGCTCGCTCGACGACCTCGGCATGGACGGTTCCGCCCGTGAGCGTTTCGAGCATGCCTTTCGCCAGGCGTATGGGGCCGTCCTGGTTACGGGGCCGACCGGCTCGGGAAAGTCGACGACCCTCTATGCGGCCTTGGGCGACCTAAACGACGTCGAGAAAAAGATCATCACGATCGAGGATCCGGTCGAGTACCAGCTGGCCGGGATCAACCAGATGAACGTCAACCGCAAGGCCGGCCTCGACTTCGCCACCGGGCTGCGGTCGATCCTCCGCGCCGACCCCGACGTCGTCATGGTCGGCGAGATTCGCGACAGCGAGACGGCGCGGATCGCGATCGAGGCGGCGCTGACCGGCCACCTGATGCTGACGACCCTTCACACCAACGACGCGCCAGGTGCGATCACGCGCCTGACCAAGATGGGGATCGAGGCCTTCCTGATCGCCTCGGCGGTCGACTGCGTGGTCGCCCAGCGGCTGGCGCGCAAGCTCTGCAGCCACTGCAAGCGGCGGGCATTGATCCCGATCCAGGCTCTGGGCGAGGCCGGGGTGCGGTCGAGTGTCGACCTCGAGGCCTACGAGCCAGTCGGCTGCGCGCGCTGCAACCAAAGCGGCTACAAAGGCCGCGTCGGCCTCTACTCGGTGATGGGCCTGAGCGAGCGGATCAAGGAAATGGCCGTGGCGCAGCTCTCTGAGGCGGAAATCGCCACCGCCGCCCGCGAGGAGGGGATGTGCACCCTGCGCGAGGACGGGGTCGGGAAGGTGCGGGACGGCCTCACCAGCCTCGAGGAGGTGCTCCGTGTCACCGCATGATTGGAGCGGGTCCTTGAGTAAAGCGGCAACGCTGCCGATCTAGTCGGCATGGAGTCTTTCGACTTCTCGGAGGTACTGCGCAGGATGGTGGAGGCGAGGGCCTCCGACGTCCACCTCACGCCTGGGTTTCCGCCGGCGATTCGCGACAAGGGCAAGATCTGCCCAATGGATGGTTTCCCGGTCCTCACCGGCCAGGAGACCCGTGAGGTTATCTTCAGCATCCTCAACGACGACCAGCGCAAACGCTTCGAGAACCACAAGCAGCTCGACTTCGCCTACGCGATCCCCGGCGTCGCCCGCTTTCGCGTCAACTGCTTCTTTCAGCGCGGTGCCGTCAGCGCCGCCTTCCGCTTCGTCCCGCAGGAGATCCCCGCCCTCGACTCCCTCGGCGGGCCGGCCGTCCTGCGTGAGCTGACGCAGAAACCGCGGGGATTCGTCCTCGTCACCGGGCCCACCGGCTCCGGCAAGAGCACGACCCTGGCCGCAATGATCGACCTGATCAACTCTGAGCGGCAGGATCACATCCTCACGATCGAGGATCCGATCGAGTTCCTGCACCGGCACAAAACTTCGATCGTCAACCAGCGCGAGATCGGGGGGGACGCGGAGGACTTCGCCCTCGGCCTCAAGGCCGCCCTGCGAGAGGACCCCGACGTGATCCTGGTCGGCGAGATGAGGGACCTGGAGACGATCGCCACCGCGCTCACCGCAGCCGAGACCGGCCACCTCGTCTTCGCCACCTTGCATACCCAGTCGACCGCGCAGACGGTTGACCGCATCATCGACGTCTTTCCCCCCGAGCAGCAGGGGCAGGTGCGAGCCCAGCTCTCGATCGCGCTGCAAGGGATCGTCACCCAGCAGCTGCTGCCGACCGGCGACGGCAGAGGCCGCGTGGTCGCAACCGAGGTGCTGGTGCCCACGCCGGCGATCCGCAATCTGATTCGCGAGGGCAAGACCCACCAGATCTACGCGGCCGTGCAGACCTCGGGAGCGATCGGGATGCAGACCATGGACGCCGATCTAGCGCGATTGGTCCGCGAAGGCAAGATCACTCGCTCGCTGGCCGAACAGCGCTCGTCGGTCCCGGAGGAGCTGAAACGGGTGCTCGGCGGCGAGGCGCCGGTGATGGCGGCTCCGCCCTACGTCGACGGCGGGGCGCCGGCGCAGCCCTCCTACGTCAACGGAGCCTAGGCCGTGGCGGCAACCACGTTTACCTTCAAGGCGATGGATCTCGGCGGGACTGCGACGGCTGGCGAGCTCGAAGCCGATTCGAAGTCGCAGGTCTCCGAGCAGTTGCGCCAGCGCGGCCTGATCGTCCTCGATGTCAGCGAGAAGAGCAACCCGATCAAGATCGAGGACATCATGCGGCGCTGGAAGAGCGTCGACATGCGCGAGCTCGCGGTCTTTTCCCGCCAGTTCGCGACGCTGGTCGCGTCGGGAATGCCGATGCTGCGCACCCTGCACACCCTCGAACAGCAGACGAAGGACGAGGAGATAAAAGAGGCCGTCGCCGGTATGCGCGCCGACGTCGAAGCTGGCAGCACGTTGGAGCAGGCAATGGAGCGCTGTCCCCGGGTGTTCGACCGCCTGTTCAGGGCGATGGTCCGCTCCGGGGAGCAATCGGGACGCCTCGACGAGGCTCTTGACCGCGTCGCCTACCAGGTCGAGAAACAGGACGCGCTGCGCCGTCAGGTCAAATCGGCTCTGATGTACCCGTCGCTGGTCTTCGGCTTCGCGGTCGTTGTCCTGGTCGTGATCGTGATGTTCGTGATCCCGGTCTTCGCAGGCATCTTCGAAGAACTCGCCGAAGAACATCCCGAAGAAGCGGCTGGCCTGCCCGGCCCGACGCAGCTCTGTGTGGGCGTGTCGAATCTTCTCACTCACCAGTGGTTCATTCTTCTGCCCGGCCTCGTCCTCGGGTTCTGGGCCTTCTTCAGGTGGAAGAAGACCGAGCGTGGCAAAGACGCCTGGGACCGGCTGATCCTTCGCCTCCCATTCAAGATCGGCGACGTGATCCAGAAGGTCGCGCTGGCCCGCTGGTCGCGCACCTTCTCCGGCTCGGTCTCCTCCGGCGTGCCGATGCTGCAGGCGATTCAGCTGACGGGTGAGACCGCCGGCAACGTCGTCGTGGAGAAGGCGATGGACGACGTCTACACCTCTGTCAAGACCGGCGGATCGCTTGCCGGGCCGATCGAAGGGAATGCGATCTTCCCGCCGATGGTGGGCCACATGGTCGCCGTCGGGGAGGAAACCGGGCAACTGGAGACGATGCTGACCAAAGTTGCCGAGTTCTACGAGGCCGAGGTCGACGCCAAGGTGAAGGCGCTGACGGCGCTGATCGAGCCGGTGATGATCTGCTTCGTCGGC
The DNA here is from genome assembly GCA_045805725.1 of Solirubrobacterales bacterium. Classification (GTDB taxonomy): domain Bacteria; phylum Actinomycetota; class Thermoleophilia; order Solirubrobacterales; family 70-9; genus VAYN01. The sequence goes on from JBJMKQ010000113.1 coordinate 29,928, forward strand.
GGCATGGTGGGCTTCATCGTGATCTCGATGTACCTGCCGCTGTTCAGCATCTACGAACACATCCGCTAGGGCAGTCATCTGTTTTCGAGACGTCTAGGTAGACGTACGTCCAGCTCTGCGCTGTTTTGGCCCAACGGGACCCTAATTTCAGGGATCAAGTCTTGCCCGCTGCGGTCGATTAACCCCCTGTGATGAATCTGCCAGTGCTTCGGTGCAAAAGGCAAACTCGTCGTGAGGCGGGGGCGCAAAGCCGTCGGGACTCCATCGGAGTCAGCCGGGCTACCACCGGGGTCGACAGACACCACGTGGCTTCACGCGACGGGGCTCTGGCTCGAACGATTAGGACCATAGGAGGTCACTAATGTCAGTCCAGAATCTCCGGGCCCGAATCGGCGCCCGGCTCAACGGCGACAGCGAGGCGGGCTTCACGCTCATCGAGCTTCTCGTCGTAATGCTGATCCTCGGCATCCTCGCCGCGATCGCGCTGCCCGCCTTCTTCAATCAGAAGGAAAAGGCCGGCGACGCAAAGGCCAAGGAGTACGTCCACACCGCCCAAGTCGCCGCCGAGACGTGGTCGACCGAAAACAGCGGTAGTTACACCCCTCCGGGCACCGAAACCTTCGAAGCGCGGTTGAAGAAAATCGAGCCCGCGCTCGCCAATGCTCCGTTTGTGGGAGCGGTGGTGGAAGGAACCGGTGGCACCGGTTACAAAATCACCATGGAAGGCGCCAAGGAAACTCAGAAATTCTGGGTCAAACGAAGCGCGACCGGCATTGAATACAAATGTGAAGTTGTCGAAACCGGCGGCTGCCCCGCTGGCGGCGACTGGAACAAAGGCTGATTTAACTCAAGCCAACTAGAACGAAGCGCAGGAGGGGCGGGCCGTGGGCCCGCCCCTCCTGCTTTTGGCTAGTCATAACGACCGCGCTAAACGGAATGCCGCAGGAAGCCGATACCGAACCGTGATGAGCCCGACCGGTTCCATCATCCTGTCGCGAAGCGTCGCTCGTCTCGGCCTGACCGGCTTGGTAGCGATGGTCTGCGCTGGCATCGGCCCGGCTTCGGCGGTGGCTTCCCCCGCAAGCTACGACGGCATCTCCGCTGACGGCAAGGTCGCGATCTTCAGCACCTCGGAGCAGATGGTGCTGGGCGATACCGATCCGACCGTAGATATCTTCGAGCGCACGTTCGACTCGAGCTTGGACGAATACGTGACCAGGCAGGTGTCCCTCGGGCCCTTCGGCGGCAACGACACGTTGCCGGCGACGTTTGACGGCCTCTCCAGCGACGGAAGCGAAGTCTTCTTCTCCACCCGCGAGCGCCTCGTCTCGACCGATCACGACCGCAAGGTGGACATCTACGTCCGAAACCTGGTCGAAAACAAGACTCTCCTTGCCTCCCTGGGGACCGGCTGCGGCCCTGGGTGCGGCAACGGCCTCGCAGACGCGAACTTCGTCCCCAACGGCGTCCCCTTCGAAGGGGGGAAAGTCTTCTTCGCGACCAGCGAAAGCCTGAGCGCGGCTGACGAAGACGAAGCGCAGGACGTCTACGTCTACGACCCCCAGGCCAAGGCGACGGCCCTCGTCTCAGCGGCCGACGCTTCCTGCCTGAAGTTGAAATGCGGCAATCTCGCGATCGGCGCCCAGTACCAGGGAACCGACGTGGCCGGGGACAATGCGTTCTTCACGACGGCCGAAAGCCTGGTCGAAGAGGATCTCGACACCTCCTCCGACATCTACGAGCGCGACCTCCTGACGGGGGAAACGTTGCTCGTCTCCGGCGAAGGGAACTGTCCTGCGAGCCTGAACTGCAACCCCACCTTCCGGGCGGTCTCTCCCGACGGCTCGCGCGCCTTCTTCGAGTCGAACGAGCAGTTGGGCACGGACACCGACGATTCACAAGATGTCTTTGCCTGGTCGGGAGGCGATCCGGTGGTGGCCTCGCTCGGGGCCGGAGGGACCAACGGCGACGCCAACGCGATCTTCTCGGGCTCCTCGGCAGACGGCTCCGCCGTGTACTTCGAAACCGACGACAGATTCGCCCTTGCTGACTCAGACACCAAGCAGGACGTCTACGTCCGCGCGGGCGGTATGACCGAGCTCGTTTCCGCCGGCGAAGGAGGGCTGGGGCATGAAGACATCGCGGCCACCTTCGAGTGGGCCTCACGCACCGGGGCGACCGACACGGTCTTCTTCAGTACGCGGGAGCGGCTGACGAGCGCCGACATCGATGACGCCGCCGATGTCTATGAGCGCTCGGGCGGTGCAACGACCCTCGTCTCGACGGGGCCGGAAGGGGGAGGCGGCGAAGTCGAAGCTTCGTTCAGAGGTGCCTCGCAGGATGGGTCGAACGCATACTTCTCGACGACCGAATCACTGGTCTCCGACGACGAAGACGGCTCGGCTGACATCTACCGGCGCTCCGCCTCCGGCACCTCCCTTGTCTCGGGTGGCCAGGACGTCGGCGGCAACGGACCGTTCGGGGCCGAATTCAGGGCCACTTCCGATGGCGGCGAAGAGGTCTTTTTCAACACCCAGGAGCAGCTCTCCCTCAAAGACGACTCTGCGGGTGAGGAAGACGTTTACTCCTGGAGCGCCGGGGAAACCCAGCTGGTCTCGGTCAAGAATGCGGACGATCTCGTGCTGAGCCCGCCGCCTCCCGCCCTCGAAGGCACCAATCCACCATCACCGAACCCGTCGCTGACGCCCGCTGTATTCGGCCAGGCCAACGCCGGAGCCTCGGTAAAGGTCTATGCCAGCTTCGACTGCTCCGGTGAACCCGTGGCCACTGGCAGCGCCGAAGAACTTGCCACCGGTCTCACCGTCGAAGTGCCCGTGCCCCCCGAATCGACCACCAGCTACCGCGCCACCGCGGAGTCGGCCGGAGTGGTCTCCGTCTGCTCCAGCCCGATCTCCTACAAGCAGGAAACGCCGCTACCGTCCGGCGGCGGGGAAGGGGGCAATGGATCGGGCGAAGGAAGCTCCGGGGGGGGCGCGAGCGGTCCGAGTGAGCTGGGCGGAACTTCGAGCGGCCCCGGAGCACCGAGCGCTCCCCCGGCCGGGGGTGGCAGCGCCGGGTCGAGCGGCGGCCTCAGGCACGACGGGATCCTGTATGTCGCGCCGCTTGCCCGAATCACCTTTGGCCCGGCGGCGAAGACCCGCCTGAGCCGTCCCGTCTTCCGTTTCGACGATGCTGCCGAACAGCCCGGAACTCGGTTCTTCTGCAGGATCGACCGGAAGCGCTGGACGCCCTGCAGCTCACCCATGAAGCTGAAGCGTCTGGCCCCTGGAAAGCACGTCTTCTCCCTGAAGGCAATGAACGCGATTGGAGTCGGAAGCCCCCCCGTTAAGCGAGCGTTCAAGGTGGTGGCACTGTGATGCGGCGCCTCGAGGCCGCGAGTGGGGAAGGGGGCTTCACCCTCGTCGAGCTACTGGTCGCCTCGGCAATGGGTGTGGTGGTGATGGCGGCGGTCGCATCGCTGGTGATCAGCGCCGTGCGGGGTCAGCCGAAGATCACCAAACAGGCCCAGAACATCTCGATCGCGAGGCAGGAGCTTGACCGGATGACGCGCGAGATCCGCAGCGGCGTGGCAGTCGATCCTGAACACGCAAAAGCCAATTTGGTCTCGTTCCAAGGCTTTGTACGTCGCACCAGCTGTGGCTCGAGCACGGTGCTGGCGAGCGGCTTGCCGGCGATCAAATGTCAGATCACCTACAGCTGCACCACCACCTCGTGTTCGCGGATCGAGGCCAATGTCGGCACGTTCACCGGTGTCTCGCAGCCGCTGATCTCGGGGATCAGCAGCGACCAAGTCTTCACCTACGCACCTGCTGCGAGCTCTGCGAAATACGTCAAGATCACCCTGAGGATCCCGAACCCGAGCGGGCAGGGAGCGCTTACGGTTTCGGCAGGCGCCAGCCTCCGCAACGCGACGCTCAACTACTGAGATGAGACGAGCGAACGGCGAAAGCGGGTTCACGATCGTCGAGGTTCTCGTCGCGATCCTGATCCTCTCGCTCGCCGCGATGACGACCTTCGCCCTGCTCTCGGCGGCAACCCGCAACGCCCAGCGGGCAAAGGCGAACCAGGTGGCGCTCGAGTTCGCCGAACAGGAACTGGAGCTCCTGAGGAGCATGAAAGACGAACAGCTGGCGCTGACGGCGACCCCGCCGCACGAAAACAACGTCCTCAGCCCCGACTACCGCGTCTTGGAAAACAAATTCGCCCTCACCCGCCAGCCCGTTGGTGACTACCGCATCCTGGTTGCCAACAACGGCAGCCTCTACGGCACGGAAAAAAAAATCACTACCGGGATCGTCAGCCCCGGGCCAGACCCCTTCACCAGCGGTGACATCAGCGGCAAGGTTTATCGCTACATCGTCTGGCACAACGACGAAAAATGCGAAGAAACCAAGTGCCCCGGCAAACAGGACTACAAACAGATCGTCGTCATCGTCAAGGTGAACCCGGTGCCGAACCAGCCGCAGGAAACCGGCTACGCCGAAGTTCAGTCCAACTTCATTGACCCCACCGACACGGCGGAAGACGACCCGAAACCGGGACCGGGCAACAAAATCGTCACTGCTCAGCAGTTCTTCCTCAGCGACACTCCCTGCTCGACCACCGGAGTCACCACCCGGCAGGAAACCATGGGCGACCATCAGCTTCGGAACACCAGGGGATCGTGCGCGGACGGGCTGCAGTACGGGGGGACGAAAGGGGCGCCTGACGCGCTCCTGCTGGGGAGCCCCCCGGATCCGACCCCGGCCGATCCTACCGACCCGCCGCTCTACGACTACTCCAATGATCTCTATTCGGAAAAGGGCCTGCAGATCGTCAAAGACAGCACCATCGGTTGCAACTTCGGTTCCTCGGGCACGACCAAACCCGAGGCTCAGACCCATAGCTGGGTGACCGACCCGATGGCCGAAGACTTCGTGATGACCGAAAAAGCGACCCTCGAAGTGTTCACCCGGCGCTTTCCGGAAACGTTCTACACGGGGACTCTCTGCGTCTATCTCTTCAAACGCAGCGAAGCGACGACCCCGTTCAAAGACACGCGTCTCAAGAACACGGCGGGCGGCTTCGAATACTGGAAGCTGACCCCGGAAGGAAACAAAGCCTGGCCGCAGGAATGGGAAGGGCTGAAGCTGACGATGCCCTTCATGGAATCGCCCTACACGATCAATGCCAAAGAACGCCTGGGGGTTGCGATCACGGTCGAACGGAACAACACCGGCGGCGGCGCGATCCCGATCATCTACGACACCCCACGCTTCCCCAGCCGTCTCGAGGTCGATACCAGCACGCCGATCGGGGGTGGCTGAGGTGGGCGGTGTTGCCCTGGCCGCCTTCTTCGGGGGGTTGATCGCGGGTAGCTTCGTGACCGTGGTCGGCCACCGGGTCCCGAGAGGGGAATCGGTCGTAGGACCGCGATCGCAGTGCACCACCTGCGGTACTCAGATCGCCGCCTACGACAACGTCCCCGTCTTCTCCTGGCTGCTGCTGCGCGGCCACAGTCGCTGCTGCGGCGACCGCATCTCCGCCCGCTATCCACTTACCGAGCTTGCGCTCGGCCTGCTCTACGCGCTGACGATCCTGGTGCTGTGGGACGACCCGGTCGAAGTCGCACTGGGGCTCGTCTTCGTCACCACCCTGGCCGCGATCACTCTGACCGACCTCGACCGGCGGTTGATCCCGAACCGGATCCTCCTGGTCGCCACCTTCCTCGGCCTCGGGATCACCGTGGTCTGGGACCCGGGCAGCCTGCCCGAGCGTCTGGCCGCCGCCGCGGCCGCGGGGGGCGGGCTGTTCCTGGTCGCACTCGCCTACCCGCAGGGGATGGGGCTTGGGGACGTGAAGCTGGCTGCGGTGATGGGGCTGTTCCTAGGCCGCAGCGTGGCTCCGGCGCTGCTGGTCGCCCTGCTCGTCGGCTCGGCTGTCGGCCTGTGTCTGATCGCGCGCGAAGGCGCCGCGGCGAGGAAGCGGGCGATTCCTTTCGGCCCCTTTCTCGCGCTCGGAGGGATCGCCGGTCTGCTGGTGGGGAACCAGGTGGTCGACGTCTACCTCTCGACCTTCTCCTAGTTCTCGGTACCGGCGGGACGAAAGTTTTGCGGCGTTTCTGCCGATTCAGCACTTGCCCGCCGATACCAGCGCACAGACCACCCTTGCCATGCAGCTGACGAAATCCATCAACATGCCCTCCCTGCCGAGCCTGGGCTCCCTCGGCTCGCTCACCGGAAAGAAGACCACCGGTCTGTCCGGCCTCAGCATCGAGGCCGGCAGCGTCGCTGCGGCCGCCGTGGCTTCCAACGGCTCCGACCATCTCACGGCCTCCGCCATCCAGCCGCTGCGGCCGGGCATCTTCCATGAGGGAGAGGTCGCCGACCCCGACGCGCTGGTGGCAGCGCTGAAGGCGCTCTTCGGACAGGGCAGCCTGCCGAAGCGGGTCCGCCTCGGCATCGGCAATCAACGAGTCATCGTCCGTACGCTGCGCCTGCCGGCGATCGAGGACCCGAAGGAGATGGAGGCGGCCATCCGCTTCCAGGCGCAGGAGCAGATCCCGATGCCCCTCGACCAGGCTGTTCTGCAGCATCAGGTCGTCGGCGGGGTGCCGGCGGACGGGACCAGCGGCCCCCAGGTCGACATCGTGGTGATCGCCGCCCGGCGTGACATGGTCACCTCCTTCCTCGACCCGGTCCGGAGAGCCGGACTGGAAGCCGTCGGCATCGATCTCTCCGCCTTCGGGATGATCCGGGCGCTGGCGGGCGTCTCAGCGGCACCGGTCGAGCCTGGCGCCGAAGCCCCTGCGCCTTCCGAGGGGGCGGTTCTCTACTGCAACGTGGGCGACGTGCTGAACCTCGCCGTCTCCCGTGGCCGCTCCTGCCTCTTCACGCGGGTCTCAGGCACCGGGATGGAGGCGATCATCGCCCGCTTCACGACCGAGGCGGGGCTGAGCCCCGAACACGCCGAGCAATGGCTGCTGCACGTCGGCCTCGACGCGCCGGTGGAGGAGCTCGCGGGGGATCCGGAGATCGTCACCGCGGCCAGGCGCACCCTTCAGGAGGGGGCCGCGCATCTGGTCGACGAGCTGCGCCTCTCGCTCGACTACTACCGCGCCCTTGAGAGCGCAGTACCCGTCTCCAACGTCCTGCTCTGTGGGACCGGCAGTGCCATCGGCGGGCTTGCCTCCGAGATGGAAGCCCAGGTAGGGCTGCCGATCTCGGCGCTGCGGCCACCTGCCCTGGGCGGCGTCGATGATGTGGTCGCGGCTCGACTTGTCCTTCCCTTCGGCCTCGCCTTGGGGAGCTGAGATGCGTCCGGTCGACCTGATCCCCGTCGAGCTGCGCCAGGGAGCTCATGCGCCGATGCGCACCGGCCCCTTTCCGTACATCCTCCTCGGGGCTCTTGTCGTGGTTCTAGCCGCGGTGGCGCTGCTGGTCCTCACCGGCAACCAGGTCTCCGAACAGAAGGGCGAGCTGGCTCGACTGAAGCGCGAAGACGCGGCGGCGCAGCAGCAGGCGACGCGGCTCAGCGCCTACGTCCAGTTCCAGCAGCTGCACGAAGAGCGGGTGGCGACGATCAGCAGCCTGGCCGACAGCCGCTTCGACTGGGAACGGGTGATGCGCGAACTTTCGCTGGTGCTCCCGCACGACGTCTGGCTCACTGATCTCAAAGCCTCGGCGGGGGGCGGGGCCGAAGCGGCCGCCGGAACCGGTGGCATCGCCGGACCCTCCCTCGAACTGTCCGGTTGCGCGTCCGGACAGGAATCGGTGGCGGGGTTCGTAACCGCGCTGAAGGACATCGACGGCGTAACCCGGGTCGGGCTAAGCACCTCCGAACTCGCGGCCGCGGAAGAAGGGGGGGGCGGCTCCGGGGGGAGCAGCGGCGCCTGTCAGACCAGGAGCTTCATCGCCCAGTTCCAGATGGTCGTCGCCTTCGACGCCGCCCCCGTGCCCCTCGCGGCAGGCGAAGGCGAAGCCGCGGTCAGCACGACCGAAACGGCGGAAGCAACCGCCTCGGAAACTGAATCCAGCGAAGCGGAAAGCTCGGAAGGCGGCTGAGATGAGTTCCTCGAACCGCGTGATCATCGCGATGGTGACCATCGTCGTCCTTGCAGTCGCCTTCTGGATGATGCTGTTGAGCCCGAAGCGGAGCGAAGTCAGCAAACTTGAAGGAGAGGTCACCCAGCAGGAACAATCGCTCGCCCAGCACCGATCCGAAGTCGCGCAGGGGCTGGCGGCGCAAAGGGCGTTCCCGAACGAGTACCAGCAGCTGGTCGTCCTGGGCAAGGCGGCGCCTCAGGATGCCGAAACCGCCTCGTTGCTGGTGCAGCTCAACCGGATCGCCCGCCGCGCGCAGGTCCGCTTCCAGACCTTCCTGCTCAGCTCTGGCTCCGGCGAAGCGGCTCCGGTCACGGAAGAAGCAGCTCCGCCCGCGGGCGGAGAAGGCACGTCCTCGCCGACCGAGGTCGCTGCCTCGACGCTGCCGATTGGAGCCACCATCGGGCCGGCAGGCCTCGCGGTGATGCCCTACACGCTCACCTTCAGAGGCAGCTTCTTCCATATCGCCGACTTCATCCACGGGCTCGACTCGATGGTGAAGACGAAGAACTCGAAGGTGGACGTGACCGGCCGACTGATCACGATCAATGGCTTCACGCTGGGGGCCGAGCCCAACAAAGGCTTCCCCGAGTTGGAAGCGAGCTTCACCGTCACCACCTTCTTGGTCCCACCCGGTGAGGGGATCACCGGCGGAGCCACCACGACTGGTCCCGAAGAAGCCACCCAGGTCTCGACGACGATCGGAGCGGCACCATGAAGAGGGTCGGCCCCGAGCTGAAGATGCCGAAGCTGCGCGGCAGCGAGATCAAGGTCCCGCCGTTCGTCTCAGATCTCTATTACGACCTGCGGGATCGACGGCTACTTCCGGTCATCGCGCTGGTCCTGGTCGCGATCATCGCGACGCCGTTCCTCCTCTCCGAGGGTGCGGAAGAAGCCGAACCGCTGCCGGCGCCAGGGCGGATCGGCGGGGCCTCTTCGGCGGCAAAGGCACTGACGGTGGTGCAGGCGCAGCCGGGACTGCGCAACTACAGGAAGCGCCTCGCCCGGCGCAATCCCATCGATCCCTTCCATCAGCGCTTCACGGCACCGGTCCTGAGCGGTGAAGAAAGCAGGGCAACTGCTGACAGCGTTTCGTCATCGGCGGTGGAATCGTCCTCGTCCGGCTCGGAAAGCTCAGGAGGCAGCACCCCCAACTACACCCCGCCCGTCGAATCTTCTCCCAGCAGCCCCTCCGGCGGCAGTGGCTCCGCTGGCGGGAACGACCCGACTCCCCTCCCGAAAGGGGGGGCCTACTTCGCCTTCTCGATCGACGTCCAGATCACCAAGGTTGAGACGAAGAAGGACGGCTCGGTTGAAAAAACGGGGCCGACGGTTCACAAGGAAGTGCTGCCGCCGACTCCGCTACCTGGGGTCAGGGCTCCCGTCATCACCTACATCGGGATCGACCCGAAGAAGCAACTGCCGCTTTTCGTCGTCTCCTCCGACGTCACTTCGAGCTTCGGCGAAGGGAAGTGCGTATCCGGAACCGACAGCTGCGAGCTGATCGAGCTCCAGCCCGGTTTTCCGCAGACTTTCGTCTATGGGGAAGGCGGGGTTCGCTACAAGATCAACGTCGTCAAGATCGAACCGGTACTCACCGATCATCCGTAGCCGCAGCGCCGTTTCGTCAAAGCTTCAGCAACTGAAGCGCCAGCGCTACACTTGTTGAAGCGAGGCAAGTTGCCACTACCCGCCCCGCCTTCATGATGAGTGCCGAGAGCAATTCGAGCTGCCCCGTCTGCAGAACCGCTGAAGTTGTCTGCGGCAAGTGGACGCTGCTGCTGATCCGCGACCTGGCCGAGGGGAGCGCCCGGTTCTGCGAGCTCGAGCGCTCGCTGGCGGGCATTAGCCCACGCACCCTCTCGCTGCGCCTGCGGGCCCTGGAGGAGGAGGGGGTCGTCGAGCGACACACCTACCCCGAGGTCCCGCCCCGGGTCGAGTATGCGCTCACCTCGAAGGGCAAGGCGCTGGTGCCGCTGGTCGAGGACATGCGCGCCTACGGGATGCGCTGGCTGCTTGGCGACGCCGCCCAGCCGGCCCTGCGCGAGCCGGCCGCCGTCTAGCTTCTCCCTGCAAGCCATCGTGCAAGCGCAGGAGCCCCTCGCGCCGGGCGGAAGCCTTGGGCGTGCGTGACTTCCTCCTGAACGAATCGGTGAAGCGCCTTGCCGCCGAGGCCGCCAGCCGCTTCAGCTCGCTGGTCGCGATGGGGGAGGAGATCCCCTTCGACGTCGCCGCCGATGGGGGCGAGGAGTCCGCCTTCTACAGCTACGTGCCAATGACCGGGCGCTACGTGCTCGAGCATGGGAAGGAGCTGCGGGCGCTGCCGAGCTTCCCTGCCGCCCGCGAGGCCGCGATCGAAGCCGGCGTCGCCGCTCCCTATCTGGAGGGGCGGGGGGAGGCGGTCCCCGCCGATCCGGGTGAGCGCGCCGAGCTGATGCTGACCGTCTTCTTCGCCTCCCTGTGGGAGGGAACCGCGAGCTTCACCCTCGACCGGGAGCGGCTCGAGACCGCGCTTGCCACCCTCGACGCCGAATCGCGTGACGCCGACGACGCCGAGGTCTTGATCGTCCCCCTGGTCGGGCTGCGGATGTCGATGCCGCGCCTGCAGCTGCCCCACGGCGCCCGGATCGTCCGCGCCGACTCGATCGAGGCGCCGGTCGAGGCGATGCGCAGCGAGGGCATGGGGCGCGCGTCCTGGGAGCCCCAGTACCTGGCGGTGGCCGAGCAGGATGCCGACGGCGGCGCCGAGACGGCCCTGCAGCAGCTGCGCGAGCTGATCAGCGTGATGCGGCTCTTCAAGGGGGGCGGGATCGGCCTCGGTCCCTACGCCTTCGCCCCAACCGGCGAGGGCTGCTGGCGGCGGATCGCCACCGGCGCTCCCGCCACCCGACCCGGCGGCTACCGCCTCGGCGAGGCGGAGGGCGGGGAGCTGGTCTCCTTCGCCGCCGCGCTGGAGGCGCGGCCGGATCCCGACAGCGCCCTCACCTGGGCGGTCGGCCGCTTCGAGATGGGCTGCGAGCGTCCGACGGCGCTGGAGGGGCTGAGCGACCACCTGCTGGCGATGCGGGCGGTGCTGGAGGGCCACGGCCCGGTCGGCGCCTCGCTGCCGCTGCGCGCCGCCGCCCTGATCGAGGACGACGAGATGGACCGCCTGCAGGCGCGGGAGCGGGTCGAGGACGTGCTCGAGCTCGAGCGCTCGATGATGAACGGCCTGCCGATCGAGCGGGCGGTCGAGCTCGCGACCTGGATGGAGGAGGGTACGCGCCGGCTGCTGCGCGAAGCCGCGCTCGGTGAGCTCGGCAGCGACCTCAGCGCCGCCGCCGACGAGACCCTGATCGTGGGCGGCCTGGAAGCCGGCGACGCCGAGATCACCGTCTCCGTCCAATCCGAGCTGCCAGAGGAGCCCGAGCCGGCGGGAGATTTCGAGTCCGAGCTCGAGGAGGAGCCCGAGTTCCGCGTCCTCGCCGCGCCGGAACCGCCGTCCGCGCCCGAGCCGCTTGCCGAGCCCCAGCCCTCGGCCGAACTTCAGCTGCCCGTCGACGAACTACCCGAGGAGGAGCACGTGGAGCAGGAGACCCGCATCATGGAGCCGGTCCCGGTCGAGGACGAGATCAGGATCACCGCCACCCCGTGGCTGGAGGAGGTCTCCGAATCCCGCCCCGGCGACTCGCTCGAATGGCCCGCCGCCTCCGACCGCGACATCCAGCACCGCGAGCGGATCGACACCCCCCGGGTCCGCCATCTCTTCCCGGTGCCGGATTCCGATTGGGACGTCGACCACCTGGAGTTCGAGTACTCGCGCAACCGCGTGAGCTGAAGTCCTGCCGCCGGACTCGTGGACGGGCGAGATGCTACTTTTATGTACATGGCTGACTCCGTCGGAGTTGCTGAGTTGCGACAGAACTTGAGCGTTTACCTGCGGCGGGTGAAGCAGGGGGAGCGGCTTGTGGTCACGGATCGGAATCGGCCCGTGGCTGAGCTGGGGCCGGCGCCGAGCACGGGCCCCGCCCTCGATCGCCTGATTGCCGAAGGGCGGGTTGCCGCTCCCAGGCGCTCTGGTCTGCCAGAGCCGTTGGGGTCGACCGGAAACCCCAAGGCCCTCAGCGAAGCGCTCGAGGACATCCGCGGCGACCGCTGAATCGTGGCCGTTGTCTACGCGGACGCATCGGCGTTGGTCAAGCTTGTCCGTGACGAGGCGGAGTCCGCTGCGCTGCGGACCTATCTCGAAGGGGCTGATCTCGTCAGCAGCGAGCTGGTCCTGACCGAGATACCGCGGGCCGTGCGGCGCGCGGCGGCGCATGAACCAGACCTCCCTCTCGATCTGCTGCTCGAGCGCACTGGCGCCCTGATCGACGTGCTGGCCTTGCGGCCGCTCGACCGGGCGCTGCTTTCGGCTGCGGGGGGTCTGGCCGAGCCGGCGCTGCGCGCGCTGGACGCGATTCACGTCGCCTCCGCCGTCGATCTCGACCCGATCGAGGCGTTCGTGACCTATGACGAGCGTCAAGCCGCCGCCGCGCGACTCGCGGGGCTGCGGACGATGGCACCGGCCTGACTAGCTGTCCTTCTCGATCTCTTCGACCAAGGCCGCAAGCCGGTCGACAGTGGTGTCCAGCGCGGCGGCGATCCGCCGCATGTCGCCCCAGGTCGGGTCAACTTCGCCCCCCTCGATCTGGGCAATCAGCGTCACCGCCAGACCCGCCTGCGCGGCCAGTTCTGTCTGGCTGAGGCGCTCTTGCTCCCTGAGCATTCGCACCGCCGATCCGAGCATCTGCGATTCGGAGCTTATGCCCGGCCGGCCGCCATCTCGACCCGCTCCTCGGAGGTGGCGAAGAGGTAGCGGTCGATCTGCGAGAGGCCGGCGAGGTCGTGGACGTCCTCGTCGAGGTAGGGGACGCGGATCACGCAGCTGGTGCGCAGCTCGGAGGCGAGGTGGTCGATGTTGCGGGCGTCGCGCTCGGCGAGGGCCTGGTAGTCGGCGAAGTTGTCGGCGACCCGCTGGGCGAGCTTGGGGTCGCCGAGCTTCTCGGCCAGGCGCTCCGGGAGGTCTTCGACCTGGGTGCGCAGCTCGTCGGCGGGGTAGTGGACCTTGTTGACAACGACGCCGCCGAAGGGCAGCTTCGCCTCGACCAGCTTGCGGTGGAAGTAGACCGCCTCGTCGATCGGCTCGCCCTGGGGGCCGCAGACGACGAGGAAGCAGGTCTCCGGGTCGGAGAGCAGCTTGTTCACCCGCTTGGCCCGTGCCTGGAAGCCGTCGACCATGCCGCTGAAGGCGTTGAAGAACTCGGCCAAGTCGGCCAGCAGGTCGAAGCCGACCAGCTTCTTGAAGACGCCGAGGGCGACGGAGACGCCACGGCCGGTCACCTTCGCCGCCAGCCCGGTCGGCTTCATGAAGACGCGCATCGATTTGCCCTCGATGAACTGGGTCAGCCGCTTCGGCGCGTCGAGGAAATCGAGGGCGTTGCGGGTGGGAGGCGTGTCGAGGACGAGCAGGTCGAACCCGCCTTCGGTGTGCAGCTCGAACAGCTTCTCCATCGCCATGTACTCCTGCGAGCCGGCCAGGGCGCTGGAGATCTGCTGGTAGATCCGGTTGTCGAGGACCCGATCGCGCGACTCTTCGTCGGGGGCCTGGCGGGCGATCAGCTCGTCGAAGGTGGCCTTGGCGTCCAGCATCATCGCCCACAGCTCCCCCTTGACCTCGACGCCCTGGGCCTCGAACAGCGCCGAATCGACCCGCCGCGCCTCGTTCCCCAGCTCCTCCAGGCCGAGCGAGTCGGCGAGCCGTTTCGCGGGGTCGATCGTCAGCACGCAGACCCTCAGGCCCTGGGCCGCCATCCCCAGCGCGATCGCCGCCGAGGTGGTCGTCTTGCCGACCCCGCCCGAGCCGGCGCAGATGCAGATCGACTTGCCCTCGAGGACTTCGCCGACCGACGCCATCAGGAAAGCCTTCCGGCCAGCTTGCGCGCCGCCTCGACGTCGAGCTCGGGCTCGAAGAGGAACGGCAGCGTCTTCACCGGCGCCTCGACTTCGCGCCTGAGGCGGTTCAGCTGCGAGCGCTGCGACCTCGCCCGGCGGTACTCCGAGAGCGCCGCCCGCGCCGCCGCCTTCGTCGCCCCGATCTCGCTCTCGGCCAGCTGCGCGAGCCGCTCCGCCTCGTCCTTCTTGAAGCGCTCCGGGTAGAGCCCGTTGAGGTAGACCCGGTCGACCGCGACCCCGACCTCGTCGCGCAGGTCGCGCTCCAGCGCCATCGACTCGTTCACCGGCATCTCCTCCGGCAGGGAGACGATCGCCGTGCCGGTGTTCTCGTGGTTGGTGATGAAGCGATCGAGCGTTTCGGCCTGCGAGTGGATCGGGCCGACTCGGGCGATCGAGGCGAAGGTCCGCGGCGTCTGCAGGAAGCCGACCCCGTGACCGGTCGCCGGCGCGTCGACGATCACCAGGTCGTACTTGCGACCCTGCTTCACCTTGCGGTCGAATTGAGCCAGCTCCCAGATCTTGCCGATCGTGACCAGCTCCTTCAGCCCGGGGGTCGCCGCGGCGAGGTAGTTGAAGATGCGGCTGCGGAAGAGCAGATCCCGCATCGCCCGCACCTTCAGCTGCAGCAGCACGTACTCGCGCATCGACTCGTCGGGGTCGATCGAGATCGACCAGAGGTTCTCCTCCATCTCCACCTCGTGGAAGCCGACGGCGGTGTGCTCGAACATCCGCGAGGCGTTCTCCTGCGAGGCGACCTCGCAGACGATCGTCCGCTTGCCCGCGGCGGCGGCGCGCAGGCCGAGCGCCACCGCGACGGTCGTCTTGCCGACCCCACCCTTGCCGGTGACGATCACGAGCCGCTTGTCGAGGAGGTCGGGGATTGACTGATTCCTAGCAATTTCGGGAGGCGGCAGGAAAAACCGAGTCCCATACGAATATCCGCGCAATGGGATTTCTAAGCCGAAAGAAGCCGAAGCCTGCTCCCGTCGAGATCGAGGAGGAGCAGACGATCGTCGACGACCTTCAAGAGATGGAAGAGGCCGTGCCTGAGAGGGCACGGGACGAGGGCGCTCGGGCCGCGGGTCCTGTCGACGCAGGGGACCCACCCCCTCCTGCGCGGCAGGAGGGGGTCCCCCCTACGACGCCACCCGCGGCAGATGCGCCTATGTCGGACGCCGAGGGTCCAGCCGTTGCGTCTCTCGAAGCGGACGAGGGTTCGGTTGCTGAGGAGGAGCTGGCGCTGAACGCCGCCGTCGAGGAGGAGATCGACGGGGGGGATGCGCGGATGAAGGCGGTCGACCTGATCGCGCCGACCCGGCTCGACTTCCTGCAGGAGAAGCAGGCCGCCGCGGAGGCGCCGGTCAGGGGCCCCGAGGTGATCGCCTTCGCCAACCAGAAGGGCGGGGTCGCCAAGACGACGACGACCCTGAACCTCGCCGTCGCCTTCGCCGAGTCCGGCTACCGCGTCCTCTGCATCGACCTCGACCCGCAGGGGAACCTGACGATGAGCCAGGGGATCGATCCCGACAAGGTCGAGAAGAGCCTCTACGACGTGCTCGTCAACGACATGCCGATCTCCGAGATCATCGTCAAGCGGGAGATCGACATCGCCGTCGCCTCGATCGACCTCGCCGGGGCCGAGATCGCGATGAGCACCAAGATCGGCCGCGAGCGCTCGCTGGAGAAAGCGCTGAAAGAGGTCGCCGGCGACTACGACTTCGTCTGCATCGACACGCCGCCGAGCCTCGGGCTGCTGACGATCAACGCGCTGACCGCGGCAAACAAGGTGATCGTCCCGGTCCAGTGCGAGTATCTCTCGATGCGTGGGCTGGTCCAGCTCCAGAACACGCTGCGGATGATCCAGGAGAACCTCAACCCCGACGTCAAGATCGAGGGCATCCTGCCGACGATGCTCGACTCGCGGACGATCCACGCCAAGGAGGCGGTGGAGATCCTCGAGGAGAACTTCGGCGACCTCGTCTTCCGGTCCCGGATCAAGAAGGCGATCAAATTCGCCGAGGCCCCGGTCAAAGGGGCTTCCGTGCTCAAGTACGATTCGGACTCGAGCGCCGCGAACTACTACCGGGAGCTGGCGAAGGAGGTTCTGTCCCATGGCTCGGCGGAATAAGCGAGCAAGCATGCGCGAGGGGCCGCTGTCGGACCTCTTCCGGTCGACGAGCGAGGACGCGCCGGTGGATCCGCCGGAGGCGCCGCGCTACGGCAGGCAAGATCCGGCCGAGGAGAAAAAGCTGCAGGACGAGGCGGATCGGCCAGCGGGTCCTGTCGACGCAGGGGACCCACCACCTCCTGCGCGGCAGGAGGTGGTCCCCCCTACGACGCCACCCGCTGGAGAGGCGTCGCAGGCCGACGTTCCGCTGCACCAGGAGGAGGCGCCCACCCTCTACGATCAGGATGGCCAGGGTTCGGGGCGTGATGTTGAGACTTCGAAGGAGTCCGCTCCGGAGCGGTTGAAAAGGGTTTTCAACGAGGAGCCGAAGCCGCGGCGGGAGCAGTTTGCGCCGGAAAATCCGCGGTATGGGCGGGAGGAGCCCGCCTATGAGCCGCCGGGAAGCGGGGAGCCGCACCAGCCGGTGATCAAAGTCGTCGGGGTCGGCGGCGCCGGCGTCAATGCCGTCAACCGCATGGTCGACGCCCGCGTGCCGGGGGTCGAGTTCATGGCTGTCAACACCGATCTTCAGTCCCTGCAGCTCTGTGTCGCTGACGTCACCGTCCACATCGGCGACGAGCAGACGCGCGGCCTCGGCGCCGGCGCCGACCCGGAGGTCGGCCACCGCTCCGCCTTCGAGGAGCAGGACAAGATCAAGCGCCTGCTGAAGGGCTCCGACATGGTCTTCGTCGCCGCCGGCGCCGGCGGCGGCACCGGCTCGGGCGCCGCCCCGGTGGTCGCCCGCCTCGCCCGCGAGGTCGGGGCGCTGACGGTTGGGATCGTGACCAAGCCGTTCAGCTTCGAGGGCAGCCGCCGCGGCACCCAGGCCGACAAGGGAATCGAGGAACTGGCGGCGGAGGTCGACACGCTGATCGTCGTCCCCAACGACCGCCTGCTCGAGGTGCTCGACCAGCAGACCTCAATGGTCGAGGCATTCAAGGTCGCCGACGACGTGCTGCGCCAGGGCGTGCAGGGCATCTCCGACCTGGTGACGCTGCCCGCGGTCATCAACCTCGACTTCGCCGACGTGCGGACGATCATGTCCGACGCCGGCCGGGCGCTGCTCGGGATCGGGATGGCCCACGGCGACGGTCGCGCGATCGAAGCCGCCGAAAAAGCGATTTCCTCGCCGCTGCTGGAGACCTCGATGGAGGGCGCGCGCGCGATCCTGCTCTCGATCACCGGCGGTGCCGACCTCTCGCTGGTCGAGGTCTCCGAGGCCGCCAAGGTGGTCGGCGAGGCCGCCCACCCCGACGCCAACATCATCTTCGGCGCCAACGTCGACGAGGAGCTGACCGACCAGGTCTGGGTGACGGTCGTCGCGACCCGCTTCGACGGCCGGGCGACGCTGCCGCGGCGCGCCGCCGAGCCGACGATCCGCCGCACCAAAGAGGCGGAGTCCTCGCGCCGCGGCCGCTCCGGCGATCGCGAGCTGGGAATCGACGTTCCCGAGTTCCTGCCCGGGTAGCGGGACCGCTCCCCGGAGGCTGCATCGGAGGCTGGCGATGAAAGGCGTCGTCGCAGCCGGCCACCCGCTGACTGCCGAGGCCGGCGCCGAGGTTCTGCGCCAGGGCGGCAACGCCGTAGATGCCGCCGTCTGCGCGGTGCTGGCCTCCTTCGCGGTCGAGAGCCCGCTGACCGGGCTTGGCGCCGGGGGCCACATGATGGTCCACGATCGCGGCGAGACGACGCTGATCGACTTCTTCGTCGCCGCGCCCGGGCAGGACGGCATCGGGCGGAGCGCCGAGCTGGTGCCGGTGCCGGTTCGCTTCGACGCGGAGACCACGCAGACGTTCTACGTCGGGCCCGCGTCCTGCGGCGTGCCGGGGACGGCGGCGGGGCTGGCCCACGCGCTCGAGCGGTTCGGCTCGATGCCGCTCGCGGCATTGGTCGGTCCGGGGATCCGGCTTGCCCGCGAGGGCGCCGCGATCAACCGCCAGCAGGCCTACATCCTCGAGATCCTCGCTCCGATCCACGAACACATGGAGGGGACGCGCGAGCTCTATGCCCCGCGGGGACGGCGGCTGGGGGAGGGCGACGTCTTCGCCTTCCCGGAACTGGCGGAGGCGCTCGAACGCTACGCGGAGGAGGGCGCCGAACCGTTCTACAAGGGCGACGTGGCGAGGGCGATCAGCGGCTTCGTCGTCGGCCGCGGCGGCTACATCGGGCCAGGGGACCTCGCCTCCTACGAGGCGATCGAGCGCAAGCCGATCGAGACCGCCTTCCGCGGCACCGAGGTCCTCACCAACCCGCCGCCGTCCTCCGGCGGCATCCTCATCTCCTACTGCCTCGGCCTGCTCGAGCGGCTCGGGCCGAAGAGCGACCCCGAGCAGCTGGTGGCGGCGATGGAGACGGCCAACTCCCGCCGCGACCTCGCCTTCGCCGAGTCCCTCTACGAGGAGGGCATGGAGGCCGGCTTCCTCGACCCGCTCGGGCTCGACCTCGCCGCCGCCGACCTGCTCGGCTCGACCACTCACATCTCGGTGCTCGACTCCGGAGGGAGCTGCGCCAGCGTCACCTGCTCCAACGGCTCCGGCTCCGGGGTGCTGGTGCCCGGGACCGGAGTGATCCTCAACAACATGCTCGGCGAGGAGGACCTCAACCCGGCGGGCTTCCACCTGATCGCGCCGGGGCGGCGGGTCCCCTCGATGATGGCGCCGACGGTGGTGCTGCGCGACGGCGAGATCGTCCTCGCCCTCGGCAGCGCCGGCTCCAACCGGATCCGCTCGGCGATCCTGCAGACGGTGGTGCGGGCGGTCGAACAGGGCTTCCCGGTCGGCGCGGCGGTCGAGGCGCCGCGACTGCACTTCGAGCAGGGCGTCGTCCAGGCCGAGCCTGGGATCGACGAGGCGGCGCTGGAGCGGATCGAGGCGCGGGGGGTGCGGGTGCTGCGGCGACCCGCGATCAACCTCTTCTTCGGCGGCGTCCAGGCGGTGGCGCGCGACCCGCGCAGCGGCGAGCTCAGCGGCGGCGGCGACCCCCGCCGCGGCGGCGCCGTCGCCTACGCCTGAGTGCGTGGTTCCTTTTGCCACCGCGAAAAAGGAACCACGGAACAGGCCCGTATTGCCAGCGCTTCATGCCGTGGTTCTTTTGTCCGGCCATAGACGACAAAGGAACCACGCAACCGGTCGAGGCGGTTGAATGGGCCCGTGGCGGCGGGACCCGAGATCGACTTCGAGGCCGAGGGGCTGCTGGAGGGGGTCGAGGGCGCTGCGCGGGAGGCGCGTCGGGAACTGCTCGAAGAGCTGGCCGACGACGGCTGTGGGTTGGAGGAGCTGAAGGAGGCGGTGGCGGCCGGGCGGCTGACGCTGCTGCCGGTCGAGCGGGCGCTGGCTGGCAGGGGCGCCCGCTACACCGCCCGCGAAATCGCCGAGCAGGTCGGCCTCGAGCTCGACGTCCTGCAGCGCTTCAGCTCCGCGCTCGGCGTCCCCTACGGTGACCCCGACGAGCGCCGGGGGACCGAGGCCGACCTCGAGGCCGCCCGCCGGGTCAGGGCCTTCCTCGACACCGGGCTGCCCGAGGACGGGCTGCTGCAGGTCGCCCGGACGATCGGGATGGGGACGGCGCGGATCGCCGAATCGAACCGCGAGCTGATCGTCCGCACCCTGATCCGGCCCGGCGACAACGAGCGCGACGTCGCCCAGCGGTTCGTCGCCGCGGCCGACCACATGCTGCCGCTGGTCGGGCCGACGGTTGTCTACGCGCTGCAGGCGCACCTGCTGGAACAGATCCGCCGCGACGTGATCGGCGCCACCGACCTCGCCTCCGGCGCGGTGGGGGGAACCGTGGACCTGACCGTCTGCTTCGCCGACCTGGTCGAGTTCACCCGCCTCGGTGAGGAAATCGCCCCGGAGGAGCTGGGGATGGTCGCCGGCCGGCTGGAGGAGATGGCGACCGCGGTCGCCGAGCCGCCGGTGCGGCTGGTGAAGACGATCGGCGACGAGGTGATGCTCGTCTCAGACCGAGCGGAAGCGATGGTCGCCGCGGCGCTCGAGCTGATCGACGCGGCCGAGGCCGAAGGCCAGCAGTTCCCCTGGCTGCGCGCCGGCATCGCCAGCGGCCCGACCCTGCCGCAGTCGGGCGACTACTACGGCCGCGCCGTCAACCTCGCCAGCCGCCTGACCAGCGTCGCCCGCCCGGGCAGCGTCGTCCTCGACGAGGCGACCAGGGCAGCCGGCGATGGCTTCGAATACTCCTACGTCGGCGAACGGCGGCTGAAGGGCCTCGATTACCGCGTCAAGCTCTACCGCGCCCGTCGCGCCGGGGAAAAGAAGCGGTAGGCACAGCGCCCGGCGACTGACCGCCCGGACTGGGCACGACCCAGATCCGCTATCCGGCGGGCTTGCGCGCCGAGACCAGCAGGTTGTAGAAGAGCTCGGCTGGGAGGTGGGGCTCGAGCAGACGGGTGTCGACCCTCTGCAGGGCGATGTAGCTGTTGAAGGCGAAGCGGCGCCAGCGGAAGGAGATCGACTCGGGCTCGGCGCTCGCCTCGACCGTGCGCAGGCCCCAGCCCCAGGCGTTGGAGAGGAGCTCCTCGCCGCCGACCCGGCGCCGCTCGAAGCCGGCGTCGCGGAGCAGGCGGCGCAGGTCAGCGGGGGCGAAGGCGTGGACGTCGACCTCGCCCTCGAACGAGTGCTCCTCCGACTGCTCGGCCTCGGCGACGGCGCGCTGCTCGGCCCCGACCAGTCGGCGCCAGGCCGGCGCCAGGGCAAGGGCGGCGCGCTTGGGCATCGCCGCCAGCCGGTCGCCGTAGCGGGAGGGCTCGCCGGCGAAGGCGATCATCCCGCCCGGCCGCAGGACGCGGCGGAATTCCGCGCAGGCCCTGTCGAGGTCGGGGATGTGGTGGAGGACGGCGTGGCCGAAGACGAGGTCGAAGCTCTCGTCCTCGAACGGCAGCGTCTCGGCCTCCGTCACCACCGTCTCCACGTCCCCGAGCCCGAGCGCCGCGGCGGTGGCGGCTAGACGCGCGAGCATCCCTGGTGAGATGTCCGTGGCGGTCAGCCGCTCGATCACGCCGAGCTGGACGAGGTTGAGCGAGAAGTACCCCGTGCCGGAGCCGATCTCCAGGGCGTCGCCGAAGCCGCGCCCGTTCGACCCACCCAGTGCCTTCACCAGCTTCAACCGCACCTGGCGCTGCCCCACCTCGCCGAAGTCGATGCCCCACTTGGCGTCGTACTCCTCGGCGGCCGCGTCGTGGTAGCGGGTGTTGACGTCCTTGATGTGCTCCGGAGTGGCGGAGGGGGAGGCCGGCATCGCGGCGGAACTCTACGCGGAATCGCGCAAGTCACGTGGCGGTGCGCCTTATGTCGGCTATGTGGACATAAGGCGCACCGCTCCAATACCGTCCCGGCCAGTGGAGCGCCACTACCTCCAGGAGAACCAGCCGCCGGGCGTGCCGCCGCTGCCCCTGACGGGGGAGCGGACGCTGCCCGACGTGCCCGAGGAGAACTACTGGTTCCGCCGGCACCTGGTCGTCTACGAGTGGATTGCCGCGCGGGTGCAGGGACTGCGGGTCGTCGACATGGCCTGCGGCGAGGGCTACGGTTCCGACGTCCTCGCCCGCGCCGCCGCCTCCGCTGTCGGCGTCGACGCCAACCCCGAAGCGCACGAGCACTCGCGGCTGCGCTACCGGCGTCCCAACCTGCGCTTCGAGCGCGACCTGGTCGAGGGCTTTGCCGAGCCCTGCGACGCGGTCGTCTTCCTGCAGACGATCGAGCACGTGCGGGACCCGGGCGCGATCTTGGAGCACTTCAAGTCGATGCTGGAGCCGGGTGGCGTCGCTTACCTCTCGACGCCAAACCTGCTGACGCTGGCGCCGCCGGGGGCGGAGAAGTCCGACAACCCCTGGCACGTGAAGGAGTACCGGGCCGAGGAGTTCCGGGCGCTCTGCGAGGCCCACTTCGAGCGGGTCGAGCTGCTCGGCCTCTTCCACGCCCGCAAGCTGCGCGCGCATCAGCTTGCGATCAAGCTCGGCTGGGACTCCCTCCACAAGCGGCTCGGCCTCACCAAGCCCTTCTACGACCGCTTCACCCCGGCGATCGCTGCCTCCGACTTCCGCCTCCGCACGGGAGACCTCGACCGCGCCCTCGACTTCCTCGCGGTCTGCCGTGCCCCCTGACCCGCCATCTGCCGTGACCCCCGACCCGCCCGGCCTGCTGTGCACCCAAATCCCCGAACTGCATCAAATTCTGGTCGCATAGGAGCCAGAATTTGATGCAGTTCGGAGATGGGAGCGCCGGGGACCTCGCGATCGTCCTGCACAGCCACATGCCCTACGTCGAGGGCTTCGGGACCTACCCCTTCGGCGAGGAGTGGCTCTTTGACGCGGTGATCCGCTCCTACCTGCCGGTGCTGGAGGTGGCGCGGGACCTGACGATGACGGTGACGCCGGTGCTGGCCGACCAGCTCGAGGACGTGGGCGTGGCGGAGCGGTTGCGGCGCTTCCTGGTCGAGTGGCGGATCGGCGCCGCCGAAGCGGACCTGCCGCAGGTGCCGGCGGAGTGCCGGGCCGCCTGCGAAGGCGAGCGCGAGCGCTACTCCCACGCGCTGGAGCTGCTCGACGCGGCCGGCGGCGATCCGCTGGCGCCGTTCCAGCGGGCGGCGGCCGGGGGCCGCATCGCGCTCGCCGCCTCGGCCGCCACCCACGCGGTCCTGCCGCTGCTGGCGACCGCCGAGGGAACGCGGCTGCAACTGCAGGCCGGCATCCGCTCGCACGCTCGGCGCTTCGGCTGGGACGGTGGCTTCTGGCTGCCGGAGTGCGCGTACGCGCCGGGGCTCGAGTGGCGGCTGGCGGAGGCGGGGGTCGGCTGGTTCTGCGTCGACCAGAGCGCGCACCGGGAGCCGCTCGAGGCGCTGGCGCCGGTTGCCACCGCGGCGGGGCCGGTGGCGCTGCCGATCGACTGGGAGACGATCGCCTGGCTCTGGTCCCTCGACGGCTATCCCTCCGATCCCGCCCACGCCCAGTTCGCCGGCAAATCGCTGCGGGGCATCCGCATCTGGCGGGTCGGGGGCGGCGCCTACGACCCGGCCGCCGCCGCGGCCGCCGCGCGACGGCAGGCCGGCGAGTTCCTCGCCGCCGCCGCCAGCCGCCTGCGCAAGTACGCCGCCGAGCGCGGCCGGCGCGGCCTGCTCGTCTTCGCGATCGACACCGAGCTGCTCGGCCATTGGTGGTCGGAGGGGCCGACATGGCTGCGCGCGGTGCTGGAGGGCGCCGAGGCCGCGGGGGTGCGGCTCCTCACGGTCCCGCAGGCGCTCGCCGAACACGAGCCGCTCGAGCGCCCCCTGCGGACCTCCAGCTGGGGCGAGGACAAGGACCTCAGCACCTGGGATTCGCCGCCTGTCGCTGACCTCGCCTGGGGGGCGCGGCGGCTGGAGCTGCGCCTGCTGCGGGCCGCCTCGGCAGGCCTGCGGGGCAGGCGGCTGGAACGCGCCGCCCGCGAGCTGCTCGCCGCGCAGGCCAGCGACTGGGCGTTCCTGGATCGGCGCAAGCAGGCCGGCGATTACGCCTACCAGCGGGCCACGGACCACTCACAGGCGATGTTGGAGGTCATAGACTCCGACCGCGCGACCAACCCCCGCATGCGCTCGCTCGCGCCGGACATGAGCGTCGCCCCGCTTCTGACGCCCTGAACCAGCCACCCGGAACCAGCCGAACTTGAACCGCATCCTGATCCTCTCCTGGGAGTACCCGCCGCTGATCGAGGGCGGCTTGGCCCGGCATGTGCGCAAGCTCTCCGAGGCGCTGGTCGAGCGCGACGTCGAGGTCCACGTGCTGACCCGCGGTGGCGAGGAGTCGCCGGCCGAGGACCGCAGCGGCGGCGTCGTCATCCACCGCATCCGGGAGCCGAAGCGACCGACCGACCTGGGCGAGTTCGTCGCCTGGGTCGAGCGGATGAACTCCGACATGCTCGCCGCCGGGGTCGAGCTCGGCGACCGCCACAGCTACGACCTCGTGCATGGCCACGACTGGCTGGTCGCCAACGCCTGCGACCACCTCGCCAAGCGCTTCGACGCGCCGCTGATCACCACGATCCACGCGACCGAGTACGGCCGCCACCAGGGCTGGGTCGACAAGCACCCGCAGACCTACATCCACGGGGTCGAGCGCTGGATCACCAACCGCTCCCACCGCGTCATCACCTGCTCCCACTACATGCGCGAACAGGTCGTCGACATCTTCGGGGTCGAGGAGCAGAGGGTGAGCGTGATCCCGAACGGGATCGATCCCGACGACCTGCCCGAGCAGCCCGCCGAGGATCTGGCCCGGCTGCGCTCGGAGTTCGCGGCGCCGGAGGAGAAGCTGGTGCTGCTGATCGGCCGCCTCGTCTACGAGAAGGGTTTCCAGCTGGCGCTGGAGGCGATGCCGCGGGTGATCGAAGAGGCGCCCGGGACGCGCTTCCTCGTCGCCGGCTCCGGCACCCACGAGGCGGAGCTGAAGCGCCAGGCGCAGGAGCTGGGGCTGATGGAGCACGGCACCTTCCTCGGCTGGATCGGCGACGACGTGCTGCATTCGCTCTACCGGATCGCCAACCTGACCGTGGTGCCCTCGATCTACGAGCCGTTCGGCCTGGTCGCGCTGGAGGCGATGGCCTCCGGCTGCCCCTGCATCGTCGCCGACACCGGTGGGCTTCGCGAGGTCGTGCCGCACGAGGAGGCCGGCCTGCGCTTCCGAGCTCACGACCCCGAAGCCCTGGCCGAGGTAGCGATCCGCGTCCTCTCCGACGACGAGCTCGGCCGCCGCCTCGTCGCCGAAGCCTACGAGCACCTGCGCCGCTTCGACTGGGGCGACGTGGCCGAGCGGACGGCGTCGGTCTACGCCGAGCTCGCCGGCGCCAAGCTGTCGTAGCGCTCTCGGCCAGGAAACGCAGCCCTTAGCTGCACTCGTCGCGGCGCCGGTGGGCGAGATTCCGCTCGCTGATGCTGAAGCCGCCCTCGCTGGTGGTGCCGGGCGTCCAGTGGATTCCCTCGAGCAACTCCGTCGGCGGGACGCCGAGCGAGCCGGCGAGCTTCATCAGCGTGTCGACTCGGGCGAGCCGCGTCCCGTGCTCCAGCATCCCGATCTCGGTCCGGTGCAGTCCGGCGCGGGCGCCAAGCTCTTCCTGCGACAGCGCAGCCCGTCGCCGGCAGCGCCAGAGGTTGCGGCCGAACCTGACCGCCACCTCCTCGGAGCGGATTCTCCCGTCGCGGGACATGCAGGCATCTTTCCTGTAGGTATTCATTGTCTGACAGACTATAAGCATCAAGCATGATGGAGTTCTTGCAGACAACGAATTCCAGACGGAATCAGGGTACCTTTGGAACCAGATTCCGCCATGACCCGGAGAAATTGGCGGCAGAGATAGCCGAGATGACCGGCGAGACCAAGACCGGCGCAGTCCGTCAGGCGCTGCGCGAGAAGAAGAAACGGCTGGAGATGGGGTCAGGCAACAAGGAGGAGCGACGGCAGAAGCTGCGCAAGTTCCTGGAGACGGAGATCTGGTCTCAGATCCCCGACGAGCTCCTGGGCAGGGAGCCGATGTCAAAAGAGGAGTGGAAGACCTCCTCGGCTTTGGACCGGGGGGATATTGATGATCCTCGACAGTTCGGCAGTTATCGCAGCGCTGTTCCGCGAGAAGGAGCACGAACGGCTGGAAGGGCAGATCGACGCGTTCGATCGCTATGGCAAGGGGCGGCATCCCGCCGCTCTTCACCTGGGTGACTGCATGACCTATGCGAGCGGGCAGGTTGCACGGCAGTCGCTCCTTTTCACCGGCAACGATTTCGCTCGAACGGACATTGCCCCGGCCCTAGGCAGCCGGGGCGCGTTCCTAGCCGATCGCGCGGTTGAGGAAGTCGACCTGGTGCTGCTTGCGCAGGATCAGGTGCTCCATCAGGTGCTCGAGTGCCTCCGAGCGGCCCTCGCGGCCGGTCGGCTCGATCGCTTCCTGTAGGGCTTCGACGGTCGCTTCCTCGTCTTCCGCGAGGCGGCGGAGCGCCTGCTCGGTGCCGGCGTCGAAGGAGAGCTCGGCGACGTCGGTGCTCGGCTCGCCCTTGAAGGAGACGATCTTTTCGATCAGGCGGCGGACGTCAGCGAGCTCGGCGTCGCCGAAGTCGGTCAGCTTGGAACCCAGCGATTGGGCCTCGATCCCGCTCAGGCTCGCGGCGACAATCGAATACTGCAGGGCGGACCGGTACTGGAGCGCGAGCGCCTTGTTGAGCCGCTTCACCGCCTCCTTCTCGTCGAGCTTCTCTTCCTCGTCAGGCATCGCCCTGGCCTACCCGCGCTTGCCGCTCGCTACTCGTGGGCGGTCAGCCTCGCGGCTGCATCGTCGTCCAGGCGCCCGGCTCCGGTTCGACCGGGCGCTCCCAGCGCAGCTCCCGCGGTGCCTCCCGCACGCGGATGATCCGAGCGGGGATGCCGGCCACGACGGCGTTGGCCGGGACGTCCTTGGTCACCACCGCGTTGGTTCCGATCACGGCGTTGTCGCCGACGCTGACGCCACGCAGGATGCAGGCGCCGTAGCCAATCCAGACGTTGTTGCCGACCTCGACGTCGCGCTTGTAGATGCCCTGTGTCCGGATCGGCCGCTCGACCTCGACGATGCCATGGTCGAAGTCGATGAACATCGCCCGGTCGGCGATCACGCACTGCTCGCCGATGCGGATGCGCTGGTATGCCGAGATCGTGCACTCCTGCCCCATCACCGTCTTGGCGCCGATCTCGACCATCCCCTCGTGGCAGCGGATCTTCGTCCCGTCGCCGATCCAGACGAAGCGGCCGAACCGCACCTGGCCGCGGCGGGCGATCTGCAGTTCCAGGTTCGTGCCCAGGAAGAAGGGGCCCTCAGAGCGCCAGCGCCGGCCGGCGCGGGTCAGCGCTCGGCGCCAGAGGTAGCGCCAGAGGAGTCGCGCGTAGCGCGGCGTCAGCATCCGGTTGCGGGCCAAGAAGCGCAGCAAGGCGGGCCAACTTTAGACTGGACCGCCCTTGCCCGACGCCGCCAAAGCCGCGCCCCTCGCCGAGCGCCTCCTGGGCGGCGAGAAGCGGGCGCTGGCGCGGGCGATCACGCTGATCGAGTCCGACGACCCGGCCGGCTGGGAGCTGGTCCGCGAGGTCTACCCGCGCACCGGCAAGGCGCGGATCGTCGGCTTCACCGGCCCGCCCGGGGTCGGCAAGAGCACCCTGATCGGGGCGCTGACCGCGGAGCTGCGCAAGGCCGAGCGCGAGGTCGCGGTGCTCTCGATCGACCCATCCAGCCCCTTCACCCGGGGAGCGCTGCTGGGGGATCGCATCCGCCTCACCGAGCACTTCCTCGATCCCGGCGTCTTCATCCGGTCGATGGCCTCGCGCGGGGCGCTCGGCGGCCTCTCCGAGGCGGCCCTGCAGGTGGCGCTGGTCATGGATGCCGCCGGCAAAGACGACGTCCTGATCGAGACCGTCGGCGTCGGCCAGGCCGAGATCGACATCGTCGACCACGCCGACACGATCGTGCTGGCGCTGATGCCCGGCTCCGGTGACTCGATCCAGGCCCTGAAGGCGGGGGTGATGGAGATCCCCGACGTGATCGTGGTCAACAAGGCCGACCACCCGATGACCGACACGATGGTCCGTGAGGTCCGCGGCGTCCTCGCCCTCTCGCACGACCCGGAGGGCTGGAAGGTGCCGATCCTGCGCACCGAGGCGGCGCGGGGCGAGGGGGTCGAGGAACTGGCGGCGCAGATCGACGAGCACCGCGCCTTCATCGAGGCGCAGGGGACGCTGGCCGAGCGCCGCGCCCGCAACCTGCGCAGCGAGGTGCTCGGCATCGCCGCCTCGCGGATGCGGCGCCGGCTCGAGCAGACGGTCTCGGAGGACCCGGCGACGGCGGAGCTGCTGGAGCGGGTGGTGCGGCGCGAGCTCGACCCCGCGACCGCGGCGAGCGAGCTGCTGGAGAAGCACGCCGGTGCCTGAGTCGGCGCGCAGGCCCGGCGCCGCCGAGGCGATGAGCTGGGCCGGCGCCGCCGTCGCCGGGCGCGGCGGCGCCGTCCTCGGAGAGGTGCAGGGGCTCTTCGTCGATGCCGACAGCGGCGAGCCGGCCTGGTTGATCGCGCGGCTCGGGCGCCGCCGTCGCACCCGCGTGGTCGCGATCCCGTTCGCCAACTGCGCCGGGGCGCCGTTCGGCGTTTGGGTGGCGCAGGAGGCGGACGCGATCCGCAGCGCCCCCGTCGTCGACCCGGCCCGGCCGCTGCGCCGCGAGCACGAGCTGACGATCTGCGCCCACTTTGGGATCGGCGAGAAGGTCGGCCGAGCTGCCGAGGTCGCCGGTCGCGAGGAAGGCGAAGTCACCGCCGCCCCACCCAGCCGCTGAGCGGCTCAACCGCTGGCGTGATCTCCTCGTAGTCATGGATGGGATGGTTTCTTCATGGCGCTGCTGATCCTCTTCGGCTTCATCGCCGGCGCTGCCACGGCGGTTTCGCCATGCGTGCTGCCGGTGCTGCCGATCGCCCTCTCGGCGGGGGCGACCGGCGGGCGGCGGCGCCCGCTGGGGATCGTCGCTGGGCTAACCCTCTCCTTCACCTTCGCGGTGGTCGCCCTCGTCTACGCGATCTCGGCCCTTGGTCTGCCGAACGAACTGCTCCGCGACATCGCGATCGGGGTCCTGATCGCCTTCGGCCTCGTCCTCATCGCACCGCCGCTCGCCAGCAGGATGGAGGGCTGGCTGAGCGGGCTCGCCGGTCGGACCGGCGCCCCGCGATCCCAGGGCGACGGGTTCTGGTCGGGAACCCTGCTCGGCGCCAGCCTCGGCATCCTCTACGTGCCCTGCGCCGGGCCGATCCTCGGCGGCGTCATCGTCGTCACCGCCTCCCAGAGCTTCAACGCCGGCCGCCTGGCGGTCGCGCTCGCCTACGGCCTTGGCTCGGCGGCCGTCCTCTACCTGCTGATGCTCGGTGGCCGGCGGATCGTCCGCCCGCTCGCCCGCCGTGGCCAGGTTCTGCAAGTCGCGACCGGTGCGATAATGGTGCTGGTCGCGCTGGCGATGCTCGGCGAATACGACCTGCGGTTCCAGCGTCAGGTGACCGCGGACCTGCCGTCCTTCCTGGTCAATCCGGCCGAAAGCCTGGAGAAGACGGACTCAGCCCAGGGGGCGCTCACCTCGATCCGCGGGGAATCCGAGCATGGGATCGGAGCCCGAGCCGCCGCCGGCGGCGGCGCGACGACCGCAGACACGGTGCCCCTGCACGACTACGGCCCCGCCCCCGAATTCACCGACACCGAGAAGTGGTTCAACACTCCCGGCGGCAAGGCGCTGAGCCTGAAGGGCCTGCGCGGCCGGCTCGTCCTCGTCGACTTCTGGACCTACAGCTGCATCAACTGCATTCGCGCGCTTCCCTACCTGGAGGCCTGGGACAAGCGCTACCGCAAGGACGGGCTGACGATCGTCGGCGTCCACTCGCCCGAGTTTCCATTCGAGAGGGAAGCCCCGAACGTGGAAGCGGCGATCGCGGCGGAAGGGATTCGCTATCCCGTGGTCCAGGACAACGAACTCGGGACCTGGAGCGCCTACGCGAACCAGTACTGGCCGGCCGAGTACTTCATTGACGCCCGCGGCCACGTCCGCTACGTCCACTTCGGCGAGGGGGAATACGACGAGAAGGAGCAGGTGATCCGCGAGCTGCTGGCCGAAGCCGGTGACCGGGTCGGCCGCTCGATGTCGGGGGCGCACGGGATCGAACCCTCGACCGGGGTGACTACTCCCGAGACCTACCTCGGGGTCGGCCGCGCCGAACGCTTCACCGATCCGGAACTCTCGCCGGGCCTGCACGACTACGAGGCGCCGCCCCGCGTGCCGCCGAACGAATTCGCCCTGCGTGGATCCTGGCGCGAGGAATTTCACTCGACGACCGCCGCCGGCGGTTCTCTCGACCTCAACTTCGGCGCGCGGCGCGTCTACATCGTCCTCGGTACGACCGACGGCGCTCCGCGGCGGATGCGAGTTCTCCTCGACGGTCGGCCGATCGCCGCCGCCGATGCCGGCGCCGACGTCCGCAACGGCGTCGCCACGATTCGCTCACACCGCCTCTACGACCTCGTCGACCTGGCACGGGTCGAACACCATGTCCTTCGCCTGGAACCGGAAGCGGGAGTGCAGGGCTATGCCTTCACTTTCGGCTAGCGTCACGCCAGAGCTGAGAATCGTGCTGACGGGCCACTCGAGCCCGCGGCTCCGGCACCAAGATCAGGTTCACGCTGCAGGTCGCATAGTCATCTAGAATTGAGTGATGAAGATAATTTGTTTGGTGGCTGCGCTGGCGGCGGCGACCGCCCTTCTCGGGGGATGTGGAGGGAGCGAGGGGCAGGAGGCGGCTTCGAAGCCGCCCGCCATCTCGAAGGCGGAAGCCGAATCGCTCGAACCGGCGGATACCTGGGTGACGCTGGATGGGCACGCTGACGCGGCGAACGTCGGCATCCTGTTGGCGCTGGAACGTGGCTACTTCGACGATCTCGGCCTCTCCGTGGGGGTGGGCGCTCCCGCCTTGCCCGGCCGCCCGGTTTCCTACGTGAGCACCCGCACCGCCGACATCGGCGTCTCCCAGCAGCCGCAGGTCGTCCTGGCGAAGGACAAGCGGGCGCCGGTGATCGCCGTTGGCAGCCTGCTGCCGCGCTCCACCCTCTCAATGATCTGGCTGCGGAAATCGAAGATCCGTGACATCGCAGACCTGAAGGGAAGGACCGTTGCCGTCCCGGGGATTCCGTACCAGGGAAAGCTCCTCCGACTCCTTCTCGAGCAAGCCGGGCTGACCCTCCGGGACGTCAAGATCAGGGTCGTCGGCTACAACCTCGTGCCCGCCCTGGTCAGTGGCCGGGCGGATGCGATCTTCGGCGGCTCCTGGAATCTGGAGGGCGCGGTGCTGAGGGCGCACAGCATGAGGCCGGTGATCATCCCGGTGCGCCGCCTCGGAGTCCCGGTCTATGACGAAGCCGTGGTGATTGCCCGAACCAGGCGGGTAGCTCGAAGCCCGCAGCTGATCCGCAAGTTCATGGCCGCGGTGGCGCGCGGTACGGCCGCGGCGATCAAGAACCCCGAAGCCGCTGTCCAGGCGATCGAAAAGAGTCCCGAAGGGGGGAACGTCTTCGGCCACAAGGCGGTCGAGGCCGAGGTGAAGGCGACGCTCCCGCTCCTATCCAGGACCGGGCGCCTCAGTCCGGCCCACACCAGGACCCTCGTCAACTGGATGCACGAGCAGAGCCTGATCGAGCGTGAGCCCCGGGGGTCAGAGCTGCAGGCTCTTCACCTGAAGTAGCTCCTCGATCCCGAAGCGGCCGTTCTCGCGGCCGTGGCCGGACTGGCCGTAGCCGCCGAACGGGGCGAGGGGGTTGAAGGCGCCGCCGTTGATCTCGACCTGGCCGGTGCGGATCCGCTTGGCGACCGCGATCGCGCGGTCGGGGTCGGCCGACCAGACGCCGCCGGAGAGGCCATAGGGCGTCGAGTTGGCGATCCTGACCCCGTCGTCCTCGCCCTCGTAGGGCTGGATCACGAGCACCGGGCCGAAGATCTCCTCCTGGCCGATCGTCATCTCGGCCGTCACCTCCGAGAAGACGGTGGGGCGGACGAAGTAGCCGCGGTCGAGGCCCTCGGGCGGCTCGGCCCCGCCGGTCAGCAGCCGCGCCCCCTCCTCTGCGCCCTTGCGGATGTAGCCCCGGACGCGCTCGCGCTGGAGCGCGGAGACGAGCGGCCCGAGCCGGGTCGCGGAGTCGAAGGGATCGCCGGGGGCGAAGGTCTCCGCCGCGGCCTTCGCCAGCTCCTCCACCTCGGCCAGGCGCTGCCGCGGGACCAGCATCCGGGTCAGGGCGCTGCAGGTCTGCCCGGAGTTGAGGAAGCACTTGGCGACCCCGTCAGGGACGGCCTGGACGAGGTCGGCGTCGTCGAGGATCACGTTCGGCGACTTGCCGCCCAGCTCCATCGCGACCGGCTTCACCGTCGCCGCGGCCAGCTCGCTGACCCGGCGGCCGGCCCTGGTGGAGCCGGTGAACGAGACCATGTCGACCCCGGGATGCGCGGCGATCGCCTCGCCGACCACGGGTCCGGTCCCCGTTACGAGGTTGAAGACGCCCGCCGGAAGCCCCGCCGCCTCGACCACCTCCGCCAGCGCGAAGGCGTTCAGCGGCGTCACCTCGCTCGGCTTCAGCACCACCGTGCAGCCGGCGGCGAGGGCGGGGGCGACCTTGCAGGCGATCTGGTTGAGGGGGTAGTTCCATGGCGTGATCGCGCCCAGCACCCCGACCGGCTCGCGCAGAACCTTGGAGTTGCCGACCTCCTCTTCCCACGCGACCTCCTCCATCAGCTGCGGAGTCGCCGCGAACTGCGAGGTGGGCAGGCCGACCTGGACGATCCGGCTCAGCTTCAGCGGCATCCCCAGCTCCTGGGTGATCGTCGTCGCGATCTCCTCGGCACGTTCGTTCAGCCCTTCGGCGACCGCCGCCAGGTAGCGGGCGCGCTCCTCGCGCGAGGTCTGCGACCAGCTCTCGAAGGCCTCGCGGGCGGCGGCGACGGCACGATCTGCGTCCTCGGGAGAGCAGGCCGGAATCGAGCCCATCACCTCCTCGGTGGTCGAGTTCACCACCTCGATGGCCTCGCCTCCGCTGGGCTCGACCCACTCGCCGCCGATAAAGATCTTGTCCTTCGCCTGAACCTCAGCCGCCGTCGCCATTCCGCTCCTCCTCGTCGTCTTGCTACTCAAAGCTAGCTGAAAGCGGTCATCTCATATAAGGTATGATCGCCAATAAGATATGGACCCAGCGCCAGGACGACTCTTGAGAGAAGCGCGTCTCAGACACGGCGTTAGTCAAGCCCGGTTGGCGATCCGAGCGGGCACCACTCAATCCGCGATCTCGCGGATTGAGAAGGAACGCGTGTCTCCGACGGTCAAAACGCTGACCGAGCTTCTTCGCCTGCTTGGGGACGATCTGGTGCTTGGGGTTGAGAAGGGAGACAGCGGCGTGGATTTGACCCTCAATCGCGCGAACCTCGAGCTCACCCCCGAAGAGCGGGTCCAGAAGGGTCTCGACTTTGCCGATTTCGTGCGCGCGAACAGGGGGGGAGAATCCCCACCACGGGAGCCTTAAGGGAAACATGGTTCACGACGACCTCGGTCAATCGCTTCAAGCCAAGCCCCTCCTTGGGGCTCTGCAGCGACACGGCGTCGATTTCGTAGTAGTAGGGGGAATCGCCGGGCTGGCTCAGGGTTCGTCGTATCCGACCTTTGATCTCGATGTTGCCTATGCGCGCGATCAGGCGAATCTGCAGAGGCTTGTCGATGCGCTCACGGAGATCGGCGTCTCTCTTCGCAATGCCCCGCCTGATTTGCCGTTTCAGCCCGATGCCCAAACGCTGGCCAGCGGCGCCAACTTCACCTTCGATACGAAGTTCGGCAGCATCGACGTTCTCGGTGAGGTCGAAGGCATCAAGGACTACGAGGAACTTCGTGCCCATGCACAGTGCAAGCGAATCGCTGGCGTCGATGTGCGCGTCGCTTCACTCGATCACCTCATCTCCATGAAGCGAGCCGCGAATCGCGTGAAGGACCAGCTGATGGTCACGGAGTACGTGGAGCTCGCTAACGAGCGACGGCGCCGGGAAGAGGAAGATGCCGAGCGCTAATCGGATGCGCTACCGGCGGCCTCTGCATCCACCGTCGCCCCGGGCCCCGGCACCTGGATCGCGTCGCGAGCGGTGAGGACCTTGCCGCACCGCTCGCAGATGCCGCGCTCGCTGACGGTGCCGCCGCACTCCTTGTGGACGATCAGGCGCTTGGGGCCGTCGGGGTCGGGGGAGTAGCGGTCGCCCCAGTTGAGGAGGGCGATCAATGCCGGCCAGAGGTCGAGGCCCTTCTGGGTGAGGAAGTATTCGTAGCGGGGCGGGCTTTCGGAGTAGGCGCGGCGCTCGAGGATCCTCTCCTCGACCAGGCGCTCCAGCCGGGTGGTGAGGACGTTGCGGGCGATACCGAGGGACTCCTGCATCTCGCCGAAGCGGCGGTTGCCGTGCATCACCGAGCGGACGATCAGCAGCGACCAGCGCTCGCCGATTACCTCGAGGGCCTTTGCCACCGAGTCGTCGAGGCCGGGGTAGTCGCGACGCAGCATAAGTGTGATCTTCGCACACTCAGTTGCATCAAACAACTCACTTCGGTTAGGGTCTCGATAGATCAGTTGCTTGATGCAACTAACCAAGCCGATCGGAGGCAGACCATGAGGCTGATCCCAAGACACAGGCACCAGCAGCGCTCGCGCAGGTCGCGAATCTCGATAACCGAGGCCGAGATCAGCGCCGACCTGCACTACCCGGCCGCCGCACGCGAGCCGCGGCGGACCGCGGGCGGCCGGAGGCTCGAGGTCAGGTGAGCGCCGACGGCGTCGTCACCGCCCCCGAAGGCTCCGCCGTCGAGCTGGCTGAAGCCTTCGCGGCCGACAGCCCTGGGAACTCCCGTAGCCGCACCCTGGTCTGGCAGGACCCGGTGGCGACGGCCGCGGCCGGCGCGACGATGAGCGGGATGGAGTACATGACCGCGATCGTCACCGGCGAGATGCCGCCACCGCCGATCGCGGTGACGATGCGACTGCGGCCGGTCAAGCTGGAGGAGGGGAGGGTAGTCTTCGAGGGCGAACCCGGCGAGGAGCACTACAACCCGATCGGCGTCGTCCACGGCGGCTACGCCGCCACCCTTCTCGACTCCGCCCTCGGCTGCGCCGTGCACACCACGCTGCCGGCCGGCGTCGCCTACACCTCTCTGGGGCTGGAGGCGAAGTTCGCGCGGCCGATCAGCCGCGACACCGGCCGTGTGCTCTGCGAGGCGAGCGTCCTCTACCGCGGCCGCCGGCAGGCCACGGCGGAGGCGACGCTGACCGCTGCCGACAGCGGCAAGCTGCTGGCCCACGGCGTCGCCACCTGCATGATCCTCGGGGAAGCTGCCTAGGAGCAGTGATGACGGGCGAGCTCGATCAGCAGCCGCACGCCGAAACCGTTCGCCTCATTGCCGACGTACTCGCGGCCGACGTCCCAGGAGGTGCCGGCGATATCGAGGTGCGCCCAGGGCGTCTCGCCGACGAACTCCTCGAGGAAGGAGGCGGCGGTGATCGTGCCTGCCTTGCGCTTGCTGGCGAGGTTGGAGAGGTCGGCGACCGTTCCCTTCATCAGCTCCTTGTACTCGGGGTGCAGCGGCAGGCGCCAGACCAGCTCGCCGGTCTCCTCTCCGGCGCGGTTGACCTCGGCGGCGAGCTCGTCGTCGTTGGAGACGAGGCCGGCGTAGGTGGAGCCGAGCGCGACCTCGACGGCACCGGTGAGGGTGGCGAGGTCGATGATCCGCTCGGCTCCCTGCTCGACCGCGTAGGCGAGGGCGTCGGCGAGGATCAGCCGGCCCTCGGCGTCGGTGTTGTTGACCTCCACCGTCTTGCCGTTGTACTGGGTGATCACGTCGCCGGGCTTGATCGCCGTGCCCGACGGCATGTTCTCGGTCGAGGGAATGACGGCGACGAGATCGAGGGGGAGGCCCAGCTCGGCGATCGCCGCGACCGCCTCCAGCACCGCGGCGGCGCCCGACATGTCCATCTTCATCTCCTGCATCCCGGCACCTGGCTTGAGCGAGATGCCGCCGCTGTCGAAGGTGACCCCCTTGCCGACGAAGGCGACTCGCGCGCCGCCGCCGCGATAGCGGAGGACGATCAACTTCGGCTCCTCGGCGCTTCCCTGGGCGACGGCGACCAGGCCGCCCATCCCCATCCCTTCCAGGTCCGCTCGGCCGAAGACCTCGACGTCAAGGGCGTCGAAACCCGCGGCGATCTCCTCAGCCCGGCCGGCGAGGACGCTGGGGGTGGCGAAGTTGGCAGGAGTGCTCTGCAGAGCTCGAGCCCGGTTCTGCGCCTCGGCGGCGACGCGGGCGCCCTCGGCGGGATCGGCGACTCCAACCGGACCGAGCAGCACCAGCGAGTCCAAGCGCGGCGAGTCGCCCCCGTTGCCGGACTTGAAGCGGTCGAAGCGGTGGGCGGCGAGGATCGTCCCGGTGACCACGGCCTCGGCTGCGGCATTCGGATCGAGCCCCTCCGGCAGCGTCCAGGCGATCGAGCTCACCTCCAGCCGGGTCGCCTCCCTGGCCGCAACGGCGGCGGCGACGCGCAGCCTCTCGGCGTCGAGCTCCTCGCGCGCCCCCAGTCCCACCAGCAGGACCGGCGGGAAGCCCTCGGGCCGCAGCAGCGAAAGCTTCTTGAAGTCGCTCTTGGCGGCGTCGGCCCCGGCCGCGGCGGCAACCGCGCCGGGCGGCCGCCCGCCCTCGAGCAGGCCGACGACCGCGAGCTCGGCCCCCGCCTCGCGCAGCTCGCCCTGCTTCACCTCGACCTTCATCGGCCGCGAGTCTACGGCCTGCCGGTATCGTCATCCGCTGGACCTGACCTGGACGGGCCAGGCCTGGCGAAACTTGGAAAGGAAAGGCAGTAGATGCCCAGCTCAGTGATTCTCGGAACCGCGCGCACTCCCTTCGGAAAGATGGGCGGCGGTCTCTCCTCCCTCGACGCCACCGACCTCGGCGGCACTGTGATCGAGGCGGCGCTGGATCGCTCCGGCGTCGAGCCCGGGCAGGTCGAGCAGGTCGTCTTCGGCCAGGTTCTCCAGGCCGGCCAGGGCCAGATCCCCTCGCGCCAGGCCCAGATCAAGGGCGGGATCCCGAAGGAGGTCCCCTCGGAGACGATCAACAAGGTCTGCGCCTCGGGCATGCGCTCGCTCGGCATCGCCGACATGGCGATCCGCGCCGGCGACTCGAACGTCGCCGTCACCGGCGGCATGGAGTCGATGAGCAGCGCGCCGTACCTGCTGCCCGGCGCCCGCTTCGGCTTCCGGATGGGTGACGTGGAGGCGCTCGACGCGATGACCCACGACGGCCTCACCAACCCCTTCACCGAGAAGCAGATGATCAACGAGGCGAGCGAGGTCTCCAACGAGCTCGAGATCACCCGCCTCGACATGGACCGCTTCGCCGAGCGCTCGCACCGGCTCGCCAACGAGGCGACCGAAGCGGGCCGCCTCGCCGAAGAGATCGTCGGCGTCACCGTCAAGTCGCGCAAGGGCGAGAGCACGGTTGAGGCCGACGAGGCCATCCGCCCAGACACGACGCTGGAGACGCTGGCGAAGCTGAAGGCGATCGGCGGCGAGGACGCGACCCACACCGCCGGCAACGCTCCAGGGGTCAACGACGGCGCCGGCGCGATCGTCGTCGCCTCCGGTGAGTGGGCGGAACAGAATGGCAAGACGCCGCTGGCGCGGATCCTCTCCTACGGCACCGTCGCCGACGACTTCCCCTACCTGGCGAAAACGCCGGCCAACGCCGCCAAGCAGGCCCTGGAGAAGATCGGCAAGAGCCCCGAGGACGTCGACCTCTGGGAGATCAACGAGGCATTCGCATCGGTGGCGCTGAACTCGGTGCGGATGCTCGGCGTCGACGAGGAGAGGGTGAACGTCAACGGCGGCGCGATCGCCCTCGGTCACCCGATCGGCGCCTCCGGCGCCCGCATCGTCGGCGCCCTCGTCCATGAGCTGCGCCGCCGCGGCGGTGGCCTCGGCGTCGCCGCGATCTGCTCAGGCGGCGGCCAGGGCGACGCGATCGTCATCGAGGTCGACGGGGGCTGACCCTTGAGCGAGCAGCCCGCGAGCGCGCTGTCGCCGCGGGCTGCCGCGTTCTTCGACCTGGACAAGACCCTGATGGCGGGGTCGAGCGGGATGCAGTTCGCCCGCATCGCCGCCAAACAGGGGATCGTCGGCAAACGGCAGCTCGCCAGCTGGGGCTTCGAGCACTTCCGCTACCGGCTGCGCGGAACCACCGACGCCCGCACCGCCGAGGTGCTGAAGGTGGCGCGGGAACTGATCACCGGCGTCGCGGCCAAATCGATCGACCGCATGGGGCCCGAAGTGATGGCGGCGATCCTGCCGCGCATCTTTCCTCAGATGCTGGAGGAGGTCCACGCCCACCAGGACGCGGGGCGGCCGACCTTCATCGTCAGCGCCGCCGGCAACGGCGTCGTCGAGCAGCTGGCCCACGTGCTGGGGATGGACGGCGGCATCGGCACCCGCTACGAGGTCGACGCGGAGGGCAACTTCACCGGCCGCCTCGACGGCCCCTTCGTCTATGGCGCCGGCAAGGTCGAGGCGATGCGCGAGTTCGCCGCCGGCCACCGGATCGAGCTGGCCGACTCCTACGCCTACTCCGACTCACTCTCCGACCTGCCGATGCTGCGCGCGGTCGGCAACCCGGTCGCCGTCAACCCCGACCCTCCGCTGGCCCAGATCGCCGGTGCCGAGGGCTGGCAGGTGATGCGCTTCGAGCGCCTCGGCCGCCGCCTCGTCGCCCTCGCGATCACCCTGCTTGCCACCGTGGCCGGCTTCGGCGCCTCGCGAGCCGCCGCCCGCCGCCGCCTCCCACCGCCCCGCCGCCTCCGCGTCCGCCCCTGATCGCCCGAAGCCTCCATGCCCCCCTGCGCGCGAACTGCATCAAATTTTGGTTCTCCTGGGACCAGAATTTGATGCAGTTCGATTTGAAGCGGCGGAACGGTAGGGTTCCGATCCGATGGAGGCAGCAACCGCTCGCAAGATCCGCGTCGTCGTTGCCAAGCCCGGGCTCGACGGGCACGACCGGGGCGCCAAGATCATCGCTCGCGCCCTGCGCGACGCCGGGATGGAGGTGATCTACACCGGGTTGCACCAGACGCCCGAGCAGATCGCCGAGACGGTGATCCAGGAGGACGCCGACGCCGTGGGTCTCTCGATCCTCTCCGGCGCCCACATGACCCTGGTCCCGAAAGTGGTCGAGCTGCTGCAGGCGCAGGGTGTGGACGACGTTCTGGTGACCGTGGGGGGGACGATCCCGGCCGACGACATCCCGGAGCTGAAGAAGCTGGGCGTCGCCGAGGTCTTCACCCCCGGCTCCGGGACCGACGACATCGTCGACTTCATCCGCGAGCGCGCCAGCGCCCGCCACGCAGACGACTGAGCCAGCGGCAGCAAGTGCCGGGACGGTGACATCTGACACGGATCGGTGCATAGGTCCGACCGATCCGGGTATGATCCTGATTGACTCGTCAGTCAACCACTTCGGAAAACGCTAAGATCGCGCCCGCGACGGGCTCTGTAAGCCGCGAAACGCCGCCCGCGAAGACCTGAGAATCATCCCCAAGGAGGCTTGAACTTGAAGATCTGCGTCCTGGTCAAGGAGGTCCCGGACGCCGCCGTTCAGAAGCGCATCGATCCCAACACGATGCGACTGGACCGCGGCGGCGAGAAAAATCTCAACCCCTTCGACACGCATGCCCTCGAGGCGGCGATGCAGATCAAGGAGGGTGGCGCGATTCCGGTCGAGGAGGTCGTGGCCGTGACGATGGGGCCGAGCTCCGCCGTCCGCGCGCTGCACAAGGCCGTCGCCCTCGGCGCCGACCGCTCGGTGCACCTCGCCGACGACGCCTTGGCCGGCTCCGACGTCTGCGCCACCGGCTACGCGCTGGCGAAAGTGCTCGAGTCGGAGAATCCCGACCTGGTCCTGCTCGGCCAGCAGTCCGACGATGGCGAGTGCTACACGATCGGCGCCGTCGTCGCCGACCACCTGAAGATGCCCTCGCTGACCCAGGTCATCCAGATCGACGTCACCGACGGCAAACTGCGCTGCGAGCGCCAGGCCGAGTACGGCTACGACACGGTCGAGGTCGAGCTGCCCGCGGTGATCAGCGTCGGCGACGCGATCAACGAGCCGCGCTACCCGAGCCTGAAAGCGATCATGGGCGCGAAAAAGAAACCGCTCGACTCGAAGGCGACCGGCGACGTCGGCATCGACGGCGGCAACGTCGGCGAAGGCGGCTCGAAGACCCGCGTGTTGGCGCTGAACCCGCCGCCGGCCAAGGAAGCGGGCGAGATCATCGAGGACGAGGACACCAACGAGACGGTCGAAAAGATCGTCGCTTGGCTCGACGAGAGGAAGCTGATCTAGATGGCAGGCATCCTGGTTTACGCCCTCCATGACGACGAGGGCAACTTCAACAAGAACTCGCTCGGAGCGATCTCCGAGGCCGCCAGGCTGGCCGGCGAAGTCGGTGGCGAAGCCGCCGCGCTGGTGGTCGGCGACGTCGCTGATGACGCCTGCGCCTCGCTCGGCAACTACGGCGCCGCCAAGGTCTACCGGGCGAAGAGCGTGCCCGAGGGCCTGGCACAGCCGATAGTCGACGCGATGGCCAAGGTCATTCAGGACGAGGGCTTCTCCTACGCCCTCTTCGGCGGCGGCCTGCTCGGCTTCGAGATCGGCGCCGGCCTCACCGCCCGCCTGGGCGCCGGGGTGACGATGGAGGTCACCGCGGTCAAAGTCCAGGACGGGAAACTGGTTGTCGAGCGGCCGATCCTGCAGGACTCCGAGATCGCCGACGTCGGCTACGTCTCCGAGCCCGGCATCATCATCGGCCGCCTCAACGCCTTCGACCTCAACGAGAGCGGCGGCAGCGCCGAGGTAGTCGACGTCGACGTCGAGCTCTCCGCGTGGTCGAGCAAGGCGAAGCTGGTCCAGCGCGGCGAGCAGCGTGGCGCCGACGTCAACAACGAGGACGCCGACATCCTCGTCGGCGGCGGCCGCGGTCTCGGCGCCAAAGAGGGCTTCGAGCTCTGCGAGCAGCTGGCGGAGTCGATGGGCGGCGCCGTCGCCGCTACCCGCGCGGTGGTCGACGCCGGCTGGTACCCCTACGCGGCCCAGATCGGCCAGACCGGGAAGACGGTGGCGCCGAAGCTGTACCTGGCCGCCGGCGTCTCCGGGGCGATCCAGCACAAGGTCGGGATGCAGAACTCGGAGAACATCCTCGCGATCAACAAGGACCCGAACGCGCCGATCTTCGAGTTCTCGGACCTCGGGGTGGTGGGCGACCTGCACAAAATCGTCCCCAAGCTGACCGAGGCGATCAAAGCCAAGCGGGGATGACGCTTGCCGGGGGCTCCTCGGAGCCCCCGGATTTCATCCACCGAGGACCCGAGGAACCAAGGAGCCTGACACATGGCAGTTGCACCGAGTGAGTTTCCGCCGCCCTTCGATCCGGCCAGCGTCATCGCCGCGCCGACGGATCCCGCGGACGAGCGCATCGAGGTCGGCGTCGCGATCGTCGGCGGCGGCCCCGCCGGCCTCGCCTGCGCCAACAAGCTCATGCAGCTACTGGAGGACGAGCCCGAGCTGACCGAGAAGCTCGGCGAAGTCCCGGTCGCGGTGATCGAGAAGGGCAAAGTCGCCGGGGCGCACCTGCTCTCCGGCGCCAACGTCGACCCCTCGGCGCTGGAGCGGCTCTTCCCCGACCTGCCGCCGTCGCAGTGGCCGCCGGTCTACCAGGAGGTGACGAAGGACGCGACGTACTTCCTCACCAAGAGCAAAGCGTTCCCGCTGAAGCCGCCGCCGCCCAACTTCCGCAAAGAGGGGACCTACACGATGTCGGTCTCCAAACTTGGCCGCTTCCTCGCCGAGAAAGCCGAAGAGGCGGGCGTCTACATCCTCACCGAGACCGCGGCGACGCAGTTGCTGGTCGAGGACCGGATCGTCCGCGGCGTCCGCTCGGGCGACCGCGGCCGCGGCAAGGAGGGCGAAGAGCTCGGCAACTTCGAGCCTGGCTCCGACGTCGTCGCCAAAGCGACGGTGCTCGCCGAGGGGACGATCGGCCACCTCACCTACGCCGCCTACGACTACTTCGACATGCACGGCTCCGACCCGCAGGCCTGGGAGCTCGGGGTGAAGGAGGTCTGGGAGGTGCCGAAGCCGCTCGACCGGGTGATCCACACGCTCGGCTGGCCGCTGCGCTGGAGCCCGCGCTACAAGGAGGCGGGCGGCAGCTTCATCTATCCGCTGGGCGAGGACAAGGTCGGGTTCGGCCTCGTCGTCGGGCTCGACACCACCGACGCCACCTTTTCGGTCCACGACGCCCTGCAGCTGTTCAAGACCCACCCCTTCATCGCCAAGATCATCGAGGGCGGCAAGCGGGTCGGCTGGGGCGCGAAGACGATCCCCTCGGGCGGCTACTGGGCGCTGCCGAAGCGCTTCTCGGTTCCCGGGATGCTGATCGCCGGCGACGCCGCCGGGATGGTCAACATCGCCGAACTCGCCGGCGTCCACTACGCGATGCACGCCGGGATGTACGCGGCGGAAGCGATCGTCGAGTCCCTCAAGCAGGATGCCGACTCGGTCAACTTCGAAAGCTACGACGGGATGATCCGCGGCTCCGAGATCGAGAAGGACCTCTACCGCTCGCGCAACATGAAGCAGCCGCTGACCCGCGGCCTGATCTTCGGCGGCGCGATGGGGAGCTCGATGGTCGCCACCAAAGGCGCCTTCCCGGGCGGCCACTGGAAGGTCGAGGACAACGCCGAGGTACCGGTCTTCCTCGGCAACGCGGGAGAGAAATACCCGAAGGCCGACAACGAGGTCACCTTCAACAAGCTCGACTCGGTCTTCCTCTCCGGCAACGCCACCCGCGACGACGCCCCCAACCACGTCCGCATCCAGACCCACGTCCCGCGCG
The DNA here is from genome assembly GCA_045805725.1 of Solirubrobacterales bacterium. Taxonomy (GTDB): domain Bacteria; phylum Actinomycetota; class Thermoleophilia; order Solirubrobacterales; family 70-9; genus VAYN01. The sequence continues at coordinate 72,691 of JBJMKQ010000113.1, forward strand.
AGATCGCCCAGACCTGGGTCTCGATGTGCCCGGCCCAGGTCTACGAGATCCCCGAGGACCAGCTGGAGAGCGGCGCCGCCGAAGTCGACGTCCACGTCACCGCCTCCAACTGCGTGCAGTGCGGCGCGATCACCGCCAAGGGCGGCCGCCTCACCCTCCCTGAGGGCGGCGACGGCCCGCTGTACCAGGAGACGTAGCCCTTACGAAGTCAATCGACTAGCGGCAAATCCGCGCACGACGCGCGCGGATTTGCCGCCTAGGGTCGCGGCATGATGTACGCAACCCTAATGAGCGACTCGGCGACGGGTGCCGGCCTCAGGGCCGCGGCGATTGCCATTTGCGGTTTCGTGGCTCACGCCAGGCCTGCGTTGGTGGGAACGCCTACGGCGGGCAACGACCATTGGTGGTGTCATAGGGATCGCGATCGCCGCTTTTGTCATCGTGTTGTCTGCATTGCTTAAGGTGGCAGCATGAGCGAGCGCAAAGCGGACCCTCGCGATGATCGGGGTGGTCCTGGTAACGACGGCGGCGTGCGCCGCCGGGATGCTGGTCGGCGGTGGGGGCGAACTGGTGGCGGTCACCATGTTCGTTGTCGGGGGCTTGGGAGTCGATCAGGTTTCGAAGCTGATCCTGAGCTTCGACTCGCCAAAGCGCCACTGAGCGAAGGGATAGGTTCCCCGCGTGCTGGCGCTGGGAATAGCCGCGGCCGTCGTCGCCTCGCTGCTCTACAACGGCTCGATCGCGCTGCAGGCGCTGGAGGCGCGGAAGGTGCCGCCGGAGCACGGGCTGCGGCCGTCGCTGCTGGGGCGGCTGCTGCGGAACCGGCGCTGGCTGGGGGCGACGGCGCTGGGCCTGCTCGGCTGGCCGTTCGAGATCGCGGCGCTGCTGCTGGCGCCGCTGACCGTGGTGCAGCCGTGCCTGGCCAGCGGTTTGGTGCTGCTGCTCTGGCTGGGGACGACGCGCCTGGGGGAGAAACCCGGACGGCGGGAGTACCTGGCGGTGGCCGCGATCGTCGCGGGCATCGGCGGCGTCGCCTGGGCGGCTCCGGAACGAAGCACCGATCATGGAGGCGCCGCGGCGATTGCTTTGGCGCTGCTCCTGGTGACGTTGCCGCTCCTCGCTCCCTACCTGCTCCGCCGGCCGCTGGGCGGCGATGCCCGGCGCCTCGGGCTGCTCGCCACCCTCAGCGCCGGCTGCGGCTACGCCTGGACGGCGATCGCCAGCAAGCTGCTGACCGACCAGCTCTCCGGGGGCGCCGTCGCCGTCGCGGCGCTGTGGCTGGCGACGGCGGCCGCATCCGAGGCCCTCGCCCTGCTGAGCGAGATGAGCGCCCTGCAGCGGCGGCCCGCGACCAACGTGGCGCCGATCATGTTCGCCGTCCAGGTTCTTGTGCCGGTGCTGCTGGCGCCGCTGATCTTCGACGAGGCCTGGGAGAAAACGCCGATGGGAGGTGCCGCGCTCGCCTGTTTCATGGCTTTGACTGTGGCGGGAGCCGTCTTCCTGGCCGGCTCCAAGGCGGTGGGGCGGTTGATGGAGTCCGCACATGCCGAGGATTGAGGCGAACCAGAACGGGTAGCTGATCCGGTTGCGCTGGTAGATTTCCCGGCGCCTCTGGCGATTGCACCGTCCTGTCCCGCCCAAGGCACGCCGACCCAGCCACGCCACCCAAGGAGCCATCGTAGGCGCCGTAGAGAACACGCTGCCCGACGCGAGCAAGTTCGCGATCGGGTTCGACCACCGCGACCGTGCCCGCTTGTTCGAGCTCTGGAGCGAGGTCCTCGATTCCGAGCAGTGGTCCGAGGGCGCGAAGCTGAAGGCATTCGAGGAGCGCTGGCGGCGATGGAACGGGCTGCCGAGCCTCGGCCTCTCCAGCTGGGCCGGCGGCGCCCTCGCGGCATTGAGATTCGCCGGCGTGGCCGGGGAGACCGTCCTCTGCCCCTCCAACACCTTCATGGCCACGCCTCTGGCCGCGATCAACGCCGGCGCCGCGGTCGAGTTCGTTGACTGCAACCGCGAGGACCTCTGCATGTCCTTCGAGGACTTCGAGCGCAAGGCCGAGCGCCACAAGCCGCGCGCCGCGATCCTCGTACATGTCGGCGGCCACATCGCCTTCGACGCCGAGCGGATCGCCGCCTATTGCCAGGCGAACGACATCTTCCTGCTCGAGGACTGCGCCCACGCCCACGGCGCCGAGTGGAACGGCGGCAAGCCCGGCGGCTACGGCGACGCCGGCGTCTACTCGCTGTACGCGACCAAGACCGTCTCCACCGGTGAGGGCGGGGTGCTCGTCTCAAGGGACTCGGCCCTGATCGAGTTCGCAGCCAAGTTCCGCAACTACGGCAAGTTCGAGCACGAGGTCGACGGATTCAACTTCCGGATGAGCGAGTTCACCGCCGCCCTCGCCCTGGTCCAGGCCGAGCGGATGGAGGAGATCGTCGCCTGGAAGAACGAGTACGCCCGACAGCACCTCGACCCCCTCCACCCGGGCCGTCTCGAGCTGCCGGAGGGTATGACCTCGGGCTACTACAAGTACATCGTCTTCGAGCAGATCGAGAAGAGCACCGGGCGGGTCTACGACCAGCCCTGCCACCGGATCATGGGCCGCGCCGAGGAGCTTCCGAACACCGACTGGGTGGCGGAGAACCACTGGTGCGTGCCGCTCTACTACCGCCCCGCCTCGCGTGAGGCGGCACTGAAGGGAGAGTCATGAGGGTTTTGGTTACCGGAGGGGGCGGCTTCATCGGCTCCCATGTCGTCGACCGTCTGCTGGAGCGGGGAATGACTCCGCGGATCTTCGACCTGAGTGCCTCGCCCTACCACTCGCCGTTGGAAGTCGAGACCTTCACCGGCAGCATCACCGATCCCGCCAACCTCGACCTGGCGATGCGCGACTGCGACGCGGTCATCCATCTCGCGGCGGTCGCCGACGTCGGCCACGTCCACGCCGACCCGGTCCTGGCCGAGGAGGTCAACACGCGCGGGACGCTGAACGTGCTCGAGGCGGCCTGCCGCGCCGAGGTCGGCCGCGTCGTCTACGGCTCGACCACCTGGGCCTACAGCGACTGCCCCGAGCAGGAGGTCGACGAGGAAACGCCGATCCCGGCGCCCCGCCACCTCTACACCGCGACCAAGCTTGCGGGCGAGACCTACTGCGCCGGTTACGAGGAGCTCTTCGACCTCGAGAGCACGATCCTCCGCTTCGGCATCCCCTACGGCCCCCGCGCCCGCGCCGCCGGCGTCGTCGCCAAGTTCACCGACCTCGCCTTCGAAGGCAGGGCGCTGACGATCGCCGGCGACGGCAGCACGACCCGCAGCTTCATCTACGTCGAGGACCTCGCCGGCGGGATCGTCGCGGCGCTGGCGCCCGAGGCCGCGGGCCGTACCTACAACCTCTCCGGCGACGAGGTCGTGACGATCCTCGAAATCGCCGAGCGGGTGCAGGAAAACACCGACGACTGCGAGATCGTCCACACGCCGCCCCGCCCGGGCGACTTCCCCGGCAAGGTCATCTCCAACCAGCGGGCGCTCGAGGAGCTGGGCTGGAAGGCGGAGACGAGCTTCAAAGAGGGCGTGCGCAGGTACGTCGAATGGGTGCGTTCGAGCACCCGGCCGCCGGATCCGGTGCCCGGCAAGCGGCCCTCGCTGAACGGCAACGAACACGCTGCCGGGGCGCTGCTCGCCGGGGCCGCCCGCTTCGAGGACCGCGGTCCGCGGGTGCTCGTCCTCAGCGCGGACATCGGCGAGGGGCACGACCTTCCGGCGCGGATCATCAAGGCCGACCTCGAAGGGGAGCACCCGGAGGCCACGGTCGAGATCGAGAACGGGCTCGAGGCGATGGGAAAGCTGGCCGCCACGGTTCTCCGCAACGGCTCGAAAATCACCTTCCGCTGGGCTCCCTGGATGTTCGACGTCCAGTACTGGCTGATCACCAGGTTCGCCCCGACCCGCTGGCTCTTCCAGCGGATCGGCAACCTGACCTCCGGTCGCGGCATCCTGCGGCTGGTCGAGAAGCACGAACCCGACGTGGTGATCTCGACCTACCCCGGGGTCACCGCCGTGCTCGGGATGCTGCGCGAGAACCGCCGCCTCGAGATTCCGGTCCAGTCGGCGATCACCGACCTGGCCGGGTTGCGCTACTGGGCGCATCCCGGGGTCGACCTTCACTACGTGACTCATCCGGAGTCGATCGAGGAGGTCGAGAGGCTGGTGGGGCCGGGGACGGTGGAGTGGGCCCGCCCGCCGATCTCCCGCGAGTTCCTGATGCCGCGAACCCGCCGCGACGCCCGCGAGGCGCTCGACGTGCCGCCGCACGCGCGGATGGTCCTCGTCTCCGGCGGTGGTTGGGGGGTTGGCGACCTCGAGGGCGCGATCAGGACCGCCCTCGCCGACGGCGACACCCTCGTCGTCTGCATCACCGGCCGCAACGAGGCGCTGCGGGAGCGGCTCGAGCAGCGCTTCGGCGACAGCGAGCAGGTGCGGGTGCTCGGCTTCACCGAGCAGATGAGCGACTGGATGGCGGCGGCCGACGCGATGATCCACGCGACCGCGGGCCTCACCGTGCTGGAGGCCCACATCCGCGGCTGTCCCGTCGTCTCCTACGGCTTCTCGGCCGGCCATCTGCGCGCCAACAACGCCGCCTTCGAGCGCTTCGGCCTGGCCGAGGTGGCGCGTGACCCGCACGAGCTGGAGTCGGTCCTGCGCCACGTCACCCGCGAGCGCCGCTCGCCCGACTCGACGTTTGCCTCGCTGCCCTCGATCGCCTCCCGGGCGCTGGAGGTGCGGCCGCGGGTGAAGCAGCAGCCGGTCTGGCGAGTGCGGACCGAGCGGGTCGCCGCCGCCGTCAGCGCGATGGCCGTACTGGTGGTGATGATCCTCTCCGCGGTGAAGACCGAGAGCCCCTACAAGGTGATCTCCAACCCGCTGAAGGGCCGCATCCACCTCGGCAGAGACGAAGATGCGAGCGCCCCACCGAAGGCGCGGGTCGTTCACCCCGCCCAAGCGCCCGAGAGGGCCACCGCCTCGACCCGTTGATCCGGGCGCTGCCCGCCGCGGGCGGGACTGCGGCCCTGCTCTGGCACGCCGGGCCGGCGCTGGCCCCGGTCGTCCCGGCGGTGGGGGAGCGGCTGGGGATCATCCTCCGGCAGGACGAGCTCGACGGTGTCGCGCTCACCTTCGACGACGGCCCGCACCCGCGCGGGACCGTCTCCGTCCTGGAGACGCTGCGCGAGCACGGCGCCCGGGCAACCTTCTTCCTGGCCGGCGAGCAGGTGGAGCGACGGGCCGCGCTGGCGGCCGAGATCGTCGCCGCCGGGCACCGGGTCGAGCTGCACTGCCACCGCCACCGCAACCAGCTGCGGCTGACGCCGCGGATGCTGCTTGCCGACGCGGAACGGGGGCGGGCGGCGATCGAGGAAGCGACCGGCCAGGCGATCGCCGACTACCGCCCGCCCTACGGGATCTTCAGCGCCAGCGGCCTGCGCGCGGTGCGCGGTCGCGGCTGGCGCCCGGTGCTGTGGTCGAGGTGGGGGAGGGACTGGGACCGCCGGGCGACGCCGGAGTCGATCACGCGTCGTCTCACCGCCGGCGTTCGCGCCGGCGACGTCCTCCTCCTCCACGACGCCGACTACTACAGCGCGCGCGGCTCCTGGGTCGGCACCGCCGCCGCCCTGTCGAAGATCCTCGAGCTGCTCGAGGAGCGGGGGCTGAAGTCGAGGCTGCTGCGCCGCGGGGGTGCCGACACGACGGTCCACTGATCGCAACCCGCGAAGGCTTCGTCGAGAAGCTGAGCCATCGTGCTCCGGGGCCGATCCTGGTCGAAGATCTGCTTGGACATCGCACTCCGTCCTGTAGGGGGCGTGGCAGAAGATTCCCCAGCCGGTCGGACGAAAAATATGCTCTTTGCGACCGTTTGGGAACGCTTGTTCGTTTGAGCGCTAGGAAGAAACCGGAAAGTCGGGGATCGGGTCGTGGCGTGGGGGTCCGGTCGCCCTCCGCGGGAATTGAGTCGCACGCCGCTTCGCGGCTTAGCTCCGATGATGGAGCGCGGCCTGCGGCCGCGCAGGAGACAGATTGCATATCGCCGCTTCGCGAACATTCCCGCGGAGGACGACCGGACCCCCACGAGCCGCTGCAGCGGCTCAGCTGAGGAATGTCCTCATGGTTCGGCGGCTATCGGAGCTCTGTGGCTCGGAGGGGTGGGTCCCTCCCCGACCGGCGTCCCTGATTTTCGCCTGGCGACTCAGCGAGAGCTGGGGAGTCAGCGGCGAAAATCCCAGGTAGCGAGAGGGACACCCACCCCTCCTTACCGGCAGCGGTCCGTCCCTCTCAGGTCACGAACCCGGCGATCTCGTCAGCCACCCGTTGGGGCTGGTCCAAGGGGACGAAGGTCTTGGCGTCCTGGATCTGGACGATCTCGGCATTGTTGACTTCGCCCGCCAAGCGTTCGGCGTAGGAGATCGGGAAGTACTTGTCGCCGGGGGCCCAGAGGAGGCGGATCGGCAGGTCGCTGTCGCGGAGCTTCTGCGCCGCAACCAGCGTGTGGCGCTTGTTCATCCCGGCGGTGACCTTCTTCAGGTCGCGCATCACGCCTCGGTCCTGGGTCGCCGGTCGCATCCAGGAGGCGACTAGGTCGTCGGGGATCCTGGTGCGGGCGAAGGGCTTGAAGGCAGCGCGGGCCACCGCGGGAATCCGGAAGGGGGCTGAGAGCGCGACCATCCCGCCGGGCAGCTTCGCCAGCGGCGGCATCGCCTTGAACGGCCCCGGCGGGAAGTTCTCGTGGGTGTCGCAGTTGGTCAGCGCCAGCCGGCCGATCCGCCGCGGGTGGTTGGCGACGAGGATCTGGGAGATGGCGCCGCCGGAGTCGTTGCCGACGATCGTCACGTCCTCCAGATCGAGCCGGTCGAGAAAATCGGCAATCAGGCGCGCGAGGCCGGGAGGGGAGAGGTCCGCGTCCGGGTTCATCGCCATCTGTTGGGCGCCGAGCGGCCAGTCGGGAGCGAGGCAGCGGAAGCGGTCGGAGAGGCGGTCGACGACCCCGGACCAGAGGCGGCCGTCGACCAGGTACCCGTGAGCGAAGACGAGCGGTTTGCCCGCGCCCGCCTCCCGATAGCGGATCGTTCCCGCCGAAAGCTGTGCTTCTTTGCGCTGGTCGGCCATCGTGGCCCTCCTTTTCCGTAGAGCCAGAAAGTAACATACAAGCTGTATGAATGTTAGGAGGACCCAGGCCGAACGCAGCAAAGCCACGCGGGAGGCGCTGATCGCCGCCGCTCGCGGGCTCTTCACCGAGCGCGGCTACGAGAAGGTCGGCACGGCCGAGATTGTTCGCGCCGCCGGCGTCACCCGCGGCGCCCTGTACCACCACTTCGGCGGCAAGGCGAGCCTGCTCGAGGCGGTCTACGCCCGGATCGAGGCCGAATCGACCGAGCGGGTCGCCCGCGTCGTCCTCGGCTCGGAGCTGGAGAGCCCGCTCGAGGCGATGCAAGCGGGGATCGAGGCCTTCCTCGCCGAGTGCGCCAAACCGGAGCTGCGCCAGATCGCCCTCCACGACGCTCCCGCCGTCCTCGGTTGGGAGCGCTGGCGGGAGATCGGCGCCGCCAACGGCCTCGGCCTGATCGAGGCCAGCCTCGGGGCGGCGATCGACGCGGGGGAGATCCGCGAGCTGCCGGTGAAGCCGACGGCGCACCTCCTGATGGGCGCGCTCGACGAGGCGGCGATGGTGCTGGCCCGTGACGAGCGACCCGAGGCGCGGGCGGAGGTGACGGAGGTGCTAGTGGCGCTGCTCGAGGGCTTCGCGATCAGGGATCGATAGCGGCCCGGCCAGGCGCCGCGACTCCTTCTGCGCGTACATCCGCACGTCGGCCAGCTGCATCGCCGCCACCGGCGTCTCGGTCTCCTCGGGCACCGCCGCCAGACCCCAGGAGGCGCTCAGCTCGTAGCCGGAGCCGCGGGCGCTGAGCGCTTCGGCGGCGCGCCTGGCGACGGCGTCGACGTCGGCGCTCCCCTCGATCAGGACGACGAACTCGTCGCCGCCGGGTCGATAGGCGAAGCCCTCCGGCGCCACCGCGCCCCGCAGCCGCCCGCCCAGCCGTCCCAGCATCTCGTCCCCCGCCGGATGGCCGAAGGTGTCGTTGTAGCGCTTGAAGCCGTTGAGGTCGAGCAGCATCACCGTCAGCGGCTCCTCGGCGGCGCGCCGGCAGCGCTGCTCGAGGTCGATCTCCAGCCGCGCCTGGCTTCCGAGGCCGGTCAGCCGGTCCGTCCGCACCTGCTCCAGCAGCATCTTGTTCGCCCGCAGGCTGAGCGCGAGGCGGCCGATCACCGCCAGCATCGTCGCCGACCAGAGGAGGGTCGTCAGGGCGTTGGCGTGGTTGAAGTACTGCATCCCGACCAGGCCGATCATCGTCACCGCGACGATCCCCGGCACCACCATTTCGCGCCAGCCGTCGAAGCGCGCCTCGGGCCGGATCGTCGCCGCCTGCGGCTGCCACGCCTCGGCGCCGATGAAGACGGCCGAGACCAGGTAGATCGGTTCGACCCAGTCGCCGCCCGGCAGGGTGGCTTCGTAGCTCTGCAGGGTGTAGGCGACGTCGGCGAAGGCCATCGCGGCGAGGCCGGCGAGCAGCAGCGACCAGGTGCGGCCGGGCCGCCAGCGGGTGACCGCGATGACGCCGACGATCAGCCCCAGCAGGACCACGTCCCCGAGCGGGTAGGCGAGCGTGGTTGCCGTCTGCAGGGGGCTGCCGCTGGTCCGGTCGGCGACGAACTCGAAGATCAGCGCCGCGCCCAGCGCGCCGGTGCCGAGCGCGGCGATCGCCCCGTCCATCCACAGCCGCGGGTCGAGTTCCCTCGCCCGCGCCCGCACCAGCAGGTAGAGCCCCGCCACCGCCAGCGGGTAGAAGGCGAGGTAGCCGAGGTCGGCAGGCGAGGGATAGGGCGCGGAGCCGTTGCCTTCGATGTAGAGCGTCCAGTAGATCTCGGCCGCCGCCCAGGCGAAGACCGAGGCGGCGATCGTCAGCCAGGCGGACCGCTCGGGGCCACCCTCCCGGGCGCGGAGCAGGCAGCCGATTGCGGCTGCGACGATCACCGTGTCGTAGACGGGTCCGTTGACCGCGGAGGTCATCCCGGCGCCTCCGATCCCGAACCAGTCGTGCAGGATCGCGACTGCCGCGCCACCGAAGAGAGCTGCGCCTACGACCTTTCTCACAGGAACCTATCGGCAAGGCTTGCGCGGTTCTCTAGACTTGGTGGAGATGAAGGCAGAGATCCACCCCGAATACACCCTTGCCAACGTGCACTGCTCGTGCGGCAACCAGTTCTACACCCGCTCCACGAAAGAGGATCTGCACGTAGAGCTCTGCTCCGAGTGCCACCCCTTCTACACGGGCAAGCAGAAGCTGGTCGACACCGGCGGTCGCGTCGAGCGCTTCCAGCGCCGCGCCGCCAAGCACCGGGCCGGGAAGTAGCGCGTGAGCCCGCCGTCGGGCTCGGCACTGGCATCCCACGAGAGCTCCTCCGCCAACGGAGGAGACCCGCTGCGCATGCCCGACGGGGCACTGGTCGCCAGGCGCGACGCGCCGGTCGGCGGCCAGGCGGTGCTCGAGGGCGTGATGATGCGCGGCATCTCGGTCTGGGCCGTCGCCGTGCGCTCGCCCGAGGGGCAGATCGAGGTCGAGTCCGAGCAGCTCGTCCCCTGGGCGCAGCGCCACCGCGCCTGGCGCCTGCCGGTGATCCGCGGCGTCGTCGCCCTCGGCGAGTCGCTGAAGATCGGCTTCAAAGCCCTGGCGATCTCGGCCAACGCCCAGATGGAGGAGGACGAGGAGGGCGAAAAGGAAGAGATCGGCGGCTGGGTTTGGGGGCTGACGATCGTTCTCTCGATGCTGATGGCGATCGGCCTCTTCTTCGTCGTTCCCGTCGGCCTCACCAGCCTGATCAAGGACCAGCTCGGCTCGCCCTTCCTCTTCTGGCTCGTCGAGGGGGTCCTGCGGACGGGGATCTTCATCGGCTACATCGCCGCGATCAGCAAGATGCCCGACCTGCGGCGCGTCTTCGAGTACCACGGCGCCGAGCACAAGACGATCTCCTGTTACGAGGCCGAAGACGAACTCGTGCCGGCACGGGCAAAGCTCTACTCGCGCCTGCACCCGCGCTGCGGGACCAGCTTCCTGCTGATCGTGATGGTGCTGGCGATCTTCGTCTTCGCCCCGCTCGGGCTGCCGGCCTGGTACTGGCTGGTCGCCTCGCGCATCCTTGGCATCCCGCTGATCGCGGGCCTCTCCTACGAGGTGATCAAGTGGGCTGGCAAAAATCGCCGCAAAGCGTGGGTGCGGGCGGTCATGTGGCCGGGCCTGATGCTGCAGAACCTGACCACGCGGGAGCCCGACGAAGAGCAGCTGGCGGTGGCGATCGCCTCGCTGAACGCGGTGCTGGCTCGGGAGACGCCTGAGGAGGCGGCTAAGAAGCCGCACATCGAGATCGTCGCTTAGGCGGGCGCGAGGGGCGGGAGTGCCCTCCCCAGACACATCTCGCTATGGCTCGATGTTGAGTGTCTGGGGAGGGCACCCCCGCCCCCAGCCGCGGGGGGACGCTCCGTAGTTATGTTGTGACCGTGATCGAGTCGCTTGTTCAGCAGATAGAGAGTCGGTTTGCCGAGCTCGAGGGGCAGATGTCGGATCCTGCGGTGATCGCCGATCGCGAGCGGTATGCCGCGGTGGGTCGGGAGTACCGCGAGCTGCGGAATGCCAGCGAGCTGGCGGCGCGGTGGCGGACGCTGCGCGATGACCTCGAAGGGGCGCGGGAGCTGCTGGCCGAGGGCGAGGACGAGGAAATGCGGCGGGTGGTCGAGGAGGCGCCGGCGCAGCTGGAGGAGCTGGAAGAGGGTATCCGCCTGGCGATGGTCGAGCGCGACCCCAACGATGAGAAGAACGTGATCGTCGAGATCCGCGGCGGCACCGGCGGCGACGAGGCGGCGCTCTTCGCCGGCGATCTCTACAAGATGCTGACCCGCTACGCGGAGGAGCTCGGCTTCGCCAACGAAGTCCTCTCGCAGTCGGGGTCGGAGGCGGGCGGCTTCAAGGAGATCACCTTCGAGGTCAAGGGCGAGGGCGCCTACTCGGTCTTCAAGTTCGAGGGCGGCACGCACCGCGTGCAGCGGGTGCCGGAAACCGAGTCCCAGGGCCGCATCCACACCTCGACGGCGACCGTCGCGGTGCTGCCGGAGGCCGAGGAGGTGGAGGTCGAGGTCGACCCCAACGACCTGCAGATCGACGTCTATCGCTCCTCGGGGCCGGGCGGGCAGTCGGTGAACACGACCGATTCGGCGGTGCGGATCACCCACAAGCCGACCGGGATCGTAGTCTCGATGCAGGACGAGAAGTCCCAGCTGCAGAACCGCGAGCGGGCGATGCGGGTGCTGCGGGCGCGCCTGTACGAGCGCGAGCTGGCCGAGCAGCAGGCGAAGATCGCCTCCGAGCGCAAGGCTCAGGTCGGCAGCGGTGAGCGCTCCGAGAAGATCCGCACCTACAACTTCCCGCAGGGCCGGGTCACCGACCACCGGATCAAGCACACCTCGCACAACCTCGAGGGGGTGCTGGCGGGCCAGCTGCGCGAGTTTACCGACGCGCTCGCGGCCGAGGAGAAGCGGCAGCGACTCGAGGCGGCAGCTTCGGCCGCCTGAGCGTCATGGCGACGACGGCCAGCGCACCCGTTCGCGAGGCGCTCGGCGCAGCCGTCGAGGCGCTCGGCGCGGCCGGTGTGGAGGACCCGCGGCTCGACGCCGAAGTCCTCCTCGCCGAGGCGACCGGCTGGGAGCGGTCGGCGCTGGTCGCCGAGCCCGAGGCGGGGGTGCCGGTGGCTGCCGGGCGGCGCTTCGGCGAGATGGTGCGGCGGCGCCTGCGACGCGAGCCGGTCGCCTACATCCTCGGTCGCAAAGGCTTTCGAAACCTCGACCTGGCGGTGGACCGCCGGGTGCTGATCCCGCGCCCGGAGACCGAGTTGCTGGTCGAGCTGGCGCTGGAGCTGCGGCCGCGGCGGGTTCTGGACGTCGGCACCGGTTCGGGCGCGATCGCGCTCGCCGTCGCGGACGAGCTTCCGGAATGCGAGGTGACGGCGACCGATACGTCGGCTGCAGCGCTTGAAGTGGCCCGCGCCAACGCGGAGCGGCTCGGGCTGGCGGACCGCGTCCACTGCTGTGAGGGGGCGCTGCCGGTCAGAGGGGGTGAGCAGGGCGGCTGGGACCTGATCCTCGCCAACCTCCCATACGTCGCCGAGAGCGATTGGCCGTCCCTGCAACCCGAGGTGACCCGGTGGGAGCCGCGCGAGGCGCTGCTGGCGGGCCCGGACGGTCTCAACGCCTATCGCGCCCTCCTCCCAGAGTCCGCCGGACTTTTCCACCGCTATGCGGGACAAAGGGCAGGCACACTCGCCGTCGAGGTTGGGGAGGGGCAGGCGTCGGCGGTGGCGGAGCTATTCCGGGAGGCCGGCATCGAGGAGATCGGGACGCGGCGCGACCTCGCCGGGATCGAGCGCGTCGTCCTCGGCCGGGTCGGGGGTGAGGAATGACCGCGATCGTCCGCCTGCGCAGTGGCGAGGCCGACGTCGTCCGTGGGGCGCTGGAACGGTGCATCTCCGGCGGCGGCGTTGCCGTCTTTCCCGCCGACGGGCTGTACGGCCTCGCCTGCGACCCGCTCGACGCGGCGGCAATCGCCAGGATCCACCGCCTGAAGGGGCGCGACGACGGCAAGCCCTCGGCCGTCATGTACTTCTCACCGCTGGCGATCCGCGAGCTGGTCCGCGGGCTCGGTCCGCGGACCAAGGCGGTGGCCAGCGCCCTGCTGCCGGGACCGGTGACGCTCGTCGTTGACAACCCGCAGCGGCGCTACCCGCTCGCCTGCCGCCAGGACCCCCAGCGGCTCGGCATCCGCCTGATCGGCGGCCCCTTGGCCGGGACGATGTGCCCGATCTTCCAGACCTCGGCCAACCTCAGCGGTGAGCCCGCCCCGGCTCGCTTCGAGGACGTGCCGGAGGCGGTCGTGGCCGGCGCCGACCTGGCGATCGACGGCGGCGGGCTCCCCGGCCTTCCCTCGACCGTGATCGACGTCGCCGCAATCGACGAGGACGGCAGCTGGCGCATTCTCCGCGACGGCGCGGTCTCCCCGGGTGACGTGGCGAGCGCCCTGGCGTCCGTCGGGCTTGATTGATGCCGATCGGACGATTCCGGTCTGAGTAGACCGGTTGCCCTCCCGCCGGCGGGAGGGCCGGGTCAGCAGCCGGTGTGTCCCGAGTACGGCAGCCGGACCCGGACCTGGGAAGTGTTGTCGTTCTCGTTCGACTCGAAGAGGACTTCCTGCGGGTCGACGGTCATCTGGTAGGCGAAGCAGCCGCGCAGGCCGGCGACGTTTATCCACTGCTTCGAGTACCCAGCCGGGTAGATGTCCGACCAGCCGACCGAGGTTCCGAGGGCGATCCGGTCCTGATAGGGGTTCTGGTTGCAGCCGGGATAGACCCAGTGCGACGGGGAGCGCCGGCCCGGGCGGGTGTGGACGAGGTCGCGCAGGCAATAATTGAGCTTCGGGCTGGTGCGGACGACCGGGCCGAGGCCGCCGTCCCCGCGCACCCGTCGCAGGTCGAAGTGGGCGAGCTGGTGGACCTTCCAGTAGGAGCCGCCGAAGTAGGCGCCGACGTCGGTGAAGTGGAGCTTGGCGCGGCTCGGCACGGTGATGTGGCCGCCGCCGGCCCTGTAGATCCGCTGGTTGGTCCGCATCGAGTGCGGGCCGTCGCGGTGCCCGCGCAGCTCGATCGGCCCGCGGCCGCGGCTGCGGACGTCGCTGGTGGCGCGCAGGAGGACGCGCCCGCCGCCGGTGTAGTCGACGTAGAGCTCGCTCGGCCGGCCGATCCGCAGGTTCGGGCAGAGGAGCGTTCGCGCCAGCGGTCCGGCGCAGGGATTGGCGTTGGCGCCAGGGCTGGAGGTGGGCAGCGCCAGCGTCGCCAGAAGCACCACCGAAGCGAGCAGAATGCGGCGTCTCACCGGCTCCAGGATATCCCGGCCCGTTGCTATGGTCGCCAAGATGCCGCCGCTGCCGGACGATTTCCAGACCGCGCCGCTGACCGAGGTCGATCCCGAAATCGCCGCGGTCCTCGATGCCGAGCTGAACCGCCAGCGGCGGACGCTGGAGATGATCGCCTCGGAGAACTTCGTCCCGCAGGCGGTGCTCGAAGCGGTCGCCTCGGTGCTGACCAACAAGTACGCCGAGGGGTATCCCGGCCGCCGCTACTACGGCGGCTGCGAGGAGGTCGACGTCGCCGAGCAGCTGGCGATCGACCGCGCCAAGGAGCTCTTCGGCGCCGAGCACGCCAACGTCCAAGCGCATGCCGGCGCCCAGGCCAACAACGCCGTCTACATGGCGCTGCTCGAACCGGGCGACACCTTCCTCGGACTGGCGCTCGACCACGGCGGGCACCTCAGTCACGGGATGAAGATCAACGTCAGCGGCAAGCTCTACAACCCGGTGCCCTACCACGTCAGCCGCGAGTACTTCCGGGTCGACATGGAGGAGGTCGAGCGTCTCGCGAAGGAGCACCGTCCGGCGCTGATCGTCGCCGGCTGGTCGGCCTACCCGCGCCAGCTCGACTTCGCCGCCTTCCGGGCGATCGCCGACTCTGTGGGGGCGAAGCTGATGGTCGACATGGCCCACTTTGCCGGCCTCGTCGCCGCCGGGGAGCACCCCAACCCGGTCGCGCATGCCGATGTCGTCACGACGACGATCCACAAGACCCTCGCCGGCCCCCGCAGCGGCATGATCCTCTGCCGCTCCGAGTACGCGAAAGCGGTCGATAAGGCGGTCTTTCCCGGCCAGCAGGGCGGGCCGCTGATGCACACGATCGCCGCCAAGGCCGTCGCCCTGCGCATCGCCGCCAGCGAGCAGTTCAGACAGCGCCAGCGGCAGACGATCGCCAACGCCCGCGCCCTGGCCAGCGGACTCGAAAACGGCGGCGTCCCAGTTCTCACCGGCGGCACCGACGTCCACCTCGTCCTTGTCGACCTCACCCCGACCGGCCTCGACGGGCAGGCGGCGGAGGACCGGCTGGAGGCGGTCGGGATCACCGTCAACCGCAACGCGATCCCCTTCGACGAGCGGCCGCCGATGAACCCGTCGGGCCTGCGCATCGGCACGCCGGCGCTGACCACCCGCGGCATGGGCGAGGACGAGATGAGCGAGATCGCCGCGGTGATCGTCAGCGCCCTCGGCCCCGACTTCGAGTCCTCGAAGGCCGAGCTGCGCACCCGCACCGAGGCCCTGATGGACCGCTTCCCGCTCTACGCAGACCTTGAGCTGGCCAACGTCGCCTAGTTGGCTCCGAAAGCCAAGGTTCGCAGGGTCTTGAAGGTCTGGGTGGACATGAGCGCCCCGGCGCACGTGCTGGTGCTGCGGCCGATCATCCGACGGCTCGAAGCGGAGGGCCACGAGGTCGAGGTAACCGCCCGCGACTACGCGCAGACGCTGGCGCTGCTCGAGCTGCACGGGATGCCGCACACCCGGATCGGCCGCCACGGCGGCGCCTCGCGGCTGCGCAAGGCATACCGCCTCGGCGCCCGCAGTGGCCAGATGCTGATGTTCGGCCGCGGTCGCGGTTTCGACCTCGCGCTCGCCCACGGCTCAAACGACCTGGCGATAGCCGCCAGGGCGCTCGGCATCCCCGAGGCCAACATGCACGACTATGAGTACGCGGTCACCCAGCACCGAATCGGCTGCCGGCTCGCCAAGCGGGTGATGTTCCCGGACTCGGTTCCGCTCGACCGCCTCCGCCGCTTCGGCGTCACCGCGGAGAAGCACTTTCCCTATCCCGGCCTGAAGGAGGAGTACTACCTCTACGACTTCGCGCCCGATCCCGAGGCGCTGCGCGGGCTCGGCGTCGACGAGGAGCGGGTCGTCGTGATCGTCCGGCCGCCGCCCGACGTCTCGCTCTACCACCGCAAGTCGAACCCGCTCTTCCCGAAGGTGCTCGACCGGCTCGGCGGCGACGCCGGCGTGCACGCGATCGTCCTGCCGCGGACCGAGGCTCAGCGACGGTTCATCGAGGGGCTGCGGCTGCCCTCGCTGATCCTGCCGCCGGGGGCGGTGGAGGCGCAGAGCCTCGTCGCCCTCGCCGACCTCGTGGTCTCCGCCGGCGGCACGATGAACCGCGAGGCGGCGGCCCTCGGCACCCCCGTCTACACCACCTACGGCGGCCGACTCGGCGGCGTCGACGAAGCGCTGATCCGCTCAGGCCGGCTGCGGCCGCTGACCGACGCCCGCGCCGTCGAGCTGCGGAAGCGAACTGCGGAGGCGACGCCGGTGCGGCGCGATCCGTCCTATCTAGTCGAGACGATCCTCGGTACCGTCGGAGCCTCACCATTGCGCGAAGAGCCCCATCCCGTAACGCCTTCCTGAGCGAGCTGCCCGAGGCCGAGCCCGGCCTCGAAGAACTGGTCGCGCCCGCTGCCGAGGGCGATCCGCGGCCGGTCGACGCGGTGCTGCGAGCGCTCGACGTCCTCATCTCCGCCTCCATCCTGCTCGTGCTCTTGCCGCTGCTGGGGCTGATCGCGTTGGCGATCTCCCTCGACTCCGGGCGCCCGATCCTCTACCGCGGAGCCCGCGTCGGCCGCGCCGGCCACCTCTTCTGGATGTACAAGTTCCGCACCCTGAAGCCGGATGCGGAAACGCGGCTCGGCCCCTACTACGGTGAGGAGCTGACCCGGCGGACCGAGGAAGAGCGAACCCGGATCGGCGGCATCCTCCGCCGGACCCACCTCGACGAGGTCCCCCAGCTCTGGAACGTCCTCCGCGGCGACATGGCGGTCGTCGGCCCGCGTCCGATCCGCCCCTCGTTCTTCGCCGAGCTCTGCCGCGAGATCCCGCAGTACTGGCAGCGCCTCGTCGTCCGCCCCGGCGTCACGGGGTTCGCCCAGACCCGGATCACTCGCGAGGAGAGCTGGGCCGACAAGCTCGCCCACGACATGGAGTACATCGCCGACCGCTCGGTCACCCTCTACTTCCAGGTCCTCCTGGCGACCGTCAACAAGGTGCTGGGACGGGGACCGGCGGTCACCCCGCCTTCGGACTGAGTAACGGCATTGTGAACCGAGTTGTCCCCGATAGGCGGGGACGACCGGCGATCCGGCGCCCGGCGCTGCGAGACTCTGCCGCCATGTGCGGGATTTGCGGTCTCGTCTCCGCCGAGCGAGGCCCCGACATAGATGTCGTGAAGCGGATGAGCGGTCGGCTCGTCCACCGCGGGCCCGACGACGACGGGATCTTCTGCGAGGGACAAGCGGCGCTGGCGGCGCGGCGGCTCTCGATCATCGACCTCGCCCACGGCCACCAGCCGATCGCCAGCGAGGACGGCAGCGTGGTCGTCGTCCAGAACGGCGAGATCTACAACTACCGCGAGCTGAAGCGCGAACTCGGGGGCCGCGGCCACCGCTTCGCCAGCGACTGCGACACCGAGGTGCTGGTCCACGGATACGAGGAGTGGGGCGAGGGGTTCGTCGAGCGGCTGCGGGGGATGTTCGCGATCGCGCTCTGGGACAAGCGCCGCCGGCGCCTGCTGCTCGCCCGCGACCGCTTCGGGATCAAGCCGCTCTACTACCGCCACGTCGGCGGCGAGCTCTCCTTCGCCTCGGAGCTGAAGGGGATGCTCGAGCAGCCGGGCTTCTCGCGCGAGATCGACCCCCGGGCGGTGTCCGCCTACCTCGCCTTCAACTCGATCCCGGCGCCCCTGACGATCTTCACGGAGGCACGCAAGCTGCCGCCAGGCCATTTGCTGAGCTTGGAGGGGGGAGAGCTGACGCTGCGGCGCTATGCGCGCCCGGGGCCGGTGCCGGCGGGTGAGGTCCGCCGCGGCTCCGCCGACGAGCTCGCGGGAGAGCTGCGCGAGGTGCTCGACGAGAGCATCCGCGCCCACCTCCTCGCCGACGTCCCGGTCGGGGTCCTGCTCTCCGGCGGCGTCGACTCGGGCGGGATCGCCGCCCTCGCCTGCCGCCACGTCTCCGAACCCCTCCGCACCTTCTCGATCGGCTTCGAGGAGGAGGGCTTCGACGAGCTCTCCCGGGCGCGCCTCGTCGCCCAGCGCTACGGCACCGACCACCACGAGCTGGTCCTGCGCCCCGACGCGGTCGAGCTGCTGCCGAGGCTGGTCGAATCCTTCGACGAGCCCTTCGGCGACTCCTCGGCGCTGCCGACCTACCTCGTCTCCGAGCTGGCGGCGGGCGAGGTCAAGGTCGCCCTCTCCGGCGAGGGCGGCGACGAGCTCTTCGGCGGCTACTACACCTACGTCGCCGACCTCCTCGCCCGCCGCGTCGGCCGTCTGGCAGCGCTGGCGCGGCCGCTGGCCGAGGCGCTGCCGAGCCGAACCGACCGCGTCGGCTTCGACTACAAAGCCAAGCGTTTCGCCCGCGCCGCCGCCCTACCGCCGCTGGAGCGCCACAACGGCTGGAAGGAGATCTTCTCGGCACAGGCGCGGGCGGACCTCGCCGGTCCCGATGCCTCCGCCTGGGACCCGCTCGACCTCTACCGCCAGCGCTACGCCGAAACCGCCGGCGCCGCGCCGCTGGCGCGGATGCAGGACCTCGACTTCGGCATCTACCTCGTCGACGACCTCCTGGTCAAGACCGACCGCCTCAGCATGGCCCACTCGCTGGAGCTGCGCGTCCCCTTTCTCGACCCGAAGGTCGCCGAGTTTGCCTTTTCCATGCCGACCAAGCTCAAAGTCCGCGGCTTCGCCAAGAAGCGCCTCCTGCGCATGGCGCTGGAGCCGCTGCTGCCGCGGGAGATCGTCCACGGCCGCAAGCAGGGCTTCTCGATCCCGATCGCCGCCTGGCTGCGCGGCCCGCTGCAGCCGTTCGCGCGGGAGGTCCTGGCGCCCTCGACGCTTGCCCGCCAGGGCCTGCTGGACCCCGCCGCGGTGGCGCCGCTGCTCGACCGCCACCGCTCCGGCCGCGAGGACCTCAGCCGCCAGATCTGGGGACTGATGGCGCTTACCCTCTGGTTCGACCGCTATGCCAACTGACGCCGACGCCTACCTCGCCTTCTTCGTCGCCGGGCTGCTGGCACTGTTGCTGGTGCCGCTGACGAAGCGGCTGGCAATCGGCCTGGGAGCGATCGCCAACCCTGTCGAGCGGTCCCTGCACGCTGTTCCCACCCCCCAGCTGGGCGGCCTCGGCATCCTCGCCGGCGTCCTCGTCGCGGGATTCATCTGGCTCCCGTCCGATACCGAAAGCCACGCGATCCTCTACGGCGCGATCGGGATCACCTACCTCGGCTTCCTCGACGACGTCTTCGACCTGCCGGCGGCGCCGAAGCTGCTGGGACAGGTGGCCTGCGTCGTGATCCCGGTCTCGGTCGGCGTCACCGTTGACAACTTCACCTTTCCCTTCTTTGGCCGGCTGACGCCGGGCACCGTCGACCTCCTCACCCTGCCCGGCGGCGGCGTCGTCCACCTCGGCGACGTCGGCACCGTGCTCGGGCTCGTCGCGATGATCAACGTGATCAACCTGATCGACGGCGTCGACGGGCTCGCCGCCGGGGTCGCCGTGATCTCGGGCATCACCCTGGCGACGATCGCGCTCTCGCTCGACCGCACCGCCGCCGGCGTCCTCGCCGCCCTCACCGCCGGCGCCTCCCTCGGCTTCCTGCGCTGGGGCTTCCCGCCGGCCAGCACCTTCATGGGCGACACCGGCTCCAACCTGCTCGGCTACCTGCTCGGGACCGTGGCCGTCCAGGGGGCGCTGAAGACGAACGCGGTGATCGCCCTCTTCATCCCCCTGATCATCCTCGCGGTGCCGATCCTCGATACCGGCTTCGTCGTCGCCAAGCGGCTCAAGTACGGGAAACCGATCTACAAAGCCGACCGCTGGCACTTCCACCACCGGATGGCCGACATCGGCTTCTCCCAGCGCCGCACCCTGCTCTACCTCTACGGCTGGACGGCGGTGATGTCGGGCCTCGCTTTGGCCCTGCGTTTCGTCCCCTACAGCGACAACCACGGCCACTTCAACGCCTTCTGGACCGCGGTGATGGGCGCCTGTCTGGCGGCGTCGATCGCGGCGAGCATCTACCTGGTCGAGGTCCTGGAGATCCTCAAGCTCCGCCAGACCCGCCTCCGCCAACTGGTCACCCTCCGCCGCGCGGCCGGCGCGCCCGAGCCGGAGCTGGAAGAGGTCAACGTAGCCGTGGAGCAGGAGCTGGAGACCGGCAGCTTCCCGGTGGTCGATCCCGAAACGGGAGAGTTCCAAGCCATCGAGTAGGGGGCGAAGGGCGCCCTCCCCAGACACTCAACCACGAGCCATAGGCGAGTGGTGTCTGGGGTGGGCGCCCTTCGCCCCCCTAAACCGGTAGTGGCAACCCTCACGAAGTGGCTTCACAAAGCCATTCGCGGCCCCTTTTGGATATAGTCGCCTCTGCGCCCGCTCTGCCCCGAGCCGGGCGCTGTTCCTCTCTTCTGACTCTATGTCTCCTCCCAAGTACGTCGATC
This sequence comes from Solirubrobacterales bacterium, assembly GCA_045805725.1. Taxonomy (GTDB): domain Bacteria; phylum Actinomycetota; class Thermoleophilia; order Solirubrobacterales; family 70-9; genus VAYN01. The sequence goes on from JBJMKQ010000113.1 coordinate 93,193, forward strand.
TCATCGCGCTCGCTGCCGCGCTCGCAATCTTTCTGCTCGGCGGCTTTCCGCTGCTCGGATTCGCCGTGGCGGCGGCTGTCTGGCTCCTCCAGCGGGGGATCCAAGTCCTCGCTCAGCGTCGGATGAAGCAGGAGCTCGCGGCCGGGAACCGGCAGAAGGCGATGGGCTTCGTCGCCGGCAGCACCCTTGGGCGCGTCTGGCTGATGGCGACGGCGGTGCTGCTGGTCGGCATCGCCGAACGTGCGTCCGGGCTCGCCGCGGCCGTTCTGCTGCTGGCGTTGTTCACGATCTCCTTTGCCGCGCAGGGGCTCTCGCACCTGTTCGACCAGCCTGAGGGCCAGGAGGTCGCGTAGAGATGGAGGCGGCAACGGCGTCGGCGCCGGCGGGCGCCCCGCAGCGCAACGGCATGAGCACCAAAGCCAAGGTCCTGATCGGGTTCGGCATCTACCTCGGCGTCGCGATCCTGCTGCTGCTGATCTTCGGCAACGCGGGCAAGAACGAAGCGTTCAAGCCGCAGAACGAGTTCAAACTCGAACCGTGGGTCTCGATCCACCTCGCCGGGATCGATCTCAGCATCAACAAGGCGGTCCTCTACCTGGTCCTCGCCAGTCTGGCGACGATCGCGACGATGGTCTGGATCGCGCGGCGGATGCAGGAGAAACCGAACCGGGTCCAGGCCGCGGTCGAGGTCGCCTACGACCTGACCAAGAACACGATCACCGGCGGCAGCCTCCACGGCGAGCTGGCGCGGAAGTGGTTCCCCTTCATCGGCGCCCTCTTCTTCTGGATCTGGTTCTCGAACATGCTCGGCTTCCTGCCGCTGCCGACCAATACCGAGCACCACTTCACCCTCTTCGGCCTCGAAATCCCCTCCTTCGCGATCTACGCCGCCACCGCCAACATCGCGATCCCGCTGGTGCTGACGCTGGTCGTCTGGCTCTCCTACCACGTCGAGGGGATCCGGGCCAAGGGCTTCGTCCCCTACTTCAAGAGCTGGCTGCCCCCGGGCCTGGAGGAGATGAGCCCGATCGGCAAGGGCGCGATCTTCGTCATCGAGGTGATCTCTCACTTCGTGCGGCTGATCTCGCTCTCCGTCCGTCTTTTCGCCAACATCCTCGCCGGCCACCTGCTGCTGCTCTTCATGGGCGGCGGCCTGGCGGTGCTGCTGGGGATCGCGGCCCTCGGGGCGCTCACCTTCCCGCTTGCCTTCGCCTTCTTCATCTTCGAGGTCGGGCTGGTGGCCACCCTGCAGGCATTCATCTTCTCGACGCTTAGCGCCATTTACATCGGCGGAGCGACCTCCGCCACTCACTAGAAAAGGAGTCAATTTCAGATGGACCTCACTTCCCTGCCGATCGCCGAAGTCACCGACGAAGGCGTCAAAAGCGCCGGTAAAGCGATCGCCCTCGGCGTCGGCGCCGGCCTCGGCTCGATCGGCGCCGGTATCGGCGTGGGCTTCATCTTCGGTAAGGAGATCGAGTCGGTCGCCCGCCAGCCGGAGATGAAAAGCGACCTGGAAAGCATCCGCTGGCTCGGCTTCGCGCTGACCGAGGCGGTCGCCTTCTACACCTTCATCTTCGGCCTGATCGCCTTCTTCCTCTCGTAGGTCGATGGAGCTGCTCGGATACATAGGGGCGCTGCCGCTGGCCGCGGAGAAGGCCGGCGAGGAAAGCGGCGGCAGCTTCCTGGTCAGCCCGGGCCTCGGCCTGATGATCTGGACGCTGGTCCTCTTCCTGTTCACGATGTGGGTGTTGAGCAAGGTCGCCTTCCCGAAGATCCAGGAAGCGCTCGACAAACGCGCCAACGCGATCAGCGAGTCGATTGAAGCCGCCGAACGGCAGCGCAAGGAATCCGACGAGCTGCTGGCCGAGTACCGCTCACGCCTCTCTGAGGCGCGCGAGCAGGCCGACGACATCATGGCCCGTGCCCGCAAATCCGCCGACACGGCGGAAGCCGAGGCCGCTGCCGCGGGCAAAGAGAAGCGTGAGGAGCTGGTCGAGGCCGCCAAGCGCGACATCGAAGCTGAGACCCGCCGCTCGCTCGACCAGATCCGCCAGGAGGTCGCCGACCTGACCGTGCTCGCCACCGAGCGGGTGACCCGCAAATCGCTCAATCCCGACGACCAGAAACGGCTCGTCGAGGAGGCGCTCAGCGAGGTTGACTTCTCGACCCTGTCGGGAGCGGAGAAGAACTAGATGGCCGACGCAGCTCGCGTATACGCGGAGGCCCTCTTCGAGGTGGGCCGCGACAAAGGCAAGCTGGACGCGCTGCAGCAGCAGCTCGGCCAGTTCGCCGATGCCGTCGACCGCAACCGCGAGCTGCAGGTCTTCTTCTTCAGCCCGTACCTCTCCACGACGGAGAAGCAGGAGGGGATCGAGCGGGCGATCACCGGCGCCGAGCCCGAGCTGATCAACTTCCTCGAGCTGCTCGTCGACAAGCACCGGATGACGGAGGTCTTCCGCATCCGACGGCAGCTCGACGAGCTCTGGAAGCAGGAGAACCGCCGCATCGACGTCACCGTCACCAGCGCCGTCGAGCTGGACCCGGCGGTCGTAGAGAAAATCGGCCAGGAGGTCGAACGCCAGACCGAGGAGAAGGTCGACCTCTCGAGCAGGGTCGACAGCGAGATCCTCGGCGGCATCGTGCTGCAGGTCGGCAACATGGTCCTGGACGCGAGCATCCGCGCTCGCCTGGAGAAACTTCGAAAGAGCGTCGCCACCGCGGCGTAGAAACATGAACCCAAGAACGAGCGCGAAAACCAAGCAGGTCGGGGGACGCAGGGAGGGTGGCGAAGCGAGCGCACTTGTTATGTGCATGAGCGAGACGCCCGACCGAGGACCCCGAGATGCGCCGGTTTGCAGCGCTCGCGCCGAGGAGATACACACCTGATGGAGATCAAGCCTGACGAGATCGCAAGCATCCTGCGAGAGCGGATCGAGGGACTGGAGACCGGTTCCGCCGACCTCACCGAGGTCGGGACGGTCCTGTCCGTCGCCGACGGCATCGCCCGCATCCACGGGCTCGACAACTGCATGGCGCTGGAGATGCTCGAGCTGCCGCACGGGGTCACCGGCCTGGCGCTGAACCTCGAGGCCGACAACGTCGGCGCCGTGCTGTTCGGCGAGTGGGAACACATCGAGGAGGGCGACACGGTCAAGCGGACCGGCAAGCTGCTCGAGATCCCGGTCGGCGAGGCGCTGCTCGGCCGCATGGTCGACCCGCTCGGCCGCCCGCTCGACGACCGCGGCGAGATCGCCACCACCGAGACCCGCCCGGCCGAGTTCAAAGCTCCCGGCGTGGTCCAGCGCCAGCCGGTCGAGGAACCCGTCCAGACCGGCCTGATGTCGATCGACGGGATGATCCCGATCGGCCGCGGCCAGCGAGAGCTGATCATCGGCGACCGTCAGACCGGCAAGACGGCGATCGCGATCGACACGATCATCAACAACAAGGACAAGGACCTGATCTGCATCTACGTCGCGATCGGGCAGCGGATGTCGACGGTCGTGCAGCTGAAAGAGACGCTGGAGGAAAACGGCGCGATGGAGAACACGATCATCGTCGCCGCCCCCGCCGACGAGGCGGCGCCGATCAAGTACATCGCCCCCTACGCCGGCTGCGCGATGGGCGAGTACTTCCTCTACAACGGCAAGGCCGCGCTCTGCGTCTACGACGATCTCACCAAACACGCCTCCGCCTACCGGCAGATGTCGCTGCTGCTGCGGCGGCCTCCAGGTCGCGAGGCTTACCCGG
>JBJMKQ010000114.1:0-1568 GCA_045805725.1 Solirubrobacterales bacterium
GCGATCTGGCGGAGCAGGTCGTACCAGGCGTCCTCGATCCAGCGGGTCTCGCCGCGCCCGCGCGCCTTGGCGGTGAGGACGATGCCGAGGCCATGGGCCGTGCGACCGATCTCGCGGATGCGGGGCGGCTTGACGCGGTTCCCTCCCATCGCTTCGAACTTGGCGCCCACGAGCCCGGCGCCATAGGCCCAGCCGAGCTGCTGGCGAAAGAACCCGAGCTGGGTGTCCCGGTTGCGATGGCGGGCGGTGGCCCGCTCCGCGTAGGCGAGGCGGCGCCCGGACCGCTCCTGGAAGCGGAGGCCGAGCTCGACGTCCTGGGCGCGCGTCATGTGCGGGTCGAAGGGGCCGATGCGTTCGATGACGTCCCGGCGATACGCCGCGTTCGCGGTGATCGGGTAGGCGGGGTTCGAGTTGAAGGCGAATTGCTGCCAGTTGCCGAGCAGGCGGACCGCCTGGCGTTCGGCGGCGGTTCGAGCCGGGACGTGCTGGAGGTCGCCGGCGACGGCGCCCACCTCGGCGTCTGCAAAGGGGCGGACCAGCTCGGTGAGCCATTGGGGCTCGACCAGGCAGTCTGCGTCGACGAAGGCGAGGATCTCGCCGCTGCTCTCCGTGATGCCGCGGTTGCGGGCGTTCGACACGCCGGGCTGGGGCTCGCGGAGGTAGCGGACGGGCCTTGACTGGATCTGGGCGGCGGTTCCGTCGGTGGAGCCATTGTCGACGGCGAGGATCTCGCGGCGGTCCGCCGGGTAGTCGGTGGCGAGGATCGCGTCGAGGCAGTCGGCGATGGTGTCCTCGCCGTCGCGGACGGGGACGATCACCGAGACGGTCGGTTGGTCTGTCGGCGCCCGCGTCACGGGCGGAAGTTAGCCGCGGTGGCTAGGAGCGGGATTGCTCGAGCTCGGCCTCGGCCCGCTCGAGCTCCTCGGACCACTCCTCGGCGGAGTCTGGCCCGGCCGGCTCGGGGAGGCGCTCCTCCCCGTGGGTGTGCTCGGCATATGCCGTGGCAAGGACGTCATCGACCAGTAGATCGGATGCCTCGCGGGCCTCGGCCGCTGCGAGTCGGCGCCGGGTGGCCTGGACTTCGCGGACCTCCTCGGCGAGGGGGCGCTCGGGCATTGCTTCGCCGTTGTAGCCGTCGCGAAGCAGGGCCATCTCCAGATAGCCCTCGAGGGTGCGTACCTCGCGGCGGGAAGCGCGGCGGGGCTTGCGCTTGTTCGCACTGGTGAATGCATCCCAGGCCCGGGCGAAGGTGCCGAAGTTGGTGCGACCGCCGTTCCGGTGTGCGGCCAGCATCGGGCAGACGCCGCCGCGCTTGTCGACATAGGCGCCCACGATGACGCGGTTCGAGCGGACGCCGGCGAGCATCGCCTGCTTGGTTCCGTTCGGCATGGCATTGACCGAGTTGCGCAGGCGCTCGGCGTTGTTGCGTCTCTTGGCCATCGATTCAAGGGATAGCGGCTACGGCGTAGGGTCATCGCAATGGACGGTTCAGACCGACCCCTGAGGCTGCTCGTCGCCGCCTTCGGCGACCCGGGGCATGCCTTCCCGGCGATTGCGCTGGCGCGCGA
>JBJMKQ010000115.1:0-3024 GCA_045805725.1 Solirubrobacterales bacterium
CTACGCCGCCACCAGCCTCATGCACGAAGACATCACCGCCATCGTGATTGCCTTCGATCTCTCGATCCTGGCCGAGCGCACGCAGGGAGATGTCGATGATCCGCTGCCCGCAGCGGTAGTTGCGCTCTAGCCTGACCTCGGTAACCCCAGGCTCGGCGGCCAATTCCTGCAGCAGCTCGTGGCTGGCCCCAGTGAACGCGTAGATCGACTGGTCCGGGTCGCCCACGGCGAAAAGCATTGAGTCGGTGTCGGCGCGCAGAGTTGTTCCTCGGACGATTCGATCCAGCCCAGGCGCTAGGTCTTGGTACTCATCAACGAACACGTAGGAGAAGGTGTCGCTAAGCACCTTGCCCACCCATGCGGTGTCCTCGACAAGTTCGACGGCGTGACGAACGAGATCTTGGGGGTCGAAGATGTGCCGAGCCTCCAGCTCTTCCTGTAGACGATGGGCCATCTTGGCCACGGGCTCGCCGCCTAGTAGTCGGTTACCAGAGAGGTCCAGGCGCTGACGGGCTCGCTCTGTCGTCGCCTTGATTTCTGCGCGCTCGTGCGGCCGAAAGTCCATCGCTGCGAAGGCGGCCTCGAATGCTTTGTCCTCCTCTTCCGGAGTCGCTGGTCGGCTGCGCGCGAGGTCGTCTCGACCCGCAGCGGCCGCAAACGGTCCAATGATCTGGCTCAGGGCGAAAGAGTGGACTGTGCCGACGAAGAGATTCGGGGTCCTCCGCACACCCAGCTGGCGCAGCCGCTGGCGCAGCTGTAAGGCAGCCTCATTCGTCATGGTGATGCAGGCAGCCCCGCGGGGAGGCGCGATAAGCCCCGAGGAAAGCGAGTAGGCGAGTTTCGTGGTGAGCAACTTTGTCTTGCCGCTGCCGGGCGGGGCGAGCACCGCGCAATGTCCCTCGGTCCGGAACGCCTCCCATTGGCGCTCGTTGAGCCGGAGCTCAGCAATTTCGTTCGAGAGTGCGCTCACGCCATCAAGTGCTTGAGGGCGCGCTCAATGTATGGCGGGGCGTCAAGTTCCTCTACCCGAGCAGCGAGGCGCTGCGCGGCCCGGCCCTTCCGCCCTGCAAGCAAATCCAAGTAGTCGCTGCCATCGAAGCCGCCATCTGACTTGGCCTCTTCGAACTTCTTTTGCTGAGGCCCCGTCAGCTCAAGATCGCCCGCGGCCTCCACCATCGCTTCCGCGTTCTTGTCCGATGCGTCGAAAAGGTCCGACTCGAAGGTGGTGTCCCCGACGAAAATGCCGAGCTCGCCCGGATCGGTACCGGCGGCGCCGAGCACTTCCGTCAGCTTCTCGGCTCGATCGGCGCCGGTTTGGCCGCTTCCCGCGTTCGGGTCGCCGTCAGTGATGACTGCGTGCGGCGTTCCGATCGCCCGCAGCAGCTTCACATAGGAGCTGAAGTGTGTGCCGTGGATCGAACACACCGTGATGCCGTGCTCGTCCAGATTGAGCCCGGGTGCCGCAATACGCGGCAGCAACACTTGCTCGGCAAACCCCTCCACCAGCAACACCCGGCGCGCAAAGACGAGCTCAGACCGTGTTGCATCTAGATAGCGATCTAGGTCGTCCCACTCGCGGTCCTCGAGCTCAGCTTTTCGGGCGGCGAAGGCGTTCGACGTCCCCTCCAGATCGCGCAAGATCACCAACCGCTGCGCGGGTGTCACGGAGACGATGTGGGGGCTGTGGGTCGTCACGAGGTTCGTGAACTCGGCGTCGCCGTCGGTATCGGCGAGCAGTGAGGCGAACATCCGGCGCTGAAGGTGGGGGTGAAGGTGCGCCTCTGGCTCCTCGATCGTGATCAGCGCGTGCTCTATCTGGCCTTCCTCCAGCTGGCGGGCAAGCTCCAGCCGCAGCAGGGCGATGTACAGGACGTTCAGCGACCCGAGGCTCGCAGTCCGTAAGTCCCGCTGCGCATCGCCATCGAGGTAGAGGCGCAGTGCTCGCAAGGTGCGCTCGGGGTCCGCTGGAGCCAAATCGAGGGTTGGCTCAAGCTTGTGGAGCTCTCCCACCAGCAGTTCGGTCTGCTGTTGGATTGCCTCCGCCGCCCCCGTGACGGTCTCAAGACCCCGCGCGACGGCATTCGCCTTCTCGAGCGCGTCGGCAACCGATTTCAGGTCGTCGGCATCGGTATCCCGCGCGACCTGCTCGATCAGTGGCCGAAGCGGCGAACGCCGCCAGGACGAGATATCTCCCAGAACGTCGCGAAGGGCGTGCATGTGAGCGTGATGCAGGTGGCGACGCAACTCGCCGCCGATGGGCTTGTCTGGATCGCCACCGCCGTAGATGGTCCAGTCGTAGACCGGCGCGCCGTCGTCTTCATCCGTATCGCCGTTTCCCTCCTCCTCGCCCTCGCCGGCATCTCCGTTCTCCTCGGAATCCTCTTCTGGTTCCTCCTCGAGCCCCGGGGCCTCGCCCGCCTGGAGCAGATCCTTCTCGCGCGGACCGAATCGGTAGGTGAGTCGGGCCTTCATCGGATCGCCCTGGATCAGCGCGCGGTGCAGCACGGCGACCAGACCGCCGTCGTCGTCGAAGCCGTCCACTTCGATGCTCACCTCGATCATTTCGCCCGCCCCCATCGGATCGGGGCCGAGCGAATCGCTGAAGTCCTCGGAAGTCAGCGTCCGCTGGAAGCTGGAGAGCGTTGGGTCGAGCACCAGCCGAACCGCCTCTATGAGGTTGCTCTTGCCGCTGCGGTTCTCGCCAACGATGACGGTATTCCCGTCGAGCTCGATATCGACGCTGGCAAGATTGCGGAAATTTGTCACCTCGAGGTGACACAGGCGCATCGGACGACCGTACCGGTGGAGGTTCGCGAAGCGCAAGGGGTGACTGTCGGGGAGATCGTGGTCGGTCCCATGCACCCCCAGAGGCGATCCGGTCCGGCGCTCTGCGAAGGTGGAAATGGCGAGAATCCCGGTGTCCCAGCTGAGGTCCCATTCTGAGCAGACCTCCTCTATTCGGCAACGATTTCAGGGCACTACAGGGCCTGGACGAGCAAACCGCACGGTGGTCGGCGCGGCCGA
>JBJMKQ010000116.1:0-26420 GCA_045805725.1 Solirubrobacterales bacterium
GAGTACCGCAAGTACCTCGAGCGGGACTCCGCGCTGGAGCGTCGCTTCCAGCAGATCAAGGTCGAGCAGCCTTCCACCGAGGAGACCGTGAAGATCCTCGAGGGCCTGCGCGAGCGCTACGAGCAGCACCACCGGGTGAAGATCACCGACGAGGCGCTCGAGGCGGCCGCGGAGCTCGCCGACCGCTACATCTCGGACCGTTTCCTGCCGGACAAGGCGATCGACCTCGTCGACGAGGCCGCCTCGCGGATGCGCATCAAGTCGATGACGCAGCCGCCCGTCTACCGCGACCTCGAGGAGGAGATCGAGACGACGCGGCGCGAGAAGGAGGCCGCGATCGACGCCCAGGAGTTCGAGAAGGCCGCCAACCTGCGCGACCAGGAGCGCCGCCTCACCAACAAGAAGAAGGAGCTCGAGCACGAGTGGACCTCGGGCGAGGGTGGCGAGCGCCCGGAGGTCGGCGAGGAGGAGATCGCCGACATCGTCGCGATGTGGACCGGCATCCCCGTCTTCAAGCTCACCGAGGCCGAGTCGAAGAAGCTCGTCCGCATGGAGGACGAGCTGCACAAGCGCGTCATCGGCCAGGAGCCGGCGATCACCGCCGTCTCCAAGGCGATCCGCCGCTCGCGCGCCGGGATCAAGGACCCGAAGCGCCCGGCCGGCTCGTTCATCTTCCTCGGGCCCTCCGGCGTCGGCAAGACCGAGCTCGCCCGCACGCTGGCCGAGTTCCTCTTCGGCGACGAGGAGGCGATGGTCCGGATCGACATGTCCGAGTACATGGAGAAGCACGCGGTCAGCCGCCTGGTCGGCTCGCCGCCGGGCTACATCGGCTACGACGAGGGCGGCCAGCTGACCGAGGCCGTGCGGCGCAAGCCCTATTCGGTGCTGCTGCTCGACGAGATCGAGAAGGCCCACCCGGACGTCTTCAACATCCTCCTGCAGATCCTCGAGGACGGGCGCCTCACCGACGCCCAGGGCCGGACCGTGGACTTCCGCAACGCGATCGTGATCATGACCTCGAACATCGGCGCCTCGGAGATCTCGAAGAACACCTCGATCGGGTTCACCGTCTCCGACGAGACCGGCATGTCCTATGGCGACATGAAGAACCGGATCATGTCCGACCTGAAAAAAGTCTTCCGGCCCGAGTTCCTCAACCGGATCGACGAGGTGATCGTCTTCCACAAGCTCGCCAAGGAGGAGGTCAAGGAGATCATCGACCTGATGATCAACCGCGTCCGCGTCCAGGTGGCCGAGCACGAACTGCAGCTGGAGCTGACCGATGAGGCCAAGGACCTGCTGGTCGAGAAGGGCTGGGATCCCTCGATGGGCGCCCGTCCGCTGCGCCGGGCGATCCAGCGCTACATCGAGGACCCGCTTGCCGACGAAGTCCTGCGCCAGGGTGAGATGACTCCCGGCTCAACGGTGATGGTCAGCCGCGACGAGAGCGGCGACGAGGAGGACAAACCGCTCAGCCTGGAGATCATCGCCCCGAAGAAGCCGAAGCGCAAACCGCAGCCGCAGCGCGAGAAGGTCGGCGTCGGGGCGAAGAAGGACGGCGGCGTGGACGGGCCGGACGAGGTCGACGGTCCAACGCCGGCCGAGGACTCCTGAGCCCGGCGCTCTAGCTCGGCCTGCTTCGCGCGGCGCTACGGTTCGCCCATGAAGGAACCCGGACGGGCCGCGATAGGCACCTGGAGCGGCGGGCGCTTCCTCCACTTCGGCGAGGCGGTCGGCGAGGACCGGCTGGCGGCGCTGCTGCGGCCGGGCGGGGGGATCGACACGGTGCTCACCGCCGACGCCTACGGGCAGGGCGAGGCGGACCGGGTGCTGGGGCGGGCGCTGGAGGCCGTGCCTCGTGAGGAGTACTGCCTGATCGGCGCCGTCGGCCACGACTTCTACGAGGGCGAGCGCGACGGGCCGAAAGGCTTCCCCCGCTTCACCGACCCGCTGCTGCGGAGTGCCGACCAGTACGGCGGCTACCTGCGGATGGCGACGGAGCGGAGCCTCGAACGCACCGGCGCCGACTCCTTCGACCTGCTGCTGCTCCACAACCCCGACCGCGTCGGCTACTCCAGCGAGGTGGTCTGGGAAGCGATGGCGGCGCTGCGCGACGAGGGCCTGACGGCGCGGATCGGCGTCGCGCCGGGACCGGCCAACGGCTTCACCCTTGACCTCATCTCCTGCCTGGAGCGCTTCGGCGAGGCGATCGACTGGGCGATGATCATCCTCAACCCGCTCGAGCCCTGGCCCGGCGAGCTCTGCCTTGACGCGGCGGCGCGCAGCGAGGTCAAGGTGCTGACGCGGGTGGTCGACTACGGCGGCATCTTCTGGGGCGACCTGCGACCGGGGATGGAGCTCGCCGAGCGCGACCACCGCAAGTTCCGCCCGCCGGGCTGGATCGAGGCGGGCCTGGAGAAGCTCGACCGCCTGCGCCCGATCGCCGAGCTCCACGGCCTCACCCCGATGCACCTCGCCTGCCAGTGGAACCTCGCCCACCCGGGGGTCGAGTGCGTTGCCCCGACCCTGATCCAGGAGATCGGCTCCGAGGCCCGCCCGATCGAGGACAAGCGCGCCGAGCTCGCTGCCATCCCCGCCGACCAGCGCCTGACTGACGAGGAGATCCTCGAAATCCGCGCGGTCGGCGACAACACCGGCTGCATGACCCTCAAGGGCGCCAGCCCCGAGCACGAAGGCGAGGAGCGCCCCGACCGCTGGCCCCTCACCGACGACCTAGCCGCCGTCGGCACCCGCTGGGGCATCGACCCCCAGCGCGACCTCGTCGCGACCCACTGATTCGGCGAGGTCTCGCGAAACCGCGAGGAACCCGAATAATTGTGGTTCCTCGCGGTCTCGTGAACAAAAGGCGCCGCGGGCGCCGTTAGCGTCGCGCTCGATGGGGATTACGGACACGAACCGGAAGTGGTGGACGTTGGCGGGGGCCTGCGCGGGGCTTTTCCTGTTGATGCTGGACTCGACCGTGGTGGCGCTGGCGCTGCCGGCGATTCGGCACGACGTGGATGCGAGCTCGGAGGGGCTGCAGTGGGTGATGAACGGCTACCTGCTGACGATCGCGGTGTTGGTCGTGACCGCCGGGCGGCTGGGGGACATGTTCGGGCGCAAGCGGATTTTCCTCGTCGGGATGGTCTTCTTCGCCCTTGGTTCGGTCGTCTCCGGTGCCGCCGGCGATCAGGACGCGCTCATCGTCGGCCGCGTCCTGCAGGGGATGGGGGCGGCGCCGATGCTCTCGCTCTCGCTGGCGCTGGTCTGCAACGTCTTCCCGGCGGAGGAGCAGCCGCGGGCGCTCGGGGTCTGGGCCGCGGTCTCGGGGGTGGCCCTGGCGATCGGCCCGCTCGCCGGCGGCCTGCTGATCGAACTCGACTGGCGGGTGATCTTCTGGATGAACCTGCCGGTCTCGGTGCTTGGCATCGCGATCACGCTCGCGGCGGCGCCGGAGTCCACCGACCCCGATGCCGGCGACCGGCTTGACTGGCCGGGGCTGGCGCTGCTGAGCGTCGGCCTGACGGCGGTCATCCTGGCGCTGGTCCAGGCGCGCGCCTGGAGCACGGGGACCACTGCTGCCATGGCGATCCTCGGTGCCCTCTCGCTGTTCGGCTTCTGGGCGACCGAGCGCGGCGTCCGGGCGCCGATCGTCGACTTCGACCTCTTCCGCAACGGCCCCTACTTCGGCGCCAGCGCCGCCGCCTTCGCCCTCGTCGGCTCCTACTGGGCGGTGATGTTCTTCCAGCCCCAGTACCTGCAGGACGTGCGCGGCCACTCGCCGATCCTCAGCGGCCTGATGATCCTGCCGGTGACGGTGCCGATGATCCTCGTCTCGCCCTTTTCCGACCGCCTGATCGGCCGCTTCGGTGCCCGCCGGCTGATGACGACGGGCATGCTCTGCGGCCTCGCCGGCCTCTTCGTCCTCACCCGCCTCGAGACCGACAGCCCCTACCTCCTCCTGCTGATCGGCTACCTGCTGTTCGGGATCGCCCTCGGCCTCGTCTACGCGCCGATGTCGACCGCGGCGATGGCGGCGATGCCGGGCGAGAAGGTCGGGATTGCCTCCGGCGTGCTGGCGATGGACCGCGTCCTCGCCGGCGCCGTCGCCCTCGCCGCCACCGGCGCCGCCTTCCACGCCCTCCTCGGCGACGGCCACTCATTCGCCGCCGCGGTCGCCGGCTCCACCTGGGTAGCGGTCGCCCTCTGCGCCCTCGGCACCGCCCTCACCTGGGCCTACGTCCGCGACCCTGGCGAGCCGGTCGCAGAGGACCAGCACCACATGCACCATCGGCGTTTCCACCTCTAGCGTCCGGGTGGAGGGCCGGGTGTCCCCTGAACGACCGGCATCCTGATTTTCGCCCAGGCACGTCAGTGAGAGCCGGAAAGTCAACGGCGAAAATCCCAGGGAGAGAAGGGGACACCCGGCCCTCCTACGCCAAACTTGACAAACGCCATTCCGACCTGTCCACTCGGATTCGACCGAGCCGCATTCCAGAGCCGTTTCTGCCATCCTCTCAATCGATGCATTCACTGTCCGGGGATGAGCTTCAAGAGCTTTCAGAACGCCAGGATCCCCGACTTCTAAGAGCCCTCGACGTGGTCGCCCCCGGGGGCGCGCTGCGGGAGGGGATAGACAACATCGTCCACTCGCGGACCGGCGGCCTGCTCGTGGTCGGCGATCTCGACGACATCTCCCACCTGCTCTCGGGCGGGATCAAGCTCGAGGTCGACTATTCGCCGGCGATGCTCTACCAGGTGGCGAAGATGGACGGCGCCATCGTCCTCAACGGCGAGGCGACGAAGATCGCCTGGGCGAACGTCCAGCTGATGCCGGACCCGACGATCCTCAGCTCGGAGACCGGCACCCGCCATCGCACCGCCGAGCGCGTCTCCAAACAGACCACCGCGCTCGTCGTGGCGATCTCGCAGCGCCGCGACGTCGTCTCCCTCTACGTCGAGGGAACCAAGTACATCCTCCAGGACATCCCGGCTGTGCTGGCGAAGGCCAACCAGGGCCTCGCCACGCTCGACAAGTACCGCCAGCGCCTCGACCAGGTCTCGGCGCGGCTGACCCAGCTCGAGTTCGACGGCGGCGTCGTCCTCCACGACGCGCTCTCGGTCCTGCAGCGAGCCGAGCTGGTGACGCGGATGGCGGTCGAGGTCGAGCGCTACATCGTCGAGCTCGGCACCGAGGGCCGGCTGATCGAGATGCAGCTGGAGGAGACGATGGTCGGCGTCGCCGCTGACAAGACCGCGCTGATCCGCGACTACAGCGTCGAAGACTCCGAGGGCAACCTGACCGCGGTGCTCCAGCAGTTGGGCCGGATGCCCCATCAGGACGTTCTCGACTTCGGCCGCCTCGCCGAGCTGCTCGGCTACGACCGCAAGGTCAACACCCTGGACTTCCCGGTCGCCCCGCGCGGATACCGGGTGTTGGGCCGGGTCCCGCGCATCCCCAAGCTTGTCGTCCAGAAGATCACCCATGAGCTGGGCGGGCTCGACGAGGTCCTCGCGGCCTCCGACGAGGAGCTCGCCGCCGTCGACGGAGTCGGCCCCGCCAGGGCCAAAGACATCCGCGAGGGCCTGCGGCGGCTCCAAGAGGTGGATCTGGTCGACCGGTACTTGCAGAGCTGACGGCATTGGGTCGTCGAACAACGAAAGGAGCCACCGATTTCCGAGCTAGACGAGGCCACTGTGGAGGCAGTCTTCGAGGAGGACGTCGAATACGTCTGCGACTTCGAGATAGGAGACAAGGTCGTCTATCCCCACCACGGCGCCGGGCTGGTGATGGCCAAAGAGACCCGTGAGCTGATGGGGGAGAAGCGTGAGTACCTGACGATCAAGATCCTCCACAACGAACTCACTGTGATGGTCCCCTGCGAAAACGCCGGCAAGGCGGGCCTGCGGCGCATCATCGACGAGGAGGAAATCAAGAAGGTCACAAACGTCCTCACCGACGACGTGTCGGAGATGCCGAAGAACTGGAACCGGCGCTTCAAGTACAACCGCGAGAAGATCAAGACCGGCGACGTCTTCGAGCTGGCCGAGGTCGTCCGCAACCTCGCCATCCGCGAGATGGAAAAGGGCCTCTCCACGGGCGAGAAGCAGATGTACACCCGGGCGAAGAAGATCCTCGCCTCGGAGTTCATGTACGCGCTCGACAAGGACGAGGACGGCGCCGAGGAATACCTCGACGGCCTGCTCGAGGAGCGGTTCGCCGCCACTGCGAGCGCCTGAGAGATCGCATCTAGTCCTGCAGTAACGGCCGTCATCGCGGCCGCCGGTTCCGGGGAGCGACTCGGAGCCGGCGGTCCGAAGGCCTTCGTGCCGGTCGGGGGGAGGCCGATGGTCGATTGGTCGCTCGACGCCTTCCGGGGCTGCGAGTCGGTGCGCTCGATCGTCGTCGCCGCCCCGCCGGGCTACCTCGGCGACCTCGGCGGCCACGACCTCGGCGTCGTCCCCGGCGGGACGACGCGGGCGCAGTCGGTCGCCAACGCGCTGGCGACGGTGGGGACCGCTTACGTCGCGGTCCACGACGCGGCGCGGCCCCTGCTGACGCCGGCGCTGGTCGAAGCGCTGGTCGCCGACCTCGATGCGGACGAGGAAGCGGCTGGAGTGATCGCCGCCGCCCCCGTCGACGAGACGATCAAGCGGGTGGTCGAGGAATCCAGTGTGAACTTGAGCACCTCAGAGGTGCCGAATCGCACACTGAGGATTCAGACCACTGAGGATCGCACTCGTTTGTGGAGGGCGCAGACGCCGCAGGTGTTCCGGACGGATCGCCTCCGCGAGGCGCTCGCAGCCTCCAAGCGGCCGGAGGAGGCGACCGACGAGGCGATGCTGGTCGAGGCGGCCGGCGGCACCGTCCTCCTCCACCCGGTCGTCGAGCCGAACGTGAAGGTGACGACGCCGCTCGACCTGCGCGTCGCCGAGTTGCTGCTGGCGGGGCGAACTCGCGCTTAGCCGTTGTCCCGGCACGGCTGTCCCCAGACGCCGGGACAGCCGTTTCACGTCGGTATGCGGGGACAGCGGCCGTTTCAAGCTCCACCGCCACGTTCAATCCCGCATCAGCAGGTAGACGAGCGCCGCAGCGAAACCGAGCTGGCCGACGCCAAACGCCGTCCCGAGGTTTTTCGCTCCGAGAATCAGGGCAATGACCGCCTCGCCCGCGAAGGCGAGCGCGAGGAACAGGAGCTGGCGGCTCATCGGGCGGCAGTCTAGGGGCGAGTCGCCGGAAGGCCGGTTGTCCTAGGCTCGGACCAATGCTGACCGACTACCACCTCCACCTGCGCCCGGACGAGCTCGGGACCGCCTTCGAGCGCTACTTCACGGCCGAGAACGTCGAGCGGTACCTCGACGCAGCCGCGGCCGCCGGGATCGAGGAGCTCGGCGTCTCCGAGCACGTCTACCGCTTCCACGCTGCTCTCGATCTCTGGCAGCACCCGCTCTGGGTCGAAAACGCCGTCGATGACCTCGACGCCTACTGCGAGTTCGTGCGCGGCACCCCGCTGCGCCTCGGCCTCGAGTGCGACTACATCCCCGGCGCCGAGGAGCGGATCGCCGCGCTGCTGGAGGCGCGCGACCTCGACTACGTCGTCGGCTCAGTCCACTTCATCGGCGAGGGCGACGGCGCCGTTGACCACGAGGGCTTCGACGTCTGGGATGGCGACGGCGACCCCGAGGCGATCTGGCGCCGCTACTTCGAGCAGCTCGCCGCCTGCGCTCGCTCCGGCCTCTACGACGTTCTCGCCCACCCAGATCTGGTCAAGGTCTGGGGTCGCTCGCGGCCGCTGCCCGACCGCGACCTGCGCGCCTTCTACGAGCCGGCGGTGGAGGCGATCGGCGAGAGCGGCATCGCTGTCGAGGTCTCGACCGCCGGCCTCCGCAAGCCCGTCGGCGAGCTCTATCCCTCGCGCCAGTTCGCCGAGATGTGCGTCGAGGCCGGCGCCTCCTTCGCCCTCTCCTCCGACGCCCACCTGCCCGAACAGGTCGGTTTCGAATACGACCGCGCTGTCCGCTTCCTCGACGAACTGGGGATAGAAGAGATATGCGTCTTCGAGCAGCGCCGGCGGAGTTTCGCTCCGCTGGGCGCCCGGGTCCCCTGACCGTGGTCGGCCTCGGTTACGACAGCCATCGCTTCGCCCCCGGCCGCCGACTCGTCCTCGGCGGCGTCGAGATCGAGCACGACCGGGGCCTCGAGGGCCATTCCGACGCAGACGTCCTCACTCACGCGGTTATCGACGCCCTGCTCGGGGCGAGCGGCGGCGGCGACATCGGCGAGATGTTCCCCAACGACGATCCCGCCTTCGAGGGCGCCGATTCGATCGACCTCCTGCGCACCGTCGTCGGCACGATCGCCGGCCCGATCGTCAACATCGACGCCACCCTGATCTGCGAGCAGCCCCGCCTCGGCCCCTACAAGGCGTTGATGGAGCGGACACTGGCCGAGGCGACCTCCGCCCGCGTCAGCGTCAAGGCGACCAGCAACGAGGGGATGGGGTTCGTCGGCCGCGGCGAGGGAATCGCCTGCATCGCGGTGGCAAGCGTCGAATCTGAATAGTCTCCCGGCGGGAAATGACGAACTCTCGTCTCAATCCGGCGGGCCTGCGCGGCTCGATCTCCGACTCGATCTTCGAGGTCAGGGTGCTGCGGGAAGCGGGCATCCTGGCGCCGATGCGTCCCGACACGGCGCTGAAGATCGGCGGCACCTTCCTGCGCTGGGGCGCCTCGCCGGCGACCGGCGTGACGACCGCCGCGCTCCACCACCCGCGCGAGCTGGCGATCGTCGACGAGCGCGGCGCCCTCAGCTGGGAGCGGCTACACCGCCGCTCCAACGCGCTCGCCCACTCGCTGGCGGCGATGGGGATCGGCTACGGCGACGGGGTCGGGATCATGTGCCGCAACCACCGCGGCTTCGTCGAGGCGACGCTCGCCGCGGCCAAGCTCGGTGCCAGCGCCCTGTACCTGAACACGATGTTCGCCGGCCCGCAGCTGGCGGAGGTGACCAAGCGCGAGGGGCCGAAGGCGCTGGTCCACGACGAGGAGTTCACCGACCTGCTCAGCGGCGTCGAGCCTTCGGTTCAGCGGATCGCCGGGTGGTGCGACGGCGAGGTCGCCGGCCCGACCCTGGAGAGCCTGATCGAGGGCGGCGACGAGTCCGACCTGAAGCCACCGCCCGACAAGCCCAAGTTCGTGATCCTCACCTCCGGCACCACCGGCACCCCGAAGGGCGCGCAGCGCTCGAGCCCCGACGGGCTGATGGCGATCGCCTCGCTGATCGACAGGATCCCCTTCCGCAGCCGGATGACGATGACGATCGCCGCGCCGCTCTTCCACTCCTGGGGCTTCTTTCACTTCGTGATGAGCCTGCCGACCGCCTCGACGATGGTGCTGCGGCGCAAATTCGATCCCGAGGAGACGCTGAAGGCCGCCGAGCAGAGCCGCGCCGAAGTGCTGGCGGCGGTGCCGGTGATGATTCAGCGCATCCTCGCCCTGCCCGACGAGGTGCTCGACCGCTACAGCCTGCCGGCGCTGAGGATCACCTCGCTCTCCGGGTCGGCGCTGCCGGGTGAGCTGGCGATCGAGTGGATGGACCGCTTCGGCGACAACGTCTACAACCTCTACGGCTCGACCGAGGTCGCCTACGCGACGGTCGCCACCCCGGAGGACCTGCGCGCCGCCCCGGGCACCGCCGGGAAACCGCCGCGTGGGACCAAGATCCGCCTCTACGACGAGAACGGCAAGGAGGTGCCGCGGGGCGAGGTCGGCCGCATCTTCGTCGGCAACGAAATGGCCTTCGAGGGCTACACCGGCGGCGGCGGCAAGGAGGTCATCGACGGCCTCTACTCCTCCGGCGACGTCGGCCACATCGACGAGGCCGGCCGCCTCTTCATCGACGGCCGCGACGACGAGATGATCGTCTCCGGCGGCGAGAACGTCTTCCCGCGCGAGGTCGAGGATCTATTGGCCGACCACGAGGCGGTCGAGGAGGTGGCGGTGATCGGGGTCGAGGACCAGGAGTTCGGCCAGCGGCTGAAGGCGTTCGTCGTCACCCGGGTCGGGATCGAGGTCTCCGATCGGGAGCTGACCGCCCACGTCAAGGCCCACCTCGCCTCCTACAAGGCTCCCCGCGAAGTCGAGTTTCTCGAAGAGCTGCCGCGGAACGCGACGGGCAAGGTTCTCAAGCGGGACCTGCACGCTCGCGAGAGCCGAACGTCTGCGTAGGGAGCCGGGGGGAGGGGTTCGGCGGACAACAGCGGGGAGGGTCCGGCGAACCCCTCCCCCCGGCTCCGCTCAGGCCCTCGCCCACGATGCGGGCTCTTCGTTCAGGGGGTGCGGGCTTTCGCTTCGCGCCGCGCCCCAAAATGCGGTCTCTTCGTTCTGGGGCTGGGGGCTTTGCCTCCGATCCCGCTAGTAGGTTCCTGGGGAATGGGCGAGCCGGCTAGGCATCTGCAGCAGGTCGGGGAGGCGACGCGGGCGATGCGTGGCGTTGCCGATCAGGCGCTGGAGTGGGTGCGGGTCAGCGAGGGGCGCGTGGCGGAGGCCGAGAAGCGGGCGGATGCCGTCCGGGACCAGGTCAAGGAGCGGGCGATGCTGACGTTGCGCAAGGTCTCGGCCGAGGCGCGGGAGAAGATCGCTGCCGAGCGCCAGGGGCGGAGCGAGGCGGAGTCGCGGATCGCTGCCGCCGAGGCGGCGCGGGACCGGGCCGAGCAGGGCTTCGAGGAGCTGCAGAAGCGCTCGCAGAAGGAACGCGAAGAGATCGTCGCCAAGATGTCCCGGGCGCGCGAGAGCGCCGGGCAGGCGGCGAGCGAGGCGAAGGCGGAAGCGGAAAGGGCGGTCGCGACGGCGCGGGCCGCGGCAGAGAAGACGATCGCCAGGGAGCGCGAGGCCGCCGAACAGGAGTTCAAGGAGCGGCTCGAGGAGGCTCGCCAACGAATTCAGGTCGAGGCCGATAGACGGATCGCCGCCGCCGAGCAGCGCGCCGCCGACGCCGAGGCGGCGGCCGAAGAGTTGCACGCGGCTGCGGTGCGGCTGGAGACCGAGATCGAGCGGCGGGTGATGGAGGGAACCGAGGACGTCCGGCGCGAAGCCGAGGAGAGCGTGCGCCGGTTGCTCGAAAAAGTCGAGCGCGAGGCCGAGGACGCCGCCCGCAAACGTGCTGAGGACCAGTTGCGAGTCGAGGCCGACCGGATCCGCGTGCAGGCGCAGAAACGCGAGGAGCGGGTGCGCGAGGCGACGGAGGACGAGATCAAGGCCAGCGTCGGCAAGGCGCGCCGCGAGGCCGAAGCGGCGGCGGAGGAGACGGCGCCCGCCTGGCTGCGCAGCGAGTCCAAAGCGTCGACCGCCGGCTACCGCACCTTCTAGGCAGAGGGAGTTGGGGGAGTGCCTCCCCGGACAACAGCGGGGAGGGTCCGGGGAGGCACTCCCTCAACTCCCGTTGATTCGTTGCGCATATCCTGCTGAGCGATGAGGGAGATTCGGATCCGGGACAGCCTGTCTGGAGAGCTGCGGTCTCTGAATGGTGGTGATGAGGTCGGCATCTACGCCTGCGGGCCGACCGTCTACAGCCGCATTCACATCGGCAACGCCCGCCCGTTCGTCGTCTTCTCGCTGTTCGCGCGGTTCCTGCGCTCCGAGGGATACCGTCCAAAGCTGGTCGTCAACGTCACCGACGTCAACGACAAGATCTACGTCGCCGCCGAGAAGGCGGGAAAGCCGTCCCTTGAGTTCGCGGCGGAGATGACCGGCGCCTACTTCGAGGACACCGACCGGCTCGGGCTCGGCCGTCCCGATTCGGAGCCGCTGGCGGCCGACACGGTGGGGGGAATCGTTTCCCTGATCGAGGAGCTCGTCGACTCTGGCCACGCTTACGAGTCGGGCGGCGACGTCTACTTCCGCGTCCGCAGCTTCGGCGACTACGGCAAGCTCTCCAACCGGCGGCCCGAGGACATGGACCAAGGCGAGGACGCCGGCTCGGCGACGCTGAAGGAGGACCGGCTCGACTTCGCCCTCTGGAAGGCTCACAAGCCCGACGAGGACACGAGTTGGGACTCGCCATGGGGTCCGGGACGCCCCGCCTGGCACATCGAGTGCTCGGTGATGGCCGAGCAGGAGCTGGGTCCCTCCTTCGCGATCCACGGCGGCGGCTCGGACCTCGTCTTCCCTCACCATGAGAACGAGATCGCCCAGTCCGAGGCCGCCGGTCGCCCGTTCGCGCGGATCTGGATGCACAACGGGATGATCGAGACGGATGCGGAGAAGATGTCGAAGAGCGAGGGCAACATCTTCCAGCTCTCCGAGGCGCTCGATCGTTACGGGCGCGAGGCGGTGGTCGCCTACCTGATCTCAGGGCATTACCGGCAGCCGCTGGCCTTCGGCGCCGAGCAGATGGAGGAAGCGGTGGCGCGGGTCGAGAGGCTGCGGAACTTCTTTCGGGACAACCCTGTTGCTCAAGTCGCCGTACGGGCCCCAGGGGAGGGGTCGGCGGACCAACAGCGGGGAGGGTCCGGCGACCCCTCCCCTGGGGCTCGGACCGGAGCCGAATCCCGGGTCGAAGCGTTCTGCGATGCGCTGGCCGATGACTTCAACACGCCGCGGGCTCTCGCCGAGGTCTTTGAGCTGGTCGGGGAAGCGAACCGACGGAAGGTGCCTGGGCAGGAAGCGGCTGCGGCGCTAATGGAGATGCTCGACCTGGTCGGCCTCATCTCCCTCACCCAGCCGGATAAGGCAGACGGGGCCGACCCCGAAGCCCAGAAGCTGATGCAGGAGCGCGAGGAAGCTCGGGCCGCCAAGGACTTTGAGCGAGCGGATGCGCTGAGGGATCAGCTGGCTGAGCTCGGGTGGACGGTGCGGGATTCGGCCGAGGGACCCACTCTGGTTCCGAAGGTCTGAGTCCTTCTCCATGACAAGCTGCGCCTGATGGCGAACCAGATCATCTACGGTCGCCGGCCGGTCGCCGAGGCGGAGCGGGGGAGGCGGCGGGTGCACCGGGTCTGGCGGGCGCCTGAGGCTTCGGCCGAGGAGCTCGAGCGGCGCTGCGGGTCGCCGGATCACCAGGGCGTGGTGGCGGAAGTCGATCCATATCCCTATGGCGACGCGCGGGGGATGTTGCGGGAGGGAGCCCTGCTGGTCGCGCTCGACCAGGTGCAGGACCCGCGCAACCTCGGCGCCGTCTGCCGTTCGGCCGAGTTCGCCGGCGCCGCCGGCGTCGTCATCCCCGAGCGGCGGTCGGCGGCGATCACGGCAGCCACCTGCAAGGCCTCGGCGGGAGCGGTGGAGCACGTCGAAGTCGCCCACGTCCGCAACCTCGCCGACTGGCTGGCCGAGGCGAAGCAGGCCGGCTTCTGGATCTGGGGCGCCGACGCCGAGGCAGAGCAGCCACCCTGGGCAGTCGACCTCACCGGCCCCACCGTCCTGGTCCTCGGCGGCGAGGGCCAGGGCCTCCGCCCCCGCGTCGCCTCGTCCTGCGACGGCCTCATCGCCCTCCCCCAACGCGGCAAGGTGGACTCACTCAACGTCTCAGCCGCGGCCACCGCCCTGTTGTTCGAGGCCCTTCGTCAGCGGCCCAGCTGAGCGGCACGCGGGCTGCGGTGGGTGTGCCCCTCGCCAGCCACTCAACATCGAGCCATAGGCGGGATGTGTCTGGAGAGGGCACCCACCGCAGCCCCACAAATGCAACGCCAATTGCAGAAAGTCGCAATCTGGGGTTGACAGAACACCGCAGGCCCGTAAGACTACGCCGCAAATAAGGGTGAACCTCAGCTTGAGGCTCATTCGTAGAAGGCGCCTGCCAGGGGAGGTAAGCGGCGCCACGACCCTTCAGTCAAGGAGAAGGATCTGTGGCTCTATCTACGCCCATGCA
Source organism: Solirubrobacterales bacterium (assembly GCA_045805725.1). Lineage (GTDB taxonomy): Bacteria > Actinomycetota > Thermoleophilia > Solirubrobacterales > 70-9 > VAYN01. The sequence goes on from JBJMKQ010000116.1 coordinate 13,865, forward strand.
GGAAGCGCCGTTGCCGGTCGCCCAGACCCGCGCCCGAGTCTCCACCTATAACCCTCAAGCTGAGCTTGATGATCATTACCTGGTCGCCCTCGCCAAGGATGGACGCACTGACGCCTACGACATGATCGTGCGGCGTTACCGCGGCTTCGTCCGCCTCAAGGCCTCCTCGTATTTCCTCCTCGGGGGAGAGGCTGACGACCTGATTCAGGAGGGCCTGCTCGGGCTCTACAAGGCGATCCGCGACTACCGAACCGACCGCGAGTCGAGCTTCCGCAACTTCGCCGAGCTCTGCATCACCCGGCAGATCATCACCGCGGTGAAGACCGCGACCCGGAACAAGCACACCCCCCTCAACCAGTACGTCTCGTTCAGTCAGACGCCTGCCGCCGCCGGTGACTCGGAAACGACCCTCGACGAGATCCTGCCTGGCCCGAGCGTCCACGACCCGGTCAACCAGGTGATCGCGAGCGAAGAGCTGGAGAGCCTCGTCTCCTGCCTCTCGGGCGTCTCCGGGGTGCTCTCGGACCTCGAGAGCCGGGTCCTCTCGCTCTACCTCGACGGGCACTCCTACGAGCTGATCGCCGAGCGCCTCGAGTGCGACACCAAGACGGTTGACAACGCCCTGCAACGGGTGAAGCGCAAGGTCGGCACCCATCTGGCCTCCCGAGATGTCGCTCTCTGAGTTCGGCAGGTCAAGGACAAGGGAGGGAGCGCGTGCTCGGCGGCTTGCCGATCGAGGAAGCGCAGAGAGCGCCGGTCAAGGGAGGTCGGAGAGGACGTACTCGAGTAGCTCGCGCCCGTGGTCCGAGGCGACGGCGACGTCGTCGGCCCTGACCCGCACCCGGTGCAGCGACTGCATCCGCAGCACGTCGCCGTCGGTACGGGGGTTGGGGAAGATTCCCGCGTAGGAGACGCCGAGGCGCTCGAGGTGGTCGGCGACGAGGGCGGTGGCCGGCCGCTCCAGCGGCAGGTCGACGTAGACGGCGTCGAGGTTGCGGTGGTGGAAGAGGTGGTGGCGCTCGGCGCCGATCGCCTCCTCCAGGTCCGCCCCCGGCGAATGCACGGTGATCAGCGCCAGGTCGTGGTCGCCGTCGACCTCGACGTGGAGCTCGCTGCGCTCCTCCAGCTCGCATTGCGACGGCGGCTCGGCCAGCTCCCCGCGCAGCTCGCAGAGGGCGAGCGTGCGGCCGACGACCTCGCGGTGGCGCTGCGGCGCGTAGACGCTGCGCTCCTCACCGTCGTTCAACTTCGTGTAGAAGAGCGCCGCCGACTGGCGCCCGCGGCGGCCCGCGGCGGCGTCGTTGCTGACCGAGGACGGGATCCAGCCGAGCAGGAAGCCGGTCTCGTGGGCGCCGAGGTCGATGTTCGCCTTCTGGCTGTAGGGGTGGGCGGCGGTCGCCTCGCTGTACATCCCGGCCAATCCGCGCTCGCGCGCCCAGTCCATCAGCCAGCCCTTGGTCCGGGTGAAGAGGTGCTGCCCGCGGGCAGCCGGCAGCGTCACCGCCTGGCCGGAGTGGGCGACCGCGTCTCCCGCCGCCGCCAGACTCATCCCGATGTGGCAAAGGAGCTCCCCCGCCGGGCTTTCGGCGACGCAGGAGACGTAGGTCCCGGCGGCGATCCGGCGCCCGACCTCCTCGGGGTCGTACACCCACCGCACGTCATAACTTTGACCATAAACCGCCTCGATCGCGCGCGCCAGCACGGTACCCTCGTCTGACCCCAAGCATCTGAACGTCACGTCCATCACGGACATCATCGCCACCACGCCCGCCTAGCTCAACCTGGGAGAGCACCTCATTTGTAATGAGGAGGTTGTCGGTTCGAACCCGACGGCGGGCTCTTCTTCATCTCACCGAAACTTTCCCTTTAGCCCCTGTTTACCGCAAACGGCGCCAGGCGCTGTAGGCAACGGAACCTGACAGAAGGGGAAAGAAGATGCGGCAGGAGCAGGAATATTCAGTGCTGGAACGTGGGCCGCACGCTGGCTGGCTATGGCCATCGCCGCACTGGTGGCGATCTGCGCGCTGCTCGCAGCGACGGCACAGGCATCGGTCAGGAGACTCCCTGGCTCGTGCCGGCCGCTTCGTAGCCGCCTTTGCCGTTGGGATGGAGGACTCGACCCGACGAGTGCCAGCGACAAGGTGGGCGTCGCCTTGGCGTCCGGCGCCGGTTATGCCTCGATCTTCCCGACCCCGTTCGATGGATCGGTCGTCCCTCCGAGCGGCACCTTCGACGGCAAGGAGATCGAGCTCAGCGCCGAAATCCAGCCCCAGCCCGAAGTCACGCTCGTCTCGCCGTCCTTTGGATCGGTCGCCGGCGGCACCGTGGTGACGGTCACCGGCAAGAACTTCACCAACGCAAGCGAAGTCAAGTTCGGCAGCACCCCTGCCAGCTTCACGGTGGACTCCGACACGCAGATCACTACCACCGCTCCGAAAACGGAACGGCCGGGTCAGGTCGACATCTCGGCGACCACCTTCGCCGGCACCAACCCGAACACCAGGTTCGACGACTACGTCTACCTGGCATGCGTGGTGCCGCGGATCAAGAACCGCACCCTGAAGGTGGCGAAGACGCTGCTGAGGCGGCGGGGCTGCAAACTCGGCCACGTGAAGAAAGTCGTGGCGCCGGGCGCGAAAAAGGTCGGCAAGGTCCTCAAGCAGCAGCCGCAGCCGGGCAAAATCCTCTCCCCCGGAGCCACGGGTCCGGATCCAGCTGGGCAAATAGCCGACGCTCAGGAGCTCGTATCGCCGCCGAGGAGCCGGGCCTTCTCGGCGGCGAACTCCTCCTCGGTGAGGATGCCCTTGCCCCGCAGCTCGCCGAGCTTCTCCAAGCGCTCTAGGCGGGCATCTTCCTGGCTGACAGGCATCGTCGAGGTGGCGGCCTCCCTGAGAGCGGCCCCCTCGTTGGCGGCTGGCCGCCGCTCGGGCAGGCGCAGCCTCGACGCCTGCTCCCCGACCCGGGCCGGGATGTTCGCCTCTTTGACCGCGCCGACGACCTTGTCGCGGGTGTGGCCGAAGAGGCCGTCGTAGCTCGCGTCAGGGAATTCCTCGGCGGTCTGCCTGCGCAGCTCATGGATGCCGAACGCGGCCATGCCGGCGACGATCAGCGTGGTCAGGAAGGTCCGCAGCCCCTGGGTCGGGCCGGTGAGGAAGTAGAAGCAGACGAGGATCGCGAGCCCGGTGTAGACGTAGGCGATGTGGAGCCGCAGGGTGGGGGCGATCGAGCGGCGGACCGTCCGGGCGCCCCCGGTCGGCGAGGCCAGCCAGCCGGCCGCGGCGAAGAGGGCGCCGATTACGATCACCGTCGTCGCGATGCTGATCATCAGCGAGGTCCCGATCGACCAGGCCGCTTCGCCCGCCGGCTGGACGCTGTCGTTCTTGACCAGCTGGCCGACGACGATGCCCCCGGCCACGTGGCGGAAGACGATCGCCGCGAACCCGGCCGCGATCAGGCCGATGCCGCTGTAGAGGACGGTGACCCAGCGGCCGCCGCGCGAGAGGTAGATCGCCGCCCCGAAAGCGGCGAAGGTGAGGATTGAGAGCACCAGCGCCAGCCCCTTGACGGCGACCGCGATGTTCTGCGCCGTCTTCAGCTGGTCGGACTTGAGGATCTGGATCTGCCCGGCGTCAGGCGGCAGTCTTTCCGCCAGGCTTTCGCCGATCCCCACCTGCGAGGCAAGGTTGGTGAGGAGGCTGCCGAGGTTGAGGGTGACGTTGCCTTCTTCGGTCGAGACCGCTTCTTTCTTGTTTTCCAGGACCGCCAGCAACTGTTCGTGCGCGGCGCGGTTCGCGTCTTCCCAAAGTTCCTGTGCGGTGGTCGTTTCCAGCACCTTTTCCGCCCCCTGCCCGGCCACTTGGCGGAGCCCGCCCGCGGCCGGCCCGGCCAGTTCGCTGGCTTCGCCCGGGAGGATGCCTTCGAGTTCTTTCTTGACGTCGACGTTTTCGTAGAGCTGGTCAACCAGGTAGTTGCCGACCGCTTCACGGATCTTCGCGTTGTGGAGAAGCTTGCCGCTGGTGGCGACCCAGTCGTCGGTGTTGAGCGCTTGGCGCTCGGTCCAGATCGCGAAGACGCTGAGGAAGGCGAGGACGGAGCCGAGGATGACAAGGGCCCTGACCGTCCGGCGACGTCCGCGGCTCATCGCCGGATGGTATACGTGACCAATGAAGCTAGAGGGAATTCACCACATCACGGCGATCACCGAGAACGCCCAGCGCAACGTCGACTTCTACGCCGGCGTCCTCGGGCTGCGGCTGGTCAAGAAAACCGTCAACCAGGACAACCCGACCGTCTACCACCTCTTCTTCGCCGACGAGGACGGGGATCCGGGTTCGGACCTGACCTTCTTCGAGTACCCGGGCGCCGCTCTGGGGCGGCCGGGCACCGGGATGGTGCACCGGATCGTCTGGCGGGTCGCCTCGGTGGAGGCCCTCGACTTCTGGGAAGCGCGGCTGCACGCGAACGACTCCGAGTCCCGGCGGCAGGGCGAGAGCCTGATCTTCTCCGACCCTGAGGGGCTCGACCACGAGCTGCTCACGGCCAACGTGCCGGATGCGCCGCTGATCGCCAACCACCCTGAGATCCCGTCAGAGATGGCGCTGCAGGGCTTCCATGCGGTGCGTGCCTACGCGGCCTCGCCGCAGGCGAGCGCGCCGTTGCTGGAGGCGCTCGGGTTCGAGGGGGCCGGCGGGGCCTGGGAGGCGCGCGGCGAGCGGCGGGGCGGGCTTTACCTATATGACGAGGCGCCGGGCGAGCGCGGGATCCAGGGCGCCGGCAGCGTCCACCACGTCGCCTGGGCCTCCAGCCCCGAGGAGCTGCTCGACTGGCGCGAGAAGGCGGTCGCCGGCGGAGCCCAGCCGACGCCGGAGATCGATCGATTCTATTTCCGCTCGGTCTACTTCCGCGAGCCCAGCGGCGTGCTGTTCGAGATCGCCACGATCGGCCCGGGCTTCACCGTCGACGAGCCGCTCGAGCACCTCGGGGAGAAGCTCTCGCTGCCGCCGGACTTCGAGCACCTGCGCGAGGAGGTCGAGCCGCGCCTGCGGCCGGTCGAGAACCCCCGCGTCCGAGCCAGATGAGCGGGTCGATGGCCAGTCACCTAGGTTGAGCGGCGACTTCACCTGGCGCGACGCAGGTCGCACCGTCGTTTTCAGGCGCGGCGGCGTCGGCGCCCGAGTCGAGGTTTTGCGGAAGCACGGCATCGGGGAGTTCGCGCTGCTGAGCACCGAGCGGGCGCTGGCTGGGGCGGAGGCTCTTGCGGAGGTCGCAGGGACGGTCCACGAGGTGCCGGCGGGGCAGGTGCCCGCCGCCGCAGCGCCGTTGATGGGCGCACTTGCACCACAGGCAGGGGAGGGGGTGCAGGTGCGCCCGCTTGTAGCGCTTGGAGGCGGCCGGGTCATCGATGTGGCCAAGGCGATCGCCTCCGTCTCAGGAGCGAACGTGATCGCGATCCCGACGACCTTGTCCGGAGCCGAGATGACCGGATTCCATCGATTGCCGGCCGGAGCCGAGCCACGGGCGCGGGGGATGGTCCGGCCGGTGCTGGTGATCGCCGACCCCGAGGCGATGACGAGCCAGCCGGAGGCGGAGCTGCGGGCGAGCTCGATGAACGCGCTCGCGCACGGGGCCGACACGCTCTACCTGCCGCTCTCGAACCCGGTTTCGGAGATGACCGCGCTGCGCGGAGCGGAGCTGATCGCCCAGGCGCTCGATCGGGAGCCAGGGCGGCGCGACCGGGCGGGGCTTGCCCTCGGCTCGCTGCTCTGCGGCTATGCGATCGACGCTGCCGGGATGGGCCTGCACCACCTCGTTTGCCAGACCCTGGTTCGCGTTTGCGGAACGCCTCACGCCGGGACCAACGCCGCGATCCTTCCCCACGCGGCGGGGTTCTTGGCGGGGCGGGCGCCGGAGGGATTCGAGGCTCTAGCCGACGTCCTCGGGACCGAGCGGAGTGGGCTTGCCGATCGCATCGAGGAACTGGGGCGGCCACCGCGTCTAGATGATGTCGGCGGCGACTCCTCGAAGCTCGGCGAGGCGATCGAGGCGATGCTCCAGCGGCCGGAGCTGCAGCGGGTCCCGCGGCCGCCCTCCCGCGCGGAGCTGGCCGAGCTGATCGCGAAGGCTTGGTAGGGGTGGGGGCGCTCGGTGGCACCGGCGGACTCCGCGAGTCCGCGAAAAACCTTGTACAGCACGTATTTTCGCGGACTCGTTTGCGAGGCCCGGTCGCGCCTGGACAAACGAGGCCGCCGCCGTAACTCGGAACGCTTCGGCGTGTAGCGCTACGCGTGACCCCAGAGCGGCTGGCTTCCTATCACGGCTACACGCGTAAACACAGCGTCAACTGGCCGCTGTACTGCGTCGCCAGGGCGTTCCTGGTGCCGTTCTTCCTCCTCTACTTCCGCCTCGCCCGACTCGGCCGCGAGTACGGCAAGGCGAAGGGCGGCGTGATCGTCGCCGCCAACCACCGCAGCTTCCTCGACCCCTTCGTCGTCGGCGCCTGCCTTCCCTGGCGACGGCCGATGAACTACATGGCCAAGGTCGAGCTCTTCGAGCGGCGCTGGCAGGGCTGGGTGCTCTCGCGGCTCGGGGCCTTCCCGCTCCGCCGCGGCGAGTCGGACGAGGAATCGATGCTGACCGCGCGGATGATCGCCGAACGCGGCGGCGCCGTCTGCGTCTTCCCCGAGGGGACGCGGATCCGCCGCGGGACGCTGCGAGAGCCCAAGCGCGGTGTCGGCCGGTTGGCGCTGGAGACGGGCGCGGCGATCGTGCCCACCGCCGTGATCGGCACCGAACGCGTGCGCCGCGGCTGGAGGATCCGCCCCCGCAAGGTCAAGGTGCGGCTCGGCCCGCCGATGACGTTTCCACCGACCGAGCAGCCCTCGCCGGCGCTCGCCGAAGCGGTGACGGAGCGGATCTGGCCGAACGTCCTCCTCCAGTGGGAAGACCTCGGCGGCCTGCCCCCGATGCGCCGCGCCGCGGTGATCGGCGCCGGCAGCTGGGGGACGGCGGTCGCGGTGCTGCTTGCCGAAGGCGGTCTCGAAGTGCAGCTCGGGGCGCGAACGACCGAGGCGGTCGCGGATCTCCTCGACCATCGCGAAAACCGCCGCTACCTGCCCGGGGTGGAGCTGCCGGCGCAGATCGACGCGCGCACCGCCAGCTCGATCGAACTGGCGGGAATCGACCTGATCTGCCTCGCGATCCCCTCGCGGTCGCTGCCGGCGGCGGTGGAAGCTATCGAAGACCGCGTCAGCTCGCGCAGCGCGATTCTGATGCTGACCAAGGGGCTGATCGCTCCGCAGGGACAGCTTCCTTCGGAGTACGTGACCGAACGCGTCGATCCGCGGGCGATCGCCTGTCTCGGCGGCCCCGCTCATGCGCGCGAGGCCGTCTCGGGCGTTGCGGCCCTCGTCCTCGGCTCCGAAGACAAGGAATTCAGGGATCAGCTCGGCGAGGTCTTCGATCGAGCGAAGCTGATCTGCGAGCGCTCCGACGACGTCGTCGGGGTCGAGATGGCCGGGGTGGCCAAGAACGCCGCCGCCCTCGCCGCCGCCGCTTCGGAGGAGTACGGGATGAACGCGGCCGGGATCGCCGTGGCGATGATCTGGCGCGAGTGCATCGACCTGGCGGTCGCGAACGGCGCCCAGGCCAAGACCTTCTCCGGGCTGGCCGGCGTCGGCGACCTGACCGCGACGATGATGGCGCCCCGAGGACGAAACCGGCGGGCCGGGAAGTTGCTCGCCAACGAGATCCGGCCGGAGGACATCCCGCAGAGGATCGGGCAGGCTTCCGAGGGGCTCGACGCGATCCCGCTGCTGGCTGCGGCGGTGGCCAACGGGTCAGGGGACAAGACCGCCCTCGGTGCCCTCGCGGCCGTCGTCCGCGGCGAGATCGACGCCGAGGAATGGTTCAAGTGGCTGCACGACACCGAGGAAGAGAAATGGACTCCCCAGGCGGCTCGCTGATCTGGCTCGGCGCCGGGTTCGAGCCTCTAGGCTTGGCCGGTGAGCGCCCCCGAGGAGAACGTCGAGCCAGCCGCGCTGGCTCCGGCGGCCAAGGCGGAGCTCGACCGCGCCTTCGAGGACTTCTACCGCGCCCACCTGCGCGACGTCTACTCCTACGCGTACTACCGGGTCGGGAATCACCACGACGCCGAGGACCTGACCGAGCAGGCCTTCCTGCAGGCATACCGGCACTTCGGCCGGGCGCGGCGCGAGTCCGAGGGCCGGCCGCTGCGGCCGTGGGTGATCCGGATCGCCCACAACCTCGCCTCCAACTACTACCGGGACCGCTCGCGGCGGCCGCAGACGCCGCTGGAAAACGCCGACCCGATCGCCGCCCGCCACGACACCGAGGCGATCGCCGAGGGGCGCGAGGAGCTGCGGCAGGTGATGGCCAACCTCGAGCAGCTCTCCGAGGACCGGCGCGAGGCCCTGATCATGCGCTTCGCCCTCGGTATGGACAACCGCGAGATCGCCCGGGCGCTGGGCCGCTCCGACGGCGCCACCAAGGTGCTGATCCATCGCGCGATCAAGCAGCTGCAGGAGGAGATGGAAGATGAGCGAGACGAGTGAGAACCTGAGCGGCTCGACCTGGGACGTCGAGCAGCTGCTGGGCGACGCGCTGCGCCCAATCGAGCCGCCGGAGCGGCTCTCGGCCCGCTTCGAAGACACGCTGTCGGCGATCACCCAGGCAGCGGCCGAGGAGCTCTCGGACTGGGCCGAGGAGCTCTCCGAGAGCGAGCTGAGCGCCCTGCGCGACCCCCGCAACTGGGTGCGCCCGGTCGTCGCCGTCGGCGCTGGCGGGGTGGCGACGGGAGCGCTGGTGCTGCTGGAGCTGCGGCGCCGCGGCCGCGGCCGCGGCGAGCGCGGCCTACGCTCGGTTGCGAGCGGGCTCCGCTCCCGGCTCTGAGTTGGGCGGTTCCTCGCTGACGGATCTCGCCGGTTTGGAACTACGGAACCGGCGGCGGTGTTTCTCGCGGGGGGTGCCGGCCGCGGCGGCAAGACCGAGCAGGCCGACGGCCAGGTGCAGTCCCTCGGTCCCCCAGCCGAGGATCGCCAGCAGCGTGTAGAGGAATCCGATAGCGACGGAGTATTGGCGCGAGGCGGCTCCTGCCGTGAGCAGCCCGGCGGCACCGGTGAGGACGTAGAAGAGGTTGAACCAGGCGTTCACGTCGAGGACGCCAAGCGCCGGCTGAAGGTGGTCGAGGCCGGTGAAGGAGGCGTCGTAGAAGAAGCCGACAATGCCGAGGACGAGAAGGAGGACGCCGGCGACGGCAGCGTAGAGGCGGGCGGGGCTGGCGGGCTCCATCGAGCGCGATTGTAGGCTCCGCGGAGCGATGCCCGAAACCGAAACTCAGACCTGCTACCGGCACCCCGACCGTGAGACGCGCGTCTCCTGCTCCTCCTGCGGGCGGCCGATCTGCCCCGAGTGCATGACCCCGACCCCGGTCGGGATGCGCTGCCCGGAGTGCGCGAGCCCGCGCACGAGGGTGGTGCGGAACCCGACCGGCACCCCTGCCGGCTTCGAGGCGGCGCCGGCGACCTACGTGCTGATCGCGATCAACGTCATCGTCTTCCTGGCCGAGATCACGCTGGGGGCCGGCGGGCTGTTCGCCGAACAGGGCAGCCGCTTCGTCTTCGACTACGGGCTGTTCGGCCCCTCGGTGGCCGAAGGCGAGTGGTACCGCCTTCTCACCAGCGGCTTCCTACATGCCAGCATCATCCACATCGGCTTCAACATGCTCCTGCTCTACTTCCTCGGGCGCTTGCTGGAGCCGGCGCTCGGGACTCCGCGCTTCCTCGTCCTCTACTTCGCCTCGTTGCTAGCGGGTTCTCTCGGAGCCTTGATCCTGGAGCCGAACTCGCTCGGAATCGGCGCCTCAGGCGCCATCTTCGGGCTCGCGGGCGCGACCTTCGTGATCGCCCGCGGTCGAGGGATGGAGATGCTCGCCGGGCAGATCGGTTTTCTCATCCTCTTCAACCTCATCTTCAGCTTCGCCGCGCCCAACGTCAGCGTCGGAGCGCACCTCGGGGGTTTGGTCGGCGGCGTGATCTGCGCGCTGGCGATCCTCGCCGGCGAGAGAGGAATGCTCGGCCGCAACCGCCAGCCGCTGGAGATCGCGGCGATGGTCGCCGTCGCCGCGATCGCGGTGGTCGGCTCCCTCGCGGTCGCCTAGGCACCCGCCGCCGGCCGCGGCACCGGCGCCCGCAGGGAGGTGAAGCCGACGTTCCCGGGCGAGTCGACGAGATCGGGATGGAGGATGTGGCCGAGCAGCTCGACGCCGTCGACGAGGCGCGGCCCAGGGTTGCAGAAGAGGGTGCCGTCGACCGCGTAGAGCCGGCTGCCGCCGAGCTGGGCGATCCGCTCCCAGTGCTCCATCGCCTGCGCCTTGGCGGCCTCGTGGGGAACTTCGGCCATCACCACGACGACGTCGGCCCCCAGGCTCTTCAGCTCCCCCCAACCCACCTTCGGCGGGTTCAGCCCGGGGTCCCCGGCGACGTCCTCGCCGCCGGCGATCGAGATCATCTCGGGAATCCAGAAGCCGCCGACGCGCGGCGGGTCGATCCGCTGCAGGGCGATCACCCGCGGCGATCCGGCCCCGGAGACAGCCGCCCGCACCGCCGCCAGCCGCCCCTCGAGCTCGCCGCGCATCTCGTGCGCGTGCTCCTCCATGCCCGTCGCCTCGCCCAGGCGAATGACCTCTTCCAGCATCTCGCTGAGCGTTGCGATCCGCATTGTTAACTCAATATCTCACCTGCGCAGGTGAAGTTGCGCCGAAAGCGGCAGCCCGGACAGCTATATTCACGTTGCCGAATGGCCGAGGACGTCCCAGCCCGAAGTACCGGGCCGCATAGCCGATGAGCGTCCTGCTGCTCGTCCTTCTGATGCTGTTGATCGCGATCAACGGCTTCTTCGTCGCGGCCGAGTTCGCCCTGGTCCGCAGCCGCCGCGGCAAACTCGAACAGGCCGTCGAGGACGGGGAAGCCGGCGCCGAGGCCGTGGTCGAGCAGCTCGATCGGATCGACGAATCCCTCTCCGCCTGCCAGATCGGGATCACCGCCGCATCGATCGGGATCGGCTTCCTCGGCGAGCCCTCGCTGGCGAAACTGCTGGAGCCGGTCTTCGGCAGCCTCTCCCACGGAGCCGCCGCGGCGCTCTCACTGGCGATCGCTTTCGCCTTCGTCACCGCGATCCACATTTCGATCGGCGAGCAGGTGCCCAAGATGCTGGCAATCGCCAACGCCGAGAAGACCGCGCGGCGGGTCTCGCGGCCGCTCGGCTGGTTCGCCGTCGCCACCGCGCCGGTGACCAGGGCGCTGAGCTGGGTCTCCAACGGCGTCGTCCGGCTCTTCGGCGTCAACCCCAAAGACCTCGAGGAGCACCACACCTCCGAGGACCTGAAACAGATCATCGACAGCTCGCGGACGGGGGGGACGCTCGACCCCGGCGAAGCGGGGATGCTCGGCGGCGTCTTCCACCTGCACGAGCAGGAGGCGCGCGAGGTGATGACGCCGATCCCGGCGGTGGTCACGGTCGACGCCTCCGAGAGCGTCGAGGCGGCGCTGCGGCGTTGCGTCACCTCCGGCCACACCCGGCTGGTCGTGATCGAGGACGACAACCGCGACCGCGTCAAGGGGATCGTCCACAACAACAGCCTCGCCCGGCTCTACATGAGCGAGGGTCCGGAGGCGCCGCTCGAGACCGTCGTCCGCGACGCCCTGATCGTCCCCGAGACGCGTCCGCTCGACGACCTCCTCCATGACCTGCAGGTGCAGCGCACCTCACTCTCGGTCGTCGTCGACGAGTACGGGCGGACGGTCGGCATCGTCACCGTCGAGGACATCCTCGAGGAGGTGGTAGGGGAGATCGAGGACGAGACCGATCCCCGCGCCGCGGCCCTGCGCAAGCTCACCAACGGCGACTGGTTCGTCCGCGGCCACGTCTCGCTCGGCGACCTCGAGGACGCGGGGATCGAGCTGCCGGTCGACAGCGACACCTACAACTCGATCGGCGGTTTCGTCTTCGGCGAGCTCGGGCGCTTGCCCAAGCGCGGCGACTCGATCGTCGTCGACGGCTACACGATCCGGGTCGAGGCCGTGCGCGAGAACCGGATCGAGGCGGTGCGGATCAGCGCGCGTTCCGTCCGGCCCGCGGCCTAGCTTCTCCAGGCAACCCGCGATCAGCTCAATGTTGGAGGTACGCCATGTGGGTTGTACGCCTGACCGACAAGCAGCTCGAGGTTTTGAGGGCGTTGCTGCGCTCCGAGGAGCACCTCGGCCCCGCGCTCCGAGGTTCGATCGAGGCTCTCGACCTGGCCCGCTGGGACGAGCTCCCCGAGGCCGAGCTCCCCTGGGAAGAGATCGAGATCGTCGCCCGCCGGCAGGGGATATCGGAGGCCGACGTCATCTGGGACCTCTCGGGGAAGAACGCGACGGCTGAGTAGAGGGAGCGGGCGGGTACCCCTTCTGGGAGCACCTCCGCCGAGAGGGTGGTTTAGCGGCTGACGCCTTGGAGCTATCCGGCTCGGCTTCATGCTGAGTACCCAGAAGGGGTACCC
>JBJMKQ010000117.1:0-22768 GCA_045805725.1 Solirubrobacterales bacterium
CCACCAGCCCCGTAGGTGCTGAGCCCGGCGCCGACGAAAGGCACGACCCGCCCTTCCGTCTGCAGCACCCGATCGAGCAGCCGACGGTACGTCGCGTCGGATGAGTCGAAGGCCATCAAGTGCGCCGATAATTCCTAGTTATCGCGCCTACGCAAGCCTCCCGAGGACGTCCGCCTCCGAGACGACCCGTTTGAGCGCGTGGTCAGAGACATGGGTGTAGATCTCGGTTGTGCTTAGGCTGGCGTGGCCTAGCAGGCGCTGGATGTAGCGAATGTCCACGCCTGCCTCGATGAGCTGGGTGGCGGCGGTGTGGCGGAGCATGTGCGGTGTCACCCGCTGCTCGATGCCAGATGCCCTGGCAGCCTTGGCGAGCCTCGACCGCATTGCGGCGGGCGTGAGCGCGTCGTAATGGAGATTGAAAAGGAGCCGGGGGTGGGGGAGGTCGAGAGTGCTGCGCACCACGAGATAGGCCTCGGTCATGGATGCGATCCAGTCGTTTGTAAGGAAGACCTGCCGTTCGCGGCGTCCCTTGCCGACCAGGCGAATTGCGCGGCCAGCGAGATCAATGTCCTGGTGCCTGAAGCCGACCACCTCGTGGACTCGGACCCCGGTGGACACCATCAATGCGACGGCGAGAAGGGTTGTGGACTCGTGTGGCCTCTCGCGGACGAGGTCGAGATGGGCCTGGGCAGGGCCTGCGCCGGCGATCTGTTTCAAGAAGGCGAGGAGCCGATCAAGATCTGCAGCCGGCAGAACCCGCGGTAACTTCCGTCCTCGCCCCGTCGCGACGCGCGCGTCAAGCCACGGATCGTTCGCGATCAGACTCTGGCCAAGGAGCCATCGGGAGAACCCCCGGAGTGCTGAGGTTCGGCGCCTTATCGACGCGGGGGAGAGCGCCGAAGCTTGTTGGCTCTCGAGGAATTCGATGAGGGTGGCGCGGTTCAGATCTCCGACCCGCGTTTCGGTGTTGGCAAACCTCTCGAAGCTGGCGAGGTCGCCTTCATATGCACGGACCGTATGCGGGGACAGATCCCTGGTTGCAAGCAGCCAGCGGAGATATCCCTCGCGCGCCTGGCTGAGTTGCAATCTTCCTCCTCAAGTTGCGGATACCAAGAAACTCGCGTGTCTATCGGAAGGGAGAACCTCGTCTTCGACTTACGGGCGATCACCTGCACACGTGAGCGACTCGAGTCGTCATAAGACAGGGTTATCGGGCTTTGGGGTCTGGTCATAGCTCGGAGGCCGAGGTTCGAAGTGGCCCCGTCGCGAATGATCGCTTACGAGGTCTTTGGTGCTCGGCTAGCGCTGGTTCCCTACAGGTACCCACGGAGTAGGTTTCAGGTCAATGGGCGACCATCATGATCCGCGTAAAGAGATTGAGAAGCTACGCGAGAGCCTTGGCTCCCACGACAAGCCCCTCGCCTTCTTGATTGGCGCCGGGGCCTTCTGCGCGGCGAGGGGATCAGACGGCGCCCCCCTGATCCCTGCTTTGGCGGAGCTAGCCCGCCGCTGCAACGAGGCAATTGCATCGCTTGGCGACGAGCACCACGCTGCCTACGAGTTGATTGGCGATGAGCTGAAAGAGAAGAACGGGCGTGGGGCGACCGTCGAGGACCTGCTCTCAAGTGTGCGAGAGAAGATCGCCGCGATGACCGATGCCGACAAGCTCTCCGGTGTCAGTCGCGCCAAGTTGGTCGCGATCGAGGCGGAGTTGCGCAAAACGATCGCCACCGCCGCTAATCCGAAAGAGACTCGTTTTCCCGGAGAACTGCCGCACCGTGCTTTTGGCCGCTGGCTGACGCGCATTGAGCGTAAGGTCGCGGTTGAGGTCTTCACGACCAACTACGACACCTTGCTCGAGCGTGGCTTCGAGGAAGAGCGCGCGCCGGTCTTTGACGGATTCGTCGGCTCCAGGCAGCCGTTCTTCTCTACGGCCAGCCTGCTCCATCCCGAGGCTGCACCGGCCCGCTGCTGGACCCGGCTGTGGAAGATCCACGGCTCAGTCAACTGGCACTGGGAGGAGGACAGTGACGAAGGCAAGCGGATCGTCCGCGGCGCCGAAGACACCGAGGGCGAGTTGATCTTCCCTTCCGACCATAAGTACGACGAGTCGCGCAAGCAGCCCTACGTCGCGATCCTTGAGCACCTTCGCCACGTTCTCGATCGAGACACCGAGACCCTGCTGGTCACTACTGGATACTCCTTTGGCGACGAGCACATCAACGAGGTGATCTTCGACGCCCTCGAGGCTAGGGATCGCACCCACGTAGTTGCTTTGCAGTTCAAAGAGGTGGGCGATGAGCACGATTTGATCAAGGCGGCGAAGCGCCACCACAACTTGATCGTCCACGGGCCCGAGACTGCTGTCGTGAGGGGGAGGCGGGCTGGCTGGCAGCTGAACGAGCCGGTTGCTGACCGAACCAGACATCTGCTTGACATCCCCTTCGACTCAGACGCAGAGCCCGACAAAGACAAGGTCTCTCTGACTGGGCGCATGCGACTCGGCGACTTTGCTGTTCTCGCCCGCTTTCTTGACTCGATCACGGGGCACAATGCGTGAGCGGAACGGCACCGCCCCGACCTTGATCGGCCGGGTCGCTTCGGTCCGCGGCGCCATCGTGCGGGTGCGCTTGCAAGGGCTGCCGACGACGCTGGTCTTGGTTGAGGGCGAGTCCTACCGCGTCGGTCAGCTCGGAGCCTTCGTTCGAATCCCGCTCGGCTATACGGACCTCTATGCGATCTGTAGCCAGGTGGGCGCGGATGCGGCCCCGCCGCAGCCCGCGGAGGAACCGGCACCGATCCCTGCTCCGGAAGAAGACGCTGATGCCGGCAGCTATCGCTGGATGAGCGTCTCTCTCTTCGGGGAGGCGGTGGGGGGCTATTTCGATCGTGGCGTCGGCCAGTACCCGACGATCGGGGATGAGGTCCATCTCGTCACCTCTGACGATCTTGAAACCATTTACCGTGGCAGCGGCGGGGAGGACGCGATCGTCGTCGGCCGCATCGCCAGCTCCAGCGGACTGCCGGCGCGCCTGCAGCTCTCGACCCTGGTCAGTCGCCACTCGTCGATCGTCGGCTCTACCGGTAGCGGCAAGTCGAACCTCGTAGCGGTGGTCCTCGATGCGCTCTCCTCCGGCGACCTTCCAAACTCTCGAACCCTCGTGATAGACGCCCATGGCGAGTACGGATCTTCTGTCGGAGACAGGGGGCGGGTTATTCACACCGGCGCGAGCCCGCCTGAAGGTGCCGAGATCTTGTGCCGTACTGGGCGTTGCCCTTCGACGAGTTGATGGAGCTTGCAATGGGGGAGATGCAACCCCTCGCGCTCGAAGCCTTGCGCGACCGGGTGGCGCAGATGAAGCGCGAGGCGGCCCAACACCTCGATGAGCCGCCACCTCCAGAGGCGATCACTGCCGACACGCCGGTGCCCTTCAGCATTCGCAAGCTCTGGCTCGAACTGGAGACCGAACAGCGCGCGAGCTACAAGAAGAGCGGTCAGCAGACCAAGGCTGATCGCGAAGACCCCCTTGATTCCGGCGACGCCGAAGCGTTGCGGCCGCCCCGGTTCCCCGACGTGGCAATGGGTTCGGTCGCCCCTTATGCGCCAGGCAAAAAGCTTCCGATCTCCCGACAACTCGACCTCCTAAACAGCCGCCTGCGCGACAGTCGTTTCAACTTCATGTTCGACCGCGATGACCCGCTTCACCCAGACCTCGACGGCAAGGCCGAGAAGGACATCGACACTCTCCTCGCTCAGTGGGTGGGTGGCGACAAGCCGGTCACGGTCCTCGATGTTTCCGGAATCCCCCCGGAGGTGCTTGGCACCGTGGTCGGCACCATGCTGCGTCTTGTCTACGACGCCCTCTTCTGGGCGATGGATCTCGATGTGGGCGGCCGCAAGCAGCCGCTCCTCGTGGTCCTCGACGAGGCCCATCGCTTCTTGCCTGACAATGGTCAAGGCCCCGCGAACCGGGTTGTGTCGCGGATCGCCAAGGAGGGTCGCAAGTATGGGGTCGGCCTGATGGTGGTCACCCAGCGGCCATCGGATGTCGACTCGGCCGTCCTCAGTCAGTGCGGAACGATGATCGCCCTACGTGTCACTAACCAGCGCGATCGCGCCGCCGTCGCGTCGACCATTCCCGACGACCTCGGGGACCTTTCTGAACTCCTACCGGCCCTGCGAACCGGCGAGGCGCTCGTGCTCGGTGACGCGCTTCAAGTCCCCTCGCGGATCCGCGTCGATAAAGCAATCCGCAAGCCCGTCGGCGAGGACCCATCGCTACCTGCCGCTTGGCTTTCGGGCGATCGACCTGACTCCAATCTCTATCGCGCGGCCGTCAGGAATTGGCGCCGTGAATCTACCTCGGTGACCGAGACCTGAAAGGAAATATGTCTGAGCCCGAGATGCAAATGGTCGACTCCTCAAATGTCGAAGCCATTGGGTACGACGCTGACAATGGTGCGATCTATGTCCGCTTCCTTGGCGGCGACACCTATGTCTACTCCGGTGCCGACGAAGGTGCTTTCGAAGAGCTGCTCAATGCCGAGTCGGTGGGTAGTTATTTCAACAGGGTGATTAAGCCGAACTACGAGTGTTCCAAGCTCTGAATGTTCGCCGACTCCCCTTCCGTCCCGGGTGCCGCCGACGCGCAGCCCCCTCCACTTTCTGCTATCCGCAGCATGGGGATCGACTATGAGCTCGGTCTGGTGCGGGTTGAATCCAATAGTGGAGAGATTCTCGTAGAGCGCTTAGAGAGCGAGGCCCGAGCACCGGAGGTCGGGGTTAGCGCGTCTTTGTACTTACCGGCCGCCAGGGAGTTGCGCCTTGCCTTGCGCCATGGTGACACTGCAAGAATTCGGCTGCCCGACCGCAAGGCGCCGAATGAGACTCCGCGCGGTCTTGTGATCTATCTCGACCAGCTGCACTGGATCGCCGTTGCCCAAGACTTGCATTCGCCCGGGAAGCTGGGAGAGGGCGAGCAAGAGGCGGTCGAGCGACTGCTTGGATGGACGAGGGCCAGCGCAATCATTTTGCCGCTCTCCGCAGCAAACATGGTCGAGACGACCAAGTTGGGTGGTCCTCAGCGCCGCGACCTCGGCACCGTGATGCTGCAGCTCTCAGCGGGCTGGCAAATGCGGAGTCCGATCGCAGTTCGCAGCGCCGAGTTGCGGAGATCCCTTAAGGGCGGTGAGCCTGTGGCCGACGGAGTGGTCACTCTTGAGCCAGGTGTAGCCGCCGCCACTCCTCCCGAGCCGCTGCAAGTCGCCGAGGGTGTACCCGTCGAGTGGGCGCAATGGTTTCAGGACATCACCACCGCGAGTGCTATCGCTTCGACTCTGGTGGACGAGGAGGCCCTGCCCATGGTCGAGGGATTACAGATGGCCACCGGTTGGGGTAAGAAGCATCAGCGGCTCGCTGAGTTTATGCGGGATCATCGCGTGCCGAAAGAGCATGCTCGCATCAACACCCGAGCAATGTTGATCGCGGATTTGCACAAGGAGATTGCCGCTGCGGCCGCGATGGTCGATGCTGAAGATGAGGCATTTCAACTCTGGCTCGCCGAAGGGCTTGAGCGAGATCTTTCACGGATGCCGTACCTCGGTCGCCAGCATGAGGTGATCTACCACCGCTTGAGGAATGCCCAGGATCGTTGGGAGCCCAACGACTTGTTCGACCTCAATTTTCTCTCCTGCGCGGCGGGCTACGTCGACCTTGTCGTTAGTGAGAACAAGTTTTCCCACTACCTCCAGAGAGCCCAATCTCGGGTTCCGGCGGGAGCGAGGGTCGTTGCCAAGCTTCCAGAGGCTGTGGAGGACATCGAGACCCTGTTGGCCAATCGCGTCGACCGCTAGCCGGTCGTCCATCGGCCGGGGGTAGGACCCCACAGTGCTTACCACCTCACAATGTAGCTGCTAGAATATCTCTATGACGCTACACCAGTCAGACAGCGAAGTCGGAGTTCGTGAGCTCCACGACCGCCTCAGCGAGTACTTGGAGCGAGTAGAGGGTGGAGGAGAGATCGTCGTCACCCGCCGCGGGCGACCCGTCGCGCGCCTCAGCGGGCTCGGCGAGCGGCCGCTCGACGCTCTCGCTCGCCGCGGCCTGGTGCGGATGCCGCAAGGTGAGCGTGCTCCTCGCTCGGCGCAGGTGAAGGGCACCGGCTCGGTCTCCGATCTCGTGTCCGAGCAGCGGGCCTGATCTTCTATTTCGACACCTCGGCGCTGGTGAAGCTCGTCGTTGTCGAGGACGGTTCCGAGTCGGCGGCCGAACTCTGGAGTAGTGCCTATCCCGCAGCGTCGAGCATCCTTGCCTACCCGGAGGGACGAGCTGCTTTGGCAGCCGCCCGTCGGCTGGATCGTCTCGGGGAAGAGGAGCACCGGGAGGCGCTCGCGGCCTTTGAGGAGCTCTACGCGGAGCTGACTAGGGTCGGGGTCGACCAAGAGCTCGCCGCCCGCGCCGGCGAGCATGCCGAAGACCTGGCGTTGCGTGGCTATGACGCGGTCCACCTCGCCACGGCGCTCGAACTCGGCGACGAGGAAATCGTGCTCGTCACTTGGGACCGAGATCTCGCCCAGGCGGCCGCGCGTGTCGGCCTGGGGGTCGCTGGCATTCAAGCTGATTAGCCGAAGGCCGCGTCGACTAACGCGCTCTCGTCATCCCCTGGTTCGTAGTCGGCCTAGATCAGGGTCGTGCGGTAGTCGCGATGGCCCATCCACTCCTGGATTTGGCGCATCGCCACATCTGGAGAGGCGGCCATTCTGGTGCCGAAGGTATGGCGGAGATCGTGGAAGCGAACCTGGCGCACTCCCGACGAGGTCGTTGTCGCCCAGAAAGCACGAGCGTTGTCGGAGCCCTTGCAGTTCGACCGCGACCCGGGTCCCGAGCGGCACAGAACGTTCGCCGCTTCGCGACTTCGGCGAGTCCATGTGCCCGCGCACGTAGTTGCGGCGCACGCGGATTCGCTTCGCCAGCCAGTCGACATCGAGCCAGCGCAGCGCCAATAGCTCTCCCTGGCGCAAACCGGTCATCGCCGCGGTCAGGATGATCGCCTTGTCGATCGCGCCGAAGGGTTTCTCGGCGACATCGATCGCCCCGAGCACGGCCTCGAGTTCGGTTCGGTCGAGGAAGCGGATCTCTGAGTTGGGGTGAATCCGTGGGCGCCGCACGCCCCAACAGGGGTTTTCCACGCACCAGCGTTGCCGCCGCGCGTAGTTGAAGACCTGGGAGAGCAGCTTCAGCACGTGCGAGCGGGTCTGCGCTCGTAGGTCTTCCCGCAGCATCTGGGCTGCCAACGCCTCCACCTGGCTGCGCTTGATGCGGCCGACCGGGATCTCGCCGAACCTTGGCAGCAGACGGCATTTGAGGATCTGGCGGTAGTTGGCCAAGGTGCTCTGCTTGCGGCCGATCTCCTCGAGCTCGCGCAGCATTAGCGCGGCCGCCATTGCGAAGGTGATCTCATCTCCGGCTTGAGACGGTTGGTCGGCGAGCATCATCCGCCGCAGCTCGGCCGCAGCTTCGACCTTGGTCATGCCGCGGCCGGTTCCGCGCTTGCGTTTCAGGCCGATCCGACGATTGAGCCGCCGGCGCCCGGCATACCAGCGCCCGTACTAGAACTGGCGACCGTTGGCGCAGGTCTGGACGTGCAGGGAGCCGGTGCCATTGCTGCGGCGCCGTGGCGCCACGGCTCTTGGCGGGGCGGATGAGGGCTCCATGGGCCGAATCTACGTTCGCGAACGCGAGCAGACAAGAACCTCGTCTGGGCGCAAATCTGGCGGACTTGCGCGCCCTGCCGCGAGACCCTCTCCGGGCCGGCGAGGATCACTGGCGCTCCTGGCGCTGGGAAATGGTCCTTGGGCGGACCGTTGGAGACCTCGGAGGAGCGAGGGCGCCTCCGAGGTCAAGATCCTGGGCATTCCTGCTTTGCAGGGAGTTCCTAATGCGGCTGAATGGAGTCGAACCATCACGGGTGTTTCCACCCACAAGGCCCTCAAGCTGAAAACGGGCCGCTTGCTAGAGCGGATTCCGCGCTCCAGACCCGAATCCAACCCGGTTTTCTCCGGCTGTTTCCGGTGATTTCGGTGTCTCACTGGCGCACGACTGGCGCACGAGCGCTACCGAATCAGCTTGACCGCGACATCCACCCTGGGGAGGTTCTGCCAAGCGCGGTCGCCAGTTACGGCCGGAAGCCCGAGGCGGGTTGCGAGAGCTAAGCAAGAGCGGTCGGCGAGAGATAGTCCCTGTTCCTTGGTGAGGGGGCGGAGGCGTGCGATCTCGATCGAGTCTTGTTCGGTTACATCCTCGACGCTGACGACCCCGCCTATCAGGCCGGCACCCTTCATCTCAGCGGCGGCGAGTTCGGGGTCTTCGCCCCGCTCGGCGATCCTGGACAGAACCTCCATCCAGTTCACGACGCTGATCGCCGCCCCATCCGCCATCGCTTGCCGGACCGCAGCCGCGCCCTTCTCTTCGTTGAGATGAGCAAGCAACGCGGAGGCATCGAGAACCGATGCCGCGGCCTCGCTACTTGCCACGGAGACGCCGAGCTTCCTCGGCGGCCTCGCGATCTTCAGCGCCGGCTTCCGCGCGTCGATCCGCGATCAACTCGTCAGCCAGGCTTTCGCCAGGCGCCAAGTGAGCGAACATGCCTCGGGTCCGCTCTATTGCCGCTCGACGCTCAACAGCGGCTCTATCGGCTTTTGCGGCGTGTGCCATGGACCCCAAGGATACCGGCAACTCCGAAACGGCCCGTAGAAAGCCGCAAAACGCGGGGTCCGCGGACCAGGTTTTCCGCCGAGACCATTTCGTACCCTGACATTTCCAGTGCAGACCTAAGCACGACTAGGGCATTACCTCAAAGCTAACGAGTGATGCGGCGGAACTTTCGCAATCGGTTCAAGGAGTGGTTATGTACGAGATTGACTTCCTCGCAGTCGGAAAGAAGGCGGGAGACAAGTGCGGTGATGCCATTGCTCTTCGATTTGTTCCAGCCGGATCAACGCAATGGGCGCAGGTCGTCATCGATGCGGGCTTCAAGGACGACGGGAAGGCTCTAGTCGAGCATGTGAACGCCCACTACGACCGCGGCAGGCTCGATCTAGCGATTCTCACCCATCCAGACGAGGACCACATCAACGGAATGGGCGAAGTACTACGCGGTCTTTCTGTCAAAGAACTGTGGCTACACCGCATCGGCGCCCATGGCGGCAGTTCTTTAGATGCCGCCGATGCCGTCGAGGATCTGATCTCGGTCGCCTCCGAACAGGGGACTGCAGTCTACGAGGTCTTCGCTGGTCAGCAGGCCTTCGGTGGGGCGCTGACGGTCATCGGTCCCGACCAGACCTACTACGAGCAACTCGTGGCGGAACAGGTCAGCGGGGTTTCGTTGACCGCGGCTGCCCGAAAGGCTGCGGTGGCGGCCGGGCGCTCGATTTGGGACCGGCTCAGCGAAACGCTCGGCCAAGAGACGCCCTTCCCCGAGAAGGAGGTGACGCCCCGCAACAACTCCTCGATCATCACCCTCCTCACCCTCGACGATCAACGCCTGTTGTTGACCGGTGACGCCGGGGTTCCCGCCCTCTCTA
Source organism: Solirubrobacterales bacterium (assembly GCA_045805725.1). GTDB lineage: Bacteria > Actinomycetota > Thermoleophilia > Solirubrobacterales > 70-9 > VAYN01. The sequence continues at coordinate 9,583 of JBJMKQ010000117.1, forward strand.
GAGCATGGAATTTCGCAGAGGCAAATGGCCTCGCTGGGAACCTCGCCTTCATCCAAGTCCCTCACCATGGCTCGCGCCGTAATGCGTCTTCGGCCTTCCTTGATCGCCTAATCGGGCAGCCCGGTCAAACCGAAACCCGCTCAGCATTCGTTTCAGTCTCGCCCGGTTGCAGCCATGAACACCCCTCCGGGCGGGTTATTAATGCTTACGAGCGGCGCGGTTGCAGGGTGATCGCGACCGCCGGAGAGGCGAAGTGCTCAGTCAACGGCGTTCCCCTGCGTGACGGTTGGGTTCCGGCTACTCCGCTCGGTCCAATGGTTGAAGAGCCGGAGACTGAAGGCTGATGCTAAGCACCGTGATAGCTAGATGCTTCAGCCGGCCCGAGGCCCTGGTGTGAATCAGCTCCCTTTCAGCGTCTATGACTTCTTCGGCTATCTCGCTGCCGGGGCTGTGGTCCTCGCGGCGTTCGTCGCCTCATTCTTTGGCGTCGAGCCGTTCGAGGCGAGCCCTGCGCTCATCGTCGGGTTCCTGCTGGTCATTGCGGTCTACGCTCTAGGTCATCTGGTCGCCAATATCGCCGGCGATCTGATCGAGCGCCGGATCGTGCGGAAGCGGCTTGGAACTCCCACCGACATCCTGTTCGGACGCGACGCTCCGAACAAGCGGGCAGCACACCTTTTTCCGGGGTATTTCAAGAAGCTGCCCCCGGGGGTGCAGGCCCAAGTCAAGGCGCGCGCCAAGGATCGCGCTGGCGACGATCTCTTCCTTCACTGTCATGCGCGTATGAAGGCAGACACGGTTGTGCTGGGGCGGCTCGACACCTTCTTGAACCTCTATGGCTTCTGCCGCAACACGATGATGGCAATGTTGATTGCTGCGGCGTGCCTGCTCGGAGGCATCATGCTCGGCACGGCTGAAACCGGCCCGGTTGCCGGTCCTGGCTGGTGGCTGGGCCTTTGCCTTGTCGGAGCAGTCGGACTTTTCTACCGCTACCTCAAGTTTTATCGCCAATACGCATTTGAGCTTTTCACTAGCTACGCAGAGACGGAGTCCTCATGAGCACGGTTAAATCATTTGCGACCGACGAAGGCGACACCTACTACATCAGACATGGCTCTGAAAACTTTACGATCATCGACTGTCGGATTGCCGATGATCGTCAGGACATCCTCGACGAGATCCGCGAAGAATCCAGCGATAAGGAGATCACCCGCTTTATCTCCACCCATCCTGACGACGATCACATTCGCGGTCTCGCATGGCTTGATGACGAGATCGGAATTCTCAATTTCTATGTCGTCAAGAACAATGCTACGAAGCCTGACGATACGGTCGATTTCGACCGGTATTGCGAGCTGCGGGACTCCGACAAAGCCTTCTATCTCAATGAGGGTTGCTCAAGGCGATGGATGAACCAAGAAGGAGATGGACGAGGCTCCTCGGGGCTCGACATTCTTTGGCCCAAGCTAGACAACCCTGACTTCAAGAACGTGCTTACTTCCGCTGAAGAAGGAGGGAGCCCCAACAATCTTTCGATCATTCTCAAGTACAGCCTCGAAGATGGAGTCACGATGCTCTGGCTTGGAGACCTCGAAACCGATTTTATGGAGACGATCGAGGACGAGGTGGAGATACCGAAAGTCGATGTCGTGTTCGCTGCCCATCACGGACGGTCTCGCATGCCGGCTAGTTGGATCGAAAAGATGGACCCGCAGATCATTGTCATCGGCGAGGCGCCTAAGGAGCATTTGGAGTACTACGAGGGGCGCGACCATATCCGCCAGAACAGCGCTTGGGACATCACGTTTGAGAACCGGGGCGGGCGAACCGACGTTTATGTCGGCAACTCCGACTACGAAGCATCATTTCTCCAGGACGAAGGCTTGGACGACACTGCCCACGGCTACTACATGGGAAGCATCACCACCGGCTGACCCAAGGCTCGTTCTGGCCACGCCAATAGTCTCTACGGGATGCCCAATGAAGCTGCTCTCAAAGCCGCTCGCAAGGCCGTCCGCGCCGCGCAGAAGCAGTTCGAGCGCGATGCAGAGAGCGTCCGCGAGGCAAGGCGAAAAGCATTTGCCGATGCGCTTGCCGCAGGACTCTCCCTGCGCGAGGTCGCGGAGGAGACCGGCTTGCATCACAGCACGGTCGCCGAAATCGCTCGCGGCAAATAACCTTCTGTCGGGGTAGCCGCGACACGTCTGCTACCCTCCGCGCTTGAACATAAGTGGGGCCGCGCGCTGGAACGCCGGCCCCGTGGCGGTCGGCCAAGTTACCCAGGTCCGACCGCAGCGGGAACGGTAGCGGGCTACCGGCTCCAGAAAGCGGCCCCCGGCGGTGCGTGAACACCAACCGAGGGCCTGACCACGAGGAGAGTGCACTCCCCATGGCTGATGACAACCCTATGGGTGCGGGCGCCGCCGAGCGTCTCACCACCGCCGACCAGGACGACCGCGACCAGGCGGCGGTCCTACGAGAAGTCCTCTACATCTACCCGGAGGTTCTGACGTTCGAGGAGTTGGCCCGCGAGCTGACCTTCGCCTCCGATGCGTTCGGGCAGCGCGACCGGGTCGAGCGGGCCGTCCGCGATCTGACGAGGGTGGGCTTGCTCCATCAGGTCGGGCCGCTCGTCCTGCCGACGCGGACCGCCACCGCCTTCAACCGTCTGGTGGAACTGTGATGGACGGCCGGAACGTAGATCGAGAAGTCGCTACCCGGCTCGGCATAAACCTGTGGTTGGCCCGCCGCCGCGCTGGCTACTCCCAAGAAGCGCTGGGCGCCCTCTGTGGTCTCCACCGGACCGAGATCGGCTTTGTCGAGAAAGGGAAGCGGCTGCCGAGGGTGGACACGCTGATCAAGATCGCGGGCGCTCTCGGCATAGCCGTTCAGGCGCTCGTCGCCGGGATCGAGTGGATACCGCCCGGTCCTTCCGAGGGCGGCAGTTTCGCGGTCAGGAGGGCGGCATGAGCATGAAGGTGTCCACCCTCCGACTGCCCGAGTCGATGGCAAAGAAACTCGCTGCCATCGGCCGCGCCGACGGCCATCCCGTATCGGAGGTTCTACGGGAAGGGATCGAGAACCACATCACCGCCCGCTTCTCGGATGAGGAGTTCAAAGAGCGGTTGCGGAAGGCGCAGCAGGAAGACCGCGAGGTGCTCAAAGACCTCGGGATCGAGGACTAGCCGATGCGAAGAAGACAGAAGCACCTGCCCTTCGCCCTCGGAGCATCAATCCGCAATCCGTTCAGCCGCGAGCTGTTGCGCCGCTGCGTTCTCGCGCAGCGGCCGGTCAGCTTGGACGAGCTGGCGGAGTCGGTGGACGGGCTGCGCTCCACGATCCGCCAACACGCCGAAGAACTGGTGATCCTCGGCGCCTTGAAGGTCTCCGAAGAGTTGTGGCCCTGGCGCCCGTCGGGCCATCGCTACGAGGCGACCGAGCTGCTGATGAATTCGGAGTGGGCGCTGGTCGGCCTCGGCTTGATGCCCGGGAGCGGCTGGCCCACCGAGGAGGAGAGAGCCCAGATCGACAAGCAGATCGCCGACCGGCGCAGGGACAAGGAGTTCAAGGAGCGCCTTCGTCGCCGCATGGAAGAGGACCGAGACGTGCTGGAAGCCCTCGGAGGTCCGGATGTGCCGGTGCGCCTTTGGCGGCGAGCGCTGGCGTCGGCGCGGTCGCGGTTCAAGCGCAGGAGGCGAGCGCGGCTCGCTTCCGGGCGTAAATCAGATCGCGGGTGAGGTTCCCAGGACGAAGATGACGGAGTAGATCGCGTTGGCGAGGGTCGCCAGCGCGATCACGCTCCCGCCGACGATCCAGGCTCGCCGGGATGCCTGCCACAACCCCGAGCGATGGATCAGCACCGCCCCGACCGCGAGCCGTGCCAGGGCGAAGCCGATAAGGGAGCTGCCGAGGACGCAGAACCCGAGCGCGGTGATGTTGAGCGCGCTCCACCCGGGGTGGGAGGTCAGCAGCACCGTTCCTCCCGCCATGACGGCGGTGACTCCCCTGGTGATCACCGTTCCGGTACCGAGGGGCAGGATCAACCGCTGCCACCGTTTCAGGCGCCCGCTCAGCCAGGGGCGCTGTTTGACGGTGAAGACCAGGCGCTCGACGTTCTTCCCGGTTTCTGCCAGCACGAGGCCGAAGACGAACAGCAGGAGGCCGAAGGTCGAGGCCGGCGCCCCGCCTTCATCAATCCACTCGCCGAGGCCGGTGCCGACCGGTCCGACCAGGAATGCCCCCAGCACGAGCAGCAGCGGCAGGCGGCTCGGGCGCGGCGGCGAGCCATGCACCGACCAAGGACCAGGACCTCGCAAAAAGCCAGAAGCCAAGCGGACACCCCCAACCACAATCGAAGTCAGCGAAGCACTCACAACTAGCGCCAGCAGCAGATAGATCCTTGTCTCTGGGGCCGCAGCAGCAGGCCCAAGAGCAAGGCGAACTGCCAACAGCAGAACCCCTCACGCACTATCACTGAGTGATTCCCGCCCTGACCGGGGCGGTACCGCTGGCGCGATTGGCGGGGGCGCCAGGGCCTCTCTCGGCATTTCCACTCCGTGGACTCCCGCAGCGATTCGCAGGGGCGCTTGCTCTTCCCCGAGGACGTCTTCGGGGTGGAGCCGATACACGCCGCCGCCGCGCTGGACAGCAAAGGCATGTACGCCTTTGCCAGAGGTCCGCGCTGATGCTCTCCATCGGAAAGATGGGGGCAGGCCAGGAGGGCTACTACCTCGGCAAGGTTGCCGAAGGCGCCGAGGACTACTACTCGGGAGAGGGAGAGGCCGAGGGCTACTGGCTCGGGGACGCCGCCGACGATCTCGCCCTCTACGGCGAGGTCGGCCCCGAGCAGCTGAGCGCGATGCTGACCGGCACCAACCCCGCCAGCGGCGATCCGCTTGGTCTTCGCCGCGTCGAGGGCGGCGCGGTCCCCGGCTTCGATCTCACCTTCTCGGCGCCGAAGTCGGTCTCGCTTACCTGGGCGCTCGGAGGGCCTCCGCTCGGCGGCGAGGTCAAAGAGGCCCATGCCGCCGCTGTCGATGCGGCGCTCGGCTACCTGCAGGAGGTCGCCTGCTGGACCCGGCGCGGCGCCGGGGGCCGGGAGTTCGTCCAGGGCAACGGATTCCTCGCCGCCGGCTACGTCCACCGCTCCTCCCGCGCCGGCGACCCGCAGCTCCACACCCACGTCCTCGTCGCCAACGCCACCTTCGCCGAGGGCCGCTGGACCCGGCTCTACCACCCGGCGATCTACGAACACGCCAAAGCGGCCGGCTACATCTACGAGGCCCACCTGCGCGACGAGCTGACCCGCCGTCTCGGGGTCAGGTGGCGCCCGGTCGAAAACGGCATCGCCGAGATCCGTGGCTTGGACCCCGACCACCTGCGCGCCTTCTCCACCCGCCGCCAAGAAATCCTCGAGGCGGCGGGGGAGGGGGCCAGCGCTCGCGCTAGGCAGATCGCAACCTTGGCGACGAGGGAGGCGAAGGACCACGACCTTGCCGATGCGACTCTGCGCGATCTGTGGCGGGCGAAGGCCGAGGAGATCGGTCTTGACCGCGAGACGATCCGCGCCACCCTCGGCCACGAGCGCCAGGCGCCGGAGGGGCGGGTCGCAGTCGCCGAGGTCGAAGCGGCCCTCACCGCCAACGCCTCGCACTTCGACCGCCGCGAGGTCATCCAGGCCGTCGCCAATTCTCTCCTGGCCGGTGCGCCGGGGGAGGAGGTCTGCGAGCTGGCCGACGCCTTCTTGAAGACGCCGGACGTGATCGGGATCGCGGCCACGGCGAAAGGCGAGCGCTTCACCACCCGGACCATCTGGGAGCTTGAGCGCGGAGCGCTTGATCGAGTCGCGGTTATGGCCGCCCGGGAGGACACGGCAGTGGTCTCGGAGATCGTCGTCTCCCGCGTCCTCGCCAAGCGGCCGAGCATGAAGGCCGACCAGGAGGCGATGGTCCGGCGCTTGCTCGGTGATGGCGAGGGTCTGATCGTCGTCGTCGGGGAGGCCGGCACCGGCAAGACCTACGCGCTGACCGCCGCGGCGCAGGGATGGGCGGCGGCAGGAGTCGAGCTGCGGGTCGCGGCGCCGACCTGGCGGGCGGCGAACGTCCTGCGCTCGGAGGGCTTGAGCGCCACCAGCGTCGCCCGCCTGCTGGCCGAACTGGATCGCGCCACCGCCGCAGGGCAACAGGCCCTTGCGCGCGGCTCGGTGCTGGTGGTCGACGAGGCCGGGATGGTGGACTCGCGGAGCCTCGCCCGCCTGATCGACCACGCCCAGGAGGCCGAAGCCAAGCTGGTCTTGATCGGCGACCCGGCGCAGCTCGGCGAGATCGAGGCGGGCGGCCTCTTCGCCTCGATCGCGCAGCGCACCGAGGCGGTCGTTCTCGATGAAGTGATCCGCCACCGCCACGAGTTGGAGCGCGAAGGCGCGAAGCTGATCCGCGAGGGCGAAGGTCGGGAGGCTCTTGCGATCTACCAGGGCGCCGAGCGGGTCACGGTCTCCGACGATCCGCTGGCGCGGCGGAAGGCGATGGTCGCCGACTGGTGGCGCAGCTATGAGCGCGGGGACGACGCGCTGATGATCGCCAAGCGCAACGCCGAGGTCGGCGAGCTGAACGCGCTGGCGCGGGAGCGGATGCGTGTCGACGGCAAGCTTGGGGCCGAGGAGATCAAGGTCGGTGAGGCTCGATTCGCTGCCGGCGATGAGGTCATCACCAGGATCAACGACCAGCGCCAGAACATCTACAACCGCGAGCGCTGGCGCGTGGAGGGGGTCGACTCGGCTTCGGAGCGTTTGTGGTTGGTCGGAATCGACACCCGGGGGCGGGTGTGTGTCGATTCCGACTACTTGGGGCGGTTGCGGGAGAGGGACGGAGGGCCTGCGATTGAACACGCTTACGCCGCGACGACCTACCAAGCCCAGGGCGCGACGGTGGACACCGCTTTCGTCATGGCCGACCCCTCGATGGACCGCCAGGAGTTCTACGTCGCCACCTCGCGGACCAGGGAGGAGACCTACCTCTACGCGACTCCCGAGATCCAGTTCGACCGTGACGAGTATGCGCCGCGCTCGCCGCTGCGCGAAGGGCTAGAGCACATCGCCGAAGCCTCCGAGCGCGACCGCGCCCAGGTCTCCGCCCACGACGAGGCCCTGCGCCACGAGCTCGGGCAGCTTCCGAATGACGATCTAGTTCGCCGCCTCCACGAGCTCAGGGCAGAGGCCGGCGCCGAGCGGCACAACGAAGAACGCCACTTACGAGCGGATGCGGAGATCGAGCGCCACAGCGAGCACCTGGAGCAGTACCGCTCGGCCTCGCACAAAGTGCATCCTGCAAACGAAGAACACGCGCTTGAGCGACTCGCGGCGGCGCGAACTGAGCGCGAGCAACTTCCCGAGGTCGGCCACGAGGCCCGTGCCAAGGCGGCGGTTGCCGAGCATCTGCTTTCCGAGCGCGAGCGGGCAGCCGCCACCGCTGCCCGTCTCTCTCCTCCCGACTACATCAAGCGCGAGCTGGGGGAGAGGCCGAGCGACCCGACGAAAGCCCGCGCCTGGGACAAGGCGGTGCGGGGGATCGAGGGCTACAGGGTCAGAAACGGCGTGAGGGACAGAGACACCGCGCTCGGGGGGAAGCCGAAAGACCACGCCGCACAGGCCGAGCAGAGGCGGGTCCGCGAGCGGTTGCAGCGCGCACAGCGCGAGTTGAAACTGAAGCACCGAATTCTTGAGAGGTCCAAGGGCCTCGGGATAGGGCGGTGAGGAATGGCGAAGAAGCTGCCGGCATCCATTCCCCGTATCGCTCTAACGCCCTCCGAGGCCGCCGCCGCCATCGGTGTCGGCCCCGACTTCTTCGATGCCAACGTCGCCCCGCAGCTGCGTTTGATCCGCAGAGGTCGAAAGCGTCTCGTCCCGGTCCGGGAGCTTGAGCGATGGGTCGCTGAGAACGCCGAAAGGCCGATGGTGGAGCAGTTGGGATGAGGCTCGCAGAGTCCGCCGCAGTCGATAGATTTCATGGCAACAAGAAACGGCCCTCGGCGGCGCGCCAACGCCGGATCGAGGGCCTGACCACAAGGAGAAGTGACCTCCCTATGGCTGGTACTCACCCTATGTATCTGTGCCCTGAGACGGGCGGCAACCTTCTTCACAGGAAGGGGCTGACCGATGGCTGAGGGGATCAGGAAGCGCCACTCGCGCAACTGCCGCTCTCGCAACGGCGGTCGCTGCGACTGCAACGCGGGCTGGGAGGCTTCGGTCTATCTCACTCATGAGGGCAGGAAGGTGCGCCGCACCTTCGACCGCGAGGCCGAAGCCCGTTCTTGGAGGAACGACACCCGCGCCGCCCTCGCCGAGCGCCGCCAGAACGGGCCGAGTCTCACGCTTGAACAGGCCGCATGGCTCTGGCTGGAGGCTGCTCGCACCGGCCGGGTCCGTGACCGCTCGGGTCACACCTACAAGCCCGGAACGCTGCGCGAATACGCCAGGGTCCTGCGCCTGCGTGTCCTGTCGAAGTTCGGTTCAACTCAGCTCGCCGCGATCACCTGGGGTGACCTCCAGGCATTCGTGGACAAGCTGCTCGCCGAGGAGCTGGCGGCAAGCACCATCCGGAATACGGTCAACCCCCTCCAGGCGATTTTTCGCCACGCCGTGCGCCGCGAACTCGTGCCGCTCAACCCGACGCGGGATCTCGAGTTGCCCGCAGCACGAGGTCGCCGCGACCGGATCGCCTCCGCGATCGAAGCCTCCCGCCTGATCGACGCCCTGCCGCCCGAGGATCAAGGTCTGTGGGCGACTGCCTTCTACGCAGGGTTGCGGCGCGGCGAGTTGCAGGCGCTCCGAGGCTCGGACATCGACCTCAAGCGGTCCGAGATTCACGTTCAGCGCTCGTGGGACCAAGAGGAGGGACCGATCGCGCCGAAGTCCAAAGCCGGGACGCGGACGGTGCCTTTGCTCGCAGTCCTGCGCCCCTACCTCAACGATGCGGCGGTCAAGCCGGGACTTGCCTTTGGCCGTGGTCCCGATCAGCCCTTCGACCCTAAGACCGTGGGGGACCGCGCTAAGCGGTCATGGACTCAGGCCAACGAAAGGGACACCGAGAAGGGCAATTTTCACCAAGCGCTTCGACCTATGACGCTTCACGAGTGCCGGCACACCTTCGCCTCCTTGCTGATCGACGCGCGCGTCAACCCCAAGGCGATCCAAGAGTTCATGGGGCACGCGACGATTGAGGAGACGTTCTCCCGGTACGGACACCTAATGCCTGGGGCGCGTGACCAGGCCCGCGAATTGGTGGATGCCTATCTGGCTAGCGCTGTGGCCTAGCCTCGGGTGGCAGGTCGCGTGGGTGCCGCGTCGCGGCACCCACGCTCCCGGCTAGCTCCGCGTCTCGCCCTCTTGCACCTTGCCGGTGCCGTATGGCTTCGGCCGGTTTCCTCCTCCGGCGTCCTTTTGGACCGTGCCGGTCATGAAGGTTGGCGGCCGATTAGCGCCAGAGCCGCTCGTTTTTCCGGTGGCATTGCCACCTGATTTTTTCGACATGAGACTGAGGATAGGCGTAGTCGCCGATGTTCACCCGAAGGGCAGACTGAGACCCTGAGCCGCAATCGCAGTTACCGCAATTCCGAGCGACACAGAAGCCCACTTGAGCGCCTTCGCCTTCTTAGCGTCGGTGTCGCGAGTTCCTATGACGACCTTTGCCAGGGTGGCGAGCTGCATCTCCCGAACTAAATCCGGCGGACGCTGCATTTCTGATTGGGTCGCGAACTGATCGACCTGATCGTCGTGTATGACCTCGTAGTCCTTCGGCGCCAAGACCCCGAGGAGAGCGAAAAGGGCCGCCGCTGCGAGCCCGAGGATTGCTACTACGAAAAAGAAGATGAAGAGGCCGCGGGCGCCGCAAGCGAGATCCTGTTTCAGAAGGACTGAGGCACCCAGGCCAGCCTCCAGGGAGAGAGCAACGGCTACGAACCCGGCAAGCGTCCCCGCCTTGGTGTCTAGGTTCCGTTGCCGCTCGGTCTCGTCAGACAGAACGACGTCTCTAAGGAGGGCGAGCAGTAGATCAACGGACTCCGGGTTTCCGAGCGGCTCCGGAGACTCATCGTGCATTTACCCACCGTTCCAGAGGCCCCGGACGGCAGTGGGTCATGACTGGCGCACGAACTGGCGCACGAGGGAGGGCGGTGATCGGACTCGATTTCCTCTAAAAACGCGAAAACCCCCTGACAGCGGGGGTTTTCGTATGCGGCTGAATGGAGTCGAACCATCACGGGTGTTTCCACCCACAAGGCCCTCAACCTTGCGCGTCTACCAGTTCCGCCACAGCCGCTCGAGGGAAGGCGATTCTAGATGTTTGCGTGCAGGGGGAGGGCGCAGGTTGCGGCTGTCCGAGGGGGGCGGTACTCTGCGAACAAGTGTTCGACGGGAATTTCAGGCTCTTTGACCCGGCATCGGAGGGAAGCGAAAGACGATGGATTTGGATCTGACCAAGCGGCAGAAGGAGATCTTCGACTACATCCGCAAGTACGCGGCCAAGACCGGCTATCCGCCAACCGTAAGGGAGATCGGCAAGGCCGTCGGGCTGCATTCGTCCTCTACGGTGCACGCGCACCTGGCCAACTTGGAGAAGCTGGGGCTTGTCAAAAGAGATCCCTCCAAACCGCGGGCGATAGAGCTCCTCCTCGACAAGGCGAAGAGCGCGATCAGTTCCGAGAGCGGCTTGCCGCTGGTGGGGCAGGTCGCGGCCGGGGCGCCGATCCTGGCCGAAGAGAACATCGAGGAGTACCTCGAGATCCCGGACGTGATCGGCGGCGAGGACGGCGACTACATCCTCCAGATCCGCGGCGAAAGCATGAAGGACGCCGGCATCCTCGAAGGCGATTACGTGGTCGTGCGGCCGAGCGAGGATGCCGCGGACGGCGAGATCGTCGTCGCTCTGATCGGCGAGGAGGCCACCGTGAAGCGGATCTACCGCGAGAAAGACCACATCCGGCTCCAGCCCGAGAACGAGGAAATGGAGCCGATCCTCACCAAGGAGGCGCGGGTGCTGGGCAAGGTCGTCGGCGTCTTCCGCGCGGTTTAGGCGCCGCCGAAGGCGCACCCTCGCCACCACGGATTCGCCGCGCTTGGATTGAACGCGTGGCGGGGCTACCATCGAGGGGCGGGCCGAGCGGACCGCGGGGGGAGAGAAAACCCCTCGAGGAAAGTCCGGACACCACAGGGCAGGGCGGTGGGTAACGCCCACCCGGGGAAACCCGCGGGAAAGTGCCACAGAAATAACACGGCCGATGGCGCGGCTGCAGCTGCGTCGCGCACAGGCAAAGGTGAAATGGTGCGGTAAGAGCGCACCGGCGTCGCGGTGACGCGGCGGCCAGGCAAACCCCGCCCGGTGCAAGGCCAAGCAGGACCGTCGACCCGGCTCGGCGAGGTCCAGGTAGGCCGCAGAGATAGATGGCCGCTCAAGACAGGATCCGGCTTACAGGCCCGCTACGGGAAAGGCCCTCGAAAGGGGGCCTTTCCTATGCAGGGAGAGGACCTATGCACGGTTTTCTGTCTTAGCGGTTGCTAACATGCCGCCAACTTCCGCTGAATCTTCGCCTACATAACGCGAGGAGCGGGGGGCCCAATCAGTTGGGGCGAATCGCGGCCGGTGCCGCGTAGCGCAGCTCTTTCAGCGCGAGCCCGTCAGCTAACCCCGCAAGCGCTTGGAAAGAGATGCCGACGATCCGACAAAACTCCCTGCGCTGGGCCCTTGCCCTGGCCGCCATCCTCGCGCTGATGGCCGGCGCCGCGACCGGAGCCAAGGCCTCGACGGGCGGCGCCACCAGCACCACCGCGAGCGCTCCGGCGGGCGAAGAACTCGCCTTCAGCCCCTTCCGCTATGCCGGCGCCAGCTGGTACGGCGGCCCGAGCATCTGGGGGCGGAGCACGGCCTGCGGCAGGACGCTGCGGCCGAACACCCTCGGCGTCGCGCACAAGTCGCTCCCCTGCGGGACCACCGTCAAGTTCGTCTACCACGGGCATGCGCTGGTCACGCAGGTGATCGACCGCGGCCCCTACGTCAAGGGCCGGGCCTGGGACTTCACCAAGGCCGCCAGCGAGGCGCTCGGCTTCGAAGGCGTGGGGCGGGTCCGCTACGCGATCGCCCTCAGCTACACCGGCAGCTTCCCCGGTCGCTGAGCGCCGCTTCTCCAACCGCTCCTCGCAATAGGCTGCCGTGTTGCAGCAGTGCCAAAGCAACGAGAGGAGCAGCGTCGATGTCGAGGTTTTCGCCCATAGCAGCGCCCACCGCCGCGAAGGGGAGGGGTCAGCTGCTGACCTTCGGCCTGCTCATCTGCCTCCTTGTCCTCCTCGTCCTCCTCGTCAGCCTGGTGGGGAACAGCAGCGCCGCCAGGGCGCCCCGCACCACGGTCATCCTCGGCAAGACCGCGAGCGAGCCGGATCCGTCCTGCCCCGGCCTGCCCTGCCAGGCTGTCGGCAGCGTCACCGGATTCCAGGTCGACAACGGCCAGACCCGGCTGCCCTTCCTGATCCCCCACGACGGCACGATCAGGGCCTGGGGCCTCACCCTGGCGCAGCCGACCAACAGCCAGCGCACCTTCTTCAACGGCTTCTTCGGAACCCCGCCGGAGGCGCGCCTGGCGATCCTCCATCGCGTGCCCGGCACCCAGCCGCCGCGCTATGCCCTCCGCACCCAAGGGTCGATCAAGGTGCTCTCGCCCTATCTCGGCCAGACCGTCGAATTCGGAGCCAACCTGAAAGTCGCAAAGGGCGACATCGTCGGCCTCAGCGTTCCCACCTGGGCGCCCGCATTCGCGCAGGAACTCACCGCGAACAACGTCTGGCGGGCCAGCCGCGAAGCGGGAACCTGCAAGAACGCGACGGACATCCGCCAGGGTGAACCCCAGCAGAAGGTCGGCGGTCGAGCGACTTACGGCTGCAAATACACCACCGCTCGCCTCCTCTACACCGCCACCCTCGTAGAGGGCCGCTAGTCACTCGGCTGCCCCACCCATCCGGCCGCTGAGACCAAGCTATCCAGCCCTAGGCCGCGGCTGCCGACCAAGCCTGCGTCCAGCCAAAGCCGCCCGCTGACGAACCCAACTATCCAGGCGATTCGGGTCGCCGACAAATCCGGCGAGCAGATCTTGCCCGCGGAACTATAAGGGGGGCGGGTGCCCCCTCTCCAGACACTCAACATCG
>JBJMKQ010000118.1:0-1642 GCA_045805725.1 Solirubrobacterales bacterium
GGCACCTGCCGCGCGAGCTCGGGTTCGGTGCCGGATCGACCTGTTACCGGCGGCTTGATGAGTGGCAGCGGGCTGGCGTGTGGGAGCGCCTACATGAGTTGCTGCTAGCGGAGTTGCAGCGGGACGGGCTGATCCAGTGGGATCGGGCTGTCGCTGATGGCAGCCATGTGCAGGCGAAAAAGGATCTCATGAAGGGGGCCTCCGTAGACCGCGTTAGCGTCGCGGCCGGTCTGTCAACCGAAGGAGGCCCCGATGGAAATGCTGTACGCAGCGATCGACGTCCACAAGCACGTTCTGCAGGCAGTGGTGCTGGACCCGGCGTCCGGCGAGCTGCGTGACGCGCGCTTCCCGGCTACGCGAGAGGCGCTACGAGAGTGGGCAACGCCGTTGCAGGGTCGTGTTGCCGCGGTCGCGATCGAGGCGACCTCGGGCTGGCGCTGGGTCTGGCGTGAGCTGAGCGCGCTCGGTTTTCGCGTCGAGCTCGCCGAGCCGGCGCAGACGCGGGCGCTGCGCGGGAAGAAGCGGCACGCCAAGAACGACCGGCTCGACGCACGCTGGCTCGCGCTGCTGCTGGCGAAGGAGATGCTGCCGCGGTCGTGGATCCCGCCCGAGGAGATCCAGCGGCTCCGCGACCTGACCCGACTGCGGCAGGCGCTACGGCACGACCGCACAAGCTGGGCGCAGCGCTTGCACGCGGTGCTGGCTCACGAGGGATGGCCCTGCTCGCGCAGCGAGCTGCTCTCGACCAAGGGGCGCCGCTGGCTCGCAGCGCTCACGCTCGACCCGCACGTGCGCGGGGTCGTCGACGCGCACCTGGCGATCCTCGACGCCCTCGCTACGCAGATGACTGAGGTCGAGCGCGAGCTCCGCGGCCTTGCCCGCAGCGACCGGCGCTTGCTCGCGTTGCAGACGATCTACGGCGTCGGCCCGATCGTCGCCTGCCACCTGCTCGCCGAGATCGGCGACGCGCGCCGCTTCCGCCGCGCTGACCAGCTCGTCCGCGTCGCCGGGCTCGACCCGGTCGTGCTCGACTCGGCCGAGACGAAGCGGCGCGGCAAGCTCTCCAAGCAGGGCTCACCCCACCTGCGCTGGGCACTCGTCCAGGCCGCCCAGCACGCAGCGATCCATCCGGCCAACAGCCCCGACGGCGACCACTACCTCGCACTGAAGCAACGGATCGGCAGCCAGCGCGCCGCGGTCTCGACCGCTCGCCGGATCGCCAAGCGCGCCTACCACGTGCTCGCGGAACTCGAGAACGCCGCCTGAGCAACGCACGGATGATCGACCGGCCCAATCGAACGGAGACAAGCGTGGGCGCGCTCCCGGCCGCCCCTGACAGCCCACGGCTGTCCGCAAAAGGAATGAGCCGCCCGCACCACCACCCCGATCAGAGCTCCTGCGTCGCACACGTGCACGCCGCTATAGGGCAGGGCCACCACGATCATCAAGAACGACGTCGCCGACGCCGAGCACCCCCGCACCACCCCTTGCTCCACCGGCCCCCTTCATATAGGGGGCTCCGAAACGGGCCCGAGCCCGGTTGATAGAGCCAGAAACGGCTCGAAGCATCACCTTCTCATAGACGCGACCGGGATCCCGCTCGCCTGGACGGTCACCGGTGGTAACCGCCATGACGTCACCC
>JBJMKQ010000119.1:0-1960 GCA_045805725.1 Solirubrobacterales bacterium
GACGATGTCGATGTTCTTCAGCTCGTAGCGCAGGTTGGCCGCGACCGGCTGGTAACCGGCGGCACCCGTCACCGCGAGCGAGCCGGTCCGGTTGATTCCCATCCGCAGGGCGACGCCCAACCGCGCTCCCGGAGCGGTGGTGATGTCGGTCAGGTGCAGAGACAGCGGATCGATCGTGAGCACGGCGCGCGGCGAGACCGCCCGGTCCTCGAAGCGAATGCTCCATCTGTCGAGATCGAGCTTGGCGACCGTGACGGCCCAGGGAGCCTCGGTCGCAGGGGCGGGGCCGCCCGACGAGGTAGCGTTCGGGGCATCGGGCGCGTGCCGCTCGGGCTTCGCAGGCGCCGAGGGCGATGGGCCGATCAAGGTGGTCAGATCGACGGTGCCTTTCTCATCGCGCACCGCGCGGATCTTGCCTTCGCGCAGCGAGACCTCGGCCACCGCCAGCGTGCGAGCGCCGAGGTCCAGCCGGGCGCCGTGGACCCCGAGCTGTGCCAGGCGCAGGGGCTCCTCGCGCCGGTCGCGGCGTCGGAGCGCGACGTCGGCCAGCTCGAGGAACGCGGCGTCGAGGGACACGGCGGTGTCCGCCCCCCGGGGCTGCTCCACGTGATAGCTGGTGCCGACGCGTAGCCTGGCGCTCACCACGTCGAAGTCGATGGCGCTGGCGTAGTACGGGGCGAAGCGGCCCGGCTCGAGGCCGTCGATCTCCAGGTTTCCCTTCGCGATCAGGTGGGGCGCCAGGATCAGCGATCCGCGCTGTTTGATGGCGCCGCCGGGAGTGGCCTTTGCTTCGAGCTGCAGCGTGGCCGCCTTGCCGGGGCTGTTCGACAGCCCCTTCACTGCCAGCGAGAGGTCCTCGACGGTGGCCCTGAAGACCGGCGTGGTGGTCCGATCTTCGAAATTGAGCTTGATCCCGCTCAGATCGACCGTCTGGATGGTGAACTGCGGTCCGCCGGAACGTGAGGGGGGCGCCTCCTTCGAGCCGGAGGGCGTCCGCGGGAGCATCCGCTCCAGGTTCAACGTCCCATTGGCGTGCCGGCGTACGTCGAGCTCGAGCCCGGCCAGCCGCACCTCCGCCAGATGGAAGATCTGCGCCGTCAGGTTGGCCTCGCCGATCGCGACCTCGAAGCGTCCGAGCTTCAACAGGGGCAGGGGCTCCGTCCCCGGACCCCGCTTCTCCCGCAGGGTCAGATCCCGAAGCCCGACGCGTCCTTTGACCGAGAGGGAGGGCGTATCCATCTTCGGGCGCAAGAAAGCGACGTCGAGGGCGACGGTCAGCCGTGCCGAATCGACCGTGAACGGAAGCGCCAGGGGCACGAACGCGACGTAGGGGGTGAGGTCGAGCGCGTCGAGGCGGAGCTCGAGGACCGTCTCGAGGGAGTCCTTGAACGGCTTGCTGCGCCCCTTGACCACGAACGAGGTTCCGTCGACGCGCACGCTGAGACCTGGCTCGACGAAGGAGTCGATGAAGATTGGCAACGTCGAGACGAACGGAACCCCGATGGTGAGGGCCGAGATCTCGTGGTGAGCGCCGAGGGGACGATCGTCGAACAGCAGCGCGCCGTCGGTCACGCGGATGTTGTTGATCGAGAAGCGAGGAGGGGCGCCGCCGTCCGCGGGCGCCGGCGGGCGCGGCGCCGAGGGCGGTGGCGGCGGGGAGGCCGCCAGGTGGGTCAGGATGTCGGAGAAGTTGTAGGCGCTCAGGTCGCCCCAGCCGCCGGCCGTGGCGCGGCGCCGTTCGACGTGGACGCGAAGCCCGTCCAGCGTCACCTCCTTGATGACCGGCGCGCGCCGCCAGATCGAGGAGAGCTGCGCGTTCACGAAGAAGCGACGCACGTCCACGAATGCGGTCGCGCCGTCGCTCTCGAACACGTGGAGACCTTCGACGGCGGCCGAGAGCGCGAAGGGGTTCACGCGAATGCGGTCGATCACGACCTTCCGCCCGAGCGCCTGGGTCAGC
>JBJMKQ010000120.1:0-1532 GCA_045805725.1 Solirubrobacterales bacterium
ATCGAGTGCCGCATCAACGCCGAGGCGGCGCACAAGAACTTCGCCCCGGCGCCGGGGAAGATCGACCACTACATCGAGCCCGCCGGCCCGGGCGTCCGCGTCGACTCCGGCCTCGAGGCGGGCGGCGAGGTGACGCCCCTCTACGACCCGATGGTCGCCAAGCTGATCGTCTGGGACTCCGATCGAGCGAAGGCGACCGCCCGGATGCTGCGCGCGCTCGGCGAGTACGAGATCGAGCCGCTGACGACGCTGATCCCGTTCCACATGGCGCTGCTGGCGACCGACCAGTGGGCCAAGGGCGAGACCTGCCGCGACCTCACGGAGGACAAGAAATGGCTGAAGACGCTGGCCCCCGAGGCGCCGGCCAAGCCCGCCGAGGGCGAGGACGATGAGGAGAAGGCCGAGCGCACGTATGCGGTCGAGGTCGACGGACGGCTGCACTCGGTCAAGGTGATCGGCGCGGCGGCGCCGGCCGGCGGCGGCGCCCCCGCCGCTGGTGGGCGACGGCCACCGAAGCGCGAGCGCTCGGGCGGCGCGGGCGGTGGTGGCGCAAGCGGCCCGACGCTGCCCTCGCCGCTGCAGGGCACCGTGCTCAAGGTGGCCGTCGAGAAGGGCGCCGAGGTCGCGGAGGGCGACCTGATCTGCGTGATCGAGGCGATGAAGATGGAGAACGAGATCACGGCCCACGTCGCCGGCAAGGTGACCGAGCTCAACGTCAGCGAGGGCGGGGCCATCAACGCGGGCGACCCGATCGCCAAGATCGAGTGATCGCGGCGGCCGCAGGCCGGCGCGGAGCCGCGCCGCCGTTGAGGCGCCCGGCATGAGTGACAAGCCGCTGCCGCCCGGGAAGGTGCCGCTGCGGCGAAACGGAAGCTGGCGCAAGCAGTGGCGCTACCTGGGGGCCTTCAGCGAGGAGCTGCTCCTGTGCGCGGCACGGGTCCAGGTCGGACCGGCCGGCCAGACCTTCTGGGCGATCTGGGACCGCGAACGCCGCGAGCTGCACGAGCGCACCCGGATGATCGTCCCGCTGCTCGCGCGCGGCGAGGTCTGGACCGAGCTCGACGAGGGCGAGCACACCGGCCGCATCGACTGGGCGCCGGACGAGGGCGGCACCCTGGTCCGCATCGAGGCGGCTCCCAAGCGGGCGGAGCACGAGCCGATCCGCGCCTTCCTGCGCGCCGGCACCGGCGAGTGGCACCAGGCCGTGTGCGCTACGGGCGAGGACGACAACTACGTCTGGACGCGCAAGCGCCCGGTGAAGGTCGACTGCGACGTGCGCATCGGGGAGCGGCGGATTCGATGCGAGGCCTCCGGGGTCGAGGACGAGTCCTGCGGCTTTCATCCCCACCACACGGTCTGGGACTGGTCGGCGGGGATCGGCGAGACCACCGACCGCCGCGCGGTCGCCTGGAACCTGGTCAGCGGGATCAACGACCCGCCGCAGGGATCGGAGCGGGCCATCTGGGTCGACGGCAGGCCCAGCGAGCCGGGCCCGGTGAGCTTCATCGACCTCGATGCGATCGAGGTCGATG
>JBJMKQ010000121.1:0-61638 GCA_045805725.1 Solirubrobacterales bacterium
AGCGCGACCCCTTCAAAGAGAGCCCGCCTCGATGACCACGGTCGCCGCGAGCTCGCGGGAGAAGCACCTGGAGCTGATCGCCGAGCTGAACGCCGAGCTGGAGCGGGTCCATAACGGCGGTGGCGAGAAGTCGGTCGAGCGCCACCGCGGCCGCGGCAAGCTGACCGCGCGCGAACGGATCGAGGGCCTCTGCGATCCCGGTACGCCGTTCCTCGAGCTCTCGCCGCTGGCCGCGCACGGGATGTACGACGACGCGGCGCCGGGGGCCGGGATCGTCACCGGCGTCGGCACGGTCAGCGGCCGCCGCTGCGCGATCGTCGCCAACGACGCCACGGTCAAAGGCGGCACCTACTACCCGGAGACGGTGAAGAAGCACCTGCGCGCCCAGGAGGTGGCGCTGCAAAACCGGCTCCCCTGCATCTATCTGGTCGACTCCGGCGGCGCCTACCTTCCCCTGCAGGACGAAGTTTTCCCCGACCGCGACCACTTCGGCCGCATCTTCTTCAACCAGGCGACGATGTCGGCGCGGGAGATCCCGCAGATCGCCGCGGTGATGGGGTCGTGCACGGCCGGCGGCGCCTACGTGCCGGCGATGAGCGACGAGACCGTGATCGTCCGCCACCAGGGGACGATCTTCCTCGCGGGCCCGCCGCTGGTGAAGGCGGCGACCGGGGAGGAGGTGAGCGCCGAGGAACTCGGCGGCGGCGACGTCCACGCCCGCAAGTCCGGCGTCGCCGACCACCTCGCCGCCGACGACGCAGAGGCGTTGAAGATCCTGCGCGAAATCATCGCCACCCTGCCGCCCGCGCCGGCCCCGCCCTGGGAGCGGATCGAGGCGCGCCCCCCGGCCGGCGACGTCGAGGAGATCCTCGACGTCGTCCCGATCGGCTCCCGCGCCCCCTGGGACATCCGCGAGGTGATGGGGCGGATCGTCGACGGCGGCGAGCTGCGCGAGTTCAAGGAGAAGTACGGGAAAACGCTGGTCTGCGCCTTCGCCCGCCTCGACGGCCACCCGGTCGGGATCGTCGCCAACAACGGCATCCTCTTCTCCGAGAGCGCCCTCAAGGGCGCCCACTTCGTCGAGCTCTGCGACCACCGCCGCATCCCGCTCGTCTTCCTGCAGAACGTCAACGGCTTCATGGTCGGGTCCAGGTACGAGGCGGGCGGGATCGCCAAGGACGGCGCCAAGATGGTCGCCGCCGTCTCCACCGCCCGGGTGCCGAAGCTGACCGTGATCGTCGGCGGCTCCTTCGGGGCGGGCAACTACGGCATGTGCGGCCGCTCCTACTCGCCGCGCTTCCTCTTCATGTGGCCGAACGCGCGGATCTCGGTGATGGGCGGCGAGATGGCAGCGGCGGTGATGAACGAGGTCGGCCAGCCCGAGATCGCCGCCGAGCTGCGCGAGCAGTACGAGGAGCAGGGGCGGCCCTTCTACTCCAGCGCCCGCCTCTGGGACGACGGCGTCATCGACCCCCGCGACAGCCGCCGCGTGCTCGCCCTCGCCCTCGACGCCTGCGCCGGGGCGCCGCTGACGGAGCTCGCCGCGCCCGTCTACCGAATGTGACCGCTTGTCGAGTTTGTTCCCGTGGCGGTAACAAACTCGACAGGGGCTAGATTCGTCGCGTGCGCTCGGCGGCGATCTCACTCCTCGCCCTCTGCCTGCTCGTCGGCTGCGGGGGCGGAGCCGACGACCCCTCGCGGACGGGCGTGAGCACGGCGAGCCGGCCGCAAGCGTCCAATGGCGACGCCCCGCGACCGCGCGCAGCCCGACGCCAGGGCCGCGGTGGCGCCCTCGCATTGCCCGGGCGGCCATCCGGCCTGCCGCGAGACGGTGGGGCGGATCGTCTACGTCGAGCGGGTCGACCCCGACGGCGACGGCGATGCTCACTTCGTGGTCCGCGACCCGCAGGGGATCACCCTCCCCGGCCTGACCGCGATCGACGTTCGCAAGGGCCTGCGCCCGCACCCGCTGCCCGGCCCCGGCGACGAAATCAGCGCCGCCGGCCCGGTCCAGACCGGCTCCTACGGCCAGCACCAGATCCACGCGCTGGAGCTGCACGTGGCGCTCGCGGGGTCGGCGCGACAGAGGGGCGACGTTTCGGCTGCGGCCGATCCGGGGAGACAGGAGGAAGCGAGGATCGGCAGCCACCCGACGATCACCGTCCGAGCAGCTCCAGCGGTAAGCAGTCGCCTGCAATCGAGGGCGGTCTCCGTACCGAGTCAATGACTTTGGAACGGAGGGACGCGTGCGTCCAGACAACCGAGAGCGCCTTTTTCCGGGGATCGAGCTTCCCCGCTACGACCGAAGCGCCCTGCGGCCCGGGATCGTCCACATCGGCGTCGGCGGCTTCCACCGCTCCCACCAGGCGGTTTACCTGGACCGGCTCGCCGCCGCCGGGGTCTCCCGGGAATGGGGGATCCTCGGCGTCGGGCTGCGCAACGGCGGCAGCCGGTCGGAGCTGCTGCGGCAGAACTGCCTCTACTCGGTGTTGGAGCGCTCGCCGCGGGGGGACCGGGCGCGGGTGGTCGGCTCGATCCTCGACTACCTTTACGCCCCGCTGGAACGCGGGAGGACGCTGTCCGCCCTGATCAGCCCCGACACCAAGGTGGTCAGCCTCACCGTCACCGGGGGCGGTTACGGGGTCGACTCCCCCGTTCCCCGGTTCCTCGCCGAGGCGCTGCGACTGCGCCGCGAAGGGGGGGTGCCGCCCTTCACCGTCCTCTCCTGCGACAACCTGCCGGAGAACGGAGCCACCGTGCGCCAGGCGCTGATCGAATACGCCCGGCTCCGCGACGAAGAACGGTTCGGGGACTGGATCGAAACCGAGGTCGCCTTTCCCGCCACCGTGGTCGACCGGATCACCCCCGGCACCGAAGCCGACCACCACCGGGTGCTCGAGCGCGAGTTCGGGATCGCCGATCGGGCGCCGGTCGTCTGCGAGGACTTCAGCCAGTGGGTCATCGAGGACGATTTCTGCAACGCCCGGCCGCCGCTCGAGGAGGTGGGGGTGCAGTTCGTGCCGGACGTCCGCCCCTACGAACTGCACAAGAAGCGGCTGCTGAACGGCACCCACAGCGCCCTCGGCTACCTCGGCCTCCTCAGCGGCCACGAGCGGGTCGACGATGCCGTCGCCGACCCGCTCCTGCGCGGCTTCGCCGAGTCCCTGATGGGCGAGGTGACGCCGCTGCTTCCCGACGTGCTGGGCCTCGACGTCGAGGAGTACCGCGAGACGCTGCTGGAGCGGTTCGGCAACCCGCGGATCGGCGACCGGCTGCGGCGCCTCTGCGCTCGCGGCTCGACCAAGATGCCCGCCTACCTGCTGCCCTCGCTGCGGGAAGCGGTCCAGCGGGGGCTGCCGCACGAGACCCTCACGCTGGCCCTCGCCGCCTGGATCCGGTACCTGACTGGGATCGACTTCGAGGGCCGGGCGATCGATGTCGAGGACGCGCGCTGGGACTGCCTGAGGCCGCTCGCCGACGGGGCCGCCGCCGACCCGCGGCCATTGCTGGAGGTGCGCGACGTCTTCGGCGAGCTCGCGGACGACCGCGCCTTCGCCGGGCGCCTGCGGCGGACCATCCGGCTGCTCGCGGCAGATGGGCCGGCCGCCGCGACCGAGGCCGTCCTCGGCCGCAAGGCGGTGGCTGCATGAGGGCGGGTACCTGCCGGTGAGCGAGCGGAGCCTGCGCGGCTACCTGCTGCTGCCGCGGCCGGGGGACTTGGTCAAGGCCTGGATCTTCCCCGCCGCCTTCGCCCTCGGGGTGCTCGCCGAGGGCGGGACGAGCGCCCGCGAGCTGCTGCGGGCGGCGGTGCTCTGGGGCGCGCTGGAGCTGCTGATCTACCAGGCCCGCTACCAGTGGAACGACATCCGCGGCTTCGCCGCAGACCAGCGCCACCCCGATCGGGAAGCCCGGGGCCGCCTCCCCGGCCCTCCTGCCCGCGGCAGAACGCACATCAGGGCAAGCGCGCTGGTCGCCCTTGGCCGCCTGGCGGTCGTGGCCGGGCTGGCGATCGTCCTGGCCCCGCTCGACCTCGCCCGCTCGCTGCTCGCGCTCGTCGTCGCCGTCTTCGGGGTGGCCGTGCTGTACGAGGCTCTGCGAGCCCGTGTGACGGGCGGCAGCAGCCGCGTTCCGCCGCCGCTCACCGCCGGGATCCTCACCCTCTGGGCGCTCGTCGGGGCGGGCTACGCGATCCGCGGGCTGGCCGGGCTCGGGTCCGCCCTCGACCTCCTCGATGAGCCGTGGCTGGGGGCGGCGGCGCTGCTGGCCTTCTGGAGCTTCGGGATCGCCTTCGTCACCGGCCGCTGGGCGCTCGAGGCGCTGGCGTTCGGGCGGCTCGGCGACCGCGGCGGGATCTCCTGGCGCGCCGCCGCCGGCCAGGCGCGGGAGCACTCGCTGGCGCTCATCCGATGGCTGCCGAAGGAGCGGCCCACCGAGCCATGCGGCGGGGACGGCACCCTTCGCGATTGGCGGCCCCTCACCGGGAAGGTCCCCCTCCACGCGCCCTGGAACCTCGCCGCCGTCGCGGCGGCGAGCGCGGCGGCGCTCAGCGGGCGCCTGCTCGCCGGTCCGGCGGACCTGGCCGGGGCCGCGCTCGCCGCCGCTGCCGGGGGAATCTGCGCTGCGCTCGTCCTCGCTCCCCGGCGGCGTCGCTGGCCAGCGCTGCTGCTCGCCGCCCCCGCCCTTCTCGCGCTTTTCGCCGGGCTGGGCCTACCCCGTCCCGGCCTTGTCCTCCTGCCCTGGCTGGCGGTCCTCGCGGCGCACCTCTTCTTCACCGCGCAGAGCCCGGGCACGCTCGCGCACCCGCTCCGCCCTGGCATCTCCGAGGTCTGGGCGCGGCTCGGCGGCTCGCGACACCGGCGGCGGCTGGAGATCACGCCGCTGCCCCGGAGGTAGCCGTGAGGGTGGCGACCGAGGTCGAGACGCGGGAGCTGCTGGATGTAGCCCGCCGCGCCGCCGCGGCGGGAATCGAGGTCGCGGGCGCCTGGTTCCGGCGGCGGGGGGAGCTGGAGGTGGAGGAGAAGGCCGCCTCCGACGATCTCGTCAGCGAGGCCGACCGGGACGCCGAGCGGGCGATCCGGAGGGTGCTCGCTGCGGCCCGCCCGCGGGACGGAATCCTCGGCGAGGAGGACGGGATGACCGCCGGCGGCACCGGGGTCGACTGGCTCATCGACCCGATCGACGGCACGACCAACTTCCTCTACGGCCGCTCGGCTTGGGCGGTGAGCGTCGCCGTGGTGCGGACGGTCGACTCGCGGACGCTGGCCGGGGTCGTCGCCGAGCCGGCGCTGGGGCGCGTCACCGAGGCGTCCCTCGGCGGTGGCGCCTGGCGCGACGGGCGCCGCCTGCGTCGCGCCGGGCCGGTAGACCTCCAGCGCGCTCTCGTCGAGGTCAACCTGGGCCGGCCGCGACAGCGGCTTCACGCCGGGGACCTGCTGCGGGCGCTGCAGCCGCGGGTCCGCGACGTCCGCCGCGGCGGCAGTGCCGCCGCGGCGCTCGTCGAGGTGGCCGACGGTCGCGTCGACGCCTACTGGGGCCCCGGCCTGCAGCCCTGGGACGGCGCCGCCGGCTCCCTCATCGTCAGCGAGGCGGGTGGCTGTGTCGGCGGCCTCGAGCGGGCGACCGGCGGCGACTGGCCGGCGGGCGGCGACTTGCTGGCGGCACCGCCGCCGCTGTGGGAGCCGTTGCGGGACATCCTCCGATCCGTCTACCGCTGACGGATCAGGCGCCTTCGGGCCGAAGCCCGACCTGGTCCGGATCAGGGCCGGTGAAGCGGCCGCCGAGACTGGGCCGGCCCGAACCGGGGCCGGTGAAGCCGCCAGCCAGCGAGACGCCGAGGCCGTGGCCTCGCCCATCCCTGCGAGACTCGCGGGATGCCGCGCAGCTTCTCGCAGGTCGACGTCTTCGGCAGCGGGCCCTGCTCGGGCAACCCGGTGGCGGTGGTGCTCGGCGCCGAGGGGCTCTCGGGGAAGGAGATGCAGCGCTTCGCTCGCTGGACGAACCTTTCGGAGACGACCTGCGTGTTGCCGCCGAGCAGCTCCGACGCTGACTACCGGGTGCGGATCTTCACCCCGGCGCAGGAGCTGCCCTTCGCCGGCCACCCGACCCTCGGCAGCTGCCACGCTTGGCTCCAGAACCGGGGAGGGGTCGACGAGCGGGCCGAGGTCGTGCAGGAGTGCGGCGCCGGGCTGGTGCCGATCCGCCGCGAAGGGGACCGCCTCGCCTTCGCGGCGCCGCCGCTGCTTCGCTCCGGACCGGGCTCCCCGGCCGAGGCGGCGCGGATCGCAACCGCCCTCGACCTCGATCCGGGCGAGATGCTCGCGGTCGAGTGGGTCGACAACGGCCCCGGCTGGATCGCCGTCCTGCTCGACAGCGCCGAGCGGGTGCTGGAGCTGCGGCCGGGTCCGCTCGACTTCGACCTCGGCGTGGTCGGCTTCCATCCGCCGGGGGCGGAGGCGGCGATCGAGGTTCGCGCCTTCTTCCCGCTCGACGGAGTGACCGCGGAGGACCCGGTCACCGGCAGCCTCAACGCCTCGGTCGCGCAGTGGCTGCTCGGCAGCGGTCGCCTCACCGCTCCCTACCTCGCCTTGCAGGGTGGCGCGATCGGCCGAGCCGGCAGGGTGCACGTCGACCGCGATGGGGAGGGAACGGTTTGGGTCGGCGGCCGGACCGAGACGGTGCTCAGCGGCAGCGCCGACCTCTGATCGACCGCCTGTCATCCAGATGACGGCGCCCACCCACCCTCGCAAGGGTTTTTGGGCTACCAGTCAAAAGCCCCTGATGGGCACCGCCAGGTCGAGTGTACCTCTACGTGACATAAATCCGTGCAACAAAAGAACGCGCGTCCCGCGGTTACCCCTTCGCATCGCGGCGACGCCGGCGAGTCGACCGACCTCCACATCGGGATCGAGGCAAGGGGGTCCGACCTCGAGCCGCAACCGCCAGTGGGAGAGAGCTGGCGGCGGGCGCTCTCCTGAAACGGCGGGCGCAGAGACGGAGAGCGCCCGCCGCGAGACGGGCACTCTCCTGAAACCGCTGGTTGGTGGTCGCCTAGCCGAAGTAGGCGATCATGATCCCCATCGCGTCGTCGATCAGATGGTGCCCTTCCGGCACGTTGTAGATCGTGTGCAGGCGCAGCGTCTGGCCTTTGGTGACCGTCGCGATCGGGTTGCCCATGCAGACGTTCATCGAGGAGACGTGTTTGCGCCCGTCCGAGGTTTCGTAGCCCGGACCGCCGTAGCCCGCCACCGAGTTGCACAGCAGCGTGCCGCCGGTGCTCTCGTTGGTGAGTTCGTCGTTGACCCCGTGGTCATGGATGTGACCGGCGGTGGCGATCAGTTTGCCGCCGAAGGTCGTTTTCCAGTCGTAGTGGAAGTCGGTCAACCCGTTCGGAACGGTGATGTACGAGTTGAGCGTGCACTGGGCCTGGTCGAGCCAGACCGGGTGCAGCGGCGCGCGGCTGGTCGCATCGGTGCCGGTCGCGTACTTCCAGGTCATCCGGATTTTCACCGTTTTGCTGGTCGTTTCCCAGTTCATCAGGTCGAAGACCATGTTCCAGGTCTCGGTGCTGTTGACCTTGTAGCCGTAGGGCAGCGAGGTCAGGTCGACCGCGGTGCGCTCGTCGCCGGAGGCGAAGAACCGTTCGCCGAGCAGGCCCGGCCCTTTGCCGGCGCAGGTCGCGTCAGCCTTGCCGCTCGACTGGGCGGCGAACATCGCGTGGTGGAGCATCGGCCCCTGGCTGATCGTCGCCTTGGTTCCGTCGCTGTAGACGAGGTCCGGCGTGACGCCGATGATCGTGCAGCCGGTGCACGGCTTGGCGATGTTGTTGACGATCTGGTTGGTCAGCATCCCCATGTGTTCGTGGTCATGCGGGTCGCCGCTTCCGGCCGGGATCGTGTACGGGCCGTAGTCGATGGTTTTAGAAGTGATCGCGGCGCTCGCGGTTGCCGGCAAGGCGATGACCGCCAGCGCGCAGACGAGCAGCGCCATTCGTTTGATGGCTTGCATCTTGTTCTCCCCCTTTGATGGAAGGGCGCCTCACGCTGAGGAACCCTGAACGTTCAACGACCCTAAAGCGAAGCGCCAGGGTTGACAAGTGACCGAAAGGTCACATATACTCCTGGCGTGGACGAGGTCTTCAAGGCGCTGGCGGATCCGACCCGCCGCGAGCTGCTCGACCGGCTCTTCGAGCGGGACGGACAGTCGCTGAGCGCGCTTGAAGCCGGATTGCCGATGTCCCGCTTCGGCGTCATGAAGCACCTGCGGGTGCTCGAGGGGGCGGGACTGGTGACGACGAGGCGGCGCGGCCGCGAGAAGCTGCACTTCCTCAACCCCGTCCCAATCAGGCTCATCCACGACCGCTGGGTGGGCAAGTACGCGCAGCCCTGGGCCTCCGCGCTCAGTGAGCTGAAAAGAGACATCGAGAGTGAGGAGAACGAAGATGAGTGAGGACCAGGCCTACGCCGTGGTCGGCGGGCGCGGCACGATGACCGTGTTCGAGATCTACGTCAAGACGACGCCGGAGCGCCTCTGGGAGGCGATCACCAGCGAGCAGATGCGCAAGCGCTACAGCTTCGGGGTGAGGACCGTCTCCGAGTGGACCGAGGGCTCCGAGTACCGCTCCGGCGTGCCGGGGGTGATCGAGATCGCCAGCGGCGAGAACCTCGAGGTCGACCCGCCGCGGCGGCTGGTGCAGAGCTTCAACGCGCTCTGGAGCGAGGACGTCAAGCGCGAAGGGACCACCCGGGTCACCTGGGAGATCGTCCCGGTTGGCGCCTCCTGCCAGCTGCGGGTAACCCACGACCAGCTCGGCGAGGGCGCCAGCAGCGAGCTCTACGGCGGCTGGCCGATGATCCTCTCCGGGCTGAAGACGCTGCTGGAGACCGGCGAGGACCTCGATACCCCGGGGTCGCTCCGCTACTCGGGCGCGACCGGCGCCTGATCCAGGGCCGCCAGGGGCCGCTCACGCGGTGGCGAAGCTCGGCTAAGCGACGGCGGCGATCTCGGGGGCCGGCGGCCGCGGCTCGGGCGGGTCGACTGGCGGCTGCGGCTCCGGGTCCGGTCGCGGCGGCGCCGGATCGGGCTCCGGCACCGGCGGACCGGGCTCCGGCGTCGGCGAGGGCGGTTGGGGATCCGGCTGCGGCGGCCCGGGAAATGGCGTGTCAAGTCGTGGCTCCATGCCTCCGTCCTACCCAGACCGCGCTCCAGCCGAACTGCATCAAATTCTGGTCCTTCAGGAACCAGAATTTGATGCAGTTCGGCTGGGGAGGGTCCGGGTTTAGCTGATGCAGTTCGGCTGGGGGTCCGGGTTTCTCGGGGAGGCGGCGCGGGGTAGCCGAGGGCGCACCCGAGCGAGGAGGAGGAGTCGATGAGCCAACCCACCCTGGAGGAAGCCCGCGAGGTCAGCGAGTGGCGCCCCGAGCTGGGGGTCTTCTCGGTCTATCTGGGTTTCGACCCCGCCGATCGCACCGGCGCCTGGCGGACCGAGCTGCGCAACGGGCTGGAGGCGGTCCTGGAGGCCCATCGGGAAGTCGAGCACGACCGGCGGGTGGCGCTGCGGGCGACCGCGAAGCGGATCCTCGAGCGCTTCGAGGATGGCGAGCTGCGGCCGCCGCCCCGCGGGGAAATCGGCTTCGTCGAGGTTGCCGAAAAGGCGGGCGCCCAGCACTGGTGGGGGACCGGGAAGGCACCCGTCGCCGAGCCCTGCGTTGAGCTCGGCGTCGAGCCGGTGGTGGCGCCGCTGATAGCCCTCTGCTGCCGCGGCGGCGCGCGCGGGATCGCCCTGCTCTCCGCGGAGCGGGTGCGGCTGCTGCGCTGCGCCGAAGGCGCGCTGGAGGAGCTCGAGGACTGGGAGCTCAGCCTCACCAGCCTCGACTGGCGCGAGCGCAAATCGCAGAGCACCAACAACCCCGCCCGCGCCCAGGGCGTCAGCTCCTCCGGCCATGACCAGTACGGCGAACGGCTAGAGCACAACCGCCAGCGGTTCCTGACCGAGTGCGGCGCCCACGCCGCCCGGGCGCTTGAGGAAGCCGGTCTCGACCAGGTCGTCGCCTTCGGCCCGGCCAAGGACGTCGAGGCCTTCGACGCCGGCCTCAGCTCGGCGAAGGCGAAGCTGGCGCTGGGCGGCGAGCAGGATTTGATCTCCACCCCGACGGGGCAGCTGAGCGGGCTCGTCTCCGGCGCGATCGAGCGGCTCGACGACGAGCGCGACCGGGCCGTCGTCGAGCGGGCGCTGGGGGAGGCGAAGGGCGGCAGCCGCGGCTCGGCGGGAATCCAGGAGACGCGGGAGGCCCTGCTGGAAGGCCGGGTCGACCACCTCGTCTTCGACGCCGCGATCGAGGCCGACGCCGAGAACCTGATCCGCGCCGCCCTCGCCGGCAGCGCCGAGGTGACGATCGTCCGCGACGAGCTCGCCGAGCCGCTGGCCGAGGCCGAAGGCGTGGCGGCGGTCCTCCGCTACTAGCGGCGGCGTTCGTCCTCGCGCCGCTGCAGGCGTACAAGGGCCGGAGGCCGCGGGCCCTGGGCCCCCGAATGTGACCCCGCGCACGGTTCGCGCCGCGGCCGCTCGGGTAGGTGGGGAGCGATGGGAACGAGAGACGAGAACTCGAAAGGAGAACCGGCTTGAGCGAGCAAGAGCGCGTCGTCGGCGGCCCCCTGGGCAAGGTGGTCGGCCGGGCGAAGCAGATGGCGGGAGCGGCGCTGGGGCGCGAAGACCTGCACCGCGAGGGGCAGCTGCAGGAGGTTCAGGCCGACGCCCAGGCGGAGGCGGCCGAGCGGGCCGCCGAGGCCGAGCGCAAGGAGCGGGAAGCGGAGATCGAGGCCGAGCGGGCGCAGACCGAGGCCGAGCGCCGCCGGGTCGAGCTCGAGGCGGAGGAGATCGCCGCCGAAGAGGAGGCCGAGCGCAAACGGGCCGCGGAGGAGCGCGAGGCCGCGCAGCGGGCGCAGGTCGACAAGGCCGCCGCCGAGCGCGAGCGGATCGCCGGCGAACAGCGCGCCCAGGCCAAACGCGAGCAGGCCGCGGCCGAGAAGGGCGAGGCGAAGCGAGAGGCCGCCGAGCTCCAGCGCGAAGCCGACCGCGCCGAAGAGGCCGCCGCGGCCATCGACCCGAAGGAGGAGAGCTGATGTCGCTGCCGACCATCCCGAAAACGATCTTCAACTCGTCGCTCAAGCTGGCGCGGGCGCCGTTCGACGTCGCCCTCGGCGCCCTGGGAGGCGCCGATTCGAGCGCCAAGCACCTGCTCGACCGGGCAGAGGCGGGCGCCCGCAGCGCCACCGGCGTCCTCTTCCGCGACGAGGAGCTGCGCCGGCAGGGTCGCGCCGAGCTGCTGGCGACGAAAGAGCGCGAGCGGGCTGTGGGCCTGCGCGAGAAAGCCGAGGTGCGGGAGCGCGAGGCCGCCGAGCGCCAGGCGGAAGCCAGCAAAGCCGCCGCCGAGGCGGCGGCCGAAGCGCGGCGCCGGGCCGAGCAGGAGCGCCGCAACGCCGAGAAGCGCCGGCGCGAACGCGAGGCCCGTGCCGCCAAGGCCGAGGAGAAGAAAAAGCAGAAAACGGCGAAAGCGGCCTCGAAAGCCAAACGGTCCAACGCCAAAGCCAACAAGACCGCCCAGCTCGAGAAGCTCGAGGCCAAGGAAGAGAGCCTTGAGGCCAAACGGGCGGCGGCGGCGCGGGAGCGCGAGGCCGAGGCGCTGGAGGAAGCCGCGGCGGCCTCGAAGGAGGAGCGCAAGAACGGCGGCGGCTAGCCGCCGCAGCGGCGATGGAGCGGGGCCCCCAGACCTACTTCCACTGCCACCCGGAGGGGGAGGACCCCGGCGGCCTGCTCGATCCCGGCAACCAGGTCTCCGAACCCTGGGGGGAGCCTGAACACGGCCGCTGCGACAAGTGCGGCGGCAGCGGCACCACCGTGTATGAGTGCTTCTCCTGCATGGAGGTGGGACCCGATTCCGGCTGCCCCGCCTGCCAGGGCCGGGTGCGCTTCGAGCAGAGCTGCCCGACCTGCCAGGGGAGCGGCGAGATCCACCGCACCCAGCGCCGCGGGGTCGCGGTCTTCCCCAGCCGCGAGGGCCTTTACCGCTACCTGGCTTGGAAAAGCGATGCCGGCGTCGAGGGCAAAGTCGTGGTCGAGCTGGCCGGCAAGCTCAGCGACGACCGCGACCTCGACGCCGACCACGGGGCGCTGCTGGTCCTCCCGGATCGGGTCCTCTCAGTCGAACGACTCGACCCTGAGGCGGTCGCCTCGATCCGCGACCGGGTCGGGGAAGAGGACGGCTGATGCGGGCCGGGGGGCTCGGCCTCCTCCAGGACGCGGGGGAGGTCGCCCTGCGCCCGGCCGGCCTGCTCTCGGACGCCTTCGGCCAGCGCGCCGTCCTCGCCGAGACCGCCCACCGCCCCTGGGGACTGCCGCGACGTCCCTGGTTCATGGGCCAGACCTGGGACGACCTCCTCTTCGCCCATTGGCCGGTCGCGGAGAAGGCGCTGCGCGAGGTCGTCCCGGCCGAGCTGCCGATCGACACCCGCGACGGCACCGCCTGGCTCGGCATCACCCCCTTCTGGGTTCGCGGCCTGCGCCTGCGCGGAACGGCGCCGGCGCCGGGCGTCTCCACCTTCCCGGAGCTGAACGTCCGCACCTACGTCAGCGTCGACGGCAAGCCCGGGATCTACTTCCTCAGCCTCGACGCCGGCAGCTGCGCGGCGGTGCGGGCGGCGCGGAGAAGCTACCGCCTGCCCTACTTTCACTCGCGGATCGAGGCGGGCCGCGACGGGGAGGGGATCGACTACGACCTCCTGCGCACCTCTGAGGACGGCCCTCCCGCCTACTTCCTCGCCCGCTACGGCGCCGAGGGCGGGGAGCTGCCGGTCCGCGAGGGCTCGCTCGAGCGCTGGCTGACCGAGCGCTACTGCCTCTACACGCTCGACGACCAGGGACGGGTGCAGCGCGGCGAGATCCACCACCCGCCGTGGCCGCTGCATCGGGGTTGGGCCGAGATCGAGACCAACACGATGGCGATGCCGTTCGGGATCGAGCTGGAGGAAGAGCCGCTGCTGCACTTCTCGCCCCGCCAGGACGTCGTCATCTGGACGATCCAGCCGATCTGAACAGGACGGCCCCCGGAATGCGGGGAACTGCGTTCGGTTTGCCTCCCCGTCGCTGCGGGCATGGAGGCGGAATGGACGATCTCTCCCGAGACAAGCAGCGCCCCGGCGACGAAGCGCCCGCCGGGGAGGACTCGGCCGGCGAAAACATCTGCCCCGTCTGCGGCGGCAGCGGCGAGAAGGACGGCCGGCGGTGCGAGCACTGCGAGGGCACCGGCCGGGTGATCGAGCCGATCGGCGGCGGTTAGAGCGCCTCCGCGAACGCGAGTCCGCGCGAGACCGGAATGATTCCGGCCCTGCGCGGATCCGCGCGAGAGCGCCTACCTCAGCCCCCCTTGATGCCCTTCAGCGATTCGTCCTCGGGTTCGTAAGCCGGGTCCTGGGAGAGATCGTCGGGGGGCTGGGTTCGGCCGTCCTCCTGGTCCTCGGGGTCGGTCTCCGGCCCCGGGGTCGTGCTCTCCCGGTCGCCCTCCTGAACCACCCCGTCGCCGCCGCCGGTGCCTTCCTGAACCACGCCCGTCTCGCCGGTCGGGGGCTGCGTGGGCGCCTGCTTGCCGGCCTCCTCGGCCGTCCGGTCGCGCTCCCCGGTCATGGCGTCACCGCGTCCTTTGCTTTGCGGAGGATCCCGCCCTGGGCCGGGATCGGGGTGCTGTGCAGCTCCGGCCGCGCCTCGGGCGGCGCCAGTTTCGGCACGTCGCCCATCGGCTCCGCCTCGCGCACCCCGAAGTGGCCGTGGGAGTCGACCGAGCTGCCGTGGGTCCAGCGGGCGTCCTTGGGCACCTCGCCGTCGGAGTGGACGAAGAACTCGTAGGCGAACTCCTGCTTTTCCTGCTCCTGCGGGAAGTCGGGCGGAACCGGCATCCCCATGCCCCTCTGCTCCTCCAGCACCGCCATCCACTGGTTCTGGTGCATGGTGTCGCGGGCGATCAGGAACGAGAGCATGTCCTTCATCCCCGGGTCGTCGGTCATCTCGTAGAGGCGGGTCGCCAGCAACCGGCCGCTTGCCTCGGCATGGACGTTGGCGTGCATGTCGGAGCCGACGTTGCCGGTGGCGACCACCCAGGAGCCGTTGAACGGATTGCCGTTGGCGTCGGCGGGCATCGCGGCCAGCCCCGCGGAGAGCACATGGCGTGGGTCCTGGCCGCCGAGAACCGCCTCGACGGCGCCGTTCTGTCCCGCGATCTCCGCCTGCAGCTTCGCCGGCGCCCCCTCGAGGTTCAGCGCCACCGCGGTGGCGAGCATCTCGATGTGGCCGATCTCCTCGGTGCCGGTGTTGAGGAGCATGTCTTTGTAGCGGTCGGGGCCGCGGAAGCCCCAGCCCTGGAACAGGTACTGCAGGCAGACGCGAATCTCACCCTCGACGCCGCCGATCGCCTGCTGCAGCATCTTCGCGAAGATTGGGTTGGGCTCATCGACGCGCACTTTGTAGGCGAGCTGTTTGGTGTGTCTGAACATGGGTTTCCTTTCCTGGCGACTGGTAGAGCTGCGCGGCCGGAGGCCCCCGAAGGGGAGGGACCCCCGGCCGGCAATTCCCTCTCGGAGGAGGCTCGGGTCAGCGGGCGGCGGCGTGACGGTCGGGTCGGCCGCTTTCGCGCGTGTAGGTCGGCTCGGCTTCGGTGCGGTCCCAGCGGGTCATCAGCGCCGTCATCAGCTCGAGCAGGCCGGCGATGACCATGAAGCGGGTCGGGCCGCCTTCGTCGGCGAAGCCGAAGATCAGCGGGCTGAGCAGCAGCACCGCTCCCAGCAGCAGGTCACCCGTGAGGTGCATCCGCAGCGGGATCAGGCGCACCAGCGAGAGGCGCCAGTCGGTCATCGAGCCGACAAGCAGCATGGCCGCTCCGACGACGACGCAGATCACGGTGGCGCTGTCGGTTTCGCTGAACCCGAAGATCCAGGGGGCGGCGATGATGACCACCGCGATCAGCGGCTCCAGCGCGGCGTGCAGGTTGAGCGGAATCGGTCCGCGGTCCATTGAGACCCTCCTCAGTTCGATGTATGGACCCCTGACCCGCTCGGCGCCACGACGGCGCGAACGTTCCCTCGGGTGAAGTGGAGCCCGCCTGCGACGTAGCCAGCGCGACCCTGATGGACGAGTACCCCCCGCCCCCGGATCCGAATCATCAGGAGCCGGTGTGGCCGTCCTCGAGGTAGAAGACCTCGCAGCAGACGTCGGCGCCGGCGTCCAGGCCGCTTATGAAGGCGCGGACCTTGCGCCCCGTCACCCGTTCGACGATGTCGGTGAACTTGTCGGTGGTGGCCGCCTGGAAGTAGAGCCGGGTGTCGCGCAGGCGCTGGTGCTCGCCCATATGGGCGAGGCTGCGCTCGGCCGGGGTGAAGGTGTTCTCCAGCGAGCAGATGACGATGTCGGGGCCGGCGAACTCGGTGCGGGCCTTGGTCGGGCCGCGGCCGAAGAGCTCCTTGTAGAGGCGGACCATCTCGCGCGAGATCTCGGCGCGGACGGACTCGAACGGGCTGGCGCCGTCGGCGGCGCCGTCCGACCCTTGTACAGCGGATTGCGCCTCGTCGGGCATGCTGATCTCCTACCCCAGCGGAAGCCCGATTTAATCCATGCCGAGCCTGGGTATCTGGTTCGATCCGCCGCTGGTCGGAGGGCCGTTTCGGCCCTCGGCGAGGGGGGTAGATCCTCGCCATGAGCGACGAGCTCGGGGAGCAGCGCTCGGACCAGTCGCCCCCCGCCACCATCACGCCCTACCCGGACGGGCCCTACCTGGTCCGCGGCGACTTCGTCGTCCAGGACCAGGAGGGGAACGAGCTGTCGCTGGAGCGGCGGACGATCGCCCTCTGCCGCTGCGGCAAGTCGCGGATGCGGCCGTTCTGCGACGGCACCCATAAGCTGATCGGCTTCGAAGCGCCGAGCGGCCCGGAGCCATGGCCGGGCGCCTGATCGAGCTGCCCCGCCCGCGCGGGCCGCTGAGCGAGCGGCTGTTCGAGGCGCTGGAGGGGCCGCCGGGGGCGGGCCTGGAGGCGCCGCTTCGGGTTGACTGCGCCGCTCCGATCGCCGACGACGATTTGCAGCTGGCGCTGTACGTCTCCTACGAGCTCCACTACACCGGGATCCGCGGAGTCGACGAGGGGTGGGAGTGGGAGCCGTCGCTGATCGGCTTCCGCAACGCCCTGGAGCGGCCCTTCGAGGCGGCCGTGGCCGAGCTGGTGGAGCCGGCCGGCGAGGAGGAGTTGCACTCGGTCGGGGCGGCGCTGCAGCGGGTGGTCGCCGAGGACCCCGGACCGCCGCTCTCTCGCTACATGGAGACGCGGGGGACGCGGGAGCAGATGCTCGAGCACGTCGTCCACCGCTCCGCCTACCAGCTGAAGGAGGCCGACCCGCACTCCTGGGCGATCCCGCGGCTCTCGGCGAGGCCGAAGGCGGCGCTGCTGGAGGTGCAGGCCGACGAGTACGGCGGCGGCAGCGCCGAGCGCATGCACTCGGTCCTGTTCGCGAAGACGATGGCGGCGCTCGGCCTCGATCCGAGCTACGGCGCCTGCCTCGACCAGCTGCCGGGGGTGACGCTGGCGACGGTCAACCTGATGAGCGGCTTCGGCCTGCAGCGCCGCCGCCGCGGCGCGATCGTCGGCCACCTCGCCGGCTTCGAGATGACCTCCTCGATCCCCAACCGCCGTTATGGCAACGCCCTGCGGCGGCTCGGCTTCGGCCGCGATGCGACCCACTTCTACGACGAGCACGTCGAGGCCGACGCTGTCCACGAGAACATCGCCGCCTGGGACCTGGCCGGAGGGCTGGCCGCCGAGGAGCCGGCGGTCGCGGCCGACATCCTCTTCGGGGCGCGGGCGCTGCTCCAGGTCGAGGCGCGCTGGGCGAGCCACCTGATGGAAGCGTGGGAGCGCGGCGAGACCTCCCTGCGCATCCCGACTGCCGTCCCCGCATGAGGAGCCTCGCCATGGCCCCCCGCCCCGCACCCTGCGGCCCCCCCCCGACGCGGGGTGCTCGACCGACCCGCACCGGGCGCGGCCCCCCGACCCAGATCCGGCGCACTCCCCCGAACTGCATCAAATTCTCGTCCCAGGACAACCAGAATTTGATGCAGTTCGAGCCGCTCGACCTCTCCTACGTGGTCCCGATCCGCTGGCGCGACCGGGCGCAGGGGGACGAACTCGCCGGCTACCTGCGGCGGATCGCGCCGCACTGCGCCGAGGTGATCGTCGTCGACGGCTCTGAGCCTGCTGTCTTTGCCGCCAACGCCGCCGCCTTCGGCGAGCAGGCGCGGCACCTGCCGCCGGGGGAGGGGGAGGAGTGGCTGATGGGCAAAGTCTCGGGAGTGCGGACGGGGGTGCGGCTCGCCTCGCGCGAGCGGGTGGTGCTCGCCGACGACGACGTCCGCTACGAGCCGCAGTCGCTGCGGCGGGTGGCGCAGCTGCTCGACCGGCACGACCTGGTTCGCCCCCAGAACTACTTCGGCCGCCTGCCCTGGCACGCCCGCTGGGACACCGCGCGGACGCTGCTCAACCGCAGCTTCGGGCGCGACTACCCGGGGACGCTGGCGGTGCGGCGCTCGCGGATGCTGGCGATGGGGATGTACGACGGCGACGTCCTCTTCGAGAACCTGGAGCTGATCCGGACGGTGCGGGCGCACGGCGGCAGCGTCGCCTCCCCGCTGGACCTCTACGTGGCGCGGGTGCCGCCCTCGGCTGCGCATTTCTGGGGCCAGCGAACCCGCCAGGCCTACGACGAGTTCGCCCTGCCGGCGCGGATGGCGCTCTGGCTGGCCGTCGTCCCCCTGCTGCTCCTCAGCGCGGCCAAGCGCCGCCCGGCCCTGGCCGCCGGTCCGGCCGCCGCCGCGGCCGCCGCCGCCGAGCTGGGCCGCCGCCGCGCTGGCGGCACCGCGATCTTCCCCGCCGGCTCCTCGCTCCTGGCGCCGGGCTGGGTCCTCGAGCGCGGCGTCTGCACCTGGCTGGCGATTCTGCAGCGCCTGCGCTTCGGCGGCGTCCGCTACGGCGAGTCGGTGATCCCGGTCGCGGCCCACTCCGAGCGCGAGCTGCGGCGGCGCTTCGAAGGACGGCGAGAGGTTGCCGGCGATCCGGGTAGGGAGAGCGAATGGAAGCCACGATCGAACGGGGTGCCGCCCCCGACGTCCACCGGATCGAAGACGCCGGCGTCAACTGGTATCTGGTCGAGGCCGCCGAGGGCCTGACCATCGTCGACGCCGGCGTCCCCCGCTCCTGGGACTCGCTGCATCGCGTCCTCCGCGAGATCGGCCGCGACGCCGCGGAGATCCGCGCCCTCGTCCTCACCCACGCCCACTTCGACCACATCGGCTTCGCCGAGCGGGCGCGGCGCGAGCTGGCGGCGCCACCTCCGGCTACCAGCTCGACTTCGACGTCCCGCTCGCCCGCAAGCCGCTGCAGTACACGCGCGAGCGGGCGCGCAGCCGCTACCTGCTGACGAAGCCGAAGGCGCTGCCCCACGTCGCCGGGTTCCTCGCCGCCCGCGCCTTCTGGCCGCCGCCGCTGGGAGAGGTGCGGCGCTTCTCCGACGGCCAACTCGACGTCCCGGGTTCCCCCCGCGTCCTCTTCACGCCGGGCCATACGCTCGGCCACTGCGCCCTGCACCTCGGCGATCGCGACGCGGTGCTCGCCGGCGACGCGCTGGTGATGCTCGACCCCTACACCGGCGCCAAGGGCCCGCGAATCGTTGCCGGCGCCGCCACCGCAGACAGCGAGCGGGCACTGGGCTCGCTCGGCGGGCTCGCCGCCCTGGACGCCGGCACCGTGCTCACCGGCCACGGCGAGCCGTGGCGCGGCGGCACGGAAGAGGCGGTCAGGCGCGCGCGGCAGGTCGGGCCGAGCTGAGGCCGAGCCGCTGGTCCAGCCCGGTGAGGCTGAGCAGGCGGCAGACCTCGGCGGACTCGCAGGGAAGGAAGCTCAGCTGCTCAGCGTGCGGTCCCCGCAGCGCCATCACCAGCAGCGTGATTCCGGTCGAGTCGATGAACTCCAGCTTGCCGAGGTCGACGACGACGTCGCCGCCCCGGTGGAGCGCCTCCTGCAGGGTCAGCTCGAGGCTGTGGGCGTTGGCCAGATCGAGCTCGCCGTGCAGGGCGAGTCTGGTCGACCCGGCCTCCTGCGTCTGGCGGACGAGCAGGAGCCCGTTCTGGATCTCGGTTTCGGTGTGGGTGTCGGGCACTTCCTGGACCTCCTCGGGTGGGTTAGGAACGGAAGTCCCGGTGCACTCGTGGGGGGTGCCGACGGTCTTGCCTGAAACTGGACGATCGCGCCGGCTGCGCGGAAAAGCGGCACCGACTCGACCCTTCGAATGATGCTAGCGCAGTCGGCCCAG
Organism: Solirubrobacterales bacterium; assembly: GCA_045805725.1. Taxonomy (GTDB): domain Bacteria; phylum Actinomycetota; class Thermoleophilia; order Solirubrobacterales; family 70-9; genus VAYN01. The sequence goes on from JBJMKQ010000121.1 coordinate 19,394, forward strand.
CCTGTCAGCCGGAGATTGCCCGAGCCGCTTGCGAGCGGCTCGGACCCGCTGCAGGAGCCTGTCCCTCCTCAGCGCGGGGCCCGGCTCACGGCCCCGTATCTCCTCCTGGATTCTGGCGACGTCTCTGCTGCTCGGCGATGCGGGTACGGCGTTCATTTTCGTTCCCTCGGCTCTTGGACAACTCGGCCTCGCTTCGACCTCTCCCGGCTGCTTTCGACCTCTCCCGATCTCCGTGCGATGCCGTGAGAGGTGAGCGGCTCTCCTCGACACAACGGCTCTGCGGCCCTCGTGCCATCGCCTGGGTACCCAGTGACCGACGATGGCAAACGCCGTTTGAAGGATTGTCAGCGGGGAATGAAGCCGAGCAAGAGCTGGAACTATTGGAACACGAAGGTTTTCAACATCAGGCCCTGATCTACGAGGGCGTCGACGACTATCTGGCGGGGACGGTCCCGTTCGTCGAAGCCGCCCTGGAGGCGGAGGAACCGGCTCTGGTGGCGGTTGGGCCGGCGCAGGAGGAATGGCTCGAATGCGAGCTGGGGGAGGACGCCGACCGAGTCCGCTTCCTGCCGATGGAGGAGGTTGGCCGCAATCCGGCCTCGATCATCCCGATCTGGCGCGACTTCGTCGACGAGAGCGCCGGCTCCCCCATGCGTGGGATCGGCGAACCCGTCTGGGCGGCCCGCAGCCCGGCGGCGCTGGAGGAGTGCCACCGCCACGAGTCCCTGCTCAACGTCGCCTTTCCCGAGAACCCCGACTTCCAGCTGCTCTGCCCCTATGACGCCGGCTCGCTGCCGGCTGAAGTGCTGGAGCGGGTCGCGCTCTCCCATCGCCACGTTTGGCGCGGCGGGCGGGCGCAGCCGAGCGAGGGATTCGACCCCGCCTCCGACAGCTTCTCGGGCCACCTTCCGCCGCCGGCCGCGGCGCCGGAGACGTTCGCCTTCGGGCTCGACGATCTGGCCGAGGTCCGGGACCGGGCCGCGGCCGCCGCCGAGCGGGCGGGGATGGAACCGCGCGCGGTGGGCGACCTCGTCACCGCGACCAGCGAGCTCGCCGCCAACAGCGTCGTGCACGGTGGTGGCGCCGGCACCCTGCGTCTCTGGCGTGAGGGCGGCACCGTGCTGGCCGAGGTCGAGGACAGGGGCCGGATCGAGGAGCCGCTGGTCGGCCGCCTGCGCCCGGGCATCGGCCAGGAGGGCGGGCGCGGCCTCTGGCTCGCCAACCAGCTCTGCGACCTCGTCCAGATCCGCTCCGGCGAAGCGGGGACCGTCGTGCGGCTGCACCTGGTGGCCCCCGAGTGCGCGTTCGTCTGAGCCTCCTCCCGCCTCCCTGAGAGTTCCTCTCCAAGGGTTTGCGCCGAAAGATTCTCCAGGCGCTTGCGCCGAAAAGTTCCTCCCCAGGCGTTTGCGCCGGCGGCGCCGGGTAGATGACGGTTATGCCGAACCACGATCCGGAGACCCAGCTGGTCAAGTACCTGACCGACGCCCACTCGATCGAGGAGCAGGCGCTCGTGCAGATGCGCCGCGCCCCCGATCTGGTCGAGGGCCCCTTCGCCGATGCCTTCCGGCGCCACTTGGTGGAGACCGAATCCCAGGAGCGGCGGGTTCGCGAGCGACTGCGGGCGCGCGACGCCTCCCCCTCGAAGCTGAAGGACGCCGCCGGCAAGGGGGGAGGCTTCGGGATGGTCCTCTTCGCCAGGTCCCAGCCCGACACGCCGACGAAGCTGGCGATGCACGCCTTCTCCTACGAGCACATGGAGGTTGCCGCCTACGAGCTGCTGGGGCGGGCGGCGCGCGAAGCCGGCGACTCCGAGACGGCGGCGATGGCCGAGGCGATCGCCGGCGAGGAGCGGGAGATGGCGGGGCGGGTGGCGGCCGCCTTCGACGAAGCGGTCGAGCAGGCGCTGCGCGAGGTCGACCCCGACGACCTCGACGAGCAGCTCAACTCCTACCTCTCCGACGTCCACGCCCTGGAGGGACAGTCGCGGCAGCTGCTGGAGAAAAGCAAGGAGATGGACGTGCCGGGGCCTCTGGCCGCGGCCTTCGCCCATCACCTCGAGGAGACGGAAGGGCATCTGGAGAAACTCGAGCGCCAGCTCGACGAGCGCGGCGCCAGTCCCTCTGCGGTCAAGGACGCGATGCTGAAAACGGGAGCGCTGAACTGGGGCATGTTCTTCGCGGCCCAGCCCGACACCCCGGCCAAGCTGGCCGGCTTCTCCTACGCGGTCGAGAACCTCGAGGTCGCCGCTTACGAGCTCCTGCGCCGCGTCGCCGGCCGCGCCGGCGACCCCGGGACGGTGGCGCTGGCCGAGTCGATCCTCGTCGAGGAGGAAGCGGCCGCCAAGCAGATTGCCGACCACTGGTCGCTCTCGATGGCCGCCGCGTAACCCGGCGCCCGCCCCTCCCAACGTTCGCGAAGGCTTCGAGTCCCTAAGACTCTGAGCTCTCGAAAGGCTCGAGTCCCCAAGGCTTCGGGCGCCCGGAGGCTTCGAGCCTTCAAAGGCTTCGAGCTCTGAAGGCTTTGACCCCTGAAGTCACGCTTCCGCGCAACTCCAGCGCGCGAAAAGTTAAAAACCGCGCGCCACATGCGCGCCCTCGTCGGCGACTGTTTCGGCCATGCCCGGAACCCAGATGAGCGCCCCCTCCAAACCGCATCAAATTCTGGCCCTCCAGCAACCAGAATTTGATGCGGTTCGGAGCGAACGGAGACGGTGCCCGTGAGAGGGCGGGCGGCAACGGCTGTAATCCGCGAGCTTGCTGAGCGGCAGCACGGAGTCGTGGCGCGTTGGCAGCTCCTCGATAGCGATATCGCTCCTGGGACCTTTCGCAGCCGCCGTGAGGGTGGGCAGCTTGTCCCGCTCTTCCATGGCGTCTTCGCTGTCGGACATAAGCGTTTATCGCCCGAGGGGAGATGGATGGCGGCGGTGCTCGCCTGTGGGCCGGGGGCGGTCCTTTCTCACTACAACGCGGGGCGGCTTTGGGGCTTGTGCGGCTCCTGTGGTCCAATCGAGGTTCTGCGCCAGTCGGGTGGATTTCATCCGAAAGGTCATCAGGGAGTGAGACTGCACCAGACGCGGCGACTCGAGCCATACGAAGCGACGCTGGAGCGCGGGATCCCCGTTGTGGCCATGGAGCGGGTGCTGCTCGATCTGGCCGGCCGGAACGACGCCAAGCGACTGGAGCGGATGTTCGTCCAGGCATATAAGCGGGAGGACTTCTCCTGGGCGCGTCTCGGCCGGATCATCACCCGCAGGCGGGGCTGCAAGGGGGTCGGCAAGCTGCGGCGGATCGCAGGCGATGTCGATCCCGAGGCGCTGGAGACGAAATCGGTGTCGGAGGTCGACTTTCTCGCCCTGTCTCGGCAGGCCGAAATGCCCACGCCCGCCGTCAACGTCCTGGCAGAGGGTCATCTGGTCGACTTCCTCTGGGCAGGGCAGCGAGTGGTCGTCGAAATCGACAGCTGGAGCTTCCACGGCGACCACCTGGCCTTCGAGAAGGACCGCCAGACCGACGTCGACCTCACTGCAGCGGGCTACGTGGTCCTGCGGACGACCTACAAGATGCTCGAAGGCAACCCGTACCCCTTCCTGGAGAACGTCCGCCGCGCCCTCGTCGCTCGAACTGCATCAAATTCTGGCCCTATAACCACCAAGATTTGATGCAGTTCGGAAGGCGGGTGGGCTACGGGACGTCCTGGGTGCGGCTTACGGGGCGCCCTGGGTGCTGCTGGTGGCGCTGGGCAGCGCCCGCTGGGCGGCGGCGAGGTGGAGGTCTTCGAGGCGCTGGCCCTGGTTGTCGGCGCGAGCGGCGAGGTCGTGGAAGTCGAAGCCCTCGAGCGAGTCGCCGAAGCTCTGCTCGAGCGCGTTCCAGAGCTGCATCTTGGCGCCGACGAGTCCGGAGAGGACCTCCAGCTCGAGCACCCGGCTGAGCGGCGAGTAGCCGAAGATCTGGCCGTTCAGCTTGAGGCGACCGAGGCGCTCGGCGACCTTGGCCAGCACCGGCTTGACCTGGTCGCGGCCGACCTCGAGGCGCTCCATCAGGGCGACCAGGGTTTCGCGGTCGGCTTCAACCTCGGCGCAGATCTGGGCGATCGGCTGACCCATCTCCGCGTCGCCCTGGTTCGAGGAGCGCAGGCGGCGGGCCAGCTCGACGCCGAGCGTCGCCCCCGCCAGGTGGTCGTTGAGGTAGACGGCCAGGAAGCGATTTGCGTCTGCGTCGGCGCCCATCGGGCCGATCAGGCCTCCTCGTGGGGGTCTTTCTCTCCGGCCAACCGCAGTGCGCACGCATTGGCTTCGCTGAAGTGCCGTTCCTGGATCGGCAGCGCCCACCCGGCAAGCTCGGACAGTTGCTCCTCGCCGGCTTGCTCGTTCAGTTTCCGCAGCACCGCCCAGTGGCCGACCTCGCCCGCCTCGGCCATCGTCATGAACTCGAAGCCGTCGAGCCCGTCGGCGTCGTCGCCGAGGTAGGTCTCCATCATCTCGGTCGCCTCGCCTTTGGTCTCCTGAGCCTTTTCGAGGATCGCCGTCTTCTTGCCGTCGCGGCGCTCGGCCGCCTCGGCGCAGCGCCGCTCCGTCTCCGCGGCCTCCTCGCGCATCCGCTGCAGGCTCTCGCCGATGCCGTCGTCGTCGACCAGTCCCTCGACTTTCTCGGCCGCTTTCTGCGCGGCCTGGGCGAGCCCCAATACCTCCGCCAGCTTCTCCTCCAGAGTCGTCAACTCAGCCATGCGCCGCCTCCTGGTCGTGGGGTCGTTGCTGCCGCCCAGCTACCCCCGTCGCGGCGGCGGGCAAACTGCATCAAATTTCCTGCCTCCCAGCCCGGAAATTTGATGCGGTTCAGATGGGGCTAGAGCCAGACGTGTTCGAAGCGCAGGCCGCTGGGGCCGGGGTGGAGGAGGCCCATCGAGCGGCGGGGGGCGCGGCGGCGCTCGGTCGGGCTGCCGGGGTTGAAGATCTGGAAGCCGCCCGCCTCCTCGTGGAGCGGCAGGTGGCTGTGGCCGAAGACGACGGCGTCGGCAGCGGGAAAGCGGCCGCGCATCCGCTCCAGGCGGCCGCGGCTCGGACCAGCGTCGTGGATCAGAGCGACGCTCCGCCCCGCGACCTCGATCTCCAGCTCCTCCGGCAGGCGCCCTCGCAGCTCGGCGTCGTCGACGTTGCCGTGCACCGCGAGGATGACGGGACAGAGCGCTTCCAGCTCCGCGAGGACCGAGGCGGCGGAGAAGTCGCCGGCGTGGATCACAGCGTCGGCGGCCCGGATCCTCTCGACGCACTCCGCCGGCAGCGCCCGCTCTCCCTTCGGCATGTGGGTATCGGCCATCACCGCGATCACCGACCGAGAGCGCAATTCGACACCTAGAGAGTGCTCAATCGCACACTGGATAGTTCAACCGGTGGCCGCGAGCGGCTCGTCGACCTCGTAGCCGAACTCGACGAGGACGTCGCCCATCGCCTCGTGCATCGCCTTCTGCTCGGCGGCGCTGAGGCTCTCCCGCCAGCCGCCGGGCCGCGCCTGGCGGGTGAAGCGGCGGCGGCCCCTGACGGCGCGGGGCAGTTTCTCGAAGGCATGGGCCTCGACCACGTCGGGCACGGGCTCTTGATCGATGCCGACCAGCGCGCAGACCTTCCCCACCCACTCCTCAGTCTCGCCGCGCAGATCCTCGTAGCGGATCAGGATGCGGCCCGCCGACCCGCGCGAGTCGAAGGCGCGCTTGACGGCGCGGCTGCGGTAGGCCCAGACCGACGAGAGCCACTTGACCAGCGGGATCCGGCCCTCCTCGGTAACCGGGAAGGCGCCGCCGGGGATCGCCCAGGAGCCGTCGCTGTAGGCGTCGAGCCAGGAGTCGACCACGTCGCGGCCGTCGCGCAGGAGGAAGATCACCTTCGACTCCGGGAACAAATCGGCGAGCAGCGGCGCGACATGGGAGCCGGGCTCCTTGACCACGTAGGCCGCAGCCTCGGCCGGGTCGACCACGCCCACCTCGCCGGCCTGCGCCTCGAAGCGCGCAGCGATCAGCTGCCGCAGCGGCCCCGACCACGCATCGCGGTGGCGCTCGGCGAAGAAGTAGCCCGGCTCCTCGGCCTTGAGATCGAGCAGGGTGCGCAGCTCCGGCGGCTCCTCGCAGAACGCCCAGGCGAGCGGGATCGGCCGCCAGACCCCGAGGTGGTGCCCGAGGTGCGGGTCGTCCACCGGGACCACGCCCTCGAGGTCGGAGAGCATCTTCAACAGCCAGGTGCTGCCGCTGCGGGACGATCCGAAGATCCAGGCCAGCCGGTTCTCCTGCATGGTGGGGGGACCGTACCCTGCACGCGCCGGGCAAAACCTCAGGAGTTCCTCGGCGAGAGGCGGAGGTGAGGGCGGCCAAAGCCTGAGAAAATCGCCTCACGAGACGGAGGTGAGATGCGGGCCGGCTAAGCCTCAGGCATTCCTCTTCAAGAGGCCGGAGACGGCGCCGCCGGCCGCCGCCAGGACGGCTCGGCGCAGGGCGCCCCGGCGCTGCGCCCGCCAGCCGCCCTCGACCTGGTGCGGGTCGGTGCTGGCGAGGACGTTGCCGGGGGCGGGATCGGCCGCCACTCGTCCCCAGGTGCCGCGGACGAAGGCCGGGTGGGCGATCCGCCGGTAGAGCGGCGGCGCCGTCGCGTGCAGGACCTCGAGGGCGCGCCCGGCGAGCCCGTAGCTGACCTCGCGCTTGGGGTTCTCGGCGCAGGCCTCGATTCCCCGCGCCACCTCCTCCGGATCGAGGATCGGAGGGATCGGGCGGACCTGCCGGCCCGTGTAGTTGCCGGCGTGCTCGAAGATCGGCGTGTCGACCGCCTCCGGAACGACCGTGGCGACGTGGATGTCCGGCTCGCCGGCGAGTTCGCCCTGCAGGCATTCCGAGAAGGCGCGGACCGCGTGCTTGCTGGCCACGTAGGGGGTGACCTGGGGCGAGGGCGCCCGACCCCATACGGAGGACATGTTGATCAGGACGCCGGAGCCCTGGCGGCGGAAGCGCGGCAGCGCCGCCCGCGCCCCGTGCACCTGCCCCATCAGGTTGGTCTCGACGATCCGCCGGAAGACCTCGGAGGGGATGTCGTCGAAGGTCCCGTAGGCCATCGTCGCCGCGTTGTTGACCCAGACGTCGAGCCGCCCGAAGCGCTGCTCGACCGCATCCGCGAAGGCCTCCACGGCCTCCTCGTCGGCGACGTCGAGGGCGCGGTGCAGGGTCGCCGCGCCGGCGGCCTCGCACTCGGCCGCCACCTCGGCAAGCGGTCCCTCCCTGCGCGCGCAGAGCGCCAGGGACGCCCCGCGCCTGGCGATCCGCAGCGCCGCCGCGCGGCCGATCCCGCTCGAGGCGCCGGTGATCGCCACCACTGCCTGCTCCAGCGGCCGCGCCACGATCGCCCCCTAGCGACTGTTGCGGGAAGGCATCAGCCGAGGCCCTTCTCCTCGGCCGCCTTGTAGGCGATCTGCAGGAAGTCGGAGATCGTCAGCGCCGCGAACAGCGAGGCGACGAACCGGGTCACCCGCGGCGCGAAGAGCAGGCCGACGGAGAAGCAGGCGATCACCCAGAGGCCGAGGCAGAAGGGACAGATCAGCAGCTCGCCGACCGCCTTGCGCAGCCCGGTCCCCCGCGAGCGCTCCTCGAATTCGGCCGGGCCGCCCTTGCCCTCGAGTTCGGTGAAGGGCGCCCGCAGCGGGCTCGTCACCTTGTCCTTGGAGAGCAGGCGGCTGACTTTGTGCGAGGCGGCGCCGACCAGCAGCAGCTGTCCCGGCGGGACCCGGTCCGGCAGCTCCCGACCCTGCCGCTTCGCCACCGCCAGGGCGGCAGTCAGCAGCGCGCCGAAGCTGCTCATGAAGCTCAGGTAGGGGAGGAACGGCGGCCGTTCGGCGGGCGGCGCGTAGCCCGCGGCGGGGTTGGGAAGCTCGTCGACGAGGTCGCTGATCCTGCTCTCGCTCACCGTCCCCTCCTACCCCTTGCGGTGGAGGTTCCAACCTTCGCTGCTGAGGGCGACGCGGAGGGCTCCGTCCGGCCCGCGCCGCTCGATCACCAGCCCGAGCGCCACCGCCCTGCGCACCGCCCGCCCCAGGCCCCGCTCGCCGATACCGGGGAAGCGCTGCGCGAGCTGGCCGCGGCGCGCGTAGCCGTCGTCGGCGAGGGCGACGATCGCGGCGACCACCTCCTCGGGCGTTGGCGGTTGTCGGTGGCGCGGCACGGTGCGAGCCTACGAGCAGACCTACCGTTGCGTCCGCTTGGCGGCCTCGGTAGGATCGCCACCGATGCTTCGGGGCGTGGCACCGTCGCATCGACATGCAGACATGAGGCACGGGACTCGGCCGGACGGTTGAATTGCGGACCTACGCGATACCTCGACACCCCAAGGTTCGGCCATGCCCCTAAACATCGACAACGACCGGCGATGATGCAGCGCTTCAAAGTCAGCACCAGGGACCTGGAGCCAGGCACCCGGGACGTGCAGATCGAAGGCGAGCTGGACCTGGCCGTCGTCGGGCAGCTGGACAAGGTCCTGACCGCCGCCGCCGAGGAGTGCCAGCACGTCCTCGTCGGCCTCGAGCGCTGCGCCTTCATCGACTCCTCGGGAATCGCAGTGATCCTGCGGGCCCACAATCGGATGCAGGAAGAGGGCAACCGCCTCGTCGTCTACGCACCCACAGACCAGGTGCTGCGGGTGCTCTCGATGACCGGGCTCACCTCCAACGGCCTCGTCTTCGACAGCGCCGAGCAGGCGCTCTCGGCGCTCGGCGTCGCCGGTTCGACCGGCAGCTAGGCGCGGCCGCGGCCCGCTAGGCGCGGCTGGCCCGCACCAGCAGGCTGCGCTGCGGAACCAGCACGGTGGCCCGCTGCACCATCCGCTCGGGCTCGGGGGAGAGCGGCGTCAGCTTCAGCGCCCGCAGGACCGCCGGCACCACGGTCTCGATCTCGGCGCGGGCGAGCGGCTCGCCCACGCAGCGGCGGGCGCCGCCGCCGAAGGGGAAGAACGGCCAGGCGGGACCCGGCTCGGCGAGCCAGCGCTCGGGCTCGAAGCGGTCGGGATCGTGGAAGCCGCGCGGGTCCCGGTGGACGAGCGAGGTGGGGGCGAGGACGGTGGCGCCGGCCGGCAGCTCGCGCTCGCCCACCCGCATCGGCTCGAGCAGCTTGCGCAGCGAACCTGACGCGGGCGGCCGCAGCCGCAGGGTCTCCCGCACCACCGCGTCGGATCGTTCGCCGCGGGGATCGGCGACGAAGTCCTCGGCCAGCCGCGGCTCGCGGGCGAGCCGGTCGAGGATCCAGGTGAGCGCGATCGAGGGCGGCTCCTGCGCCGCCATCAGCAGCGACATCAGCTCGTCGACGATCTCGCCGGTCGAGAGGCCGGCCTCGGCGGCGACCATGCAGCCGAGCACGTCGACCTCATCGCTGGCTTCGGCGCGCCGCGCTTCCACCGCCCGCGCCAGGGCGGCGGCGACCGGCGCCTGGCGCTGCTGGAAGAGCGCCTCGCCGAGTTCCCCCATCAGCCCGTCGCCCTTGCCGGGCAGGGTCACCGGCGGGTTGCCCGGCGTCCGCAGCATCCGCCCGATCGCCTCGGTCAGCTCGCGGGCGATCGCCTCGTCGCGCACGCCGAGCACCAGCCGCGCGAAGACCTCGTCGCAGAGGGTGCGGACGCGCGAGAGGAGCCGAAAGGGGCGCTCGGTCGGCCATCCCGAAGCGTGCCGCTCGGCGATCGCGGCGATGGCCGAGCGGCGCGAGTCGATCGCTTCGGGAGCGAAGGCGGGGGCGATCCGGGCCCCTGCCGCCCGGTGGTTGCCCGCGTCGCCGCCGAAGGCGGAGCGCGGCGAGGCGAAGGGGAGTACGGCGCGCCGCGCCTCGCCGGCGTGGGCGCGCTGGGGATCGGCGCCGAGGAGCGATTCGACCGCCTCGGGATCGGCGACGACGAAGGTCGGCCGCGCGGTCAGCAACCGGACCCGGAAGACGTCGCCGAATTCCTGCTGCGCCCGCCCCAGGAACTCGAGCGGGTCGCGGTGGAAGGCGACGGTCTGGGCGAGGACGTTGGCGTCGGGCCCGGGGGGCGCTTGCAGGGGTCGGAGGGCGGTCGCGGTCGACATGATCGGCGTCTACCCAGCGGCCGAGGCGGCGGAAACCACCGGCGGCCGCCCGGGCGCCGGCTACCGCTGCTTCTCGACGAAGCTGATCTGGCCGTTGGTCTCGAGGATCGCCCAGCGGACCTCGTCGAGCGAGGTGATCTGTTCCAGCCTGGCCTCGGATTCGACCTCCTCGACGGTCAGCCGCTGGCGGCGCAGGTTCCTCTGGATCACCTCGCCGTCCTCGATCAGGACGATCGGCTCGCCGGCGAGGATCGGACGCAGCCGGCGGATGCGGAAGCTCGTCCAGGAGACGAGCACCGTCAGCAGGGCGATCGTCGAGACCGCCAGCAGCGCCCCGGTCACCGAGTAGTCGCTCTGGGTGACGCCCTGCTGGACGAGGTCGCCGATCACGACGAGGAGGATGATGTCGAAGGGCTCCATCGAGCTCAGCTCGCGCCGCCCGAGCATCCGCATCAGCAGGTAGAGGAAGGCGAAGATGACCGCGGCGCGGATGACGATGTCCATCAGGGGAAGTTGACCTGGGTGCGGTCGATCGAGACGATTTCTTCGTCGGCGTCGTAGAGGGCGACGTCGGCGTTGTGGGTGCCGACGTCGTTGGGGTTGGCCTGCAGGGAGATGTAGACGGTGAGGGTGCGGCCGGGCGGCAGCGGGGCGTAGCGGACCTTTAGGTGGCCGAGGTCGGTGGTGGTTTCAGCCGGTTCCGGTTCCAGCGTGTTCACAGTCGTTTCTTCGATCCAGCCCTTGTCGAAGACGAGGGTGGGCGCGCCGATCGCTTCGTTGGCTTCGATCTCGAGCCGCGCCTGGTAGAGAAGGCCGCCGCGGACCCGCTCGGGGGCGGTCACCTTCAGGCTGGCGGCCGTGGCGCTCGCTTCCTCGGTCGAGGTGCGGGCGCCGAAGGCGTTGAGGAGGGCCGCGACGACAAAGGCGCTCAGCAGGACGAGGAAGCCGTGCCGCAGCCACTGGCCCGTTCGTCTCCCCTCGAAATCGCGGTGCCGCGGGAGGTCGATTCCCTGCGGAAGATCCGCCATGGGACCGAAGCCTAGGCGTCTGGGCGGCGGGAACCGCGGTGGAGCTGGCCAGCTCTGCATGCGGTTGAGGACGCCCTGCGCGTGGAGCTTCGTCAGGTCGATCCCTGCGCTTACGGCGCCGGATGCCCTGGCGATGCCGTGATCTGATCGCGCAGAACCTCGCTTGCGGCGAACGAGGCGGCGAAGGAATCGAACCTTCCAAGCGGTGGGCTGCACCGCCCTGCCGGCTTTGAAGGCCGGATGGGCCACCAGACCCCTGCCGCCCCAGGTGGAGGGCGAGCTTAATGCGCGTCGGCGACTTCCTGGCCGGAGGGTTTAGCGCGCGCGGGGGAGGTGGCGGTCGCCCTCGCGGCGCAGGCGCTTTTCGGCGTCGAGCTGCTCGAGCAGGGCCTGGGCGTATTTGCGGCTGAGGCCGAGGCTGTCGCGGACGGCGGCGATCGTGGTGGAGCCGTCGCGCTCGGCGAGGGCGAGGGTCAGGCGCGCGAGCTTGTCGTAGGCGGAGGCGGCGTAGACGACGTCGGCCTTGGCGCGGACGGCGGCGCCGGCGCCGGCGAGCTCTCCGAAGGCGGCTTCGACCTGGCGGCGCTCGGCCCCCAGATCCGCCGCCAGCTGGGCGGCACCACGCGGGCGCGGGCCGTCCTCGTCCAGCTCCGCCAGCACCCGGCGGGCGAAGGAGCTGGGTTCGGCGGGAGGTGGGGGAGGCGCGACGGCGGGCTCCGGCTCGACGGCCGTCGCCTGCGACCCCGATTGGGACCTCGGTTGCCAGCCCGGCCCGTGCCGAGGCGGCGAGGGGTCGCGGACGATGCCGCCGCCGAGCGTGTCGGGCGGGGCGATCCGGCGGACGACGACGCGGTCGCCGCCGCGTCCGAGCAGCGGGCGCTCGAGCCGCAGCTGGGCGCCGCCGTCGCCGAGATCGACAACTCGGGCGGCGCTGTCGCGGGTGCCGAGGTGGGCCTGCACCCGCGGCTCGGCGAGGATCGCCTCGGCTCCGGTCAGGAGGTCGACGTCGAGCCGGTAGGTGACGCTGACACCGGCTGCGTCGGTGGCGACCACGTCGCCCCGCTGGACCTCATCCCGCTCGACGCCGCCGAGGTTGAGGGCGACCCGCTGGTGGGAGTCGGCGACCTCGAGCGGCCGGTCGTGGACCTCGATCGAGCGCACCCGCGCCCCGTGCCCCCGCGGCAACACGGTCACCCTCTGCCCCCGCCGCAGCTGTCCCGACCAAAGGGTGCCGGTGACAACGGTGCCGTGCCCCGCCACCGTGAACGCCCGGTCGACGTGCAGCACCGGCTCCCCCCCAGGGGGTGTCTGACTTCGACCCTCATATGTGGGGGGTAAAGTCAGACACGTCACCTGGGAGGCCACTTCGGCCAGGGTCTCGCGCAGTGTTTCGAGGCCCTCGCCGGTCTCGGAGCTCGCTTCGACCAGGGGCGCCTCCGGCACGAGCTCCGCCGCCGCCTCCGCCGCCAGCTGGCGGGTCTCGTCCTCGACGAGGTCGACCTTGGTCAGGGCGAGGACGCCGTGTTCGATGCCGAGCGCGCGCAGGACCGCGAGGTGCTCGAGCGTCTGCGGCATCGGGCCGTCGTCGGCAGCGACGACGAGCAGGAACAGGTCGACGCCGCTGGCCCCGGCGATCATCGTCCGCACGAAGCGCTCGTGGCCCGGTACGTCGACGAGGCTGAGGCGGCGCTCGTGACGCTCGCCCAGGTCAAGCTCCGCGAAGCCGAGCTCGATCGACAGCCCGCGCCGCCGCTCCTCGGCGAGGCGGTCGGTGTCGCGGCCGGTCAGCGCCCGCACCAGCGCCGTCTTGCCGTGGTCGACGTGGCCGGCGGTGCCGACCGTCAGGGGCCGCGGTGCCACCTCAGGCGAGCGCCTCGCGCACGGCGACGGCGGCGATCGTCGTCTCCTCGTCGCTCATCGTCCGCGGGTCGAGCACGACCCGGCCGTCGACGATGCGGGCGATCACCGGCGGGTCGTGCTCGCGCAGGCGGGCGAGGAGCCCGTCGGCGCCGGCCTCGCCGGGGTCCACCCAGCACATCGGTCCTTCGAGCGCGACCTCGGCCAGCGAGCCGCCGCCGGGCGTGCCGCTGCCGCGGCCGACGGCCGCGCTCGGGCCGATCGCCGTCGCCATCGTTTCCGCCTGCAGCCGCAGTTTCCGCTCCGGCGCCTCGATCATCGCCAGCGCCGGCAGCGCCTCGCGTCCCTCGTCGCGGTGCAGGCGCAGCGTCGCCTCCAGCGCGCCCAGCTGCAGCTTGTCGAGCCGCAGCGCCCGCGCCAGCGGGTGGCGCCGGCAGCGCTCAACCGCCTCGGCGCGGCCGCAGAGGATGCCCGCCTGCGGGCCGCCGAGCAGCTTGTCACCCGAACAGCAGACGAGGTCAGGCCCGGCGGCGACGGCGGCGCGGACGGTCGGCTCGTCATGGATCTCGCCGAGGGCGCCGGAGCCGAGGTCGTCGACCATCGCGATCCCCCGCTCGCGCGCCAGCGCCGCCAGCTCCTCAGGCCGCGGCTGCTCGGTGAACCCGACGATGCGGAAGTTCGACCGGTGGACGCGGAGGATCGCGGTCGTCCGCTCGTTGACCGCGGCGACGTAGTCGGCGAGGCGGGTGCGGTTGGTCGTCCCGACCTCGACCAGAGTCGCGCCGGAGTGGGCGAGGATATCGGGGATGCGGAAGGAGCCGCCGATCTCGACCAGCTCGCCGCGGCTAACCAGCACCTCGCCGCCGCCGGCCAGCGCCGCCAGCGCCAGCATCACCGCGGCGGCGTTGTTGTTGACGGCGAGCGCGGCCTCGGCGCCGCAGAGCTCCCGCAGCAGGTCCTCGACATGCGCGCCGCGGCTGCCCCGGGCGCCGCTCTCGAGGTCGTACTCGAGGTTGCTGTAGCCGGCGGCGACCTCGCTCACCTGGGCGACCGCGGCGGGCGCGAGCGGGGCGCGGCCGAGGTTGGTGTGCAAGACAACGCCGGTGGCGTTGACGACGCGGCGCAGGCTCGGCTGGGTGAGCCGAGCGAGCCGTTCGGCCGCCGCCGCCGTCAGATCCTCCTCGCCGAGCATCGGTCCGCCGGAAAGCAGGGCTTTCCGCGCCGCCTCGATCGCCTCCCGCGCGGCGGCGACCGCGAGCTGGTGGGGGGCTTCGGGCAGGCGCGAGGCGAGCCGCTCCACGGAGGGGAGGCCGCGGAGGCTCTCGTCTTTTTTCATCGGCTCGGTTTCGGCGTCCATATGAGTGCTTCCGGCTACCCTCGGAGGCGATGGCGATAGCGTCCGACCGCCCGAAGCTGACCGAACTCTCCCACGGGGCCGGCTGCGCCTGCAAGATCGGCCCCGCCGACCTGCGCGAGCTGCGCGCGGCGCTGCCGCTGTCCGGCGACCCCTCGCTGCTGGTCGGCCTCGACCCCGCCGACGACGCCGCCGTCTACAGGCTGAGCGAGGAGCTGGCGCTGGTCCAGACGCTCGACTTCTTCACCCCGATCGTCGACGACCCGCGCGACTTCGGCCGCATCGCCGCTGCCAACGCGCTCTCCGACGTCTACGCGATGGGAGCGCGGCCGCTGCTGGCACTCAACATCGTCGCCTTCTCGCTGGAGCGGCTCGGCAGCGAGGTGCTGGCGGAGATCCTCGCCGGCGGCGCCGAGATCTGCGCGGCCGCCGGGGTGGCGATCGGCGGCGGCCACTCGATCGACGACCTCGAGCCGAAGTACGGGATGACGGTCAGCGGCGTCGTCCATCCCGACCAGCTGCTGAGGGCGGCCGGCGCCGAGCCCGGCGACGAGCTGTACCTGACCAAGCCGGTGGGAGGGGGGCTGATCACCACCGCCGCCAAGCGCGGCATCGCCGAGCCGGGCTGGGTCGAGGCCGCAGTGGAGGCGATGACCACCCTCAACGCGGAGGCCGCCGAGGCGGCCCGTGCGTGCGGCGCCCACGCCCTCACCGACGTCACCGGCTTCGGCCTGCTCGGCCACCTGCACGAGGTCTGCGAGGCGAGCGGGGTGGGAGCGCAGCTTGACGCCGCCGCCGTCCCGACCCTGCCGGGCGCCCTCGAGCTCGCCGCCTCGGGCACGGCCGAGGCGGGCGGCAGCCGACGCAACCTCGCCGACGCCGAGCGCTTCGCCGTCTGGAGCGGCGATGTCCCGCCGGAGCGACGCGCCCTCCTCACCGACGCGATGACCTCCGGCGGCCTGCTCGCCGCGGTGCCCCCGGGGGCGCGGATGACCGGCACCAGGATCGGCGCCCTCGTCGAGGGTGAGCCGCGGATCGCGGTCTCCTGAAAGGAAGAAGCATGCGCAGGAGCCGACGCATCCCGGCGACGTTGACGCCCCTCGTCCTCCTCGCCCTTCTGGCCGTTGCCTGGACGGCGCCGGCGAGGGCGCAGGTCGAGCCCGCCGAACCGGTCGGCCCGAAGCCGCAACTGCTGCTCCTCCACGGCGGCTCCTTCCTCTTCGAAGACCCCAGTTTCGAAGCAGCGACCGAGCCGCTCGTGGAAGCGGCCGGGTTCGTGCCCCACTACGTCGCCTATCCGCTCGGCGACATGCCGGCCGCGGTGCTGAGGGCGCGAGCCGAAGCGGCCCGCCTGCGGGCGCGGTTCGGCGGCGATGACGTCTTTGCCTACGGGTCGTCGGCCGGCGGCACGCTGGCGGCGCTGCTCTCGGGGGAAGGTCTCGTCGCCGCCGCGGTCGCCAAGGCCCCGCCCTCGGATCTGGTCGGATGGACCTGGCCGCTCGGCACCTACGGCGAGGACTATTACGAACAGATCGGACTGACGCCGGAGGCCCGCTACCGCCTCTCGCCGCTGCGGCGCCCGGCGCGGAAGCCGCTACTCCTGCTCCAGGGGCGCGTTGATGCAGTCGTGCCCCTCTCGATGAGCGAAGCGTTCGCGGCGAAGTACCGCCAGGTCGACCTCTGGGTGATGGCGGGCGGGCACCGGGCCGAGCGGTCGCGCCCGCAGGTCGTCGAGAAGGCGCTCGCGTGGCTGCTGCGCGCGGGTGCTGCCGAAGAACTCGAAGCGGGTAGCTGAGGGCAGCGATGGCACCGGACCCGCAGAACGGATTCCGCCCCGACATCGAGGGGCTGCGCGCGGTCGCGATCGGCGCCGTCCTGCTCTGCCACGCCGGGATCCCGTTCGCGGCGGGCGGCTACGTCGGCGTCGACGTCTTCTTCGTCATCTCCGGGTTCCTGATCACCCGCCTCCTCCTCGGCGAGCTCAACCGCACCGGCACCGTCTCGCTGCCCCGCTTCTACGCCCGCCGGGTGAAGCGGCTGCTGCCGCTCTCGGCGCTGCTGCTGGCCGCCGTCGCCGCCCTCTCGCTGCTCCTCCTCTCGCCTGTTCGCGCCGGGGAAGTCGCGGGCGACATCGTCAGCTGCGCCACCTACACCGCCAACTGGCATTTCGCCGCTCAGTCGGTCGACTACTTCGCCCAGGGCGTCGAACCGAGCCCCGTCCAGCACCTCTGGTCGCTGGCGATCGAGGAGCAGTTCTACCTCGTCTGGCCCGCTCTCCTGCTGGCGCTGACCTGGCTCCCGTGGCGTCGCGGCCGCTCTCCCCGCCCGACCCTCGGCGCCGCCCTCGCGCTGATCCTCCTCGTCTCCTTCGCGCTCAACCTCCGCTACACCGGGGCCGAGCCCGCCGCCGCCTACTTCTCCACCTTCGGCCGCGCCTGGGAGCTGGGGCTGGGGGCCGTGCTGGCGGTGCTCGGCGATCTTCGCCTGCGCCGCCTGCCAGCCTTCGTCGTCGGCTGGCTGGGAGTCGGCGCGATCGCCTTCGCGACCCTCAGCTTCGGCCCCGAAACTCCCTTCCCCGGCACGACCGCGCTGGCGCCGACGCTCGGCGCCGCCGCCCTGATCCTCGCCGGCGCCTCCTGGCAGGTCCAGGGCAGGTGGGGCTCGGCGGCGCTGCTCTCGCTGCCGCCGTTCCGCTACGTGGGCCGGATCTCCTACGCCTGGTACCTCTGGCACTGGCCGGCGCTGATCTTCGCCGTCGCCGTCTGGGGGCCGCTCTCTCCCCTGGCCGGAGTTGCCGTCGTCGCCGCCTCCTGGCTGCCGACCGCGCTCACGCACAGCCTCGTCGAGGAACCGTTCCGGCGCTCCAAGCGCCTCGTCGCGCTGCCCGCCCGGGCGCTGGTCCTCGGCGCCGGCTGCACGGCGATCGCCCTCGGGGCGGCGCTGTTGCTGGTCGACCTGCAGCCGACGCTGAGGACCGCGCCCAGATCGGACGTCCAGGGGGCGCTGGCGCTGAGGGCGAACGCGGCCCCGCAGACCCGTGCCGACGCGGTGCGGCCGAACCCCCTCAAGGCCTGGGCCGACCGCGGTGAGAGCTTCGAAGACGGCTGCCTGGTCGGAATCCCCGGCACCAACTCCAACCGCTGCCTCTACGGCGACCCGCAGGGGAAGCGGACGCTGATCCTCTTCGGCGACTCGCACGCGATGCAGTACTTCCCGCCGCTGCAGGAGGTGGCGAAGCGGAACCACCTGCGGCTGATCGCGCTGACCAAGGCCGAATGCACCCCGGCCGAAGTGGAGGTGCGGAGCATGGTCGCCAACCGCGAGTACTCCCAGTGCGACGCCTGGCGGCAGGAGGAGCTCGAACGGATCGAAATGGCCGGCCGCTCGGCGGTGGTGGTGATGTCCAGCGACACCGCCTACACCCCGTATGGCGAATCCGGCGAACAGCTGACCGGGCCGGAAGCCGCGGACGCGATGGAAGCCGGCTACGTCGCCACGCTCCAGCGCCTGCATGGGGTGGGCCTGCGCACCGTAGTGATCAGGGACACCCCCCTCGCTCCGGACGAGATCCCCGCCTGCGTGTCCGAACACCTGGACGACCTCTCCTCCTGCGACTTCCGCCACGTACCGCAGTGGGAGAAGGAATTCGAAGCGCGCGCCGCCGAGCGCGCTCCCGGCAGCCACCTGATCGACCTCACCCCGGAGATTTGCCCGCAGGGCATCTGCCGCTCGGTGATCGGCAACGCCCTCGTCTACCGCGACGACAACCACCTAACCGCCACCTTCGCCCGCACCCTCAGCCCCTGGATCGAAGCCGACCTCTTCCGAGACGGAGTTGAATCTCCCTCGAAGGTCGCGGTCAGAGATGGGACCAGAAGGGCCGATTCGGCCGCTTGACGAGCGGCTGCCGAAGGAAGATGTCCCCTAGCGGTCAGCATGGCAACAGCCGGAGGTTTCCGCCCGGTGGCGGCGCGGTATCCGCCCTTCATGAAGGAGGAGCCAGAAGTCGTCGTCGTCACCGGCGCCGGCGCCGGCATCGGCCGCGCGATCGCGCGGCGATTCGGCGAGGACGGCTGCAAGGTGGCGCTGCTCTCCCGCGGTGAGGACGGGCTCGAGGGGGCGCGGCGGGACGTGGAGGCGGCGGGGGGGACGGCGCTGGCGATCCCGACCGACGTCTCCGATCCGGAGGCGGTCGAGACGGCGGCGGAGCGTGTCGAGCGGGAGCTGGGGCCGATCGACGTCTGGGTGAACGACGCGATGACGACGGTCTTCGCCTTCTTCGAGGAGATCGAGCCGGCGGAGTACCGGCGGGCGACCGACGTGACCTACCACGGGATGGTCTGGGGGACTCGCTCGGCGCTGAGGCGGATGCTGCCGCGCGACCGCGGCAAGATCGTCCTGGTCGGCTCGGCGCTCGCCTTCCAGGGCATCCCTCTGCAGGCTCCCTACTGCGGCGCCAAGCACGCGGTGAAGGGCTTCTTCGATTCTGTCCGCTGCGAGCTCGAGCACAAAGGTTCAAGCGTTCAAATCTCGATGGTCCACCTGCCCGGTGTCAACACGCCGCAGTTCGACCACTGCCGGGCGAAGACGCCCGGCCACCCGCAGCCGGTCGCGCCCGTCTACCAGCCGGAGATCGCCGCCGACGCCGTCCACTGGGCGGCGCACCACCGGCGGCGCCAGGTCTACGTCGGCATCTCCACCGTCTACACCGTCCTCGGCAGCAAATTCGCGCCGTGGATCGCCGAGCGCTACCTGGCGAAGACGGCGGTTTCGGGCCAGCAGACCGAGGCGCCGCCGGACCAACAGAACAAAGAGGGCAACCTGATGGAGCCTCAGCCCGGCGACCGCGGCGCTCGCGGCCGCTTCAGCGGCAAGGCCCACGAGCGCAGCCCGCAGTGGTGGGCCAGCAGGAACCGCGGCCCGCTCGCCGCGGCGGGCGCCGCCGCCCTCGCCGCAGCGACCCGGCTCTGGGCGGGCCGGGCGGAGCGGTGAGCCGCCCCGCAACCTTCCCGCGCGCCCTCCGCGATTACGCGCTGCTGGCCGACGGCGAGCGCGGCGTCCTCGTCGGCCCTCGAGGGGACTTCACCTGGATGTGCTTCCCACGCTGGCACGACGGCGCCGTCTTCTCGTCGCTGGTCGGCGGGGCCAGCAGCTACACGGTGTCCCCCGCTGGCCGTTTCGTCTGGGGCGGCTACTACGAGCCGGGGACGCTGATCTGGCGCAGCCGCTGGACCACCGAAGAGGGGATCGTCGAGTGCCGCGAGGCGCTGGCTCTGCCCTCGACCCCGCGGCGGGCGATCGTCCTGCGCCGGATTGCAGCGGTGGATGGCCCCGCGCGGGTTCGGGTCGCGCTCGCCGCCGGGGCTGGTTTCGACTGCCACGGGATGGCGCGACTGCGCCAGGACGAAGGCGGCGCCTGGCGCGCGGAGCTGGGGGAGACGCGGATGCGCTGGCTGGGGGCGGCGGAGGCGCAGCCGACCGAGGGCAGCTCGCGGGAGCGGACGCTGACGATGGAGCTGGAGCTGGAGCCGGGGGAGGAGCGCGATCTCGTCCTCGCCCTCCAGCACGGCGAGGCGCCGGCGCAGCCGCACCCTGCCGAGGAGCTTTGGAATTCGACCGAGGAGGCGTGGAGGGGGCGAGCCCCGGGCGTCGGCCAGTGCCTCGGTCCGCGCGATGCCGAGCACGCCTATGTCGTGATGAGCGGACTGACGGCGGAGAGCGGGGCCATGGTCGCGGCCGCGACCACCTCGCTGCCGGAGCGGGCCGAGCGCGGGCGCAACTACGACTACCGCTACGCCTGGATCCGCGACCAGTGCTACGCCGGACAGGCGGTTGCCGCCCTCGGTCCGCACCAGCTGATGGACGACGCGGTCCGCTTCGCGATCGAGCGCCTACTCGCCGACGGCCCCGACCTGATGCCCGCCTACACCGTCGAGGGCGAGGCGGTCCCGAAGGAAACGAAGCTGGACCTCCCCGGCTATCCGGGCGGCGAGGACGTCGTCGGCAACCGGGTCCGCGACCAGTTCCAGCTCGACGTCTTCGGCGAGGTCCTGCTGCTGCTGGCGGCTGCGGCCCGCCACGATCACCTTGACGCCGATGCCTGGCGCGCCGCCGAGCTGGCGGTGGAGACGGTCGAGCGGCGCTGGCAGGAACCGGACGCCGGGATCTGGGAGCTGGAACCGGCCCACTGGACCCACAGCCGCCTGATCTGCGCCGCCGGCCTGCGCGCGATCGCCGCCCACTCGCCGGGACAGGAGCAGCCGGCCGGCTGGCTCGCCCTCGCCGACCGGCTCGTCGCCGAGGCCGCCGCCACCGCTCTGCACCGCTCGGGCCGCTGGCAGCGCACCGTCGAGGACCCACGGCTCGACGCCTCGCTCCTGCTCGGCGCGATCCGCGGCGCCGTCCCGACGGACGACCCGCGCACGCTGGCAACGCTCGACGCCGTCGGGGACGAACTCGCCGAGGACGGCTACTGCTACCGCTTCCAGGCCGAAGAGCTGCCGCTCGGCCAGGCGGAGGGCGCCTTCCTCCTCTGCGGCTTCTGGCTTGCCCTCGCCTACGCCCAGCAGGGCGAGATGCCCCTCGCCCTCGCCTGCTTCGAGCGCAACCGCGCCGCCTGCGGCACCCCCGGCCTCTTCGCCGAGGAGTTCGACGTGCGCCAGCGCCAGCTCCGCGGCAACGTCCCGCAGGCGTTCGTCCACGCCCTGATGCTGGAGTCGGCCGTCAGGCTGGCGCGGCGGGCGTAGGAACCTGGTCTCCCGCGCCGGCCTGGACCTCGAGCAGCTCGAGCGGGACCTTGCCTCGCAGGTGCCAGGTCTGCCCCTCCCGCCCCAGGATGCCTCGCTGGTGCAGGTGCGAGAGCGCGGTGGTAACCGAAGGCCGTCGCGCGGCGACCAGCTCGGCCAGGGTGGCGTGGGTCAGCGGGACGGCGATTTCCACCGATTCGCCGCGCAGCTTCCCGAAGCGGTCGGCAAGGTGCCAGAAGAGCATCGTCAGCCGGGTGTCGATCCGGCGCTGGCTGATGATCGCGATCAGGATCGCGAGGTAGCGGGTGCGGATCAGGCCGCGGCGCATCAGCTCGCAAGCGACCTCGGGATAGGGGGCGGCCCGGCGCGTAAAGCCGCTGTCGAGGACAGCGACGGACGCGGGCTGGAGGACGAGCCAGCTCGATTCCACCGGGATCGTCGACCAGTCGGCGATCTGGTCCCAGGGGCGCAGCAGGTCGCCGGGGCCGAGCAGCTCGGCGCCGTAGCACTCGCTCTGTACGACGCGGCGGCAGAGGACACCGGAGAGGACCAGCAGCCCGAATCCGGAGCGGTCGAAGCAGGCGGCCTCTGCCTCCCACGGCCCCCGCGGCAGGTCCAGGACGCGCGCCTGGCAGTCGCGCGCGGCGCGGGAGGCGCGGGGCTCCTCCATGCCCCCGCTGAGATCGGGATCGAGCTGCAGTATGGCGGCGGCCTTCATCTCCATAACCCGTAAGAACCCTTGGTGTGACGTAACTATGCGATTTGTCAGAGAGCTGACAATCGGGCACCGGCCCTGCGCCCCCGCTCCGGCCCTTTCCTATGCTGGCGGCCAGGAGAAGGGTGCCGGCGCGGCCGGCCTGCCGTGCCCGCGCCGTCAGGCCATCGCCAGCTTGATCACCTCGGCGGTGTGGAGGGCGCGGCGGCCGGTCAGCGCCTCAATCTGGGTCTTGCAGGAGAAGCCGTCGGCAATCAGGAGCGCCTCCAGGGGGGCGCCGCGGACCATCGGCATCAGCCGCTGCTCGCCGATTTCGCGCGAGATCTCGTCGTGGTCCTTCTCGAAGCCGAAGGATCCGGCGAGCCCGCAGCAGCCGGAGTCGAGGACTTCGAAATCGAGGCCGAGGCGTTCGTAGAGCTCCTTCTCGGCCCCCATCCCCATCACCGCTTCCTGGTGGCAGTGGCCGTGGACGAGGGCGCGGCGCTCTAGGCGGGGGGCCTGCCAGTCCTTCGCGTGGCGCTGGAGCAGCTCGGCCAGGGTCAGGGCCTGCAGCGAGAGCCGCTTCGCGTCCTCGTCGGCGCCCATCAGCCCCGGCAACTCGTCTCGGAAGGCGGCCACGCAGCTGGGCTCGACCCCGACCACCGGCACGCCCTCACGAACGTAGGGGGCGAGTGCGTCTAGATTTCGCCGCCAGAAGCGCTTGGCGGTGTCGAGCATCCCGTAGTCGTAGAGCGGACGCCCGCAGCAGAGCTCGGGCTCGGGGACGACCACCCGGAAGCCGGTGTCCTCGATCACCTCGGTCGCCGCCTTCATCGTCTCGGGCTGGAGGAAGTTGTTGAACGTGTCCGGGAAGAGGAGGACCGGCTCGGCCTGGGGGTTGACCGCGCCGCGTTCGCGGAACCAGTCCTTGAAGGTCTGCCCGGCGAAGCGAGGCATCTCGCGGGCTGGGCTGATGCCGCCCGCGCGCTTGACCAGCCAGGAGATCCCCGGCGCGTGGGTGAGGAAGTTGGCCAGCCGCGGCATCCGCGCCGCCGCCCGGGCGTGAAACATGATCAGCCCAATCGTGTAGGCGGGCAGCGGGCGTAGCCGCCGCTTGTAGTGGTGGGAGAGGAACTCGGCCTTATAGGTCGCCATGTCGACGCTGACCGGGCAGTCGCCTTTGCAGCCCTTGCAGGAGAGGCAGAGGTCGAGCGCTTCTCGCGCGTCTTCGGAGCGGAAGCCGTCGGTGATCGTGTCACCGTCGAGCATCTCGTAGAGGATCCGGGCCCGCCCCCGCGTCGTGTGCTCCTCCTCCTTGGTTACCGAGAAGCTCGGGCACATCGTCCCGGTCTGGGCGTTGCGGCACTTGCCGGCGCCGACGCAGCGGAGTGCCGCGTGGGCGAAGCTGCCGCCGTCCGCGCCGAAGGCAAAATGAGTTTTGGGCTGCGGTGGTGCGTACCCGGAGCCAAGCTTCATGTTGGAGACGATCGGATAGGGGTCGACGACCTTATGCGGGTTCATCCGGTTCTGGGGGTCCCAGATCCGCTTGAACTCCTCGAAGGCGCCGACCAGCTCCGGCCCGTACATCTTCGGCAGCAGCTCCGCCTTCGACTGGCCGTCGCCGTGCTCGCCGGAGAGCGAGCCGCCGAACTCGACCACCAGGTCGGCGGCCTCGTCGAGGAAGGCGCGCCACTGGCGGATGCCGCCGGCGCTGGTCAGGTCGAAGTTGATCCGGCAGTGGGTGCAGCCGTCGCCGAAATGGCCGTAGAGGGCGGTGCGGTAGTCGTGCGCGTCGAGCAGGGCGCGGAAGCGGCGCAGGTAGTCGCCGAGCCGCTCCGGCGGCACCGCCGCGTCCTCCCAGCCCTCCCAGCTGTCGCGGGTGCCGGGGATGTAGGCGGTGGCGCCGAGCCCGGCCTCGCGCACCTCCCAGAGCCGGTCCTCTTCGGCGCGGTCGTCGAAGAGGCGCATCGTCGGCGCGCGCGAATCCTTGCGCAAGCGCGCCATGCACTCTTCGGCCCGCTCGTCGCTCTCTTCTTTGGTCTCGCCGCCGAACTCGACCAGCAGCCAGCCGTCACCGTCGGGCAACAGCGGGATCTCGCCGGTGTGCTGGCCCTTGCCCTCCATGTCCTGGACAAGGCAGCGGTCGAGCCCCTCGAGGCCGGTCGGTTCGTAAGCGAGGATCTCGGAAACGTGGTCGGCGGCTTCGAAGACGCTCGGGTAGCCGAGCACCAGCAGCGACCGGCAGGGCGGCGAGTGGACGAGGCGGACCGTCGCCTCGAGCACGGTCGCCAGCGTCCCCTCCGAGCCGACCAGCGCCCGCGCGACATTGAAGCCCTGCTCCGGCAGGAGCTCGTCGAGGTTGTAGCCGGAGACGCGGCGCGGGATGTCGGGGTAGCGCTCGCGGACCAGCGTCGCGTAGCGGTCGCGCAGGTTCCGCATCGACTCGTAGATCTCGCCGCGGCGGCCGCCCGCGGCGACGATCCGCTCCAGCTCCTCCTCCGGGGTGGGCCCGACCCGCATCCGCAGGCCGTCATAGGTGACGATCTCCAGCTCTTCGAGGTTGTCGGCGGTGCGGCCCGCCATCACCGAGTGCACCCCGCAGGAGTTGTTGCCGATCATCCCGCCGAAGGTGGCGTATTCGTGGGTCGAGGTGTCGGGGGCGAAGGTGAGGTCGTGCCGCTTTTCGGTCAGCTCGGCGAGCTGGTCGCGGATCACCCCCGGCTGCACCCGCGCGATCCGCCGCCCGGCGTCGACCTCGAGGATCTCGCGCATGTACTTCGAGGTGTCGATGACGACGGCGACGTTCGCGGTCTGGCCGGCGAGGCTGGTGGCGCAGCCGCGGGCGAGGACGGGCGCGCCGTGCTCCCGGCAGACGGCGACCGCGGCGACGACGTCCTCCGCGTCACGGGGGATGACGACGCCGAGCGGCGGCTGGCGGTAGTTGGAGCTGTCGTGGGAGTAGATCGCACGGGTGCCGAGGTCGAAGCGGACCTCGCCCTTGACCGCCTCCTTCAGGGCGCGCTTCAGCGCCCGCCGGTCGATGCGCTCGATCCCCGCCGGCGCCAGCGTCTGGTGCCCGAGCTGGCCGCCAGCCGCGTGCTCGTCAGCGGCGAACTGCATCAAATTTCCTGCCTGCCAGCCCGGAAATTCGATGCAGTTCGCCAGCGCTCGGCCTCGTCGTGCCGCAGCGACAGCCCGTGGCCTGGACGGGAGGGGTCGGGATGCAGGGCGCCGCCCCCGGGGTCGAGGGTGCCCTCGAACAGCATCCGCTCCAGCCGCACGTGGTCGTGGAAGTACTCGAGGTGGACGAGCGACTCGATTGCGCAACAGACGTGGGCGGAGACGGCGGGTGCGCAGTGGGCCGAGAAGGGACGCTGCAGCGCTCGGCAGATGCCGTCGGCGCGGAGCACTGCGGTGACGCCGCCGACGCGGGTGACGTCGGCCTGGACGACGTCGACGCAGGGTGCCAGCTCTCCCAGCCCCGCCAGGTCCCACTCGTACTCGCCGGCGGCGACCGCCATCCCGTTCGGCGCCCGCTCGCGGACGAAGCGCAGACCCTCGCGGTCGCGAGAGCTGACCGGCTCCTCGAAGTAGGCGACGCCGAAGGCGGCGTATTCCTCGGCGCGGCTGAGCGCCTCGCTCGGCGTGAAGGCGCCGTTGGCGTCGACCATCAGCTCGACCTCGTCACCGAGGACCTCGCGGCAGAGAGCCAGCCGCCGCGGGTCGCGCCCGGGTTCGCGGCCGACCTTGATCTTCACCCGCGGCAGCCGTGCCTCCTGCCAGCCTTCGAGCTGCTCGCGCAGCCGCTCTTCGGAGTACGAGGTGAAGCCGCCGCTGCCGTAGACCGGGGCGGCGTCGTGGAAACGGGGGAGGGCGTCGGCGAGCGGCAGTCCCAGTAGGCGCGCCTTAAGGTCCCAGAGGGCGACGTCGGCGGCCGAGATCGCCATCGCCCCGACGCCCTGCTGGCCGGCGTTGCGGATCGTCTGGCGCATCGCCTGCCAGGTAGCCGCCGGACGCATCGCGTCGGTGCCGTAGAGGCACGTTCGCAGCATCGAGTCGAGGAAGGCGGCGACGCTGCGGTCGCCGTACGAGTACCCCAGCCCGCGCTCGCCCTCGGCCTCGAGCTCGACGACGACGATCGTCGTCGCCTCCCACTCCAGCGTCCCGTCGGACTCCGGTTCGTCAGTCGGGACGGTGTAGGCGCGGACCCTGACTTCGGTGACTGGGGCTTCTGCTCCCGCCCGCTGCCGTGCCGCGACCGCCATCAGCGCGTCGTCATCTCCTTCAGCTTGCCTTTCAGCGATTGGCTGACGATGCGGCCGCCATGGGGGTCGCCTTTCACCAGCGCTTTGGCCAGCGAGGTGGCCTGTTCGAGTTTGATGTGGGGCGGCAGCGGCGGCACCTCGGGGTCGGTCAGCGCCTCGTAGAGGACCGGCCGGCCGGTGTTCAACGCCTCGTCCCAGGCGTCGGCGACCTGGTCGGGCGAGTCGACTTTCAGGCCGTGCAGGCCGAGCGAGCGCGCGTAGTCGGCATAAGGGAAATCGGGGATCCGCTGCGAGGCCTCGAGTTTGGGATCGCCCGCTAGCACCCGCTGCTCCCAGGTCACCTGGTTCAAGTCGCCGTTGTGGAGGACGCAGACGACCAGCTGCTTGTTCGACCACTCTTCCCAGCGGGCTGCGATGTCGATAAGGGCGTTGATCCCCAGCATCTGCATGGCGCCGTCGCCGATCGCGGCGATCACCGGCCGCTCGGGATAGGCCATCTTCGCCGCGAAGGCATACGGCACCGCCGGGCACATCGTCGCCAGCGTGCCCGAGAGGGCCGTGCGCATCCCCCGTCGCAGTTTCAGGTGGCGCGCCCACCAGTTGGTCGCCGAGCCCGAGTCGGCGGTGAGGATGCAGTCGTCGGGCAGGCGCGGGCTGAGCTCGTGGAAGACGCGCAGCGGGTTCAGCGGCTGCGCCTCGACCATCGCCTGCTCGCCGAGGATCTCCCACCAGCGCTCCACTTCGGCTTCGATCTCATCGCGCCAGCCGCGCTCGGTCTTGCGCTCGAGCTGCGGGATCAGCTCCTGCAGCGTGTCGCGAGCGTCGCCGACGAGGCTCGCCTCCATTGGGTAGCGGATCCCGACCAGGCGGCCGTCGATGTCGATCTGTACCGCCCGCGCCTGGCCCTCCTGCGGCAGCCACTCCGCGTAGGGGAAGCTGGAGCCGATCATCAGGAAGGTGTCGCAGCTGTCCACCATCTCGTAGCTCGGCTTCGAGCCGAGCAGGCCGATCGGCCCGGTGACGAAGGGGAGGTCGTCGGGTAGGACGTCGCGTCCGTTCAGCGCCTTGGCGACGCCAGCGCCGAGCAGCTCGGCCACCTCTTCGACCTCCTTGGCGGCGCCGCGGGCCCCCTGGCCGACCAGGATCGCCACCCGCTCGCCCGAGTTGAGGATCTCGGCCGCGCGGCGGACCTCGCTCTGCGGCGGCACCAGCCGCGGCTTCGCCGGTTCGTGCAGGCTCGAATAGACCGCGCCGTGGACGCGTTCGGGTTCTTCGAATTCGGCTTCCTGGATGTCGTCGGGGATGATCACCGCGGTCACGGAGCGCGAGGCTTTGGCGACCTGGACGGCGCGGTCGATCAGGTGGCGCGCCTGCATTGGCGACATGCAGATCTGGACGAACTCGGAGGCGACGTCCTTGAAGAGGACGCCGAGGTCGACCTCCTGTTGGTAGTTCGAACCCAGCGACATCGTCTTCTGCTGGCCGACGATCGCGACCACCGGCTGGTGGTCGAGCTTGGCGTCGTAGAGGCCGTTGAGGAGGTGGATCGCGCCTGGCCCAGACGTTGCCATGCAGACGCCGACCTCGCCGGTCAGCTTGGCGTGGGCGGTGGCGGCGAAGGCGGCGATCTCCTCGTGGCGCGTCTGCGCGAACTCGACGTCTTCGCCGTGCTGGTGGAAGCCGCCGAGGATGCCGTTGATCCCGTCGCCGGGGTAGCCGTAGACGCGGTCGATCCCGTGTTCGTGGAGGCGTTTGAGGACGTAGGCACCGACGGTTTCGGACATGGAAGCTCCTCCTCAGGCGGGGTGGGCGACGGTCGAGAGCAGGGCGAGGGCGGGCTGGCGCGAGTCGAGCCGGGTGTGCTGGACGACGATCGGCTGGTCGGAATCGATTACCGCCGCGTACGAGGTGTCGCGGGGGATCGGCTCCGGGTCGTCGAGGTCGTTGAAGCGCAGGTGCAGCGTCCGCCGTGCCGGCACCGTGATCCGGTACGGCCCCGCCGGCTCACGGTCGGCGAAGTAGACGGTGACCTCGACCTCAGCCGCTTCCGCGCTGGGGTTCAGCATGCAGGCTGCCTCATGGCT
The DNA here is from genome assembly GCA_045805725.1 of Solirubrobacterales bacterium. GTDB lineage: Bacteria > Actinomycetota > Thermoleophilia > Solirubrobacterales > 70-9 > VAYN01. The sequence goes on from JBJMKQ010000121.1 coordinate 47,495, forward strand.
TTCCAGCGCCGGTCCCTCTCCGGTGCTCGCGGAGGGGATGTAGCCCTCCGCGATCGCCCAGGTACGTGCACCGATGGTCCCGTTGGAACGCGCTTCGCCCATGCCCTCGGTTACCCGCCCGAGAGGGTCGGAAGCAGGGGCTGTCCTTGCACTGACACGCTTCGGGACCCTTTGGAGCCGTCGATTTATGGGTCCATACGGACGCAAAACTGGACAGTCGAGGTCTCAGCGACTGGGATCTTCCTCACGGCGCATTCGGTCCATCATCGACCCCCGGTGCCACAGCGGCAGCAGGCGGAAGAGGGCGCGCGCTTACCGGTTGAGTCGCGCTCGTCGTAGTCGAAGGCGCGGGCGAAGCGGCCGGCTTCGGCCGCCCTTGGGTACACCTCCTCCTCCCCGGCGCGGCAGCCGCGCTCGCAGACCCAGCGCATCGCCGCCCCTCGTTGCCGAGGCGGTAGCGGTGGCCGAAGACGCGGCAGGCGAGCATCGCCTTCAAGGTGTACCCGCTTTTTCTTGCGTGGGGAGTGTTGTAGACTCTTGATCTACATGGCATCCGCAGATACGACGACGATCAGAGTTTCGACTGAGACGCGCGACCGGCTGAATGCGCTCTCGCGTCGTCGTGCCGAGCCTGCCGGCGAGGTGGTCGCCGAACTCGTCCGGGCAGCTGACGAGGAGGAGCTGCTGGCGCAGATGGGCGCCGGATTCGAGCGGCTGGCCGCCGACCCCACGGCTCGCGAGGCCTACCTGGCGGAGAGCAAGGAGATTGAGTCCTCCTTCGAAGCTCCGGCCCCCGAGTGGTAGCGCCGCGCCCCCATCAGGGCGACGTCTACTGGACCGACCCTGAACCAACCCGGGGCAGGGAGCAGGCCAAGGCGCGGCCCTTCGTGATCGTCTCCGTGGACCAGCTGAACCAGTCCGGCCTCGAACTCTCGCTGGCGGTGCCGCTTACCCGAACGGACTTCGGCAACAGCTTTCACCTGGCGATTGCCGCCTCCGAAGGCGGTCTGGAAGAGGACGGGTTCGCGATGCCGGAGCAGTTGCGGACGATCTCCCACCAACGCCTTGCCCGCCGCCTCGGCAACCTGCGGCCGAAAACGATGGACGAGCTGCTCAAGCGCTGCCGCCTTCTGCTGCGCTGAGCGAGGGTTTGGCCGCAGTGCTGCCTCTGCGGGCATGAGGTTTCGCGCCTTACGGCAGGGGGGACAGGCATCGGTAGATGCTGGGTCTGCTCGGGAAATGGCCTCTCGTCCGGCAGCTGACGGAAGGGGATCCGTCGGGACGTGGCAAGGCTGCGCAGTCGCGTCACACCGCGCAGCTGCGGCCGCGGACCGAGGAAGCGGAGAAGATGACCCGCTCGGTCTGCCCCTATTGCGCCGTCGGCTGCGGGCAGCGGGTCTGGTCGAAGGAGGGCAAGGTCACCCAGATCGAGGGCGATCCCGACAGCCCGATCTCCCGCGGCCGCCTCTGCTCGAAGGGCGCCGCCTCCGAGCAGTTGGTCAACAACCCGACGCGGTTGAAGAAGGTCAAATACCGCCGCCCGCGCGGGACCGAGTGGGAGGAGCTGGAGCTCGACGAGGCGATGGAGATGATCGCCGAGCGGGTGATCGCCGCCCGTGACGCCGGCTGGCAGGACGAGCGCGAAGGCGAACGGCTGAACCGCACCCTCGGCTTCGCCCACCTCGGCGGCGCCACGCTGGACAACGAGGAGAACTACCTGATCAAGAAGTTCTTCACGGCGATGGGCGCGGTGCAGATCGAGAACCAGGCGCGCATATGACACAGCTCCACGGTCCCCAGTTTGGGGACCTCGTTCGGTAGGGGTGGCGCGACCACCTTCCAGCAGGACCTGCAGAACTCCGACTGCATCGTGATCATGGGCTCGAACATGGCCGAGTGCCATCCGGTCGGGTTCCAGTGGGTGGTCGAGGCGCGCGAACGGGGTGCCAAGGTGATCCACGTCGACCCTCGCTTCACCCGTACCAGCGCCCTCGCCGACCTCCACGTGCCGCTGCGGGCCGGCAGCGACATCGCCTTCCTCGGCGGCATCGTCAACCACATCCTCGAGAACGGGCGCGAGTTCCGCGAGTACGTGCGGGCCTACACCAACGCCCGCACGATCGTCAGCGACGACTTCCGCGACACCGAGGACCTGGAGGGGATCTTCTCCGGCCTCAACCCCGAGACCGGCCGCTACGAACGCGAGAGCTGGCAGTACAGGGAGATGGAGGAGGCGGCCGCGGCCGGCGAACGCGACAAGGGGCAGGCCGAAGGCGAGCAGGCCCACGGCGCCCACGGCGGCGAACTCGAACACGGCGAGCCGCCCGAGGAGGACGAGACCCTGCAGGACCCCCGCTGCGTCTTCCAGCTGTTGAAGAAGCACTACCGGCGCTACACGCCGGAGATGGTCGCGCGGGTCTGCGGTGTCCCTGAGGAGACCTTCCTCGAGGTCGCCGAGGCGCTCTGCGAGAACTCCGGGCGCGAGCGGACCAGCGCCTTCGCCTACGCGGTCGGCTGGACCCAGCACACGGTCGGCGTCCAGTACATCCGCACCGCGGCGATCGTGCAGCTGCTGCTCGGCAACATCGGCCGCCCCGGCGGCGGCATCCTCGCTCTGCGGGGCCACGCTTCGATCCAGGGCTCGACCGACATTCCGACCCTCTTCAACATCCTCCCCGGCTACCTGCCGATGCCCCACGCGCACAAGAAGACGAGCCTCGACCTCTACGTTGAGCGCAACGCGCCGCCGACCGGGTTCTGGGGCAACACCAAGAGCTACATGGTCAGTCTGCTGAAGGCGTGGTGGGGGGAGACGGCCCAGTTCGAGAACGACTTCTGCTTCGACTACCTGCCGCGGATCGACGAGGACCACTCCCACTACCGGACCGTCTCCGACATGCAGGACAACAAGCTCGAGGGCTACTTCGTGATGGGAGAGAACCCGGCGGTCGGCTCGGCCAACTCGAAGCTGCAGCGGCTGGCCCTGGCGAAGCTGAAATGGCTGGTGGTGCGGGACTTCTCCGAAATCGAGACCGCGACCTTCTGGAAGGACGGGCCGGAGATCGAGACCGGCGAGCTGGCGACCGAGGAGATCGGCACCGAGGTCTTCCTGATGCCGGCCGCCTCCCACACCGAGAAGGACGGCAGCTTCACCAACACCCAGCGGCTGCTGCAGTGGCACCACAAAGCGGTCGAGCCGGAGGGCGAGTGCCGCTCGGAGCTGTGGTTCATGTACCACCTCGGGCGCCTGGTGCGGCGCAAGCTCGCCGATTCCGGGCGCGACCGGGACCGCCCGATCCTCGACCTCACCTGGGACTACCCGACGATCGGTCCCGACGACGAGCCCGACGCCGAAGCGGTGCTGGCCGAGATCGGCGGCTTCGACCAGGAGAAAGAGCCGCTGGCCGACTACCTGCCGCTGCGCGACGACGGCTCGACCACCTGCGGCTGCTGGATCTACGCCGGCTGCTACAAGGGCGGCACCAACCAGCCGGCCAAACGCAAACCGGCCGGCGAGCAGGACTGGGTCGCGGCGGAGTGGGCCTGGGCCTGGCCGATGAACCGGCGCATCCTCTACAACCGGGCCTCCGCCGACCCCGAAGGCAAGCCCTGGTCGGAGCGCAAGAAATACGTCTGGTGGGACGAGGGCGAAGGTGAATGGGTCGGCGACGACGTCCCCGACTTCACGCCCGACAAGCGGCCTGACTACATACCGCCCGAAGACGCGACGGCGCAGCAGGCGCTGCGGGGCGACGAGCCGTTCATCATGCAGGGCGACGGGCGGGCCTGGCTCTACGCGCCGAACGGGATCGTCGACGGCCCCTTCCCGACCCACTACGAGCCGCGCGAGTCGCCCTTCTCGAACCCGCTCTACAAGCAGCGCTCGAACCCGGTGCGCGACGAGTACGACCGGCCGGAGAACCCGATCAACCCCAGCGACGGCGAGCCCGGCGCCGAGCGCTATCCGTTCGTGGTGACGAGCTACCGGCTGACCGAGCACCACACCGCCGGGGGGATGAGCCGCGCGGTGCCCTACCTCGCCGAGCTGCAGCCGGAGTTCTTCTGCGAGGTGAGCCCGGAGCTGGCGGAGGAGCGCGGGCTCGAGCACGGCGGCTGGGCGACGATCCTCAGCGCGCGGAGCGCGATCGAGGCGCGAGTGATGGTGACCGAGCGGATCAAGCCGCTGCAGGTCGACGGGAGGACGATGCACCAGGTCGGGCTGCCCTACCACTGGGGCAACAAGGGGATCAGCACCGGCGATTCGGCCAACGACCTCTTCGCCTTCACCCTCGACCCCAACGTCCACATCCAGGAGGTGAAGGCGGCGAGCTGCGACATCCGGCCGGGACGGCGCCCCCGCGGGGCGGACCTGCCTGCCTACGTCGCCGCGCACCTGCGGCGGGCGCAGGGCTCCTCCGCGGGATCCGAGGCCTCCGCGGCGGGCGGCGCCGCGGTCGACGATCGCAGCAGCGGGAGCGATCGCTGATGGCGGGGCGCGTGCTCGACCTGGAGACGCCGGCCTGGCCCGACACCTACGGCGAGGGCGCCCAGTCGCGGGTCGGCTTCTTTACCGATACCTCGGTCTGCATCGGCTGCAAGGCGTGCGAGGTCGCCTGCAAGGAGTGGAACGAAGTTCCCGCCGACAACCAGGGCTACCTCGGCAGCTCCTACGACAACAGCGGCGAACTCGGCTCCGAGCGCTGGCGCCACGTCGCCTTCGTCGAACAGAAGCTGCCGGTCGGGGTCGAAGGCGGGGCGCCCGACGACCTCGTCGCCGAGGCGGCGCGGCAGAACCTGGTCGAGGAGGGACTCGACCCCCATCGCGACGATGACGGCTTCCGCTGGCTGATGAGCTCGGACGTCTGCAAGCACTGCACCGAGGCCGGCTGCCTCGACGCCTGCCCGACCGGCTCGATCTTCCGCACCGAGTTCGGCACCGTCGTCGTGCAGGAGGACATCTGCAACGGCTGCGGCTACTGCGTCGTCTCCTGCCCCTTCGGGGTGCTCGACCAGCGCGAAGATGACGGGCGCGTCTGGAAGTGCACCCTCTGCTACGACCGCCTGCAGGGGGGCATGGAACCGGCCTGCGCGCAGGCCTGCCCGACCGACTCGATCCAGTTCGGCGAGCTCGACGAGCTGCGCGAGCGGGCGGCGAAGCGGGTCGAGAAGCTGCACGAGCGGGGCCGCAGCGAGGCGCGCCTCTACGGGGAGGACCCCGACGACGGCGTCGGTGGCTTCGGCGCCTTCTTCCTGCTCCTCGACGAGCCGGAGACCTACCGGCTGCCGCCCGACCCGGTGGTGCCGACGCGGCAAGCCGCTGCGGTCTGGAAGGCCGCCGGGGCGGCCGCGGTGACGATGGCGGCCGGGATCGCGGCGGGCTTCCTCGGGAGGCGGAGATGAGCGCGGAGAACGGCGAGCTGCGCGGCGACGTCGGGTGCTCGGTCGCGGGGGAAGGGACCTACGTCCACGGGGACGCGGGCGAGCCGACCCCGATGGCGGCCCAGGCGACCCCGAGCGGCGTCGGCCGCGATCGCAAGGGCAAGGGCGGCGCCGAACAGCCGCTGGTCCCGCGCGAGAAGCCGACCACCTACTACGACCGGCCGATCGTCAAGCCGCCGGTCTGGAAGCCGGAGATCCCCTTCTACTTCTTCTTCGGCGGCCTGGCGGGAGCCTCGGCGGTGCTGGCGAGCACGGCGACGTTCGCCGGCCGACCCCAGCTGGCGCGGCGGGCCTGGGGAGGCGCCTTCGTCGGCGTCGCCGTCAGCCCGCTGCTGCTGATCAAAGACCTCGGCAAACCGTCGCGCTTCCTCAACATGCTCCGCGTCTTCAAGGTGACCTCGCCGATGAACGTTGGCGCCTGGCTGCTGCTCGCCAACGGCGGCGCGACCAGCCTCGCCGCCGGCCTCAACCTCTTGGACGAGAAGCGCCGCGGCGGCGCCCCGGAGGTGCTGGCGGCCGCGCTGGGCGCGCCGCTCGCCACCTACACCGCCGCCCTCGTCACCCACAGCGCCATCCCAGCCTGGTCAGAGGCGCGCGCGGAGATGCCCTTCGTCTTCGCCGCCAGCGCCACCGCCAGCGCCGCCGGCGCGGCGCTGCTGACCGTCTCGGCCGGGGAAGCCGAGCCCGCCCGCCGCCTCGGCATCGCCGCCGCGATCGCCGAGGAGGCGGTGACGGTGGCGATGCACCAGCGCCTCGGCCAGCTCGCCGACTCCTACGAGAAGGGCACCGCCGGCAGGTTCGGCAAGGCCGCCCGCGCCCTCACCGCCGCCGGCGCCCTGGCGCTTGCGGCTGGCGACGACGCCTTCCACCCCGGCCACCGGCGTTCGTCCCTGGGACGCCTGCTTCGGTCCAGGGACGAACGCCGCCGGGCGAAACGCCGCAGCACCCTCTCGATGGCCGGCGGCGCCCTCCTCCTCGCCGGCTCGGTCTGCAAGCGCTGGTCGGTCTTCAAAGCCGGCTTCCAATCGGCTGCAGACCCCACGCAGGTGATCGAGACTCAACGCGCTCAGATCAACCGCAACGGCCAGGGAGCCTAGAGCCCCGCCTGCAAAGCCCGGCGCTCAATTGGTGGTTCCTTTGGAACCACGGAACTCGTCAGGGGCCGCGGGTCGTTTCTTCAAAGCCCATCTCCTCGTTGCGGCGCAGCACCGTCCCTTGCCAGCCGCGCAGCGGGTGACCCTCGCGTGAGCGCAGCTCTTCGCAGACCCGCTTGGTGACGAAGTAGACGAGGAAGGGGACGAAGAGGGCGAAGGCGCGGAAGAACCAGACCTGGCCTTCGTAGGGAATCAGGGAGCGGAAGTAGAAGCGGTCGGTGGCGCCGGCGGCGAAAATCGTGAAGACCCAGACGAGGAAGGCGATCACCAGCGCGGTCCGCCTGGGGTTGTCGCGGGGGCGGTCGAGGAGGTTGTGCTCGCGGCGGTCGTCGAGGCGGAGGCGGCGGGCCAGCGGCGGCCAGGCGTAGAGGCCGCCGAAGACGACCAGCGGGAACAGCGCGCCGCCCCAGAAGGGGTTGGGGACGACGGTGTAGTCGCCGATCACGATCTCCAGCGGCGGCATCAGCCGCAGCGCCCCGATCAGCCAGCCGACGTACCAGTCGGGCTGGGCGCCGTTGGTCGAGAGGTAGGGCTCATACGGTCCCCACTCCCAGATCGGGTTGATCTGGACGAGGCCGCCGAGCAGGAAGAGCACCCCGGCGACGACGAGGAAGAGGCCGATCGAGCGCAGCGCGTAGCCGGGCCAGGCCGGCGTCCCGCGCACCACCCGCTCCGAGCCTTCCTCCGGGAACTGGGTGTGGTGCTGGCGGACGATCTGGGCGAGGTGCAGCGCCAGCAGGGTCGCGATCGCGATCGGGATCAGAAACACGTGGAGGATCTCCAGCCGCGGCCAGAAAGCGTCGGTCCCCGGGTACTCGCCGTTCCAGACGAGGAAGGCGAACTGACCGCCGACGAACGGCACCGACATCGCCACCCCGTAGGCGATCGCCAGCCCCATCCCGGAGAGCAGGTCGTCGACCAGCGAGTAGCCGAGGAAGCCCTCGAGGATCGCCAGGCCGAGCATCGTCACGCCGAGCCAGTGGTTGAGCTCGCGTGGCTTGCGGTAGGCGCCGGTGAGCAGGATCCGGACCAAGTGGAGGACGATCGCGACGATGAAGACGTCGGCGGCCCAGTGGTGGGTCTGGCGGATCAGGAGGCCGGCGGGGACCTCGAAGGAGATGTGCATGACCGAGGCGAAGCTCTCGCTCATCGAGGTTCCCTGCAGGGGCAGGTAGGAGCCGTGGTAGTGGAGTTTCGCCTCGCTCGGGACGTACCAGAAGGTGAGGAAGATTCCGGTGACGACGAGGACCACGAAGCAGTACATCGCGATCTCGCCGAGCATGAACGTCCAGTGGTCGGGGAAGACGTAGCGGAGGGTCCGCTGCAGCGGGTTGGCGGCGCCGAGGCGCTCGTCGAGGGCGGCGACCGCGCGGCGGATCATGGCGTCCTCCGGCGGCGACGGACGCCACTTGCCGCCGGTTCCCCGCGCCGACGATCGGCTCCGCTGGGCTGACGATCAGCTCCACTCACAGCGGGTTCCCCCGCGGGTCTTCGCGGATGCCGCCGTAGGAGGGGCCAATAGGTTCGTAGAAGCCGCCGGCCGCCTCGAGGCCGCCGTCGGCGGCGACCCGCAGCGGCAGCTGCGGGAGGGGCCGGCCGGCCGGGCCGAAGAGCACCTTGCCGCCGTCGGCGGGGTTGAAGGTCGAGTAGTGGCAGGGGCAGACCAGCGCCGGGCCGGGCTGCTCTTCGTCGAAGCTGGGGTAGCGGAAGAGGGAGACCGCGCAACCCGCGTGGGGGCAGATTTTGGAATAGGCGACGTAGCCATGGGGGGCGGAGTGGGCGCGGTCCTCGGGCATCTCGAGCTCGTCGGTCTCGAGGCGGACGAGGACCAGCGGCGAGCCGAAGTCCTCCAGGCTCGCGCCCTGCGGAAAGGCGGTCATGAACTCGCCGGGGGAGAGGCTGTCGAGGGTGATCCCCTCGCCGGTCTCGTCAACCACCTTCTTGCCGGCGCTCCAGGGGGTCTCGTAGACCTTCTCGCCCACCCGCGGCCCGAGCGAGGCGATCGGCACCACCGCCGCGGCCCCGAGAGCGGCGCCGACCGCCGCCAGCGAGGAGAAGATGAGCTTGCGGCGGGTGACCCCGACCTTCCCCTCGACCAGGTGGTTCTCGACCTCGCGCCGCGCTTCGCGATCTCCATAGTCCTTGTAGTGGTCCGTCGTCTTCTCCTGGATGACGACGCGCTTGCCGGCGAGGGCCGAGGCGGTGCCGGCGAGGACCAGCCCGAGCCCGATGCAGAGGCCCAGCAGCTGGGTGTCTTCGCTGATGACGTAGAAGACGACGAAGCCGGCGAAGGCGACCGCGGCTGCGATCAGCAGCAGGGCGACGACCAGCTCGGCGCGAGGGTCGGAGCTTTCGTCGAGCTCCGGCGGCGGCACGTCCTCAGCCAGAGCCGCGCGCGCGGAATCCTCGAACTGCATCAAATTTCGGTCGTCCTGGCCCGGAAATTTGATGCAGTTCGGATCGGCGGGCGGTTCCGCGTCGGGAGCCTGCTCGCGATTGCGCCGGCGCAGGCCGGCCGCGGCGCCGAGGGCGGCGACGATCCGGGCGAAGACGCCACCGGGGCTCATCGCGTCGTCCTCTCTCCGATCAGCCTGATCGCGAACAGCAGCGCCACGCCGGCCAGCAGCCAGGCGACCATCCCCTCGGGTATCGGGCCGATGTGGCCGATCGCCCAGCCGCCCTCGTCTTCGGGGTCCTGGGTGTATTCGACGTAGCGGGCGAGGTCGTTGACTTCGCTCGCGGTGAGGTGGTCGAAGCTCGGCATCACGTAGGGGCCGACGTGGACCGCCTCGGCGACGTCGGTGGCGCTGGCGGCGCCGAGGTCGGGGACGACGGCGCCGGGCAGCATGCCGCCGCGGCCGACGATCTGGTGGCAGCCGGCGCAGTGCTCGGCGAACAGTTTCTGCCCTTCGGCGAGATCGCCGTCCTCGGGATGGACGGTGGGAATCGGCGGCCCGCCGAGGCTGCCGACGTACCCGGTGAGGGCGCGGATCTGGGCGTCGGTGTAGGGGGACGGACCGCGCATCGGCTCCTCCTTCGGGTCGTCGAGCGGCATCCGCCCGGTACGCAGGTAGAAGTCGGCGGCCTCTTCCCCGACGCCGACCAGCGGCGGCCCCGATCCCTTCACCCCTTCGCCCGCGAAGCCGTGGCAGGAGGAGCAACCCTGGACGAAGAGGCGCCGCCCGGTGGATTCGGGCGAGCGGCCGGGGGCGGACTGTGAGCTCGGGCGCGCGGGCGCGGGACCTTCGCCTGCCGCCGTTTTACCGCTGCTTCCCGGCGCTTCGCCTGCCGCCGCCGGAGCGCTGCCCGCCGGCGCTGCGGGCGATTCGATCGCCATCAGCCCGATCGCCGCCGCCATCAGCGCAACCGGCAGCATCGACCGCAGCGCCCGTCTCACGCGCGGCCTCCCTCGCGAGTCCGCGAAAAGCCTTGTAGAGCACGGTTTTTCGCGGACTCGCGTTCAGCCGCCGCTTCGTGCAGGCGCTGGCGGCGCTCTTCGCGCTTGAGCGCGGCCCAGCCGGCGAGGACGAGGGCGAGGATGAAGGGGAGGTCGCCCGCCCACATCGCCGTCGCCGCGGCGTTCTGTTCGCCGAAAGCGACGGGCGCGCCCGAGGCGGCGGCGGAGCCGGAGGCTGCGGCATACGGCGAGTAGACGACAACGGAGGCGGTGTCGAGGGCAACTCCGACGGCGAGCATCGGCACCATCGCCGCCGTCAGCAGTCCGGTGACGCCGATCAGCGAGAGCGGTTTCGCGGCGGGGTCGGCGCCAATCGCCGCCGACCACAGCAGGAGCCCCGCCAGCAGGTAACCGAGGTGCTCGAGCGCGTGCAGGGGGTCGCTTTCGAGCGCGGCGTCGAAGACGGCGGGCAGGTGGGTGCCGAGGACGATGAGGAGGAAGAGGGAGAGCGCGACCACCGGGTTCAGCAGCGTCGCCAGCGGCGGCCGGCGCAGCCAGGTCGCGAGGTGCCGGGCGCCGGCGACCGGCAGCAGGTCAAAAGCGACCCGCACGGGTTCGCCCAGGACCAGCAGCGGTGGCGCCACTGCCAGCAGCAGCATGTGCTGGACCATGTGCAGGGGCAGGCTCTGGTTGGCCGCGGCATCGAGCGGCGGCGAGAGGGCGACGCCGACGACCGCCCAGCCGGCGAGCAGGAAGATCGCCCGGCGCCAGGTCATCGCGGCTCCCCCCGCGGCCCGGCAGACGCTTTCGCGAGCCGCCGGTTCGGAGCTGCCCCGTGTCCCGCCCCGCGCTGCGCCCGCAGCTCCCGCGCGACGCCGGCGACGCCGGCCAGGCTCATGCCGCCGCCGATGAAGGCGAGCCAGGGGCCGAGCGCCGCCCCCGTCGCCGCCAGCGCCAGCGAGAGCGCCAGCCAGACCGTCGCGGGGCTCCCCTCCGGGTCGGCGCCGCCGCCGTCGAGCTGCAGCGAGCGCCGCGTCACCGCTAGGCCGAGGGCGAGCACGAGGGCGAAGGCGGCGCTGCCGCCGAGCAGCGCCGGGGTCGAGACGCTGGTGCCGAAGAAGACCACCCCGATCGCGGTCAGGACGGCGAGGAAAACGCCCCAGAGGGCGATCGCCGGCCAGGCCGGCCGGCGCTCCCGCGGTCGCTCCTCGTTCACGAGGTCGCCCGCGCTCATAGCGCTACCTTCTTCATGGCGCCGCCTTCCTCATAGCGCCACCGCGCTCATAGCCGCCACCGCGCTCATTAGCGCTCCCGCGCTCATGGCGCCGCCTCCGCTAGGTCCCCCGCCGCCTGCCGCGGCTCCAGCCCGACCTCGCGCAGCGGGTCCCTGCCTACCTCGCGCAGGTCTAGCAGCGGCGTGTGCGAGCGAACCGGCGGCAGGGCGCCGAAGTTGTGGCGCGGCGGCGGCGAGGCGCTCGCCCACTCCAGCGTCTGCCCTTCCCAGGGGTCCGGCCCGGCCGGCGCCCCCAGCCGCAGAGAGCGCATCACGTTGACGAGGAAGGCGAGGATGCCGAGGAAGATCGTGAAGGCGCCGATCGTCGAGATCGTGTTCAGCGTCGACCAGTCGCGCAGCGGCAGGTAGTCGGCGATGCGCCGGGTCATCCCCTCGCTGCCGAGGAAGAACATCGGGATGAAGGTGACCAGCGCGCCGAGGAAGAGCAGCACGAACGTGGCCTTGGCCCAGCCCTCGTCGAGCAGCCGTCCCGTCACCTTCGGGAACCAGTAGTGGATCGCCGCGAACAGCCCGAACACCGTCCCCCCGAAGAGCGTGTAGTGGAAATGGGCGACGACGAAGTAGGTGTCGTGCACGTGGTAGTCGAGCGGCGGCGAGGCGACCATGATCCCGGTCAGGCCGCCGATCAGGAACAGCAGCACGAAGCCGATCGCGAACAGCATCGGCGAGGCGAAGCGGATGCGGCCGCCGGCCATGGTCGCTAGGAAGCCGAAGTACTCGATCCCGGCCGGGACCAGCAGGATCGTCGAGGTGAGCGAGAAGTAGCGGTTGGAGACCTGGTTCGTCGCGAACATGTGGTGGCCCCAGACGCTCATCGAGATCGCCGAGAAGAGCAGCAGCGAGACGACCGTCGTGCGGAAGCCGAAGAAGCGGCGGCGCGAGAAGGTGGCAATCGTCTCGCCGACCACCCCGACCAGCGGGAAGAAGACGACGTAGACGACCGGGTGGCCGTAGAACCAGAAGAGGTGCTGCCAGGTGACCGAGCCCTCCGGCGAGGAGGAGAAGATCGAGGCCCCCTGCCGGTCCATCTCCAGCAGGGTCATCGCCACGATCAGGACCGGAAAGCCGGTGATCACCATGAACACCGTCACCAGCTGGCTCCAGCTGAACAGCGGCATCCGCAGCATCGTCATCCCCGGCGCCCGCAGCCGCACCAGCGTCCCCAGCAGCGAGATCGACTGCAGCAGCGCCCCAGTGGTGGCGAGGGCGACGCCGATCACCCAGAAGTCGGCGCCGGTGCCGGGGGTGGCGTTCTGGTCGGAGAGGGGGAAGTAGGCGGTCCAGCCGAAGCTGGCGGCGCCGGATTGGGTCAGAAAGCCCGCGTACATGATCAACCCGCCGGCGAGGAAGAGCCAGTAGCCGCCGAGCGCGAGCCGGGGCCAGAGGACGCGGGCGGCGCCGAGCTGCAGCGGCACGAAGTAGAGCCCGACCCCGAGCACCACCGGCACGGCGAAGAGGTAGAACATCGTTGAGCCGTGCATCGTGAACAGCTCGTTGTAGGTGTTCTCGGAGAGGAACTGCAGACCCGGCTTCTGCAGCTCCGCCCGCATCGTCAGCGCCAGCGCCCCGGCGACGAGGAAGAAGCCGAAGGCGGTGACCATCGTCAGCAGCCCGATCCGCTTATGGTCGGTGCTGGAGAGGACCTCGAGCAGGCTGGCGCGACGGCGCGAGCCGACCGGCGGTCGCAGCGGCACCGCGGCGGGGCGGGGGGAGATGGCGCTCACGCGGGGCCTCCGGGGGCGGCGCTCGCTTCGGCGGCGTTGCCCGATCCCGGCCCTCCGGCGCCGCCGCTCGCTCCCCCGCCGTTGCCCGATGGCGCCCCTCCGGCGGCTGCCGTCCGATCCCCACCGGCACCCTGCGCCCACCGCTGGAAGGCGGGCTGCGGCATCACCAGGACGTCGAAGTTCATGCTGCCGTGTTCGAGGCCGCAGAACTCGGCGCACTCGCCGCCGCCCGGGTGGTTGCCGGCGTCTTCGAAGACCATCTCCCAGCGGCTGTGCTGGGCCGGGAAGACGTCGCGCTTGAAGCGCTCTTCGGGGATGAAGAAGGAATGGATGACGTCGAGCGAGGAGCCGGTGAACTCGACCCTGCTGTCAACCGGCACCCGCAGCACCGGGATGTGCCGCTTGGTCCCCTGTTCGACGTAGCCGCTTTCGGGATATTCGAAGCGCCAGTTCCAGCGCGCGGCGGTGACCCGGATCGCGACCGGCTTGCCGGTGGCGTTGTGGTCGACGCTGCCGGGCATGCGGCTGAAGGTGAGGAAGACTAGGAAGGCGGCAACGCAGGCGAGCCCGATCGCGTAGCCGACCTCGAGCGGCTGGTTCTCGTCGCTGCCCCGCACGAGCTCCCGCGAACGCGAGCGGTACCGGAGCCCGATGAAGACGACCGCGGCGAGGATGACGAGGAAGACGGTGAGGGCGATCGGCCAGTAGACGTTCCAGACGTCGAAGTACTGGTTGCGGGTGTCGATCGGCTTCATGGGCGCGCCGGCACCAGCCCCAGGGTCGCTCCCCAAGCTGCGAAGGCTGGGAACCAGGCCCAGCTGGGGAGGCTGGTGTTGATGCCGTTGTCGGGCTGGAGCCAGTTGCAGAGGAGGTTGATCAGGAGGATCTCTGCTGCCAGTCCGCAGGCCGTACCGAGTAAGGCGGCGGCTAGTGGGTGAGGGGTCCAGCCGAGGCAGTAGACGAGGAAGGCGGTGACTAGGGACCCGAGGAGGAGCGAAGCGAGGAGAATGAGCGCTAGGCCGAAGAGGATCGAGGGGAGGTCGAAGCTGCCATGGAGGGTGTCGGTGCCGAAGAAGGCGGCGGTGACCGCGGTGATCGGGGTCCAAGCGCTGGAGGTGACGCCCTCGGCGGCGGTC
>JBJMKQ010000122.1:0-2615 GCA_045805725.1 Solirubrobacterales bacterium
ACACTATTTACCAAAACCACGATCTTACAATCAGGACCTCCTTCTCGGACGCCTCGATATTGAGCACCCCGGCGAGGAAGGCCGGCTGGTTGCCGACGATGCCCACCGGGAAGCCGTCGAGCCGGGAGAAGCCGCAGACGATGTTCTTCGCGAAGTGCTCGTGGACCTCGAAGAACTCCTCGTCGTCGACGACGTGGGCGATCACGTCGCGCATGTCGTAGGGCTTGGAGGCGTCGTCGGGAACGACGGTGTCAAGCTCGTCGTCTTCGCGCTCGGGGTCGTCGCTGGGCTCGAAGCGCGGCGGCGCCTCGAGGTTGTTCGAGGGCAGGAAGCTCATCAGGTAGCGCACGTCCTCGAGGCAGCTCTCCTCGTCCTCGGAGGCGAAGTGGGCGACGCCGGACTTCGAGTTGTGGCTCATCGCCCCGCCCAGTTCCTCGAACTCGACTTCCTCGCCGGTGACCGTTTTGATCACTTCCGGGCCGGTGATGAACATGTGCGAGGTCTCTTTGACCATGAAGATGAAGTCGGTCATCGCCGGCGAGTAGACGGCGCCGCCGGCGCAGGGCCCCATGATCAGGCTGATCTGCGGGATCACCCCGGAGCATTTGACGTTACGGACGAAGACGTCGCCGTAGGCGCCGAGCGAGACGACCCCCTCCTGGATCCGCGCCCCGCCGGAGTCGTTGATGCCGATCACCGGCGCCCCGACCTGGGCGGCGAGGTCCATCACCTTGCACATCTTCTCCGCCATCACCTCGCCAAGGCTGCCGCCGAAGACGGTGAAGTCCTGCGAGAAGACGAAGACGGTGCGGCCGTCGATCGTGCCGTGCCCGGTGACGACGGCGTCGCCCCAGGGCCGGTTCTTCTGCATCTCGAAGTCGTAGGTGCGGTGTCGGACGAAGGTGTCGAGCTCCTCGAAGGAACCCGGGTCGAGCAGCTTCTCGATCCGCTCGCGCGCGGTCAGCTTGCCCTTGGCATGCTGCTTCTCGACCGCCGCCTCGGAGGCGGAGTGGACCGCCGCCTCGCGCAGCTCGCGCAGGTAGGAGAGCTTCTCCTGGTGGGTTTCCGGGTTTCGCTCGCGCATGTCTCGTCGGTGCCGCCCGACCGGCCTTGGAGGCGGCCGCGGCATTCTATTTGCGGCGCGTGCGCGGCGTCCGGAGGTGGTCAGAAGCGTCCGAGCCTGCTTCCGGCAGACGAAGGGCCCGCCTGAGCGGGCCCCTCGTGCTTCCACGATGCGGCTGGGAGTTTGGGTGACCCAGGGGTTCAGCGAGTCGGGCAATCGCAGTTCGCGCTGGCACGGGGGCTATGACCAGTCCCGCTAAGCCGGGGGCCGCTCCCGTTCCTCAGACGAACGGTCGCCGCTGCGGCTCTGCGAGGCGGTCGAGCACCGCTTCGAGGTCGGCCTCGGCGAGGCCGGAGTCCTCCGCGGCCCGCAGCTGCACCCGGGTGCCGAACCCCTTCTCCGCCATCGCCACCTCGAGCCCTTCGACGCGCTCCACCAGCGCCGCCAGCTCGGGCTCGGACTTCATCAACGTCCTCGAGACCTCGATCATCGCCCCCGGCTTCAACCGCATCGGCCGGGTTCCTTCCCCTGCGGGGCTAATGAGAGGGACCGTTCAGATTACGATTGGCGAGTTGTGGGCGCCATAGCCCCCAAAAGTCGCCACCCGCTAGAAAAAAGCGCCGCCCTTGTATTCGCCGAAGACCTCGCGCATGGCGCCGCAGACCTCGCCGATCGAGGCGTTGGCTGCGAGGGCGGCACGGATCGGGTGCAGGAGATTGTCCTCGCCGCGGGCGACGTCGCGCAGCGACTCCAGCCTGGCCTCGGCCTGGGCCTGGTCGCGGTTCTCCTTGAACGCCGCGAGCCGGGTCAGCTGGCGTTGCTCGGCCTCGGGGTCGACCTTGAGGATGTCGACGTCGTCGACCTGGTCGGTGACGAATTTGTTCACCCCGACGATGATGTCCTGGCCGGACTTGTAGCGCTCGTGGTAGCTGAGGGCCGACTCCTCGATCTCGCGCTGCATGAACTCCAGCGCTTCGACCGAGCCGCCGAGCTCTTCGACCTTGTCCATCAGCTCCCAGGACCGCGCCTCGATCTCGTCGGTCAGGGACTCGACGAAGTAGGAGCCGGCGAAGGGGTCGACGGTGTCGGCGGCGCCGGACTCGTAGGCGAGCACCTGCTGGGTGCGCAGGGCGATCCGGGCCGAGCGCTCGGTCGGCAGCGCCAATGCCTCGTCGAAGCCATTGGTGTGCAGTGATTGGGTGCCGCCGCAGACCGCCGCGAAGCCCTGCAGGGCGACGCGGATGATGGTCACCTCCGGCTGCTGGGCCTGCAGCGTCACCCCGCCGGTCTGGGTGTGGAAGCGGATCTGCATCGATTTCGGGTTCTCCGCCCCGAAGCGCTCCTTGACGATCTTGGCCCACATCCGCCGCACCGCCCGGAACTTGGCGATCTCCTGGAAGACGTTGTTGTGGCCGTTGAAGAAGAAGGCGAGCCGGGGCGCGAAGTCGTCGACCTTCAGCCCGGCATCCAGCGCGGCCTGCACGTACGCCATCCCGTTGGAGAGCGTGAACGCGACCTCCTGTACGGCGCTGCAGCCCTTCTCGCGGAGGTG
>JBJMKQ010000123.1:0-12739 GCA_045805725.1 Solirubrobacterales bacterium
GAGATCGCCCTCCGCGTCGTCCGCGCCTGCCAGGAGCTCGGCGTGCGCTCCGTCGCGGTCTACAGCGACGCCGACGCCCGCGCCCCGCACGTGCGCGAGGCCGACGAGGCCTTCCTGATCGGCCCGGCGGTCCCGGCCGAGAGCTACCTGAACATCCCGAAGATCATCGAGACCGCCAAGGAGGCCGGCGCCGAAGGGATCCATCCCGGCTACGGCTTTCTCGCCGAGAACGCCGAGATGGCGCGAGCCTGCGCCGAGGCGGGGATCACCTGGATCGGCCCGCCGCCGGAGGCGATCGAAGCCATGGGCTCGAAGACGAAAGCGCGCGAGATCATGGAGGAGGCCGGCGTGCCGATCGTGCCGGGCTCGACCGAGGTCGCTAAAGACCTCGACGAGGCCCGTCGCCAGGCCGACGAAGCCGGCTACCCGGTCGCCTGCAAGGCAGCGGGCGGCGGCGGCGGCAAGGGCTTCCGGGTCGCGATGACGCCGGACGATCTGCAGGACGCCTATGAGGGCGCCTCGCGTGAAGGCGAGAAGTTCTTCTCCGACCCGCGCGTCTACGTCGAGCGCTACCTCGAGGACCCGCGCCACGTCGAGGTCCAGGTGCTGGCCGATTCGCACGGCAACGTGATCCACCTCGGCGAGCGCGACTGCTCGCTGCAGCGCCGCCACCAGAAGGTCGTCGAGGAGGCGCCGGGACCGCGCGTCGACGAGGAGATGCGCGAGCGGATCGGCAAAATCGCAACCGACGCGGCGGAGGCGGTCGGCTACCGCGGCGCAGGCACGATCGAGGGCATGCAGGTCGGCGACGAGTACTTCTTCCTCGAGATGAACACCCGCGTCCAGGTCGAGCACTGCGTGACCGAGATGGTCACCGGCATCGACATCGTCCGCGAGCAGATCCTGGTCGCCGCCGGCGAGCGGCTCTCGATCGCCCAGGAGGACGTCAGGCTCTTCGGCCACGCGATCGAGTGCCGGATCAACGCCGAGGCGGCGCACAAGAACTACGCGCCGGCCCCGGGGCCGATCGGCGACTCCTACCGCGAGCCGTCGGGGCCCGGCGTCCGCGTCGACTCCGGCGTCGAGGCCGGTGGCGAGGTGACGCCGACGTACGACCCGATGGTGGCCAAGCTGATCGTCTGGGACGTCGACCGCGAGCACGCGACGCGGCGGATGCTGCGGGCGCTGGGCGAATACGACTCCGGCGGCCTCACCACCCTGATCCCCTTCCACGAGGCGATCCTCGCCACCGAGCAGTGGGCGCGCGGGGAGACCTGCCGCGACCTGATGGAAGACAGGGAGTGGCTGAAGGCGACCGCTCCGCAGGACACCAGCCCGCCCGAGCCCAGCGAGGACGGCGGCGAGATCCTCAGCCGCCACTACAAGGTCGAGGTCTCCGGCAAGCTCTTCGACGTCAAGGTCATCGGCGAGGTCCCCGCGGGCGGTGTCGCCGCCCCCGCCGCCGGCGGCGGGAAGCCGCCGAAACGAGAGCGCAAAGGCGGCAGCGGCCCCAGCGCCTCCAGCGAGGCCCTCCCGTCACCCCTCCAGGGCACCGTCCTCAAAGTCGCCATCGAGCAGGGTGCCGAGGTCTCAGAGGGCGACCTGATCTGCGTGATCGAGGCGATGAAGATGGAGAACGAGATCACCGCCCACCGCAGCGGCAAAGTAGAAGAGCTCCCGATCTCAGAGGGCACCGCCGTAGGCAGCGGCGACGTCCTCGCCGTCATCAAGTAGAGCTTGTGTAGGCCCAGGTGGGTCCCGCCTCCCGGGACACATCTCGCTATGGCTCGATGTTGAGTGTCCCCGGAGGCGCGACCCACCTGGGCCATCGTGACCAGGCAGCTGTTCTCCTAAAGCGAGCAAACGACGCCGACGAGGGCGGGGAGCGGGGAGGCCCTCCCCAGGCACTCAACATCGAGCCATAGCGAGATGTGCCTGGGGAGGGCCTCCCCGCTCCCCAGACCACCTCAAGCGTGCCGTTTGTGATGCCGCTTTTCTTCGCGTTCCCGTTCTTTCTGCCGTTCTTCTTCGCGCCGCTGCTTGCTCACCTTCTGCTGTTCCTTGCGGGTGAGCGGGAAGGGCGGGGCCGGTTCACGGCAGGTGTGGCCGACGCAGGCCTCAAGGCGGATCAGCTGCGCGTGCAGGAAGGCACGGATCGGGAAGAAGTTGGGCACGCGGACGATGTTGTTGAGCTCGTACGGATCCTTGGTGATGTCGTAGAGCTCCTTCTCGCCGTCTGGCCACTCGATGTACTTGTAGGGGCCGAGGCGGATTCCCTCGTAGTCCTTCGGCGGGGCGACGATCGAGGCCTTTGCTTCCGCGCTGGAACTTGCCTTCGGCCGGGCGGCCGGGCCGGGAATGGGCGCCTCCTGGCCGGTCGGTTCGCCGTTGGCTTCGACGTCGTTGGTCTCGACGAAGGACTCGAAGAGGATCGGTCGCCGGGTGCGCAGGCTGGGGTCGCGGAAGAAGGGCACCAGCGAGGTGCCGTCGATGCTCTTGTCCGGCGTCACCCCGGCCAGTTCGAGGATCGTCGGAGCGATGTCGATGTTCGCCGCCAGCTCCCCGGTCGCGGTCCC
Source organism: Solirubrobacterales bacterium (assembly GCA_045805725.1). GTDB lineage: Bacteria > Actinomycetota > Thermoleophilia > Solirubrobacterales > 70-9 > VAYN01. The sequence continues at coordinate 2,577 of JBJMKQ010000123.1, forward strand.
GGCCTTGATCCCCGGACCGCGGATCAGCAGCGGCAGGTGCGTCGCCGGCTCGTAGGCGAGGAACTTGCCGCCGGTGAGGCGGTGCTCGCCGTAGAAGAAGCCGTTGTCAGAGGTGAAGATGATGTAGGTGTTGCGAAGGCGGTGCAGCCCGCCGAGGGTGTCCATCACCGTTTTCACCCCGTCGTCGAGCGCCCGCAGCGAGGCCAGGGCCTTCTGGTAGTAGACGCGATAGGCGTGGATGTCGTTGAACGACAGGTACGGCGCTTCGCGGATGAAGCGGGGCTTGTCGTTGACGTTCCCCTCGTTGAACCCCTGTTCGCGGCTGTGCGGGTAGGGCGCGCCGTCGAAGAGGGTGTAATGGCGCGGCGCCGGCTCCGGCCCGGCCGGCCGGCGGAAGTCGCCGTGCGGAGCCGTGTAGTCGAGCTGCAGGTAGAAGGGCTGTTCGGTCGGCGTGCCGGTCAGCTCTTCGTAGGCGATGCGGCTGAGCACGTCGGTCTCGTAGAAGCATGGTTTGCCTTCGATCGTCGTCGTCGGGCAGCCGAAGTAGTCGCGTTCGCCGTATTCGCGCGTGTCCCAGCTGCCGGAGTCCCCGAACGGCCCGTCGATCGTGCCGTTGTCGTTGAGGGTGTAGCCATAGAAGTAATGGTGGGTGTCGGCGTTGAGGACCGAGTGCCAGGCGCTCCAGCCGGGCGGCACGTCGGTCCCGTTGTCGAACGGTTCGTCGCCGTAGCCGTTGAGGAACTTGCCGATGTGGATCGTCCGGTAGCCCGCCCCCTGCAGCCAGGTGGCGAGGTTGTGGGTTAAGGCGCCGCGGGCTTTGAAGCCGGTGTAGCCGCCGTTGGGCTGGACGTTGCCGCGGACGTTGTGGTTGTGCGCGTAGCGGCCGGTCAGCAGGCTGACCCTCGAGGGGCAGCAGAGGGGGTAGGAGACGTAGTAGCGGTTGAAGGTGATGCCGCGGCCGGCGATCATCGAGAGCGTGTTCGGCATCGTCGGGATTTCGACCCCGCCTGCGTTGAAGACGGTGTAGAGCTGGTCGAGCGTCTCGTCGTCGGTCTGGATCACCACGAAGCTCGGGTGTTCGGGCGGGAAGGCGGATGCCCTCGCGGCGCTGGCGCCGGGCGCGTTGACGAAGGCGAGGCTCGCGAGCAGGACGAGGAGGGCCGCGGCGACGGCGGGTCGAGCCGAGGTGCGCGCAGGGGAGCTGCTGGGGTGTGGGGGGAACGTCTGCATCGATGAGGGTCGGGAGCGGTTACCCCCAAACCGGCGCCTCACGCCTGAGTTGCGGCGTGGAAACTAGAAGACGCTCAGGACGCGCCGAGCTTTTTGACGGCTTCGCGGAAGTTCTTCACCGTGGCGCTGGGGGCTTTGCGCCCCTCCAGCTTCTCGTCGTGGCGGTTGACCCAGATCACCGGCACGTTCATTTTCAGGACCGGCGCGACGTCGGTCGTGTAGTTGCTGCCGATGTGCAGCCAGCCTTTCTTGCCGCCGATCCGCCGCGCGCACTCTTTGAAGTGGACGGGATCGGGCTTGTAGCTGCGGACCTGCTGGGCGGTGACGACGAGGTCGAGTTCGGTCCGCAGGTGGCGTCGCGAGATCCCCAGCAGTTTGTCGTCGATGTTGGAAACGATCCCGATCTCGTACTTCTTCCCCAGCCGGTCCATCGCCGCGTTGGCCTCGCGGAACGGCAGCCAGTAGGCGACGCTGTTGGGCAGGAACTGGGCCCGCGACGGCTCCACTTCCCAGCCGATCTCGCCCGCCACTTTGACGATCGCGCGGCGCAGCACCTCGGCATAGAGCTCGTAGGAGCCGGCCATGATTTCTGCCTCGACTTCGAAGAAGCGCTCGAGGAAGGGACCCTCGTCGAAGCTGAAGCCGTCCTTGGTCGCCTCTTTCTTGCAGGCCTCGATGATCCCTTTCTCCCAGTCGATCAGGGTCCCGTAACAGTCGGTGGTCACCCATTTGACGTTTTTGAGACTGGGGAGGGCCATCGCGAGCGCGGCATTATGTCATTGGCTTCGCGGCCGGGGAGTCCCGCCGTCACTCGGCAACCGGAGGCCGCTCTCGGATAAGGTGCGCGCCGCGCCACGGCGCCACGGCTCACCACTTCTCAATGGACCTCCTCGAGTACCAGGGCAAGCAGCTGTTCGCCAAGCACGGCATCCCCGTGCCGAGCGGCGAGGTCGCCGACACGGGCGACGAGGCCGTCGCCGCGGCGGAGCGGATCGGCTATCCCTGCGCCGTCAAGGCGCAGGTCCTGATCGGCGGCCGCGGCAAGGCGGGGGGGATCAAGATCGCCCAGGACGCCGAGCAGGCGCGCGCGCATGCCGAAGCGATCCTCGGGATGGACATCGTCGGCCCCCACGGCGAGGGGCCCTTCCGCGTCGACCAGGTCTGGGTCGAGGGCGGCTCGGACATCGCCGAGGAGTACTACGCCTCGGTCATCCTCGACCGCGGCGAGAAGAAGCTGCTGGCGATGGTCTCGGCCAAGGGCGGGATGGACATCGAGGCGGTCGCCGCCGAGGACCCCGAGGCGCTGGTCAAACGGCACATCGACCCGACGCGGGAGTTCGACGCCGCCGCGGCGCGCTCGATCGTCGCCGACGCCGGCCTCGCCGAGGACGCGCTCGACCAGGCGGGCGAGGCGCTGGTGCGGCTGGCCGAGGTGGCGCGCGAGGAGGACGCGACGCTGATCGAGGTCAACCCGCTGATCGTCACCGCCGGCCGCGAGGTCGTCGCCCTGGACTCCAAGGTGACGATCGACGGCAACGCCCTCTTCCGCCACCAGGAGCTGGCCGAGATCGCCGACACCGTCGAGGATCCGCAGGAGCAGATGGCGAAGGAAAAGGGCCTCACCTACGTCAAGCTCGACGGCAACGTCGGCATCCTCGCCAACGGCGCCGGCCTCTGCATGTCGACGCTCGACGTCGTCGCCCAGGCGGGCGGCGCCCCGGCCAACTTCCTCGACGCCGGCGGCGGCTCCAAAGCCGAGGCGATCGTCAACGCGCTCGAAGTGATCAAGAGCGACTCCAAGGTCACCGCGATCCTCTTCAACATCTTCGGCGGCATCACCCGCTGCGACGAGATCGCCAACGGCATCGTCACCGCCTCGCAGCAGATCGACCTCGGCATGCCGCTGGTCGTCCGCCTCGACGGAACCAACTCCGAGGAGGGGCTGAAGATCCTCGCCGCGGCCGACCTGCCCAACCTGCACCAGGAGAAGACGATGCTCGACGCGGCGCGCCGCGTGGTCGAGCTCGCCGGGGGCGCCTCGTGAGCATCATCGTCGACGAGGGCACGAAGCTCGCGGTCTCCGGCCTGACCGGCCGCGAGGGCTCCTTCCACGGTCTGCGCAACAGGGCCTACGGGACCGACCTCGTCGCCGGCGTCACCCCCGGCAAGGGCGGCCAGGACGTCGAGGGCGCACCGGTCTTCGACACGATCTCCGAGGCGGTCACCGAGGCCGGCGCCAACACCTCGATGATCTTCGTCCCCGCCCGCTTCGCCGCCGCGGCGATCGACGAGGCGATCGATTCCGGAGTTGAGACGGTGATCGCGATCACCGAGGGGATCCCCGTCCTCGACATGCTCAACACCTACTGGAAGGCGAAGGAGGCGGGGGTGCGGCTGATCGGCCCCAACTGCCCCGGCGTCCTCTCGCCCGGCAAGGCCAACGTCGGGATCATCCCGGCCCAGTTCTTCGACCCCGGCCCAATCGGCGTCGTCTCCAAGAGCGGCACCCTGACCTACCAGATCGGCAACGAGCTGAAGCAGGCCGGGACCGGCAACTCCTCGATCGTCGGCATCGGCGGCGACCCGATCGTCGGCTCGGACTTCATCGACATCCTCACCATGTACGAGGCCGACCCCGATACCGAGCTGATCGTGATGGTCGGCGAGATCGGCGGCGACGCCGAGGAGCGGGCGGCCGAGTTCATCGCCGCCGAGGTCTCCAAGCCCGTCGTCGCCTACATCGCCGGCTTCACCGCACCCCCGGGCAAGCAGATGGGCCACGCCGGCGCGATCATCTCCGGCTCCTCGGGCACCGCCCAGGCGAAGAAAGACGCGCTCGAAGCGAAGGGCGTGCGGGTCGGCGAAAGCCCGACCGAGACGGCGACGATCGCCGCCGAGATGCTGCGCTCGCTGTAGCGGGCGAAGAACTGCCTGGCCGAGGATCAGGACTGTGCCAGGACCGCCCGTAGCTCCGCGCCGAGCTGCTCCGGTTCGTCATCCAGCCGGCGGTGGGTGACGCGGATCGTCCGGTAGCCGGCGAGGAGCAGCTTCGGGTCGCGGGCGCGGTCGCGCTCGAAGGCCGCGCGGTGCCCGTGGTGTTCCCAGCTGTCGAGCTCCACGATCAGCTTCGCCTCGGGCCAGAGGGCGTCGACCTCGTGGCCGAGGACGTGGACGTTCTGGACGGGCGCGGCGATCGCCTGCTTCCGGAGGAAGCTGGCGAAGCGAATCTCCAGCGGCGAGCGTCCTTCGTCGGGTGTACCGATCTCGGTGAGCAGCCGGCGGACGGGCCGCAGCGCCCGGCGCCCCCGCCCGCGTTCGCAGACCCGCTCGAGCTCGCGCAGGCGCAGCAGCTTCAGCCGGTCGGCTTCTTCCGCCGCTCCCTTCAGCTCCTCATATGGGGCGGCTTCGGAGAAGTCGAAGAGAGTGCGGGCGACGGTGGTTACAGGGATGCCGTCGCGAACCGACCGATCCTCCGGCGCCAGCTTGCAGCGGTGGATCCAGATCCCCTCCCGCCGCCGGATCCCTTGTCGTCCCGAGCCGGCGGTGACGTGGATCGGTCCGCTCCGCGGACGCTGGATCTCCCAGAGCACCGCCGCCGAGCGATGGCTCAGCAAGGTCCCGGGTCCATAGGCGAGTACCGCGGCCCACCAGGCCCCACGCTGCGGAACGCGCCGATGGCCCACCGAGTAAACGTTCCGGTGGACCGCGCCGAATCGTCCCTCGGCAAGCCGCCTCTCGATCCACCGGATATCGAAGCCGAGCCCCAGCAGCTGTTCGTATGAAGCGACCCCGTGCTGCCGCGTCGCGAGCGCCGCCAACCTCTCCTCCCGCTCGGCGTGTCTGAATTTTCCCGCCATATATGACGGTCAAGCTCAGACAGGCCCTCGGTTCTCCCCCCGCAGGGGCTCGATCTGCGGCGCACGCGCCGGATTGGCGGCGCTCGTTGGGGGGATTCGCGGACTCCGGGGCGTTGCTAGGGTCGCTGCTCGATGCCAGGCGAGACGATTTCATTCGCGCGCGGGGCTCCCAGCGCCGACATCCTGCCGCACGAGCAGGTGCGGGAGGCGGCCGCGCGGGCACTTGACTCCGACTGGGAAACCGCGCTCTCCTACGGCGTCGGGGTCGGGCATCCCGGCCTCTGCCAGTGGGTGGCGGAGCGGCACGGGGAGCTCGATCCGGCGCAGGTGATGATCACCAACGGCTCGCTGGAGGCGGGGGCGATGCTGTTCGGGCACCTACTCGGGGCGGGCGACCGGGTCGCCGTCGAGCAGCCGAGCTACGACCGCACGCTGCTCCTGCTTCAGCAGCTCGGGGTCGAGCTGGTGCCTATTTCGCTGGAGGCCGACGGGCTCAACGTCGGTGAGCTGGAGGCGGCGCTTGCCGAGGGGCCGATCAAATTCGCCCACGTCATCCCCAACGCTCACAACCCGGCCGGCTGCACGCTCTCGCTGGAGAAGCGCCGGCGGCTGGTCGAGCTCGCCGCCGAGCACGACTTCTGGATCTTCGAGGACGACCCCTACCGCGTGCTCCCCTTCGAGGGCGAGCCGCTGGAGACGATGCTCTCGCTGGACCGGGCCGGCAAAGTCGTCCACGCCTCATCCTTCTCGAAGACGGTCAGCCCCGGCGTTCGCGTCGGTTATCTGGCAGGCCCAGCGGAGGAGATCAAGAAGTTGGCGAAAAAAGCCAACGAGACCTACATCTCGCCGAACATGCTCGCCGAGGCGATCGTGCTGGAGCTCTGCCGCAGTGGCGAGCTCGACCGCAACATCGCGTTCGTCAAGGGCGAGCTGAAGGCGCGCTGCGACGCGCTGGTCTCGGCGCTGGAAGCGCAGATTCCCGAGGCCGAGTTCGTCGTTCCCGGCGGCGGCTACTTCCTCTGGCTCGACCTCGCCGAGGGCACCGACAGCGCCGCCCTCCTCGCCGCGGCCAAGGACCAGGGCGTCACCTTCGTCGCCGGCCCCGACTTCATGCTCGCGGGCGGCCAGCGCAGCCTGCGTCTTTCCTTTGCGCCGGTGCCGGCGGATCGGGCCGCCGAGGGCGTTTCCCGCATCGCGGCAGCGCTCGAGCAGATGCGGGCTGGTTCCACGGCTTAGGGCTAGGGTGCGAGGAGGGCCACCCCCTCCAGACACTCAACACCGAGCCATAGCGAGGTGTGTCTGGAGGGGGTGGCCCTCCTCGCCTCCCTCAGTCTCGGGGTGAGCTCGATGCGGTTGAGCTCAGGGCGCCGGCGGAGGCGATGACTACTAGGGTGATCGCGACGATTTCGATGTGGGACAGATCCTGGGATAGGGCGACGAACCCAATTGCCGCCGCCACCGCCGGCTCGAGGCTCATCAGGACGCCGAAGACCGCCTGCGGCAGCCGGCGCAGCGCCTCCATCTCGAAGGTGTAGGGGATCGCGGTGCTGAGGACTCCGACGGCGGCGCCGACGGCGAGCGTCGAGAGGCCCAGCAGCTCGACGCCCCCCTGCGCGATCCCGAACGGCGCCACCATCGCGGTGGAGATCAGCGCCGCCATCGCCGCGCCCCCCATCCCCGGCGCGAGGGCGCCGACCCGGGCGCTCATGAGGATGTAGGCGGCCCAGAAGGCGCCGGCGGTGAGCGCCAGGAGGACGCCGAGCGTGTCCACGCCGGCGCCGCCGGTCCCGTCGGAGAGCAGCACGATCCCGACCGCGGCCAGCAACGCCCAGAGGATGTCGCGCCGCCGCCGCGACCCGAAGACGGCGACCCCAAGCGGACCGACGAACTCGAGCGTGACCGCGATCCCCAGCGGCAACCGGTCCAGCGCCGCGTAGAAGAAGAGGTTCACCGCCGCGACCGCGAAGCTGAGCAGCCAGACGTCGCGGTGCGGCCACGCTCGCGTTCGCAATGGCGCTCCACGGGTGAGCAGGAGCAGGGCCGTTGCACCGAATCCGGCCCGCAAGAACACCGCCCCGGCCGGTCCGACCGAGTCGAAGAGCCCGGTCGCCAGCGCTGCCCCGCTCTGAACCGAGACGATCGACCCCAGCGTCAGCAACGCCGCGCCACGCGTCCCCCGATGGCCTCCCCCGCCGAACTGCATCAAATTCCCGGTCTGCTGGGCAGGAAATTCGATGCAGTTCGAAACATCCGGGGATTCTGATCCACCCGAGCCGCCGTCCCCGTAGGGGGGAGCAGGCAAACGATCAGGAAGGCGACGAAGCGATGGCGGAGATCAAGCAGCTGACGGGACCCCAATCGAGGCGGAGGTTCCTCGCGGTCGGCGGCAGCTCGACCGCGCTCGCCGCATTCCTCGCCGCCTGCGGCAGCGACAGCAGCAGCACGACGACCACGACGATGGGCGGGGGCGGCAAGAGCGAAACGGCCGAATTCGGCAAGGGCGACGTCGGCATCCTCAACTACGCGCTCACGCTCGAGTACCTCGAGACCACCTTCTACGCGGACGTCGTCAAGAGCGGCCTGTTCAAGGGCTCCGACCTGGCGACGATCCGCAAGTTCGGCCGCGAGGAGGCCGAACACGTGCAGGCGCTGACCCAGGCGGTGAAGTCGCTCGGCGGCAAGCCGGCGCCGGAACCGAAGACTGAATTCCCGCTGAAGAGCGCCAAGTCGGTGCTCGAATTGGCGGCGACGGTGGAGAACCTCGGCGCCGCCGCCTACCTCGGCCAGGCCGCGAACATCGAAAGCCCCGAAGTGCTGGCCAGCGCGCTGGCGATCCACAGCGTTGAGGGCCGCCACGCGGCGGCGCTGAACACGCTGCTGGGCGAATCGGTCACCCCGGACGGGGCCTTCGCTGTTCCCGTCGACGTGCCGACCGTTCTCAAGTCCGTCGAACCCTTCATCGTCGGCTGAGGCCGTCGCGGAAAAGGAGCAGGTCATGAGCAACAGAGCCAGCAACAACGAGCAGCTCAGCAATCCAGAGCTTGCCGTCGTCCACGTCGACGAGGACAGCGAAGACTTCTCCCGCAGCGAGGTGCTGCTGAAGGGGGCGCTGGCGGCGGGCGCCGTCTACGGCACCCTCGCGGTCGGCCCCTACGTCCGCAGGGCGCTGGCGATGTCCGGCGGCGGCGACGTCGAAATCCTCAACTTCGCCCTCACCCTCGAGCACCTGGAGTCGAAGTTCTACGAAGAAGCGAAGAGCCGGGCCAAGGCGAGCGGCGAACTCAGGGCCCTCATCGACCTGCTGGCGAAGGACGAGCAGCAGCACGTCGAAGCCCTGACCGGGACGATCAAGCAGCTCGGCGGCAAGCCGGTGGCGAAGCCGAAGTTCGACTTCCCCTACAGCGGCACCGCCGGCTTCCTGAAGCTGGCGCAGACCTTCGAGGACACCGGCGTCAGCGCCTACAACGGCGCCGCGCCGATGATCAAGTCGAAGGAAGTGTTGACGGCCGCCGGCAGCATCGTCCAAGTCGAGGCGCGCCACGCGGCCGCGATCCGGCTGCAGAACCAGGCCGAACCCGCCCCCGAGGCCTTCGACCCGCCGCTCGACGAAGCAAAGGTGCTGAAGGCGGTCGAACCCTTCCTCGCCTAGGAATCGAGCGGCGAAGCGGCGAAGATCAAGGCGATGCCGGTACGGCGAGAGAAGGCGGAGCGACTGGCCGACGAGGAGCTGATGCCCCTCGTCAGCGGCAAGGACCCGGAGGCGTTCGAGGTCCTCTACGACCGCCACGGCGGCGCCGCCTACTCGCTGGCCTACCGGATCGTGGGCAATCGCGCCGCCGCCGAAGAAGTGACGCAGGAGGCGTTCATCTCGGTCTGGCGCAGCGGCGCCCGGTTCGACGCCGCCCGCGGCAGCGTCCGCTCCTGGCTGCTCAGCGTCGTCCGCAACCGCGCGATCGACTTCCTCCGCAGCAAGGCGGGCAGGGCGCCGAAACTCGACTTCGACGACGCCGCGGTGCTGGAGCAGCGGCCGGCGGCGGAGCGGACCGAGGAGGAGGCGCTGCGGCGCGAGACGGCGGGGGAGCTGCGGGGCGCGCTCGGCAAGCTGCCGGGCGAGCAGTCGAAGGTGATCGAGCTCGCCTACTTCGGCGGCTTCAGCCACTCGGAGATCGCCGCGATCCTGGGGCTGCCGATGGGAACGGTGAAGGGGCGGATGCGGCTCGGCCTGGAGAAGATCAGGGGAGAGCTTGCGGAGGGGCTGGCATGAGGGGAGGTTCTCTATGAGCGGCGGCGATCACAACCGGTGGAGCGAGGACGTGGCTGCCTACATGCTGGGCGCGCTGGAGCCCGGCGAGGCGGCTGAACTGGAGCGCCACCTCGAGGGTTGCGAGCATTGTCAGGCGGAGATCGGCTGGTTCGAGGCGGCGGTGCAGACGCTGCCGGAGTCTGTCGAGCGGCAGGAGCCGCCCCCGCAACTGCGCGAAGGCTTGATGGGCGCGGTGCGGGCGGACGCGCGGCAGGCCCGGGGCGCATCGGGCGCAGAGCAGCACGGCCGCTTGGCGGGCTGGTTGCGGGAGGGCTTCGGCTCGCGGGGACTGCGGCTGACGGCCGGGTTCGCGCTGGTCGCGCTCGCTGTCGCCGCCGTCGCCGGCTACGAGATCGGCAAGGGCGGCTCCGGCGAAGCCGGCGGCGCCAGCACGATCGTCTCCCGCCAGGCCGGCGGCGTCACCGTGAAGATGGTGAGCGAAGGCAGCGGCGGCACGCTGCGGCTCGCCAACGTAGACCAGCTGCCGCCGAACAGGGTCCTGGAGGCCTGGGTGCGGCGCGAAGGCAAGGTGGAGCCGGTGCCGGCGCTGTTCGTCCCCGATCGCGAAGGCCGCGCCTCGACCACGATCGCCGACATGAGCGGCGTCGACACGGTGATGGTCACCGAAGAGCCACCGGGCGGCAGCGAAGAACCAACCTCGCCAGCGATCGCAACGATGTCCGTGCCGCAGTAGGGGGTCGGCTGGCCCTCTCCAGACACTCAACCGCGAGCGATGAGCGAGCGGTGTCTGGAGAGGGCCAGCCGACCCCCTA
>JBJMKQ010000124.1:0-182006 GCA_045805725.1 Solirubrobacterales bacterium
AAGCCGTTCAGATACCCCGAGTTGCGGGCGCGGATCGGGGCCGTCCTGCGGCGGCGCACCCATCCCAAGGACGGTCCGAGCCGGGTCGGCGAGCTGATGGTCGACCCCGCCCGCCACCGGGTGACCGTCGGGGACCGACCGGTCTCGCTCTCGCAGAAGGAGTTCGCCCTCCTCCGGGTCCTCGCCTCCGACCCGACGCGCGTCTTCTCCAAGGACCAGCTGCTGGCGGCCGTCTGGGCCTACCGCGGCCCCTCCAAGACCCGCACCCTCGACTCCCACGCCTCCCGGCTGCGCCGCAAACTCGACCCCGAGCACGGCCGTTTCGTCATTAACTGCTGGGGTGTCGGCTACCGGCTCATCGACGGGTGAGGTGTTCCCTGCCATCTGCTGTCCCGAATCGAGTTGATCCGAGGCGTCGCCTCTCCCACTCGGCCTGACTTACCTCCTTCTGCGCGTACTGCGAGCGCAGGAAAAGGCCAGGGGAAATAAAAGGCCCCCGGCCGAGCAAGTCGACCAGGGGCATCGGGCTGCTTAGGCTCCGGCTCGTTCGTTACTTCTTCTTCTTGCCCTTCACGGGCGCCGGCACCTCGAAGTGCATGATCGCCAGCTTGGTCTGGATCGCCTCGGACTGGTCCTTGCCCATCCGCTTCGTCGCTTCTTTCTGGATCGAGGCGGCTTTGTCGACCGCTCCGGCGAGAACCTTGTTGAGGTCTTTCCAGCCCTGTCTGTCGAGCTGGAGGGGGGTGTCGGAGAGGTGGGAGTCCTTGCGGGACTCGATCGTCCCCTCCGCCATCGCCTCGGTCGCGCTCTGGCCGATCGACTCGAGGATCGAACCGGAGATGCCTTTGCGGGCCGAGGCCGGGATCTTCGCCCAGTCCGAGTCGCTGAGGAAGGCGCGGTCGGTGGCACGGTAGAAGTGCTCCACCGCACCGCGGCGCGGCTCCGTTTTCACCAGTTCGACGCACTCGTATTCGAGCAGCGTTTTGACGTGGTAGCTGACGTTGCCCAGCGGCTCGTTGAGCTCCTGGGCGAGCTGGTTGGGGCTCGAGATCCCTTTGTGCAGGGAGCTGAGGATGCGAACGCGCAGCGGGTGGGCCAGCGCCTTCGCAAGTTGCTGGGTAATGCCCTCTGGGGAAGTGCGGGACTGTGGCAAAGGAGGACCTCCGTTAGTTGGGGACTCGGGTGAAATGGGTGGACGGTGAAGCAACCACCCGAGTTACTAGACAAGTATTCCAAAACGCTCCGAGGCTAACTGCGCCCGTAGGGAAACATGCGGTAAATGAGAACGACCACTGTAGAACTCTCCAGTTTGTTCGCTTAAGAGTCTTTGGGAACCTAACGGCGGTCGTCTAGGGTCTAACTCAACGCGCCCGTCCCTTCGTCGCGCCTGGCCGAGACCGCTTCGAGGGGCGGGCGTTATTCGTTCTCGGTGTTTGCGGCTTCGGCGGTCACGGTTGACCATCCGGGGGGAGAGAAATGCCGCGCCCGCCCTTACCCCCTCGATGGATCGGCGGGGCGAGGCATAGCGATGGCACTGGAGCTGGCCGAGGTGGCGGCGGGATTGCCGATGGCGGCGTCTTTCGCTCTGGCAGGCGGAATAACCACCCTGCGGGAAGGGCGCCGCCGCTCCTCGCTGAATGCCGCGATCCACGAGCTGCGCCGCCCGCTGCAGGTGCTCTCGCTCTCGCTGCCGGACCGCCTCCGCGACGACGCCGCGGTCGATTCCTCGCTGCGGCTGGCGGCGGCGGCCCTGGACCACCTCGACCGAGAGATCAACGGCACGCGGTTCGCGGATCCGCCGGCTTCCCTCGCGCCGCGGCCGCTGCTGGAGGAAGCGGTGCGGCGTTGGCAGGCCCAGGCCGTGCTCGCAGGGGACACCTTGCGGTTGCGATGGGCTGCCGGTGAACCGGTCCTCATGGTCCGACCGATGGGCTTCTCGCAGGCGGTGGACAACCTGATCAGTAACGCGCTCGAGCACGGCGGCGGAGAGGTGACGATCGACGTTCGCGAGGGGGACCGCTTCCTGGCGATTTCGGTCCGGGATTCCGGCACGCGTACAGCTGTCGGTGCGAGGTCGAGGTCTGCAACCCGCCACGACCCCCGGCGGGGACATGGACTGCGTCTCGTCGCTCACTTCGCGGAGTCCCACGGCGGCAGCTTCGACCTGCAGCGGGGAGCGATCGGCGCCGAGGCGGTCCTCCGCCTGCCGCTGACACTCGATGGGGGTCGTCGATGAGCCGCCGAGCCCGCGCCGCCGGCTTCCTGCTTGCCGCCCTGCTTGCCGCCGCCGGCGCGGCCGCGGCGGCCGACGGCTATGGCGACAGCGTCGTCCGTGGCTACGGGGAACTGCGGCCGGTTCTCGTCGCCACCGCCGATCTTCGGGCGGGCGAGCCGATCGGGCCGCAGATCGCCACCCGCGACCTCGAGGTCCGCCGGGTGCCGGTGAAGTTCGCACCTCCCGGCGTCCTCGCTGCGCCCGCTCAGGCGCTGGGCCTGAAGCCGACCGCGACGGTGCCCGCCGGCGCCTACCTGATGAGCGCGCAGCTGCGCTCGCCCGGCTCGCGGCGTTCGCCGTCACGGCTGGGAGCCGGTCGCCGCCCGGTCGAGATCGAGGTGAGCGGCGCCGGCGCCCTCAGCGCCTTCGGGTCGCAGCCGGTCGGGTCGAGGGTGGACGTGGTCGTCACCAGCGAACCCTCAGGCGCGGGCAGCGGCCGAACCTACGTCGCCGCCCCGGCGGTTCCGTTGCTGGCCCTCGCTCCTGCCGCGGCCGGCGGCGAAGCGGAAGCGGCAACCGCGACTCTCGGCCTTACCCGAGCCCAGGCGCTGCGGCTGATCGCCGCCGAGAGCTTCGCCCGCCGGGTGACCGTGATCCCCCGCTGATGAAGGTGCGGGAGCGCGACATCGCCGACCTCGCCGGCAGGCTGCGCGGCAGGCTGATCGAACGACGGCGGGCGGAGGCGGGGCGGGCCGGCGCCGGCGGCGAGGACGTCGAGACCTCGGTTCGCGCCCTCGTCCACGAGCACGCAGCGGTCCTCCCGGCGGCCGAGCGCGACGAGGTCGCCGAGCGGATCCTTCGCGACAGCATCGGGCTGGGGCCGCTCGAGGTGCTGCTGGCCGACCCAGCGGTCGAGGAGGTGATGGTCAACGGACCCGGGACGGTGTACGTCGAGCGGCGGGGGCGGCTGGAGCCGACGGAGATCCGCTTCGAGGACGAGGAAGACCTTCGCAACGCGATCGAGCGGGTCCTCGCCCCGCTCGGGCGTCGGGTCGACGAGCTGAGCCCGATGGTCGACGCGCGTCTCGCCGACGGCTCGCGGGTGAACGTGGTGATCCCGCCCCTCGCGATCGACGGGCCGTCGCTCTCGATCCGCCGCTTCGGCGCCACCCGTCCCGACCCCGACCAGCTGGTGGCGCTGGGGACGATCACGCCGGAGCAGCGCCGGCTCCTGGAGGAGGCGGTCGCGACCCGGCGGAGCATCCTCGTCAGCGGCGGCACCGGCTCCGGCAAGACGACGTTGCTGAACGCGCTTTCCAGCTTCATCGACCCGCGGGAGCGGGTGGTGACGATCGAGGACGCCGCCGAGCTGCGCCTGCAGCAGTCGCACGTGGTCCGCCTGGAGAGCCGGCCGGCCGGGATCGAGGGGCGGGGGGAGGTGACGATTCGGGACCTGCTCCGCAACGCGCTGCGGATGCGGCCGGACCGGATCGTGATCGGCGAGGTGCGGGGCATCGAGGCGCTCGACCTGTTGACCGCCCTCAACACCGGTCACGACGGGGCGCTCTCGACGGTCCACGCGAACTCGCCCGGGGACGCCCTGCGGCGGGTCGAGACCCTGTCGCTGATGGCGGGCGTGGGACTGCCGCACGCCGCGATCGCCGAGCAGGTGCAGCGCGGGATCGACCTCGTCGTCCACATCGAACGGCGGGCGGACGGGAGCAGGCGGGTGGGGGCGATCGCCGACACCGCGGCGATCGAGTTGGGATGACGTTCGCTGTCCCGATCGGCGCGGCGGCGGGCGGCTTGCTGGCGCTGGCCGCACGCGAGCTGTGGCTCGCCAGCCCCGCCGCCGCGCAGTGGCTGCGGCTTTCCCTCGAGCCGCTGCGGCGAGCCGGCGAGGAGGGCTATGCCCCCTCGGTTCTGGAGCGGCGGCGGCTGGCGGCGCTTGGAACCGCCGCCGCGACCGCCGGCGGCTGGTTTGCCGGCGGCCTCGCCCTGGCGCTGCCGCTCTCGGTCGCCGGCCCGGCGGGAATGGCCTGGGCGATCAGGGCGCGGCGCCGCCGCTACCGGCGGGCGGTGGAGCGCTCGCTGCCGGAGGTGGCCGCCGCGATCGCCGACTCGCTCAGCGCCGGCCGCTCGCTGCGGGCTTCCCTGCCGGCCGCGGTCGCGTCGCTCGACGGTCCACCGGCAACCGAGATGGCGCGGCTCGCCCTCGAGCTCGACGTGGGGGCGCCGACGGTCGAGGTGTTGACCGGCTGGCGGCAGCGGATGCGCTCCGCGAAGGTCGACGCCTTTGCCGCCGCTCTGCTCAGCCAGCGCCTTGCCGGCGGTGACCTCGCCGGGCTGCTGCGTCGCTTCGCCGCCGCCGCCGCGGAGCAGGAGCGGGTCGCCGAGGAGGCCCGCTCGGCGACCGCGCAGGCACGTTTCACCGGACTGCTGGTGGTGGCGATGCCGACCGGCGGGGCGCTCTTCGCCGAGCTCCTGCAGCCTGGATTCCTGGCGCGGCTGCTCTCCTCGCCGCCGGCCGCGGTGCTGCTCGCGTCGGCCGCCGCTCTGCAGGTCGTCGGCTTCTTCGCGATCCGCCGCTTCTCCCAGGTGGTCGAGTGAGCGGCGCCGGGCTGCTGGCGGCCGCCTCGGTGCTGCTCGGGGTGGCCGCGGGCAGGGAGCTGCTGATCGCTCGGACACCGCGGTTGCGGCTGCCGAGGTTCCTCCTCGGCAAGCTGCTCGGCGCCAGCGCCGGCGGCGTGGCCGGGTTGCTCGCCTCCCCGGCAGCCCCGGGTCGGATCTCGGTGCTCGTGCTGGTCGGCCTTCCGGCCGCGGGGTTCGTCGGCCCGGAGGCGCTGCGGGAGCGGCGGGCGCGCCAGCGGCGACGGCGCCTGGTCGCCGCGCTTCCCGATGCGCTGGACCTGTTGGCGGTCAGCGCCGCCTCCGGGCGCGGACCGGCGGCCGGGATCGAACAGCTGGCGCGGGCGGGGCGGGGGCCGCTGGCCGAGGAGATGCGGCTGGCCCTGGCCGACCTCTCCTGCGGTGTGCCGCTGGGCACCGTCCTGGCTTCCCTGCGCGAGCGCGTGCCCGGCAGCGAGATCGCCACGCTGGTCGCCGCGGTCGAGCGCTCCCGCCGGCTCGGGTCGCCGCTGGCCGATCAGCTCCGTCGCCAGGCTGCCTCGCTGCGCGGCGACAGCCGCCGCGCGGTCGAGGAGCGCGCCGCTCGCGCCGCCCCGAAGATCCAGCTCGTCGTCGCCCTGGTCCTCGTCCCTTCGGTCCTGCTGATGATCGCGGCGGCGCTGATCGCCAACGCCGGGACGCTGCTAGCCGGCTTCTGAGGGCGGAACCGGGTCGGCGGGTGCCGGGCGGGCGCTGGTTTCCGCCGACTCCTCGCGCAGCCGTTTCGCCACCGTGGCGGTGGCGGCGGCGAGGCCGTCGAGCTCGGAGGCGTTCTCCTTGTGGCCGCTGACGTAGCAACAGAGTGCCCCCTCGACGAGCTCGAAGGCGAACTTGCTCGGGGCCGCTTCGTTCAGCCAGACGATGAAGGTGGGGGCGAAGAGGCGGCGCAGCCAGACCGCGTCCTGACCCTTGGCCGAGAAGATCTCGTACTTGTCGTCGAGCGCCTCGCTCTCCAGCTTCACCCGCTCCTTCTTGGCGCGGAAGACGTCCTCGAACTTCTCCAGGGCGCGGAGGCCGAACTTGCGCTGGCAGTAGAGCTCCGGCACGTGGGCCACGCACTCGGGAACCTCGACCAGCCCGAGCGTGTACTTGTAGTAGTTGGTCTGACGGTTGCCCTCGCTGTCGGTCGTCTCCTCCTCGTAGGTGTAGAGGGCGAGGGTGCCGTCGATTCCCTCGCCGATGCGACCTCTGAGGGTCCGGTCGGCGTAGCGGTCGTCGCCCTTGCGGAGCAGCGGCGTCGCCGCCGGCAGCGGTCCCTTGCCGCCGAGGACGAGCCCGTGCTGCTGCGCGTAGGCATCGAAGAAGGCATCGGCGGCCTTGGAGTCGGCGATGCCGAAGACGATCAGGACCCCGATCGCCAGGGCGCCGACCGCGGCGCCGCCGCCGACCGCCGGGCCGATCAGCGCTCCGCCGGCCCCCGCGATCAGCACGAAGACCCCGATCAGCATCCAGCTGAGCGGCTTGCGCATCAGCCGCCTGAAGTGGAAGCCGCGCAGGTCGTTGGCGTCGTCTGGGGCGGTTGCCGCCGCCGCGTGTGCGTCTCCGCTCGTAGCCACGAACGGCAACCTAGCGCGCCCGAGCGGATGCAAATGGCCTTGCAGAGGGAGGTCGTGTTGCAAAGTGGGAGACTGTGGGTTATTGTGGTGTCGAGTTGAAGCCCAGGACCGGGGTGGTGAGGCTCCTCCCACCTCATCACTCCGGTCCATTTCGTTTCGCCCTCCGCAGAAAGGACTTCACGAAGTGGCCTTCCGGGGTCTCTACGAGCACAGCCTCGACGCCAAGGACAGGCTCACGGTCCCCTCGCGGTTCCGGGCTTCCCTCGCTGACGGAATCGTTCTCTCCAAGGGCTTCGACCCCTGCGTCTGGGTGCACACGACCGGGGAGTTCGAGCAGCTCTCCGACCGCTTTCTCTCGCCGCACAGCCCCTTCGGCGCCGACGCCCGCGCCCTGCGCCGCCGCTTCCACGGCGGCTCCTTCGACGAGAAGCTCGATTCGGCCGGGCGCATCCGCATCCCCAAGCCGCTGGTCGAGCACGCCGAGCTCGACGGCAACTGCGTCGTGATCGGCGCCGGCGAGTACCTGGAGATCTGGAACGCCGACGCCTGGGCCAAGCAGGAGGAGGCGCTCGACGCCGCCGCCCCCGAAATCGCCGAGGGGCTCGCCGCCGCCGGCACCGCGTGATCATGAGACTGAATGCAGCCGCAGCCCGCACCTATTCGCCGCCCGCCATGCCGGCGGGACGACAACCGGCTACATGGACCGGGGATCGTGCCGCCAGCGGAGACCGCCGGGCGCTTCGGCCCCTGGAGGCGGTCATGAGCGAGCACGAGCCGGTGATGGCTTCCGAACTGGTCTCGCTGCTGGCCCCCGGGCCCGGGCAGACGGCGATTGACTGCACCTTCGGCGGCGGCGGCCACGCCAGCCGGGTCGCCGAGCTGATCGGGCCGGAGGGGACGCTGATCGGGATCGACCGCGACCCCGCCGCGGAGGAGCGTTTCGCCCGCTTCGCCGCGCAGGCGCCCTGCCGGACCCTCTTCGTCGGCGCCGACTTCGCGGCAGGACTTCTTGCGCTGCAGGGCGAAGGAGTCCGCCCAGACATGGTTTACATGGATCTGGGAATGTCCTCGATGCAGGTCGATGCCTGGGAGCGCGGCTTCTCTTACTCCTACGACGCGCCGCTCGACATGCGCATGGACACCCGGCAGGAGTTCACCGCCGCCGACCTCGTCAACGAGTGGCCCGAGTCCCGGATCGCCCAGGTCCTGAGCCGCTTCGGCGAGGAGCGCTACGCGAGGGGGATCGCGCGGGAGATCGTCCGCCGCCGGCCGCTCGCGACCACTGCCGAGCTCGTCGGGGCGATCAAGGCCGGGATGCCGGCCTCGGCCCGCTTCGGCGCCGGCCACCCCGCCAAGCGCAGCTTCCAGGCGATCCGGATCGCCGTCAACGGCGAGCTGGAGGCGCTGGAGGAGGCCCTGCCGCTCGCCTGGTCCCAGCTCCAGGTCGGTGGCCGCTTCGCCGCGATCTCCTTCCATTCGCTCGAGGACCGGCCGGTGAAGCGGTTCCTCGCCGGCAAGGCGCGCGGCTGCGTCTGCCCGCCGGAGCTCCCGGTCTGCGTCTGCGGCCACGAGCCGGAGGCCGAACTGCTGACCCGCCGCGCGGTTTCACCCGGCCCCGAGGAGGCCGAGCGCAACCCCCGCTCTCGCTCGGCTCACCTGCGGGCGGCGCGGAAGATCGCCGCCGAGCAGCCGCTGGGGGAGGCGGGCTGATGGCCGTCGCAGCCCCAGCACGCCGCAGCTCTCTCCCCGCACCGGCGCCCTCGCGGACGACGCCGCCCAAACGCAAGGCCCCAAGCCGCAAACCGACCCGTTCGCGTGCGATCCCGGCGCCCGCTCTCCCGGCTCGCGGGCCGGCGAGGAAACGAGCGCCCGCCGCCCGACCCAAGCTCGCCGTCGTCGCCGGCCGCGCCGCTGTAACCGTCCGCCAGCTGCCCGACTCCGGCCTCGTCGTGCGGATGACCCAGGGCCGCCTCTGGATCGGCGTCCTCGGCGTCCTCCTGGTCGGGATCGTCGCCCTCAACGTCGCCACCCTCAGCTTCGCCGCCACCTCGGGGAAGATCGACGAACAGATCACCGCGCTGGAAAAAGAGAACTCGATGCTCGAAAGCCGCGAGGCGCAGCATTACGGCACCGCCCGCATCCGCAGCGAGGCCGGCCAGCTCGGCCTGGCGATGCCGAACACCGAAGAGCCGAAGCTGATCGAAGCGAAGCCCGGCGACGCCGCCACCGCTGCCGCCCGGCTCGCTGCCGCCGGAGGCTAGAAGAGCATTCCGCGCATGCGCTTGATTGAGCGTCGGATCGGGCTCCTCTTCGGCGGCTTCCTCCTCTGCTTCCTCGTCATCGTCGGCCGCGCCTTCTGGTTGCAGGGGGTGCAGGGGTCGCAGCTGGCCTCCGAAGCCGTTTCCCAGCAAACCGAGGTCGTCACCGTCCCCGGCCTGCGCGGCGACCTGCTCGACCGGCGCGGCAACAAGCTCGCCGCCTCCGAAGACGCGGCGACGATCTACGCCACCCCCTACCAGGTGAAGAACCCGCCGCAGGCCGCCGCGAAGCTGGCGCCGATCCTCGACCAGAAGAAGGGGGAAGTGCTGGAAGCCCTGACCGCCGAAGGCGGGTTCTCCTACGTCGCCCAGAAAGTCGACCTCAGCACCGCGGCCAAGGTCGAAGCGCTCGATCTGGAAGGGATCGGCGAGCTGCCTGACAGCCGTCGCACCTATCCGCAGGGCGAGATGGCGGGGCAGGTGATCGGGGCCGTCGGCTCCGAAAACCAGGGGTTGACCGGGCTCGAGCAGGGCGAGGAAGAAGTCCTGGGTGGCAGCGACGGCGAGCGGCGGATCGTCAACGACGCGCTCGGGCAGCCGATCCGCCTGGAAACGGTGACCGAAGCCGAGGACGGCGAAGACATCGAACTCACCCTCGACCCGGTGATCCAGCAGAAAACCGAAGAAGTGCTGAACGGGGTGGGCGAAACGTACTCGCCGAAAGGGGCGACCGCGATCGTCGTCGACCCGCGCACTTCGCAGATCCTGGCG
The DNA here is from genome assembly GCA_045805725.1 of Solirubrobacterales bacterium. Classification (GTDB taxonomy): domain Bacteria; phylum Actinomycetota; class Thermoleophilia; order Solirubrobacterales; family 70-9; genus VAYN01. The sequence goes on from JBJMKQ010000124.1 coordinate 9,468, forward strand.
ATGGCGAACTGGCCGCCGGTCAACCCCGAAGACCTCACGGAAGCCAGCAACGAAGACCTGCTCAACAGGGCGACCGGGTTCACCTACGAGCCGGGCTCGACCTTCAAGGCCTTCACGGTCTCGGCGGCGCTGGAGGAAAAGCTGGTCACCCCGGCGAGCGAATTCACCCTCGCCCCGCAGATCCAGGTCGCCGACCGCACGATCGAAGACGCCGAGCCGCGGGGGACGGAAACGATGAGCGTGGCGACCATCCTCGCCCGCTCCTCCAACGTCGGAGCGGTGACGATCGGCCTCGAGATCGGCGCCGAGAAGTTCAGCGAATGGATCCGGCGCTTCGGCTTCGGCAGGCCGACCGGCGTCCAGTTTCCGGCCGAGGAGCAGGGGATCGTCCCCGAACTCGACGAGTACTCGGGCTCGACGATGGGCAACCTGCCGATCGGGCAGGGTGCCTCGGTGACGCCGATGCAGATGGTCGCCGGCTACACCGCGATCGCCAACGGCGGCAGGTTGAAACCGCCGCAGCTGATCAAGCGGATCGGCGAAGAGAGGATCCACGAGCCGGAGGGCAGGCGGGTGATCAGGCCGGACGTCGCCGCGCAGGTGCGGGAAATGCTCGAAGGCGTGCTGGCCGCCGGCGGCACCGCCTCCGAGGTGAGCGTCCCCGGTTACAGCCTGGCCGGGAAGACTGGAACCGCCCAGGTGGCCGAAAACGGCACCTACTCAGAGACGAAGTACGTCGCCTCGTTCATCGGCTTCGCGCCGGCGCAGAACCCGCAGCTGCTGGCGGCGGTGATCGTTGACGAGCCGCAGGGGGAAATCTACGGCGGTTCGGTGGCGGCGCCGGCGTTCGGGCAGATCGCGGAATTCGCTCTCCCGTACCTCGGTGTTCCGCAGGAATGACTCTGGCGGGTGGGGGATCGGGTGCCCCTCTCCCAGAGGCCGTTGCGCAGCTGGGGCGAGCTCCGGGGGTGCGGAGCGTGGTTCTTTGAGCCCCTGGGAGAGGGGCACCCGATCCCCTTCCTAGAATCGGGCAGCGGATGATGAGACTGGCGGAGCTGGCTGCGGCCCAGCAAGGAGCCCAGGTCATCGGCGACGAGTCGGTGGAGATCACCGATCTTGGTTATGACAGCCGGAAGGCCGGTCCCGGCACGCTGTTTTTCTGCGTTCGGGGGGAGAAGGTGGATGGGCACGAGTTTGCTTCCAGGGTTGTCGAGGAGGGGGCGGCCGCGCTTGTCGTGGAGCGGGAGCTGGGGGCGCTGGGGGTGCCGCAGGTGGTGGTGCCGGATTCGCGGGCGGCGATGGCGCCGCTGGCGGCGCGGTTCTGGGGAGACCCGACGGCGCGGCTGCGCGTGGTCGGGGTGACGGGGACGAACGGCAAGACCACGACCGCCTTCCTTGCGCGGGAGATCCTCCAGGCGGCCGACTTCCGCTGCGGGCTGCTGGGGACCGTCAAGCAGGTGGTCGGCGGAGTGGAGAAGGAAGTGGTGCGGACGACGCCCGAGGCGATCGAGCTGCAGGCGAGCTTCCGGCAGATGCTCGAGGGCGGCGACGAAGCCTGCGCGATCGAGGTCTCCTCTCACGCGCTGGCCCTGCGCCGCGCCGACGCGATCCACTTCGAGGTCGCCCTCTTCACCAACCTCACCCAGGACCACCTCGATTTCCACGCCGACATGGAGGAGTACTTCCTCGCCAAGCGCAGGCTGTTCGAGATGGCGCCGGCGGTGGCGATCGTCAACGTCGACGACCCCTACGGCCGCCGCCTCGCGGCGGAGTTCGAATGCATCACCTTCTCGGCCGAGGGCGCCGACGCCGACTACAGCGCCCGCGAGGTCGAGTTCGACGCGCTGGGGGCGAGCTTCAGCCTCGGCGGGATGCGGCTGCGGACCGCTCTCCCCGGCCACTTCAACGTCGCCAACGCGCTTGGCGCCTTCGCGGCGGCGGAGGCGATGGGGGTGGGAGGCGATATCGCCGCCGCCGGCCTGGCCCGGGCGGCGCGGGTGCCGGGGCGCTTCGAGCCGGTCGACGAGGGACAGGCGTTCGGCGTCCTGGTGGACTACGCGCACACGCCCGACTCGCTGGAGAACGTGCTGCGGGCGGCGCGTCGGATCAGCGAGGGGAGGGTTATCTCGGTCTTCGGCGCCGGCGGCGACCGCGACCGCGACAAGCGCCCGAAGATGGGACGCGCGGGCGCCGAGCTCTCCGACCTGACCGTGATCACCTCCGACAACCCGCGCTCAGAGGACCCGGCCCGGATCGTCGCCGAAGTCGCGGCGGGAGCCGAAGGGGCGGAGGAGCTCGAGGTCGTCGTCGACCGGCGCGAGGCGATCGCCCTGGCGCTGGGGCGGGCTCGACCCAGCGACACCGTCGTCATCGCCGGCAAGGGACACGAGCAGGGCCAGGAGTTCGAGGACGGCCGCAAGGTCCCGTTCGACGATCGTGAGGTTGCGCGGGAGGAGCTCTGGAAGCTGGGAACCCCGGCGTGAACCTCCCGCCGGAGGAGATCGCCGTGGCGCTGGGGGCGGAGGTGGTGGCCGAGGGAGCGGACGAGGCGCCGCGGCGGGCCACGATCAACTCAGCCGAGGCGGGTCCCGGCGACCTCTTCTTCGGCCTGCGCGGTGGGAACCGAGACGGCGGCGAGTTCGCGGACGCGGCGATGGAGGCCGGTGCCTGGGGCGCTGTCATCGGGCAAAAAGTCCGCCGGACCTTTTCACCGGATAGCGGTGAAAAGGGCAGGCGCGCCTCTTGGGTCTTCGTCGTAGAGGATCCGCTCGCGGCGATGCAGGGGCTGGCGCGGGAGTGGCGCTATGCGCTCGGGGCGCGCGTCGTCGGCGTCACCGGCTCGGTCGGGAAGACGTCGGTCAAGGACATCGCCAAAGCTCTGCTACCGGGGCGGGTCCACGCCAACCAGCAGAACTTCAACACCGAGATCGGACTGCCGCTGGCGATCCTCGAAGCTCCCGAGGACACCGACGTGCTCGTGCTCGAGATGGCGATGCGCGGGCGGGGGCAGATCGCCGAGCTGGCGGCGATCGCCGAGCCGGAGGTGGCGGTGATCACCAACGTCGGCCCGGTCCACATCGAGCTGCTGGGATCGATCGAGGAGATCGCCGCCGCCAAGGCCGAGATCCTCGATGACCTGCCGCAGGGTGGCACCGCGGTGGCGCCGGTCGAGGCGGGGGCGTTGGAGCCGCACCTGCGGTCGCTGGCCCGGCAGCTGCGGTTCGGCCCCGGCGGCGACGTCGAGGCGCTCGAGTCGAAGGTCGCCGACGGCGTCACCGAGGCGCTGGTCCGGACCCCGCTCGGCAGCCAGCGCTTCCACTTCCCCTTCGCCGAGGCCCATAACCTCGCCAACGCCCTTGCCGCGATCGCCGCCGCCGTCGCCCTCGGCGCCGATCTCGCCGGGATGGCCGACCGCGCCGCGGACATAGGATTCTCCCGCTTCCGCGGTGAGCGCCTGGAGCTCCCCGGGGGAATCGTCCTCGTGAACGACTGCTACAACGCCAACCCGGTGTCGATGCGCGCGGCGCTCGACCACCTCGCCACGCTGCAGGCCGAGCGCGCGGTCGCGGTGCTGGGCGAGATGGGGGAGCTCGGCCCCGACTCGCCGCGCTACCACCGCGAGGTGGGGGAACACGCGCGCGCGGCCGGAGTCGACTTCGTGATTGGCGTCGGCGCCTCCGCCCGCGACTACGACCCCGACGAGCTGGTCGCCGACCCCGGCGAGGCGGCCGAGCTATTGGCGGCGCGGCTGGAGCCGGGCGACGCCGTGCTCGTCAAGGGCTCGCGTTCGGCCGGCCTCGAGGCTGTCGCCGAGCAACTGCCGGAGCTGGTGGAGGTCGACGATGGGTGAAGTCCTGATCGCCGGCATGGCGGCGATGCTGATCTGCATCTTCCTCGGCCCGAAGTTCATCGAGTACCTGCGGGTGAAGGAGTTCGGCCAGCACATCCGCGAGGACGGGCCGCAGGAGCACCACGCCAAGGCGGGCACCCCGACGATGGGCGGGCTGATCGTCTTCGCCTCGATCTGCGTTCCCTTCCTCGTCCTCTCCGAGCGCGACGCCCAGAGCCTCGCGGTCTTCGGGGTGGCGATGGGGTGCGCCGCGCTGGGCTTCGCCGACGACTACATCAAGATCGTCAAACGCCGCTCGCTCGGGCTCGCCGGGCGCTGGAAGCTGCTTGGCCAGCTGGTTTTGGCCTTCGGTCTCTGGTGGGTCGCGCGCCACGAGGTCGGCCTCGAACCGACGCTCTACTTCCGGATCGGCGACGGCAGCATCGACCTCGGTCCGGTCCTCTACTTCATCCTCGTCTTTCTCGTGATCGCCGGCACCTCCAACGGGGTCAACCTCACCGACGGCCTCGACGGCCTCGCCGCCGGCTCCTGCGCGATCGTCCTCCTCGCCTACACGGCGATCGCCTTCGTCGCCAACGAGCAGCAGGACCTGGCGCTGCTCTCGGCCTGCCTGGTCGGCGCCTGCATCGGCTTCCTCTGGTTCAACGCCTTCCCCGCCTCGATTTTCATGGGCGACACCGGTTCTCTCGGCCTCGGCGGCGCGATCGGGGCGCTGGCGGTGATGACCCAGACCGAGGTGCTGCTGATCATCATCGGCGGCATCTTTGTGATCGAGGCGCTCTCGGTCCTGCTCCAGGTGTTCGCCTTCAAGACGTTTCGCCGCCGCGTGCTCCTGATGGCGCCGCTGCACCACCACTTCGAGATGATGGCCTGGTCGGAGACGAAGATCATGCTCCGCTTCTGGATCATCGCCGCCGTCTGCTCGGGGATCGGCTTCACGCTCTACCAGCAGTCGATCGGGCGCTAGGCGACTGCAAACCGGCGCCTGGCGGCGTCCTCGGTCGCTTGTGTGCGGAGCACACGGCGCTCCCTGCGTCCTTGCCAGCCTTGGTTTTCGCCGCCTAGTGGGATGATTCCGAGCTGTGCCAGAGGTAGAGGTCACGGCGGGGCCGATCGAGTACGGCGACAGCGGCGGCGCGGGCCGGCCGATCGTTCTGATCGGCGGGTTGCCGCACGACGGGCGGCTCTGGGACAGCGTGGTGGCCGAGCTCACGCCGCGGTTCCGCTGCCTGACGCCGGTGCTGCCGCTCGGCGCCCACACCAAGCCGATGCGGCGAGACGCCGACCTGGCGCTGGCGGACCTCTCGCGGATCGTCACTGACTTCCTCGAGCGGCTTGATCTCGAGGACGCGATCGTCTGCTTCAACGACTGGGGCGGCGCCCAGACGATGGTCGCGAACGGCGAAACCGGCCGCGTCGGCGGCCTGGTCCTGATCTCCTGCGAGACCGAGGGCAACTACCCGCCCGGACTGGCCGGCAAGGTCGCGGCCCTCTCGGGCTGGCTGCCGGGAGGCTTTGCGGTGATGCGGCTGGTCCTCTCGTCGCCCACCCTGCGGCGGCTGCCGCTCACCTACGGCCAGATGAGCAAGAAAGGTGTGCCCGACGAGCTGATGCGGCGGTGGCTGCAGCCGCTGAAGCGGCGCGAGATCAGGCGCGACCTCGGCCGCTACGTGCGGGACGTCCGGCGCGGCGGGAGGCAGATGCGTGCTGCGACTCCGAAGCTGGCGGCCTTCGACCGTCCCGTGCTCGTCATCTGGGACGGCGAGGGGCCGATGATGCCCAACGAGGCCGGCCGGAAGCTCGCCGAAGGCTTCCCGAACAGCCGCTACGTCGAGCTGCCCGACTGCTACACGCTGATCCCGATCGACCAGCCGCGGGCGCTGGCGCGGGAGATCAGCGAGTTCGCCGGCTGAGGTTCAAGCCGGCGGTTCCCGCACGTCGACCAGGTCGTCGACGATCTTGAAGTCCTTGTAGTTCCTCGTGAAGAGGGTCGCTTCGTGGACGATTGCCGTGGCGGCGATCGCCAGGTCGGCGGTGCGCCTGCGCGGATTTGCTCCGCGGTCGGAGACGGCGGCGTGCAGTCGACCAAGGATCCTTGCGACCCGCTCGTCCAGCGCGAGGGCATCGAAATGTGCCTCGATGAACCCCAACTGCCCGGTGCGCAGCGCGCGCTCGCCGGGGTCGCCGGCGACCAACGCACCGAAATAGAGCTCCGACAGCGAGACGGTGCTGATCGCTGCTCTCCGCCCGGTCTCGATGCAGGGGTTGTCGATGAGGACCGAGGTATCGAGAATCGCCCTCCTCATCGTTCGGCCCAGGGATCGCGCAGCTCGATGTCGAACTCGCGGATGTCGCTGGCGAGGTTCTCGTCGACCGGCAGCTTGGCGAGCTCCTCGAGGACGCTGCTGTCCACCCAGGTCCGGTCATGCTGAATCGGGCGGAGTTCGGCTACCGGCCGCCCCGAAACCGTGATCGTGAAGACCTCGCCGGCTTCCGCGCGGCGGAGGATCTCGCCGACCTGGTTTCGCAGCTGTTTCTGCGGGATCTCAGGCATCGAGGGCAGGGTAGCAATACTGCTACCCGGAAGTCTCGGGGGGACGGGAGAGGTGTATCCGGGGAGGTCGAGAAGCTGTCGCATATGCCGTCAAGGGTTCAGGCCAAGGAGGTTCGCCCCCCCCTCCCGCGGGGGCCTTTCCTCATCGTGGGGGTTTCTCGTTCCGGCCAGGCGGCGGCGCGGATGCTGGCGGCGCGGGGGGAGGAGGTGCGGGCGGTCGATTCCGGGCATCCGGAGGGGGCGGCAGGGCTGGAGGGGCCCGGCGTCGAAGTCTTTCTGGATACGGATGGACTGGCACAGCTCGAGGGGACGCGGACCGTCGTCAAGAGCCCGGGCGTTCCCCGGGAGGCGGCGGTGATCGCGACCGCGCTGGAGCGGGGGATCGAGGTGTTGGGGGAGGTCGAGCTGGGCTGGCGGGCGCTGCCGAACCGCTTCGTCGCCGTCACCGGCACCAACGGCAAGACGACCACGGCCGAGCTGCTCGGGCACCTCTACCGGAGCGCCGCCGAGCCGGTCGAGGTGGCCGGCAACGTCGGCGCCGCGCTCTCGGAGCTGGTCGGCGAGGTGCCGGATGACGCGACGATCGTCTGCGAGTGCTCGAGTTTCCAGCTCGAGGACACGGTCGCCTTCGCCCCCGAGTGCGCGGTCTTCCTCAACCTCGCCCCCGACCACCTCGACCGCCACCGCGACCTCGAGTCCTACCTGGCGGCGAAGCTGCGGATCTTCGCCAACCAGGGAAACGACGACGTCGCCGTCTACAACGCCGACGACCCCTTCCTCGCCGGCGCCGACCTCGGCGGCTGCGCCCGCCGGGTCGCCTTCTGCCGCGGCGCGGCGCCGGACTGCGAGGTGGCGGTGGCCGAGGGCGCGATCTTCTACGACGGCGAGCCGCTGCTGGCGGTCGCCGAGCTCGGTCTCTTTGGCGAGCACAACGTCGCCAACGCGATGGCCGCCGCCGCGGCGGCGCTCTCGATGGGGATCGACCCTGAGGCCGTGCGCGAGGGCCTGCGCGGCTTTGCCGGTGTACCGCATCGCCTCGAGCAGGTGGGAGAGATCGACGGCGTCCGCTTCGTCAACGACTCGAAGGCGACCAACGTCGCCTCCGCCACGGTCGGGATCCGCGCCTTCGAGGGCGGCGTCCACGCGATCCTCGGCGGCAGCGAGAAGGACGAGCCGTTCACGCCGCTGGTCGACCCGATCCGGGAGCGCGCCCGCGCCTGCTACCTGGTCGGCGCCACCACCGAGCGGATGGTCCGCGAGCTGGCGCCGGTGCTCGACGCGGGGATCGGACTGCATCGCTGCGCCGATCTCGCGGACGCGGTCCGCCGCGCCGCCGCCGCGGCGGCGGCGGGCGAGGTCATCCTGCTCTCGCCGGCCTGCGCCAGCTTCGACGCCTTCGAGAACTTCGAGCAGCGGGGCGAGCGCTTCCGCGAGATCGTCGGAGAGTTGCGGTGAGCGCCGCCCGGCTCCCGCTCGGCCGGCGCGGCAAGAGCGCGCGGGCGAGGGGCGCAAGGAAGCAGCGCCCGCGCCCGCTTCCCGTCGAGTACAGCATGCTGCTCACCGCCACCCTCTGCCTCCTGGCGTTTGGCGCGGTGATGGTCTTCTCCGCCAGCTCGACGACCAAAGTCCTGCAGGAAGGCGGCCTTTCCAGCAGCGCCTACTACCTGAAGCGCACGCTGGTCTTCGGGACGGTGGCGCTGGTGATCATGCACGTGACCGCGCGGATCGGGCTGGAGAAGATCCGCAAGCTGACGCCGCTGCTGCTCGGCGGGTCGATCTTCCTGCTCGTCGCCGTGATCGGCGCCGGCAGCGAAGTCAACGGCGCGACCCGCTGGATCGGCGGCGGCTCGCTGCAGATCCAGCCGTCGGAGCTGGCGAAGGTGGCGCTGATCCTCTACGGGGCCGACCTGCTCGCCCGCAAACCGAAGCGGGCGCGCTCGCTGGAAGGGATCATGCCCCTCCTCCTCGTCGCCGGCGCCTCCTGCCTGCTGATCATGCTGGAGCCGGACATGGGGACGACGATGGTGATCGTCTTCGCCGTCGCCGCGACCCTGGTCGCCGCCGGGGTGCGATTGGTCGACCTCGGCAGGATCGCCCTGGTGATCGGCGGGCTGGCGCTGCTGATGGCGGTCGTCGAGCCCTACCGGATGGCCCGCCTCACCTCCTTCCTCGACCCGAGCGCCTCGGCCGAAGGGGCCGGCTTCCAGGCCGCGCAGGCGAAGATCGCGCTCGGCTCCGGCGGGATCTTCGGCGTCGGGATCGGCAACGGCGTCTCCAAGGCCTTCTACCTGCCGGAGGCGCACACCGACATGATCACCGCGGTGATCGGCGAAGAGCTGGGGCTGGCGGGCATCACCGCGCTCGTCGGCCTCTTCGGGATGTTCGGCTACGCGGGGCTGAAAACGGCGCAGAAGGCCAAGGACAGCTACGCGAAGCTGCTGGTCGCCGGCCTCACCTCGCTGGTCCTCGTGCAGGCGACGATCAACCTCTTCGCGGTGATGGGGCTGGCGCCGCTGACCGGGGTGCCGCTGCCCTTCGTCTCCTACGGCAACAGCAGCCTGATGGCGACGCTGTTCGCTGTCGGCCTGATCCTCAACGTCGCCCGCGGCGGCAGGGCGGCCGCGGCGCGGGGCTCGACCACCGGCGCTGGCAAACTGCGCGTCGTCAAGGGCGGGCGCGAGCCCGCAAGCCAAAGGAGCGGATCGAGCGGTGCCAGGAAAGCCAAAGGTGGTCGTGGCGGCGGGGGGAACCGCGGGGCACGTGGTGCCCGCCATGGCGGTCGCCGACGAGCTTCGGGCTAGCGGCGCCGAGGTCAGCTTTCTCGGCACGCGGGAGCGGATCGAGGCCGAGCTGGTGCCGGCGGCCGGCTACGAGATCGACTTCGTCAGGGTGCGCGGAATCAACCGCCGCAACCCGCTGAAGGCCGCGCGCGCCGGCGCCGAGGCCCTTGCCGCAGTCGCCGGCGCGCGCGAGGCGCTGCGCCGCCGGGGCGCCGATGTGGTGCTGGGAGGCGGCGGATACGTGGCCGGACCGGTGGGGCTGGCGGCGCTGCTCACCCGGACGCCGCTGGTGTTGACCGAGGCCGACAGCCACCTCGGCCTCGCCAATCGGCTGCTGGCGGGACGGGCGCGGCGGGTCTGCCTCGCCTTCCCGATCGCCGGCAGGGAGGGGGATCCCTACCTGGTGACCGGGCGGCCGGTGCCGAGGGCGGTGCTGGATGCCGACCGGGACAGGGCGCGGGAGCGTTTCGGCATCGCCGCCGACGCCCAGGCGCTGCTCGTCGTCGGCGGCAGCCAGGGCGCCCGCTCGATCAACCTCGCCGCCGTCGAGGCCTTCGCCGGGCAGGCGGACGCAGCTGTCCCCGATATGCGGGGACAGCTGCGTTCGCGCGACTTCCACGTCGTCCACATCTCGGGCCTCCGCGACTTCCCCGAGGTCGAGGCGAGGCTGGCGGCGGCGCCCCACCGCGAGCGCTACACGCTGCTCGAATACGAGCCCGACCTCGGCGACGGGCTCGGCGCCTGCGACCTGGTGCTCGGACGCTCGGGCGGATCGGTCTTCGAGGTGACCGCGGCGGGGCGGCCGGCGATCCTCGTCCCCTATCCCTTCGCCACCGGCGACCACCAGAGCGCCAACGCCGAGTGGATGCGCTCCGGCGGGGCGGCGACCGTCATTCCCGACGCCGAGCTGAACGCCGCCCGGCTGGCGGCGGAGGTTGGAGCCGTCCTCGGCGACGAGGCGCGGCTTGAGGAGATGGCGGCGGCGGCCCGGCGATTGGCCAGGCCCGGCGCGGCGCGGCGCATCGCCGACGAGATACTGGAGGCGGCGCGATGAATTGTTCCTTTCGGCCGCTGTACCGACATAGGGAACAGTGATTGCCCGTGATCGGGGATAGCGAGCGCTGGAAGGAGCGGCGGCTCCACTTCATCGGCATCGGTGGAGCCGGGATGAGCGGCCTGGCGCTGGTCTGCGCCCGCCTCGGGGCCGTGGTCACGGGCAGCGACCGCGCCGACTCCTCTTATATGGAGCGCCTGCGCGAGGCCGGCCTGGAACCCGCGGTCGGGCACGACCCCGCCAACCTGCCCGAGGACGCCGAGGTCGTCGTCTCCACGGCAATCGGCGCCGACAACCCGGAGCTGGCGCCGGCCCTCGAGCGGGGGACGGAGCCGATCCACCGTGGAGCGCTGCTGGCCGAGCTCTGCGCCGAGAAGCGGCTGATCGCGGTCGCCGGCACCCATGGCAAGACGACCACGACCGCGATGGCCATCTGGGCGCTCCGGGCGATTGGCGCCGACCCGGCCTTCTTCGTCGGCGGCGAGGTGCCGGGACTGGGACCCGAGGGCGGCACCGCCAACGCCGGCTGGGGGGAGGGAGACTGGGTTGTCGCCGAGGCCGACGAGAGCGACGCCAGCTTCCTGCGGCTGGTGCCCGAGGTCGCGGTCGTCACCAACGTGGAGATGGACCACCACACCCGCTGGGGCTCGCTCGCCGAGCTGCAGGAGGCATTCCGCGCCTTCGCTGGCCCGGCGCGGGGGCTGGTGGTGCCGGCGGAGGAGGAGATCGGCTGGCTGGGCGAGCGGGGAGCGCAGGTTCGGTTCGACGCCGGCTCACCCGGGCCGGCCGAGCTGCGGCTGGCCCTGCCGGGGCAGCACAACCTCCGCAACGCCCGTGCCGCCCTCGGGGCGATCGAGCTGGCCGGGTTCGACGTCGATGCGGCCGCGGCGGGCCTCGCCGGCTTCCGCGGCGTTCACCGCCGCCTCGAGCTGAAGGGCTCGCGCGGACCGGTCCAGATATATGACGACTACGCCCACCACCCGACCGAGGTGCGGGCGGCCCTCTTGGCCCTGCGGGAGCTGCGGCCCTCGCGCCTGATCGCCGTCTTCCAGCCCCATCTCTACTCGCGGACGAAGGCGCTGGCGGAGGGATTCGGGGCCGCCCTCGCGCTCGCCGACGAGGTGGCGGTGCTCGACGTCTACCCGGCGCGGGAGGAGCCGGTGGGAGAGCTGTCCGGCGTCAGCGGCCTGCAGGTCGCCCGGGCAGCGGCGGAGCGGATGGGGGGCAAGCCGGTCTGGTGGCTGCCCGACGCCGAGACGGCCCGCCGCGCCCTCATCGAGCGCCTGGGGCGGATCCAGGAGATCGGTCAGCGACCCGTCCTGGTCACGATCGGCGCCGGCGACGTTTTCAGGGTCGGCGAGGCGCTGGTCGACGAATCGGCAGCCGAGGAGAGGGGAGCGAGGTGAGCGACTCAGCGGAGGAGATGCAGCGCGAGTTCCCGCCACCGCAGGGGGTGCAGCGCGATTTCCCGCTGGCGCGGCTGACCACCGTCCGCACCGGCGGCGCCGCCGACTGGTTCGCCCGCCCGGCCGAGGAGGAGGCCCTGGTCGCCGCGCTGCGCTGGGCCGAGGCGGAGGGCCTGCCGGTCGGGGTGATCGGCTCCGGCTCGAACCTGCTGATCGCCGACGCCGGATTCCACGGCCTGGCGCTGAAGCTGGACGGCGAGCTGACCGGGATCGAGCGGGACGGCGAGCGGGTGACCTGCGGGGGCGGCTGCCGGTTCCCCTCGGCGGCGGCGAAGACCGCGAGCTGGGGCCTTGCCGGCCTCGAGTTCGGGGTGAACATCCCGGGGACCGCCGGCGGGGCGGTGCGGATGAACGCCAACGCCTACGGGGGGCAGCTGCTGGAGGTCCTCGAGTGGGCCGAGATCGCGACGCCCGGCGGGACCGTGCTGCGCAGGCCCGAGCAGCTCGGGTTCTCCTACCGGCAGTCGAACCTCGGGGACGGGGAAGTTGTCGCTCGGGTCGGCTTTCACCTCGCGCCGACCGAGCCGGCCGAGGTCAGGGCGACGCTGGCGAGCATGCGCGAGCGCCGCCGCGAGGCGCAACCTTCCGGAATCAAGACCTTTGGGTCGACCTTCAAGAATCCGGTGGACCCGGCGGCGGAGCGAAGGTCGGCCGGGCAGCTGCTCGAGGCCGCCGGCTGCCGCGGCCTGCGCCATGGCGGCGCTCGCTTCTCCGACAAGCACGCCAACTTCGTCGAGAACGACCGCGGCGCCACCACCGCCGACGTGCTCGAGCTGATGGCCGAGGGCAGGCGCCGGGTCCACGAGCGCTTCGGCGTCGAGCTGGAGCCGGAGGTCCAGGTCCTGGGGGAGGTGCAGTGGCCCGACGGCTGGAATCTCTGAGGCTGGGGTGGGTGTTTGGGGCGGTGGCGGTCGCTCTCGCCGCGGTCGCCGTGTACTGGTTCCTCGTGCGTCAGGACAGCGTCGAGCCGAAGGTGCTGGTCCCGCAGCTGGCGGCGAGGATCGGCGAAGGCTCCGAGGCGATCGGCGTCGCGGCCAACGGCGCGCTGGTGCGCTGGCTGCCGCTTCCCCAAGATCCGCCGCTGCCGAGGCTGCCGCTCGAAGACCCGCCCAAGGGGGGACGGGTCAAGGGGCCTGGGCTGGAACAGGTGCGGGTCCTCGCCGCCGTTCCCGACCCTCTGCGCCCCTACGTCGCGGGCAGCTTCCACGGCGAAAGCGGCGTCGACGTCGAACTCACCACCGGGATCGTGCTCCGCTTCGGCGCTGCCTCCCAGGCGTTCCGCAAGTGGCGGGCGGCGGCGGCGGTTCTGGCCAATCCCGAAATCACCGCGCTCGATTATGTAGACCTGTTCGCGCCCAGCCGCCCCTCGTACGGGGGCTCGGAACACGAACTTCCGATCCCACCCTGAGCGGGGGGCACCCTCGGCAAACCCCAGTGGCATGCGGTTATTCCCGAGCCTCGACCAAGGAATGAGGTTGTCACAACCCTCAACCAGCAGTCGAGGTACGGCGTGCAGGATGCCTGGCGACCGTTTGACAGGTTCCCCGAAATGCCCTACGTTCAAGCGCAATTTCCGTACTTGCACAGGTAGCTCGAACCCTTGAGCATGGCTGAAGGCTCGGACGGAACGAAGGCTCAACTCAACTCAAAGCTTGAAGAAAGCGCCAAGGGAAACCGGGCGCGTTGGAGAAAATCGGGAGATGGAATCCACTTACCTCGCGGTCATCAAGGTCGTCGGCGCAGGCGGCGGCGGTACTAACGCGGTCAGCCGCATGATCGACGCCGGCATTCGCGGCGTCGAGTTCGTCGCGGTCAATACGGATGCGCAGGCGCTGCAGGCCTGCGACGCCGACATCAAGCTCTCGATCGGACAGGAGCTGACCCGCGGCCTCGGCGCCGGCGGCAACCCCGAGGTCGGGGCGGGCGCGGCGGCGGAGAGCCGCGACGAGATCAAGGAGGCGCTCAAGGGCGCCGACATGGTCTTCGTCACGGCGGGCGAGGGCGGCGGCACCGGCACCGGCTCGGCCCCGGTGATCGCCGAGATCGCCAAGGAAGAGATTGGCGCCCTCACCGTCGGCGCTGTGACCAAACCGTTCGAGTTCGAGGGCAAACGGCGGATGCAGCAGGCGCTCGAGGGGATCGAGAAACTGCGCAACAAAGTCGACACCCTGATCATCGTCCCGAACGAGAAGCTGCTGCAGGCGGTCGAGCGGCGGACCAGCGTTCTCGAGGCCTTCCGCCAGGCGGACGACATCCTCCGCCAGGGCGTCCAGGGCATCACCGACCTGATCACGATCCCCGGCCTGATCAACCTCGACTTCGCCGACGTGCGGACGATCATGCGCGACGCCGGCTCGGCCCTGATGGGCGTCGGCTCCGCCACCGGCGAGGCTCGCGCGCTCGACGCCGCCAAGGCGGCGATCACCTCGCCGCTGATCGAGGAGTCGATCAAAGGCGCGACCGGGATGCTGCTGAACATCACCGGCCCCGAGGACCTCGGTCTCTTCGAGGTCAACGAGGCCGCCCAGCTCGTCCAGGCCGAGGCCGATGACAACGCCAACATCATCTTCGGCTCGGTCGTCGACCAGTCGATGAAGGACGAGGTGCGGGTGACGGTGATCGCCACCGGCTTCGAAGGCTTCGAGCTGCTGGCCCGCTCGCCGCAGCGGGTGCGGCGCCGCTACGAGAGCCGCCCGCGCGTCTCGGCCGAGGACACTGAAATTCGAAAACTGCGGGTCACCGACGACGACATCGACGTCCCGGGCTTCTTGAAGGAGTAGGGCGTACGGGGGCCATCGGGTACCCCCTCCCAAACTCGCTCGCTTCGCTCGCTTTGGGGAGTGTTTGGGAGGGGGTACCCGATGGCCCTGCCCGAGCCCTCCAGCGAATAGCCTTGACCAGGTGAGCGACGCCGTCCTGCGCCGGACCCCCTTGTACGAGCAGCACCTGGAGCTTGGGGCGAAAGTTGTTCCGTTTGCCGGGTGGGAGATGCCGGTGATCTACGAGGGGATCCGCGAGGAGCACTCGGCGGTGCGGCGGCATGCGGGGATGTTCGACGTCTCCCACATGGGCCAGGTCGAGGTCGAGGGGCCCGGCGCGCTCCCGTTCCTGCAGCGGGTGCTCTCCAACGACGTCGCCAGGGTCGAGATCGGAGCCGCCCAGTACTCGTGCCTCTGCCAGGAGGACGGCGGCGTGCTCGACGACCTCTTCGCCTACCGGCTCGGCGGCGACCGCTGGCTCGTCGTCACCAACGCCGCCAACCACGAGGCCGACCTGAGCTGGCTCGGCCGTCACAGCCGCGACTTCGACGCGATCGTCCGGGACGTCGCCGACCGGTACGCGATGCTCGCCGTGCAGGGGCCGCACGCGCGCGACGTGGTGACGCGGGCGCTGGGAATCGAGCTGCCGGCGCGCTTCCACGTCGCCCACGTCCAGGTCGGCCGCCGCCCGGCGCTCGCCTGCGGGACCGGCTACACCGGCGAGGACGGGGTTGAGCTGCTGCTCGATCCCGAGGTGGCGACGCCGATCTGGGCTGAGCTGCTCGACGCCGGCGTCGTCCCCTGCGGGCTCGGCGCCCGCGACACCCTGCGGCTGGAGGTCTGCTTCCCCCTGCACGGCAACGAGCTGACGCCGGAGCGGAACCCGGTCGAAGCCGGCCTCGGCTGGTGCTGCAAGGAGGAGACCGGGTTCATCGGCTCCGGGCCAATCGCCCGCGCCCGCGCCGAGGGCACCGCCGAGAAGCTCGTCGCCTTCAGGATCGGGGGCCAGGGGATCCCGCGCGAAGGCAACCCGGTGATGCGGGGCGAGGAGCGGGTCGGCGCGGTGACCAGCGGCACCTACTCGCCCTCGCTCGAGGTCGGCGCCGGGATGGCCTACGTGCGCTCCGAGCTGGCGGAGGTCGGGACCGAGCTCGAGATCGACGTGCGCGGCAAGCGCCGCCCAGCCCGGATAGCGTCCAAGCCCCTCTATTCGAAACGGAGCTGAGCCTTGGCCGACGCCACCTACCCCGATGACCTGCGCTACCACGAGGAACACGACTGGGCCCGGATCGAGGGGGACGTGGCGACCCTCGGGATCACCTGGTACGCCCAGGACTCGCTCGGCGAGGTCGTCTTCTTCGACCCGCCCGAGGTGGGGGCGGCGATCCAGAAAGACCTCTCCTACGCCGAGGTCGAGTCGGTGAAGGCGGTCAGCGACGTGATCGCGCCGATGTCGGGTGAGGTCGTCGAGGTCAACGACGCGCTGCAGGACACGCCGGAGAAGGTCAACGAGGACCCCTACGGCGAGGGCTGGCTGGTCAAGGTGAGGCTGAGCCACCCGGAGGAGAGCGAGACGCTCCTCGGCGGCGCGGAATACCGCAAGTTGCTGGACAGCTAGACGCGAAGCCCGACACCCGGCTCCCCTAGCCTTAGCCGGGTGACTCGCTACACCTCCGCCACCCCTGAAGACCGGCAGGAGATGCTCAAGGCGATCGGCGTCCCCTCGGTCGAGGAGCTGTTCGCGCAGATCCCCGAGCCGCTGCGTTTGGGGCGGCCGCTGGCGCTACCGGAGGGGATGAGCGAGGCCGAGGTCCACGAGCGTCTGAGTGCGCTTGCCGAGCGCAACGCCGATGCCGAGGAGCAGGTTTGTTTCATCGGCGCGGGGATGTACGACCACTACGTGCCGGCGATCGTCGACGCGATCGCCTCGCGCAGCGAGTTCCTCACCCCGTATACGCCCTACCAGCCGGAGATCAGCCAGGGCGGGCTGCAGGTGATGTTCGAGTTCCAGACGGCGATGTCGGAGCTGACCGGGCTGCCCGTCTCCAACGCCGGCCTTTACGAGGGGCCGTCGGCGCTTGCCTCGGCCGGGTACCTGGCGATCGGCGCGACCAAGCGCAGGCGCTTCGTGATCTCGCGCGGCGTCCACCCGCACAGCCGCGAGACGCTGCGGACCTATTCGGTCGGCTACGGCGCCGAGGTGGCCGAGGTCGGGCTCGCCGACGGCCGCACCGACGCGGCGGCGCTGGCGGCCGCCGTCGACGGCGAGACCGCCGCCGTCTTCCTGCAGAGCCCCAATTTCCTCGGCGCGGTCGAGGACGTCGAGGCACTGGGGGCGGCGGCGAAGGAGCACGGAGCGCTCTTGATCGTCGCCTGCGACCCGATGACGCTCGGGATCCTCAAGTCCCCCGGCGAATGCGGCGCCGACATCGCCCTCGGCGAGGGGCAGCCGCTCGGCAATCGCTTGGACTTCGGCGGTCCTTCCTTTGGTTTTTTCTGCGCGACCGAGGAGCAGATCCGCCGCATGCCGGGGCGGATCGCCGGCGAGACCGGGGACGTCGACGGGCGCCGCGGCTTCGTCCTGGCGCTGCAGACGCGCGAGCAGCACATCCGCCGCGAGAAAGCCACCAACAACATCTGCACGGCCCAGGCGCTGAACGCGCTGGGGGCGATGGTCCACCTGGCCTGGCTCGGGCGTGAGGGCTTCCGCGAGCTCGGTGAGTTGCTGGTGCGGCGGACGGCGTACGCGCGCGAGCGGCTGGCTGCGGTCGACGGCGTCGAACTGTTGCATGACGCGCCGGTTGCCCGCGAGTTCGCGGTGCGGCTGCAGGCGCCGGTGGGCAGGGTGCTCGACCGCGTCGCCGAGCGCGGCATCGCCGCCGGCTACCCGCTCGCCCGCGAGTACCCAGAGTTCGAGGACGGGCTGCTGGTCGCGATCACCGAGCGGCGGACCAAGGCGCAGATCGACCAGCTGGCCGAGGCGCTCGGTGCGGCGGTCGCCGCCGAGGGTGTCGCCTTGCTCTCAAATGGCGAGAGGAAACCGACACTGGCGGAGCGGGTGCCCTGATGGCACTGACCGAGACGCCGATGCAGGCCGAAAAGGCGCTGACGATCTTCGAGAAGTCGAAGCCGGGGCGGCGCGCCGCCGCTTTGCCGGCAATCGAAGTTCCCGAGAAGCCGCTCGGCGAGCTGATCCCGGAGAAGCTGCTGCGAACCGAGCCGCCGCGGCTGCCGGAGATCGCCGAGCCGGAGATCGTCCGCCACTACAACCGCCTCTCGCGGCGCAACTTCGACCTCGATACCGGCTTCTACCCGCTCGGCTCCTGCACGATGAAGCACAACCCGCGCCTCAACGAGCGGGTCGCGGCGATGCCGGGCCACGCGCGGCTGCACCCGGCGCAGGACCCGAGGCGGGCGCAGGGTGCGCTGGAGCTGATGTGGCTGCTGCAGGAGTCGTTGAGCGAGATCTGCGGCCTGCCGCACGTCAGCCTGCAGCCCAGCGCCGGCTCCCACGGCGAGCTCGCCGGTCTCCTGTTGACCCGCGCCTACCACGCTGAGCGGGGCGAAGAGCGGACCAAGGTGCTGGCCCCCGACACCTCCCACGGCACCAACCCCGCCTCGGTGACGATGGCCGGCTTCGAGGTGGTCAAGGTCGCCCCCAACGGGGACGGTGGGGTCGAGATGGACGACCTGCGGGAGAAGATCGCCGCGGATCCCGCCGCCGTCGCCTGCCTGATGCTGACCAACCCCAACACGCTCGGCGTCTTCGACGAGAACATCGCCGAGATCGCCTCGCTGATCCACGAGGCCGGCGGCACCCTCTACTACGACGGCGCCAACCTCAACGCGGTGATGGGCCACTCGCGGCCCGGCGACATGGGGTTCGACATCGTCCACGTCAACCTCCACAAGTCCTTCAGCCAGCCCCACGGCGGGGGCGGTCCAGGGGCCGGTCCGATTGCCGTCTCCGACCGGATCGAGCCCTACCTGCCGCGGCCCCAGGTCGTCCGCCGCGAGGGCTCCAACGGCCACGGCCCCAGCTTCGACCTCGACTTCGAGCGGCCGAAGTCGATCGGCCGGCTGCGCGGCTTCCAGGGCAACTTCGGCGTCTTCGTCCGTTCCTACGCCTACATCCTCAGCCTCGGCGCCGACGGTCTCGCCGAGGCCTCCGAGATCGCCGTGCTCAATGCCAACTACCTGAAGGCGCGCCTCGCCGAGGGCCGCGCCGGCACGCGCCTGCCGATCGCCTTCGACCGCCACTGCATGCACGAGTTCGTCCTCACCGGCAAGCCGATGAAGCGCGACCTCGGCCTCGCGACCCTCGACCTGGCCAAGCGCCTTCTCGACTTCGGCTTCCACCCGCCGACCGTCTACTTCCCGCTCCTCGTCGAGGAGGCCCTGATGGTCGAGCCGACCGAGACCGAGACCAAGGAGTCCCTCGACGCCTTCGCCGAGGCAGTCGAGAAGATCCTCGCCGAGGCCGAGGCCGATCCCGACGTCGCTAAGAACGCCCCCTACACGACCCCCGTCCGCCGCCTCGACGAGGTGCGGGCGACCCGCCGCCCGGTTGTCCGCCAGCGGCTGGGATAGGGGGCCGGGAGGCCGTCTCCAGGCACATCTCGCTATGGCTCGATGTTGAGTGCCTGGAGACGGCCTCCCGGCCCCCTGCTACAGCTCCGGTAGCTCCTGCTCCAGCTCAAGCACTGGGGCGAAGAGGTCGCCGTCCCGCTCGATCCGCTCGAGGACGTCGTTCGTTTCGAAGACCAGGTGGCTGCCGTCGCCTGAGTCCCCTGCCCTTTCGACCTCTTCCCAGCTGACGGGAGTCGAAACGGTGGGGTGCTCGCGGGCGCGGAGGGAGTAGACGGCGATAGTCGTTTTCCGTTCGTTGTTCTGGTACCAGTCGATGAAGACCTTGCCGCTGCGGTCGGTCTTCTTGCCCATTTTCGCCAGCACGTCCTCGGGCGATTGTTTGGCGACGATCTGGGCGATCGCCTGGGCGAACGGACGCGTCTCCTCGTAGGAGACCTTGGTGTTGAGCGGCACGTAGAGCTGCATTCCCTTCGAACCGGAGGTCTTGGCGAAGCACTCGAGATCGAGCTGGGAGAGCAGGTCGCGCAGGCGCAGCGCCACCCGCGAGCAGTCGACGATGTCGGCCGGCGGCCCGGGGTCGAGGTCGAAAGCGACGACGGTCGGCCGTTTTGGCGCCCGGCTCAGCGACAGCGAGGGGTGCAGCTCGATCGCCGCCAGCTGCGCCATCCAGATCAGCGTCGGCAGGCTGTCACAGACGCAGAACTCGATGATCCCGGCCCGCGGCCCGGCCTGCACCTTCGCCGTCTTCACCCACTTCGGCCGGTGTTTCGGGCAGCGCTTCTCGAAGAAGGCGGCGTCGAGGTCCTCGACCCCTTCCGGGAATCGCCGCAGGGTCACCGCGCGGCCGCTCAGGTGGGGGACGATCGCCGGCGCCACCTTGGCGTAGTAGTCGACCATCTCGCCCTTGGTGAACCCGGTCCCCGGGTAGAGCACCTTGTCGAGGTTGGTCAGCCGCAGTTCCTTGCCGCCGACCTCGACCTGCCGCGTCTCGCCCACGGCCCGGGCCTATTTCGAGGCTTTGGCTTTGGAGCGGGAAGAGCTTTTCGCGGCAGAGTCCTTGGTTTTCGCCTTGCCTTTTTTCGAAGGGGACGCGGCTTTCGGTTTGGCCCCTTTGCCTCTCTCCTTCGAGCCGGCGGAGGACCCCTTCTCTTTCACCGCTGCGATGCTCTCCTCCAGCGCCGCCATCAGGTCCGGAGCTTTGGTCGCTTTCGGTTCCTCGGCTTCGGGCGCCACGATCTCTTTGCCTTCCGCCTTCTGTTCGATCAGCGACAGGAGCTGCTCGCGGTACTCGTCGCGGTAGCTGTTCGGTTCGAATTCGGTGCTGAGCGAGTCGATCAGCTGCTCGGCCATCTCGCGCTCGCGCTTGGCCACCTTCGGCGCCTTGTCCGGCAGCGCGTCGTCGAGATCGGCGGGCGGTACGACCTCGTCGTGGAAGCGCATCGTCGTCAGCGTCAGCACGCCGTCGGCGGCGCGGATCGCCGCCAGGTGCTCTTTGTTGCGGAAGACGAAGCGGGAGATCGCCGCTTTCCCCGAGCTTTCCATCGCCGCCGCCAGCAGCGAGTAGGCCTTCTCGGCCCCGTCGGCGGGGCCGAGGTAGTAGGGACTGTCGAAGTACATCGGGTCGATTTCCTCGATGTCGACGAAGTCCTGGACGTCGATCGCGCGCGTCTTCTCCGGCGCCAGCGCGGACATCTCGTCTTTGCTCAGCGGCACGTACTGGCCGGGCGAGAGCTCGTATGCCTTGACGATGTTCTCGTAAGGCACCTCCTCGTCAGTCCCTTCGGCGACGCGGCGGTGTTTGATCCTGGCGCTGTCGGATTCGCGGATCTCGCGCAGGGCGATGCTGCGCCGCGCCACCGCGCTGTAGAGGCGCACGGGCACGTTCAGTAGCCCAAAGCTGATAGTTCCGCTCCAAATTGCTCTAGCCATCGGCGATTCCCTCTACCCGGATTGTTCCAGCCGGACTCGCCGGGGTCGATAGAGATGGCCGCGGCGGCAGGCATCTTGCGGATCGTCTGGCCGACTCGCGAGGACCTCCGGCCGTCCGCGGTTCCCTTGTCGGGATATGGACGACAAAGGAACCAGGCGACGGTGGGATGATCCGCCGGTGCTCTTCGAGCTGCGAGACGTCGGCCTCGACCGCGGCGGCAAGACCGTCCTCGACTCGCTCAGCGCCGGGATCCCGGAGGGAGCGACGGCGATCGTCGGCCCTTCCGGCGCCGGCAAGTCGACGCTGCTGCGCCTGCTCAACCGGCTCGCCGACCCCGACCGCGGCGAGGTCGCCTACCGGGATCGGCCGCTGACCGAGTACGAGCCGCTGGGGCTGCGCCGCGAGGTCGCGCTGGTGCCTCAACTGCCGGCGCTGCTGGCGGGAACGGTGGAATCGAACCTGCGCTACGCGGCCGACCTCGCCGGCGAGCGTCTCGATGCGGCCCACACCCTCGGCCTCGCCGGCCTCGACCCGTCCTTCGCCGCCCGCGAGGTCGCCAAGCTCTCGGTCGGCGAGCAGCAGCGGGCGATGCTGGCGCGGGCGCTCGCCCAGCGCCCGCGCGTCCTCCTCCTCGACGAGCCGACCTCCGCCCTCGACCACGCCGCCCGCGACACGATCGAGGCGGCCCTCGCGGAGCTGCGGCGCGAGCTGGAAATCTCGATCGTCCTCGTCAGCCATGACCCCGAACAGGCGCGCCGGCTGAGCGACTGGGTGCTGCGGCTGGAGGCCGGCAGCCTCGTCGGCAGCGGCCCGCTGGCGGAGGTTCTGGCGTGACCGCAGCCATCGGCTGTTCCTTATGGCTCTCCTGCAGCCATAAGGAACAACGCGCTCGATGAGCACCTCGATCCACGTCGCCCTCTGGCAGGTCGGCGCCTCGCTGGCCCTGGTCGCCGTGGCCGCGGCGATCTCCTTCTGGCGCGGCGCCGACCTCGAGCGCGACATCGGCATCGCCACCGTCCGCTCCTTCGTCCAGCTCACCCTCGTCGGTTACGCGATCAAGCTGATCTTCGACGTCGCCTCGATCTGGCTGGTGCTGGTGCTGCTGGCGGTGATGGTCCTCTTCGGCGCGATCACCGCCCGCAGCCGCGCCAGGAAGGTCCCGGAAGCCTTCGAGCCGCTGCTGATCGCCCTCGCGTTGGCTGGCGGCACCACCCTCGGCCTCGTCGTCGCCCTCGGCATCTTCGAACCGACGCCGCGCTACCTGGTCCCCGTCGGGGGGATGGTGATCGGCAACGCGATGACCGCCTCCGCCGTCGCCCTCGATCGGCTCGGCGACGAGATGGCGGATGCGCGGGCGAGGATCGAGGCGACCCTCGCCCTCGGCGCCACCCCCCGCGAAGCCGCCGCGCCGACCGTCCGCCGCGCCCTGCGCTCGGGGATGATCGCCCTCGTCGACTCCACCAAGACCACCGGCCTGATCTTCTTCCCCGGAACGATGGTCGGGATGCTGCTCGCCGGCGCCAGCCCGACCGACGCCGTCCGCCTGCAGCTGATCCTCCTCTACGTGCTGCTCGGCAGCGTCTCGATCTCGGCTCTCACCGCCACCGCCCTCGCCTACCGCAATTTCTTCACCCCGGCGGCTCAGCTGCGCGAAGCGGGTGCCTGACGCTGCGCATCTCGGCGTCCTCGCTCGGTCATGTGCAGAACACACTCCCTCCTGATCCTTGACCTGCTTGGTCAGGCACCCGCTTAGACTCGTTCGGTGTCTCGATCGCAGCGCCTGACCCTCGTCGCGACGATCCTCGGCTCGACGGTCGTCTTCCTCGACAGCACCGTCGTCAACGTCGCCCTGCCGGCGATCAGCGAAGGGCTCGGCGCCGGGCTCTCCGGCCAGCAGTGGGTGGTCGAGTCCTACATGCTGACCCTGGTCGCGCTGCTCCTCGTCGGCGGCTCGCTCGGCGACCAGTTCGGCCGCCGGCGGATGTTCGTCTTCGGGCTGGTCGGCTTCGGCGCCACCTCGGCGCTCTGTGCGATCGCTCCCACGGTCGAGTTCCTGGTCGCGGCGCGGGCGCTGCAGGGGATCGCCGGGGCGCTGCTGGTCCCCGGTTCGCTGGCGATCGTCGCCGCCACCTTCGCGGGCGAGGCGCGGGGCAAGGCGGTGGGGACCTGGACCGCCTGGACCGGCATCGCGACCGTGATCGGGCCGGCCGGCGGCGGCGCCCTGATCGGCGTCACCTCCTGGCGGGCGATCTTCTGGGTCAACCTGCCGCTGATCGCGGCGACGGTTGCGATGACGCTGCACTCGGTCGAGGAGAGCAGCGACCCCGACGCCTTCCGCGGCATCGACTGGGCCGGGATCGCGCTCTCGGCGGCCGGGCTCGGCGGCCCCGTCTTCGCCCTGATCGAGCAGCCGAAGTACGGCTGGAGCGACCCGCTGGTCTGGGTGCCGCTGATCGGCGGGATCGCCTGCTTCGCCCTCTTCGTCCTCCACGAGGCGCGCGCCCGCCACCCGATGATGGACCTCGGCCTCTTCCGCATCCGCAACTTCGCGATCGCCAACCTGACCACGCTCTCGGCCTACGCCGGGCTGATCGGCGGCCTCTTCTTCGTCGGGCTCTACCTCCAGCAGGTGGCCGGCTACTCGCCGCTGGAGGCCGGCCTGGCGACGACGCCGATCTCGGTCATCCTCTTCGTCCTCTCGCCGCGCTGGGGCAGGCTCGCCTCCGGCACCGGGCCGCGGCTGCCGATGTCCCTCGGCCCGATCGTCGGCGGCCTCGGCTTGCTGGCGATGCTGCGGATCGACTCCGGCGCCGACTACGTCACCGCCGTCCTGCCGGCGATCCTCGTCTTCGGCCTTGGGCTCTCGGCGACGGTGGCGCCGCTGACCGCGACCGTGCTCGACTCGGTCCCCGAGCAGCGGGTCGGGATCGCCTCCGGGATCAACAACGGCGTCTCCCGCGTCGCCGGCCTGCTGGCGATCGCGATCCTCGGCGCCGTCATCTCGGCCCGCTTTGACGCGATCACCGGCGGCGTCTCCGGCGGCCCGCTGACCGCCGATGCCGCGGCCGCCTCGACCTCCGCTTTCCACCTGGGAGTCGTCATCGCCGCAGTGCTGATGATCCTCGGCGGCATCGCCTCCGGCCTCTGGATCGAGAACCCCCGCCGCCAGGTGCAAGCCATCCCCGCCGGCGCCGCCGCCGCAGCCGGCGAGTGCGGCCACAGCTCCGACTCCGACCACGCTTCCCAGCACGAGAAGGCAAGGGCGGCCGCCGACCCGGCTTGAGCTTGCCCGTCAGCCGCGACGGCTGGTTGGGCCGGGATGGGTGTCCCTTGAGCGGGCGGATACTCAAAACGGCGACTTAAATTAAGCCGCCGTTTGTCCGAGCAAGGGACACCCATCCCGGCCCCCTCACTAGGCTCCGTCCCGAATGCCCAATCCGATCATCTTCAGCGGCATCCAGCCGACCGGCCGCAAGCACCTGGGCAACTACATAGGCGCGATCCGCCAGTACGTCGAGGGTCAGGACCGCGGTGAGCCGGCGATCTTCTGCATCGTCGATCTGCATGCGATCTCGGTGGCCTACGACCCGATCGAGCTGCGCGAGCGCGTCTACGACACCGCCGCGATCCTGCTCGCCGCCGGCCTCGACCCCGAGCGCTGCATCCTCTTCCGCCAGTCGGCCGTCCGCGAGCACAGCGAGCTCACCTGGCTGCTCTCCTCGGTCACCTCCCACGGCGATCTCAACCGCATGCACCAGTTCAAGGACAAGTCGGCGCGCCAGCGGGAGCTGGTCTCCGCGGCGCTCTTCTACTACCCGGTGCTGATGGCCGCCGACGTCCTCGCTTACCGCGCGACTGAGGTCCCGGTCGGCGACGACCAGCGCCAGCACGTCGAGCTGATGCGGGAGATCGCCCGCCGCTTCAACGAGCGCTTCGGCGAGACCCTCGTCGTTCCTGAGCTGGTGATTCCGGAGGTCGGCGCCCGGATCATGGACCTGCAGGAGCCGGAGCGGAAGATGTCGACCACTGGCGGCACCGAGAACGGGACCGTCCTCGTCCTCGACGAGCCCGACGCGATCCGCGGGAAAGTCGGCGCTGCGGTTACGGATTCCGGCCGCGAGATAGTCAAGCGGCCGGATAAGCCCGGAATCAGCAACTTGATCGAAATCCTCGCCGCCGTCCGGAGCAAGAGCCCTCCGGAGGTAGAAGAGGAATTTCTGCCTCTGGGATATGGAGCCTTCAAGGACACGGTCGCCGAGGCGGTGGTCGAGTACCTGACGCCGGTGCGAGAGCGCTACCGGGAGCTGCGCTCCGACGAGGCGGAGCTGGAGAGCGTGCTCGGATTCGGTGCCGAGAAGGCGCGGGCGCTGGCCGCCCCGGTCGTCGCCGAGGTGCGCGAGCGGATGGGCTTCGGTCCGGCCTGAGCCCGCCGCCTGACCAACGCGCCGGCTTCGGGCCAACCTGGATCCGCCGCCTTCCGGAATCGCCCAATTAGCCGGGAAACCGGCCCCGGCCGTCCCGGGTCGCCTCTAATCTGCGGGTGTGGCCGTTGCCGACCTCGACCTCGACCTCGACCTCGACGTCTTCGCCGGGCCCTTCGACCTGCTGATGGCGGTCGTCCTGCGCGAGGAGGTCAGCCTGCTCGACCTGCAGCTGGGCGAGGTCGTCGTCGCCTACGTCGAGCACCTCGAGCGCGAGGGCGAGCTGGAGCTGGAGGTGGCAACCGAGTTCCTGGTCCTGATCGCCGCCCTGCTGGAGCTGAAGTCCCGGCTGATGCTGCCCGGCCCAGAGGACGAGCTGGACGAGCTGAGACCCGAGGAGGCGGTCGAGGAGCTGCTGGCGCGGCTGCTCGAGTACCGGCGCTACCGGGACGCCGCGGCGGAGCTGGCCGAGCGCTTCGAGTCCCAGCGCGGCTACCTCTACCGCTCGGCGCCGCTGCCGCCGGAGCTGCGCCGGGTCGCCGTCGAGGCGGCCAGCGCGGTGTACGACCCCGACCAGCTCGGCGCCGCCCTCGGCGATCTCCTGACCGAGCCGCCGGAAGTCGACATCAGCCACATCCGCCCGACCGTCTCGCTGGATCGGCGGCTGCGGGCCGTCCGTGACGCGCTGCTGCGCCGGCCCGATTTCGACTTCGAGGAGGAGTTCGGCGGCGAGGACAGGCTGACCCAGGCGGTCACCGTCTTCGCGATGCTCGAGCTCTACCGCAAGGGCGAGGTGACCTGGGAGCAGGGCGAGTGCTTCGGCCCGATCCGGGTCAAGAAGGCGACCCCGATCGCGGCCCACAAGAACGGATGAGCGACCTCTCCCGCACCGTCGAGGCGCTGCTCTTCCTCTCGCCGCAGCCGGTCCCGGTTGGGGATCTGGTGGAGGCGACGCAGGCGAGCGAGGGGCAGGTCGAAGAGGCGATCGAGCTACTCCGCGAGGATCTCGCCGAGGGACGGCGCGGGGTGGTGCTGCGCGAGGTCTCCGGCGGCTTCAGCCTGGCCAGCGATCCCTCGAGCGAGGACGCGGCACGGCGCCTGCTGGCAAAGCCGCGGACGCCGCCGCTGACCCAGGCCCAGGCGGAGACGCTGGCAATCGTCGCCTACCTGCAGCCGGTCTCGCGGCCGGAGATCGCCCGTATTCGCGGCGTCAGCTCCGAGTCGGCGGTGACCAGCCTCGCCGAGCGGGGGCTGATCG
The DNA here is from genome assembly GCA_045805725.1 of Solirubrobacterales bacterium. Taxonomy (GTDB): domain Bacteria; phylum Actinomycetota; class Thermoleophilia; order Solirubrobacterales; family 70-9; genus VAYN01. The sequence continues at coordinate 36,130 of JBJMKQ010000124.1, forward strand.
AGGAGTCTGGGCGGTCGCGCTTCGGCGCCGCGATCTTCAGGACCTCCGAGTTGTTCGAGCGCCTCTTCGGGCTCCCGGGCATGGACCAGCTCCCCGACCCGTCGAAGTTCGACCCCACCCCGGAGGACGAGCGGGATCTGCGCGAGCGGCTCCTGAAGGCTGGCGAACAGCGGGCAGAGTGATGCGTCGGGGAGCCGGGGGTGGGGCTCGGCGGACAACAGGGGGGAGGGTCCGGCGATCCCCACCCCCGGCTCCTGACTCATGAGGCTGGCCAAGTTCCTCGCGCACGGGGGCATCGCCTCCAGGAGGAAAGCCGAGGAGATCGTTGCCAAGGGGTTGGTGACGGTGGGCGGTGAGGTGGTCACCGACCCGGCGCGGGACGTGGGGGAGGGCGACGAGGTGCGGGTGAACGGTGCGCCGGTCGCCGCCGAGGCGCGGGAGGTCTGGGCGGTGAACAAGCCGGTGGGGGTGGTCTCGACGGCGCGCGAGCCGGGGAGCCGGACCCCGGTGGTCGACCTGGTCGCGACCGAGGCGCGGTTGTACCCGGTCGGGCGGCTCGACGTCGACTCCTCGGGCCTGCTGCTGCTGACCAACGACGGCGAGCTGGCGAATCAGCTCACGCACCCCCGCTACGAAGTGCCGAAGACGTACGTGGCACGACTGACAAAGGCAATCGGCGCCCGCGAGGTCGAGCGCCTGCGCAAGGGCGTGGAGCTGGAGGACGGACCGACCGCGCCGGCGCAGGTCGAGCGCCTCGGCGACCGCGAGATCGAGCTGGTCCTCCGCGAAGGCCGCAACCGCCAGGTGCGGCGGATGCTCGAGGCGGTCGGCAACGAGGTCGCGGCGCTGCGGCGGGTGCGGTTCGGGCCGCTGGAGCTGGGTGGTTTGAAGGAGGGTTGTTCTCGCCGTCTTTCAGATGACGAGATCACCCGGCTGCGCGAAGCGGCCGGATAACCCGTTCCAGCCGCCCGGGGCAGCCAAATCTCCCTCTTACAAGCTTGTGGAGAGGCGGATTTGGCTGCCAGTTGCGGCTAGGAACTACGGGAGGGAGCGGCCGCGTCGGAGGGAGCGGCCGCGCTCCGGTGCGTTGTGAGCCGGGCGGCGATGGTTTCGGCCACCGCCTCCCCTTCGTGTTCGGCTTCCTTGTGGGTGACTCGGAGGACTGAGTAACCGGCGCGCATCAGTTCGCGGTCTCGCCAGCGGTCCCGCTCGAATGCCGTCGCGGTGGAATGGAAGGCGCGGCTGTCGGCCTCGAGGGCGAAGCGGTGGTCGGGCCAGAGGAAGTCGACCTCGATCCGGCTCTTGGCGATCTGAACGGGTGCGTTGATCAGCGGTCGCGGGATGTCGCGGCGGGCGAGCAGCGGCAGCACCTTCGCCTCCAGCGGGCTCTTGAGCCTGCCGCGCGTCTTCGTCAGCGGTGCGGCGGAGCGCCATTGGTCGATCAGCGCCAGCAGGCCCTTCATCCCGCGCCGACGGGGGTCGATCGAGGCTTCGATCGCCCCGATGTCGAGCATGTTCCTGTGCGCCGCCCGCTCGAAGGCGCTGCCGAGCGTCCAGGCGCCGACGGTGCCCGCGAGGTCGACCAGCGTCCGCGCCGGGCTCGTGCAGGGGATGCGGGCGACGGTTCCGGTCTCCTCGAGCCGCGGTGGCCGGACGCGGTGGAAACGGATGCCGTCGACTCCGCGACCGCGTGCTCCTGGTGAGATCACGTCGATGACGGCCGGCGCATCGTCGAGGAGTTTCAGAAGCGCCCCGGCGCTGCGATGCGAAATCACCGCACCGGGCCCGCAGGCGAGGGTCGCGGCCATCAGTCGACCCCGGTCACCGATTTGCCGGTGGCCGAGAGCGAACACGCCGCGGAAAACCCTGTGAACTCGACCTATCCGGATCGCGTGGGCAATGGCCCCGTCGCCCATGCCCGCGGCCCGCAGCTGATCCCTCGTCACCACTCCGTGCTGGGCAGCGGCGAAATCGGCGATGGCATTCGGGTGAGCGGTGCGAGTTTTGGTTGGCATACAGCCATAAGTCGCACCGCTTGCAGATTCACCCCTCGGCTCTGAGAAGATTCACCCGATGACCGCCAACGGAAGCAACGGAGACCTGCAGGTCGGCCGCCAGGAGGTCCCGCAGCAGCGGCTCTTCGCGGTTCGCGGCGCCACACAGGCGGAGGCGAACGAGGCGGAGGCGATCCTCAATGCGACCGAGGCGCTGATGCGCGAGCTGATCGAGCGCAACAGCCTCGACCCGGCCGCGATGGTCAGCTGCCTGTTCACGACTACCGACGACCTGGATGCGGAGTTTCCGGCCGTCGCCGCGCGCAACCTCGGCCTCGAGGCGGTGCCGCTGCTCTGCTGCCGCGAGATCCCCGTCCCCGGCTCGATGCCGCGGGTGATCCGGGTGATGCTGCACTTCTACGCGCCGGCCGACCATGAGCCGGTCCACGTGTATGCGGGCGAGGCGCAGAAGCTGCGGGCCGACCTCCGCGCCGCCCAGTAGCGCTCGCCGCGCCGCCGTCCGTCAGAATCGCTCAGCAGATGACGATCACCTTCGCCGAGAAGCTGGCCCGCATGCCGGGCTACCAAGCCGGGGTTCCGACCGGGCAGGCCCCCGAGGCGATCGCCGCCGGCAACATCGCCCAGCTCGCCTCCAACGAGTCGCCGATTCCGCCGCACCCCGCGGTGGTGGAGGCGATCCGAAAAGCGGCCGGCTCGATGAACCGCTACCCGGACCCCGACGCGACGCTGCTGCGCCGCCGGCTGGCCGAGCGCTATGACGCTGAGCCCGGCCGGATCGCCGTCGGCAATGGCTCCTGCGAGATCCTCCTCGCCGCCGCCGAGGCGCTCTGCGAGCCCGGCGCCGAGATCCTCTACGCCTGGCCGTCCTTCTCGATGTACCCGTACCTGCCGGCGCTGACCGGCGCCCGCGAGGTCCGCGTACCGCTCGGCGCAGGCGACGTCCACGACCTCGACGCGATGGCCGCCGAGGTCACCGCGGCGACCCAGCTGCTGATCGTCTGCAACCCCAACAACCCGACCGCGACCCACCTCCCGGCCGCCGAGATCGCCGCCTTCTGCGAGCGGATTCCCAGGCAGGTGACGATCGTCCTCGACGAGGCCTACGTCGAGTTTCAGACCCACGACGACCCCGACGCCTCGCTCGACCTGCTGAGGGACTTCCCGAACCTGGTCGTCCTGCGCACCTTCAGCAAGTGCTACGGCCTGGCTGGGCTGCGGGTCGGCTACGCGATCGGCTCCGCCAACTTCCGCGCCGCAATCGACGCCGTGCGCCAGCCCTTCAGCGTCAACGCCCTCGCCCAGGCGGCCGGGGCGGAGGCGGTGCGCCACCAGGACGACGTCCTGCGGCGGGTCGAGAGCACGATCGCCGCTCGCCTTGCCGTCGAGGAGGGGCTGGCGGGACTGGGGCTGCGCACGACCGACTCCCACGCGAACTTCTCCTGGGTCGACCTCGGCGACGCCGACGAAGCCGCGATCCTCTCCGGCCTCGCGGAGCTCGAGATCGCGGTCCGACCCGGCAAGGCGCTCGGCTCCCCCGGTCACCTCCGCGTCAGCTACGGCACCGGCGCCGAGAACGAGCGCTTCCTGCATGGCCTATCGGAACTACTTGACTAAAGCCGCGGTCGTGATACAACCCTGCGCGTGAGGCTCGACAAAGGCACACCCGCGACCCGCACCTGCGCGCCCGGCGCGACGGTCGCGCCAGCCTGTCTCACCTATTGGCGATTTAGCTAGGCGTCCGGCCCGGCGGCAGCGCGCCGCCCGAAGACTCAGATCTTCCGGTCGGGGCGCCGTGCGAGGCAGCGGTGCGCGCGCGCGCCCGCCAGATCAACTGGCCGCGAGCAACCAGAAAGTACGATTTCAGGGCATTGGAGAAAGGCGAAGGCAAAATGTTCATCGGGATGGAAGGGGCAAAACGAGACGGGGTCCGCGACCAGCGGATCGCGAAAGTCGTCGAGCTGGTGCCGCCGGAAAAGCTGCTGGCGGAGCTGCCGCTCGGCGAGGAGCGGGCGAAGGCCGTGATCCAGGGCCGCGAGGAAGTGCGCAAGGTCCTGGCTGGGGATGACCCGCGGCTGATGGTCGTGGTCGGGCCGTGCAGCGTCCACGACCCGAAAGCCGCGATGGAGTACGCGACGAAGCTGAGCGCGACCGCGCGCGCCCTGCGCGACGAGCTGCTGGTGGTGATGCGCGTCTACTTCGAGAAGCCGCGGACGACGACGGGCTGGAAGGGGCTGATCAACGACCCGCACCTCGATGAAAGCGGTGATGTCAACGCCGGGCTGCGGATCGCCCGCAAACTGCTGCTGGAGGTGCTGGACGCCGGGCTCCCGGTCGGCTGCGAGTTCCTCGATCCGATCACGCCCCAGTACATCGCCGACTGCGTCGCCTGGGGAGCGATCGGCGCCCGCACCTCGGAGAGCCAGACGCACCGCCAGCTCGCCTCCGGCCTCTCGATGCCGATCGGCTTCAAGAACCGCACCGACGGCAACATCCAGGTCGCAGTCGACGCGGTGCGGGCGGCGGCGGCTTCCCACGCCTTCGCCGGGATCGACGATGCGGGGATGCCGGCGATCCTGCACACGACCGGCAACCCCGACTGCCACGTCATCCTCCGCGGCGGCCACGGCCAGCCGAACTACCACCCGCCGGAGGTCGAGGACGCGCTGGTCACCCTCGGCGTCGCCGGGCAGCCGGAGCGGCTGGTGATCGACGCCTCCCACGACAACAGCGGCAAGGACCCGCAGAGGCAGTTCTTCGCCGCCGGCGACGTCGCCGACCAGGTCGCCGACGGCAACAAGGCGATCGTCGGGGTGATGCTCGAGTCGTTCCTGGTCGAGGGAAGGCAGAACCTCGTCGCCGGCGAGGAGCTGGTCTACGGGCAGTCGATCACCGACGCCTGCATCGACTGGGAGGACACGGTGACCGCGCTGGAACGGTTCGCCGCCGCCGTGGAGGCACGGCGGGGCTGAGCAGGCCGCGCCCGCGCCGATGAAGATCGCCGTCCTCGGAGTGGGCCTGATCGGCGGCTCGATCGGGCTCGCCGCCCGGCGGCGTCTCGGCGCCGAGGTGGTCGGCTGCGGCCGCAGCCCCGAGCGGCTGCGGCGGGCGGTCGAGCTGGGGGCGATCGACCGAGCCGCGGCCTCGGTGACCGACGCCTGCGAGGAGGCCGACCTCGTCTTCTGCGCCGGCCCGGTGGCGGCGCTGCCGGAGCAGGCGCGCGCGGCGCTCGCCGCCGCCGGTCCCGAGACCGCCGTCACCGACGTCGGCTCGACCAAGGGCGAGCTGGTCGCGGCCCTGGGCGACGACGAGCGCTTCATCGGCGGCCATCCGCTGGCGGGGGCGGAGACCGCGGGAGTGGAGAACGCCCGCGCGGACCTCTTCGAGGGGGCACGCTGGTACCTGACCCCGACAGAGCGCTCCAGCGGCCTGCTCTACGACCGATTGCAGCGGACGCTGGCGGCGTTGGGAGCGCGGCCGCAGGCGATCGACCCGCAGGCGCATGACCGCCTGATGGCGACGATCAGCCACCTGCCGCACGTGCTCGCTGACGTGCTCGCCGCCGAGGCGGCGGCCTCGCTGGCGCAGGACTCCGAGCGGCTGCCCGACGTCGGGCCGAGCTTCCGCGACATGACCCGGGTCGCCGGCTCCAACCCGGCGATCTGGGCCGACATCTTCGCCAGCAATCGCGAGGCAGTCGCCGACTCGGTCGACTCGTTGGGCGAGCGGCTGCGCGAGGCGGCGCGGCTGATTCGGCGAGGCGACCGCGAGGCGCTGGCCGCCTGGCACGGCGCCGCCGGCGAGGCGCGGCAGCGGCTGCTCCAAGCCGAGTCGGAGGCCGGGCCGCTGCGCGAGCTGCGGATCGTCGTCGCCAACAGACCCGGGACGATCGCCGAGCTGGCGCTGGCCCTCGGCGAGGCCGGCGTCAACATCGAGGACATGGCGCTGCACCCGGTGGCGGACATGACTTCCGGCGCGGTCTCCCTCTGGGTCGCCGGTGAGGAGCAGGCGGCGAAGGCGGAGGATCTGGTCCGCGGCCTCGGCCACACCGTGACGGTCATCGGCAGCGGCAACGGCGAATAGGGTCGCGGCCATGACTCGCTTCGACCCCTCCGGGCCCCTGCGCGGCTGGCTGCGGCCCCCGTCCGACAAGTCGATATCGCATCGGGCCGCGCTGATCGCGGCGATGGGTGATGGGGAGACGGTGGTCGACGGCTACCTCGATGCTGAGGACACCCTGTCGACTCTGGCCGCCGTTGAGGCGATTGGCGCACGGGTGCAGCGCGCATCACAACGGATGACGATGTCCTCCTCGTTCGGGTGGAAAGAGCTTCCCCTTCCGCTGAGGGTTGCGCCCAGCTTGGGACTACGGATCCATGGCGTCGGCCTGCGCGGGGCCGAACCGGCGGCGATCGGCGTCGGCAACGCCGGCACTCTGCTGCGGCTGCTGCCGGGTTGGCTGGCCGGGCAGGAGGGTGCGCGCTGGACGCTTGACGGTGATGAGTCGATCCGCCGCCGGCCGGTCGACCGCATCGCGGTGCCGCTGCGCGAGATGGGCGCCCGCCTCAACTGCCGGGAAGGCCGCCTGCCGCCGCTCGAGATCGAGGGCGCACCCTTGCAGGCCACCACCTACGAGATGCCGATCGCAAGCGCCCAGGTCAAGTCATGCCTGCTCTTCGCGGGCTTGTTGGCCGACGGCGAGACGCGGGTGATCGAGCCGCTGCGGAGTCGCGACCACACCGAGCGCATGCTGCGCGCCGCCGGCGCCAAGGTCGAGCACGACGGTGACACTGTCGTGGTGCGTCCGGTCGAGCGTCTCGAGCCGGGGCCGGTCGCCGTCCCCGCCGACATCTCTTCGGCAGCCTTTTTCCTCGTCGCTGCGCTTTTGGCCGAGGGCAGCGACCTGGTCCTCGAGGAAATTGGCGTCAATCCAACTCGCATCGGCCTGCTGACGATCCTCGAGCGGATGGGTGCCCAAATCACTCGCGAGGAGGAGACGGATGTGGGTGGCGAGCCGATCGCGCGCCTTCACGTCCGCCCAGCACCCCTCCGGGCCACCGAGGTTGGCGGCGCCGAGATCCCGCTGGCGATCGACGAGCTGCCGCTGGTCGCCCTTGCCGCCTGCTTCGCCGAGGGGACGACGACGATCCGCGACGCGGAGGAGCTGCGGCGCAAGGAGTCCGACCGGGTCGAGACCGTCGCGGCGGGCCTCAACGCCCTCGGCGGCAGGGTCGAGCCGACCGAGGACGGGATGGTGATCGAGGGGACCGGCGGCCTCCGCGGCGGCACGATCGACTCCCACGGCGATCATCGGATCGCGATGCTCGGCGCCGTCGCCGGCCTCGCCTCCCGGGAGGGGGTGGAGGTGCGCGGGATGGAGGCCGCCGCCGTCAGCTATCCCGGCTTCGAACGAGATCTCCGCGCCCTCCTTCTACGCTGAGCGTCGTTTCCGCCGTTCGCGTCCATGGGGGCCACGACCCCGGAAACGATCGCCAATACCCTGCCTCCATGGTGATCGCGATCGATGGGCCCGCCGGGGCCGGCAAGTCCACCGTCGCGCGGGCGGTCGCGGGGGAGCTCGGCTTCACCTACCTCGATTCGGGGGCGATGTACCGCTGCGTGGCGCTGGCGGCTCAGGAGGGAGACGCCGACCTCGACGACGGCGAAGCGGTGGGGGCGCTCGCCGAGGGGCTCGAAATCGACTTCGACGGCCGGCGCGTGTCGCTTGACGGCAAAAACGTCAGCGAGCGGATCCGCGCGCCCGAGGTCACCGCCGCTGCCTCACGGATCTCCGTCCATCCGCGGGTTCGCGCCGCGATGGTCTCCCGGCAGCGCCAGCTCGTCGCCGCGGGCGACTACGTCGCCGAGGGGCGGGACATCGGCACCGTGGTCAGCCCAGAGGCGCCGCTGAAGGTCTTCCTCACCGCCTCCGCCGTGGAGCGCGCGCGCCGGCGGGCGGCCCAGGCCGGCGAGCCGCTCGAGCGGGTGCTGGAGGCGCAGCGCCGCCGCGACGCCCGCGACACCGAGCGCGAGCACGGCGCCCTGCGCGCCGCCGCCGACGCGGTCGAGCTCGACACCACGGTTTTTTCCCAGGATGAGGTCGTCGCCCGCATCGTCGCCCTCGCCCGCGAGCGAGGCCTCGCATGAGACGTACCTTTCGGCGCGATAGCGGCCAAAGGGAACAGGGGTTTGCAGCATGAGCCTTCCGACGGTCGCCGTCGTCGGCTTCCCCAACGTCGGCAAGAGCACCCTGGTCAACCGCCTGGTCGGCGGCAACGAGGCGGTCACCTCACCCGAGCCCGGCGTCACCCGCGACCGCAAGCGGCTCGCCACCAAGTGGAACGGGATCGCCTTTGAGCTCGTCGACACCGGCGGCATCGATCTAGGCGACGAGGCGGAGCTGGCCCGCGACGTGCAGGCGCAGGCGCGTCTGGCGATCGCCGAAGCAGACGCGATCGTGATGGTCGTCGACGGCCGGGCGGGGCTCCGCGCCGGCGACGCCGAGCTGGCGAGGACGCTGCGCGCGTCGCAGGTCCCGGTGATCGTCGCCGTCAACAAGGCCGACCGGCCCGACGACTACTCGATCACCGCCGAGTTCCACGCGCTCGGCCTCGGCGACCCTGTCGCCGTCTCCGCCACCCACGGGCTCGGCACCGGGGACCTGCTCGACGCGATCACGGCCGCGCTCGGCGACCGCGAGCCACGGGACGAGGAGGACGACGCAACTCGCGTCGCCGTGGTCGGCCGACCCAACGTCGGCAAGTCCTCGCTCGTCAACTCCTTCCTCGGCTCCGAGCGGGTGATCGTCTCCGACGTCGCCGGCACCACCCGCGACGCGATCGACACCGAGGTCGAGGTCGACGGCCGCCGCGCGATCCTCGTCGACACGGCCGGGCTGCGCCGCCGCTCCAAGGTAGCCGGCACCGTCGACTACTACGCTCAGCTGCGCTCAGAACGGGCGGTCGAGCGCGCCGACATGGCGATCGTCGTCTGCGACGCCTCCGAGGGCGTCACCACCGAGGACCTGCGGGTGGCGGAGATGGCGATGAAGGCCGGCTGCGCCTCGCTGCTGGCGATGAACAAGTGGGACCTCACCGAGACCGACATCGACGACGCCCGCGCCCGGGTCGAGCGCAAACTGCGGCTGCGCCCGCCGGTGATCACCTGCTCGGCGACGCGCGGCCGCAACGTCGCCACGCTGCTGCCGCGGGCGCTCGAGCTCGCCGACAAGGCCGCCGAGCGGATCCCGACCCCAGAGCTGAACCGGTTCGTCGGCAGCGTCGTCGCGAAGACCCCACCGCCCTCCAAACGCGGCAAGCGGCTGCGGCTCTACTACTCGGCGCAGGTGGGGGAGAGCCCGCCGCGGGTGGCGATCCAGGTCAACGACCGCAGGCTGATCAGCCGCGACTGGGCCTACCACCTGGAGAACCGGATGCGCGAGACCTACGGGCTCGAGGGCGTCCCCCTGATCATCGATTTCGTCCCCGCCTCCGGCCGCCGCCGCTACGCCTGACGGGCGCATCGTGGGGGTGTCAGCGAGCGGTGCGGGCACCCAGCGCGAGTCCTTCGGCCGCTCGGCGCGCAGAGAACGCGGCGCTTCCTGTGGCGCTGATCTGCTCGGTCAGGCGCCCCGGCGCTGCCACTCGACATTCCTTTACTCTTCCCGCCATGACTTCGAAGCCACTGGCCGAGGGCGAGCACCTCTTCACGTCTGAGTCGGTCACCGAGGGCCATCCGGACAAGGTCGCGGACCAGATCTCCGACGGGGTCCTCGACGCGATCATGGCCCAGGACCCGGGCGGCCGGGTCGCCTGCGAGACCCTCGTCAACACCGGCATGGCGGTGGTCTCCGGGGAGATCTCCACCGACGTCCACCTCAACATCCCGGAGATCGTCCGCGAGACGGTCCGGGCGATCGGCTACGACCACGGCGACTACGGGTATCACTGCGACCACATCTCGGTCCTGACCTCGATCGACGAGCAGTCGCCCGACATCGCCCAGGGAGTCGACCGGGCCTACGAGACCAAAGTCGACCCCGCCGACGACGACGAGCTCGACGTCGCCGGCGCCGGCGACCAGGGAATGATGTTCGGCTACGCCAGCGACGAGACCGAGGCGCTGATGCCGATGCCGATCCACATCGCCCACCGGCTGGCCGAAGGGCTCGCGGCGGTCCGCAAGGACGGCACGATGGGCTACCTCGGGCCAGACGGCAAGACCCAGGTTTCGGTCCGCTACGCCGACGGGCGCCCCGTCGCCGTCGAGAAGCTCCTGATCTCCACCCAGCATCACGAGGGGGTCGACTCGCAGAGCCAGATCAAGCCGGAGCTGTGGGAGAACGTCGTCCTCCCGGTCCTCCGGGCCGAGGTCCCCGGGCGCTTCGACGAGGGCGAGCTGCAGGCGGAGTTCCTCGTCAACCCGACCGGCAAGTTCGTGATCGGCGGCCCCGTCGGCGACGCCGGCCTGACCGGCCGCAAGATCATCGTCGACACCTACGGGGGGATGGCCCGGCACGGCGGCGGCGCTTTCTCCGGCAAGGACCCTTCCAAGGTCGATCGCTCGGCCGCCTACGCCGCCCGCTACGTCGCCAAGAACGTCGTCGCCGCCGGGCTGGCGCAGCGCTGCGAGGTCCAGGTCGCCTACGCGATCGGCGTCGCCCACCCGGTCTCGCTGATGGTCGAGACCTTCGGCACCGGCAAGCTTCCGGATGCGCGCATCTCCCAGTTGGTGGAGGCCGAGTTCGACATGCGCCCGGGGGCCTTCCGCGAGTACCTCGACCTCCACCGCCCGGTCTTCCAGAAGACTGCCGCCTACGGCCACTTCGGCCGCGGCGACGACGACTTCACCTGGGAGCGGACCGACCGCACCGACGCCCTGCGCGACGCCGCCGGCGCCGAAGCCGCCGCAGCGTAGCGCGCAAACACCGGCCAAAGGTGTCGGGATAAAGCAGGTGAGGGGGACGAGGGAGGCACCGCTCCGAGCTTTTAGGGGCTATGACCCCCACGATCTCGGAGTTGCAAAGCCGCCAAGCTTGGGAGCTGGCGCGACGGCAACATGGTGTCCTGACCCGCCGCGACCTCCTGACGCTCGGGTTCAGCGACGAGGCAATCAAGCATCGACTTAAGAGAGGACGACTGCACCGCGTAGTGCCCGGCGTCTACGCCGTGGGACGGGCGCACCTAAATCGCGAGGGGCGCTGGATGGCTGCCGTGCTCGCCTGCGGGCCAGGTGCGGCGCTGAGCCATCGCAGCGCCGCGGCCCTCTGGCGGTTCGGCAAGGAGCACGAGGACTACATCGACGTGAGCGTCAGGCGCTCCTCGGAAGCGCGGCTGCCTGGAGTCCGCTGCCACCGGCGGCCGAAACTTCCTGTCGGGGCAATCACCATCCGCCTGAACATCCCCGTCACTCAGCCGGTTCAGACCTTCCTCGACCTGGTCACCGTTGCAGGCCCGAAGACGGTAGAGCGCGCCATCAACGAGGCGGACAAACACGACGTGATCGATCCCGACGCTCTCCGCAAGGCCCTCGATGACCACGCTGGCGAGCCCGGTGTGCGCCCTCTCCGCCGGATCCTCGACAAGCACACCTTCCGGCTCTCCGACGACGAACTCGAACTGCTCTTCCGCCCGATAGCGGCTGCGGCCGGGCTGCCGATCCCACTCACCAAACAGATCGTCAACGAATTCGAGGTCGATTTCTTCTGGCTCGAGCTGGGCCTCGTCGTCGAGACCGACGGCTGGCGCTACCACCGCACTCCGGCCGCCCAGACGCGCGACGCGCTTCGCTTTCAGGAACACACCGCCGCCGGCCTGACCCCGCTCCGCTTCTCCCACTGGCAGGTGAAATACGAACCGCGGCACGTCTGCCAGGTCTTGGAAAGGGCGGCGGCGCACCTCCGCGCCCGCGCCCGACGCCCCTGACCCGCACCCCTACCTGCATGTGGGGGGCGCGGGTCAGGGGCGGCGGGCGGATCGCGCCGAAGACAAGCAGGAGCGCGATCGACGCTCCGAGGTTTCGGGGGTAGTGGTCCCCAAGAATTCGGAGAGAGTGAAATCCGCTGGCTAAGACGCCGGCGGCTGCGCCTCGCCGAGCCCGTGCGAGCCCGCCGCGGTCGCCCCGGTCGCCTGGTCCACAGCATGGACGACGTCGCCCGGGTCGGCGACGCCGGCGAAGACGAAGTTGTAGTCGTCGCTCGCCGCGGTGTCGAAGTCGACGTCGCCGATCTGCATCAGACGCTGGTAGACCGACTGGCGGTAGTTGACGTTCTGGACCCGCTCGAGGCGGGTCTCCTGGACCTCTTTGGAGACGATCCCGCGTTTGATGTTGAGGCGACGGTCGGTGATCGTGTAGGTGGTGGCGGCGCGTTTGACGAAACCGACCAGCAGGGTCAGGGCGAGGACGACGAGGATCACGCCGAAGGCGCTGCCGTTGCCGTCGACCAGCTTCGCGATCACGCCGAGGATGACCGCGACCAGCACGCCTTTGAGGTAGAAGCCGAGGATCGCCCGCCATGACGGGTGACCTTCGAAGATCACCTGCTCGCCGGCACCGAGGTTGAGGCTCATCGGCGCCAGCATATGGCCTCGCCTGGCGGACCGGCAACGGAATCGCCGAAGGTGCGGGCAGGCGCTCGGGAGCATCTTCCGGCCTCCGTAACCTCGGCCGGTGGCGATCCTCCGCGTCGAGCCGCTGACCACCGCCCGTGCCCTGCGCGGCCCCTTCGACTACCGCCGCCCCGAGGCAATGGGGGATTTGGAGGTCGGCAGCGTCGTCCGCGTTCCCTTCGGGCCGCGCCGCATCCTCGGTGTCGTCGTCGAGGTGGCAGAGACATCGGAGCTGCCGCCGGAGCGGCTCGCCGAGCCGATCGAGGCGCTGGAGGCGGGGGCGACGCCGGAGCTGGTCCGGCTCGGCCTCTGGGTAGCCCGCGAGTACTGCTCGACCCCCTCGCGCGGCCTGCAGCTGGTGCTGCCGCCCGGGACGGGAACCGGCGGCGACGGGCGCACCGTACGACCCAAGCGAGAGCTGCGGGCGGCGCTGCTGCCAGCCGGGGAGGCGGCGCTGGAGGGGGGCGAGCGGTTGGGCTCCAAGCAGCGGGCGGCGCTGGAGGCGCTGCGCGCCGGCGAGATGTCTTCCGGCGAGCTCGCCACCGCGATCGGCAGCGACCGCCAGACGCTGCGTCGCCTCGAGCAGCGGGGCCTGATCGTGACCCGCGGCGTCAGCGTACGACGCATCCCCGGCGAGCCGGGCCTCGGCGGCACCGCCACCCGGCCGCGGCTGCTGCCGGAGCAGGAGGAGGCGGTCGCCGCGCTTGCCGCCGCGCTTGACGGCGAAGCGGGAGGCCCAATCGTCGCCGCGCTCGACGGTGAGGCAGGCACCCCGATCGCCGCGCCCGACGGCGAGACGCGCCACCCGCGGCAGCTCCTCCTCCACGGCGTCACCGGATCGGGCAAGACCGAGGTCTACCTGGCCGCGGTCGAGGCGGCGCTCGAGCAGGGGAAGGGGGCGATCGTTCTCGTCCCCGAGATCGGCCTCGCCCCCCAGGCCGTGGCCCGCTTCCGGGCCCGCCTCGGCGACCGCTTCGCGGTCCTCCACTCCGCCCTCTCGGCAGGCCAGCGCTACGACGAGTGGCGGCGGCTGTACAGCGGCGAGGCGAGCGTCTGCGTCGGCCCCCGCTCGGCCGTCTTCGCGCCGGTCCGGAACCTCGGGCTGATCGTGATCGACGAGGAGCACGACCCCTCCTACAAGCAGGAGGGCGACCCCACCTACGACGCTCGCGCCGTCGCCCGCAAGCGCGCCGCCGAAGGCGGCGCGGTCCTCGTCGCCGGCACGGCGACTCCGCGCCCGGAGAGCTGGCTGGAGCTGCCGCGGCTGGAGCTGCCGCGGCGGGTCGACGGCCGCCGCATGCCGCCGGTCCACCTGGTCGACATGTGCGAGGCGGACCCGCGCTCGGGCCCGATTCACGCCGAGACCTGGGCGGCGCTGGAGTCGGTGCGCGCCGCCGGCGCCAAGGCGATCGTGATGATCAACCGCCGCGGCTTCGCGCCCTGGCTCACCTGCCGCTCCTGCGGCCACCACTGGAGCTGCCCCAACTGCGACGTCTCGCTGATCGTCCACCGCGAGAGCGGCCGCCTCGTCTGCCACCACTGCGCCCACGGCGAGCCCCAGCCGCGGGCCTGCTCCGAGTGCGCTTCGACGACCCTCTCGCGCGCCGGGGCCGGGACCGAGCGGATCGAGGCGCTGCTGGCCGAGCGGCTGGAGCCGATGCCGGTGCTGCGGCTCGACTCCGACACCGCCGCCGGGCGCGGCGCCCACGCCCGCATCCTCGCCCGCTTCGACGGGCTGCCGAGCGCCGTCCTCGTCGGCACCCAGATGGTCGCCAAGGGCCACGACTTCCCGGAGGTCACCCTGAGCGCGATCCTCGACGCCGACGCGACCCTGCGCTTCCCCGACTTCCGCGCCGAGGAGCGGACCTTCGCGATGGTCGCCCAGCTCGCCGGCCGCTCCGGCCGCGGCGAGGCCGGGGGGGAGGTGATCGTCCAGACCCTCGCCCCGACCGCCTCCAGCATCGAGCACGCCGCCCGCCACGACTCCGCCGGCTTCCTCGCGGTCGAGCTGGAGCGCCGCCGGGTGCTCCACTACCCACCCTTCTCGCATCTGGCGAGGATCAACCTCGCCGCCGAGCTGGAGCCGAAGCTCGATGAGGCCGCCGCCGCGATCGCCTCCGAGCTGCGCCGCGCGCTGCCGGCGGCGGCTCAGATGCTGGGCCCGGCGCCGATGTTCCGCGTCCGCAACCGCCACCGCCGCCGGGTCCTGATCAAGGCCGATGACCGCGAGGGGATGGTTGCCGCGGTGCGGGAGCTGATCGAGCGGCGGGCGGAGGACCGCTCGCTGAAGGATGTGGCGCTGGGCGTCGACGTCGATCCGCAGTGAGGCTGTGGTGGGGTGGGGTGCCCCTCTCCAGACACATCTCGATATGGCTCGTTGTTGAGTGTCCGGAGAGGGGCACCCCACCCCCCTTACGACAGGTGGCGCGTCGGGGTGGGCGGCAGGCTGGCGCAGGAAGTATTAGAAGGCGACGCCGCCTTAGACTCCGCTGAGTGAGCGACGAGGTCCAGACGCAGGAGCGCGAGAGCGAGGAGCGGCGGCTCGAAGACGAGCTGCTGGAGCGTCGGGAAGCGGCCCTGGCGCACGTCGTCAAGTTCGGCGATCCGGTGCTGATGAGCAGGGCCTCGCCGGTCTCCCGCTTCGGCCCGGAGCTGCGGGCGGAAGTCGAGCGGATGTACGGGATCATGCGCGACGGCCTCGGCGTCGGCCTCGCCGCGACCCAGCTCGGCGTCCTGCGCCGCCTGCTGGTCTTCCAGGCCGGTCCCGACGGCGAACCGAGCGCGATCGTCAACCCCGAGGTCGAGTGGCTCTCGGAGGAGATGGCCGTCGCCGAGGAGGGCTGCCTGAGCCTGCCACGGGTCTCGATGGACGTCGAGCGCTCGCTGTATGCGCGCTTCAGCGGCCGCGACGTCGGGGGGGAGCCGATCGTGATCGAGGCGGCGGGCCTGGAGGCGCGGGTCCTCCAGCACGAGATCGACCACCTCGACGGCGTCCTGATCCTCGACCGCACCCCGCGCGAGCAGCGCAAGGCGGCGCTGCGGGCGCTGCGCGAGGAGGGCAGCTACAGCCCCTCCTCCGAGGAAGAGATCGCCGAAGAGGGCGAGCTGCGCGAGCCGCGCACCGACGCGTGAGGACCGCCTACCTCGGGACCTCCGAGTTCGCCGCGGCGGTGCTGCGGCGCCTGGCCCGCTCATCTCACCGCCCGGCGCTGGTGGTGACGCCGCCGGACCGCCGCCAGGGCCGCGGCCGCAGGGTGGCGCCGCCGCCGGCCGCGGTCGCGGCGGGCGACCTCGGCCTCGAGCTGCTGCAGGCCGGGAGCGTCAACGAGGAGGGGCCGCTGGAGCGGATCCGCGCCGCCTCGCCGGAGGCGGTTCTCGTCTGTGCCTTCGGCCAGCTGATCCGCGAGCCGCTGCTCTCCGAGCTCCCGATCCTCAACGTCCACCCTTCGCTGCTGCCCCGCTGGCGGGGAGCGGCGCCGATCGAGCGGGCGATCATGGCCCGCGACCCGGCCACTGGCATCTGCGTGATGCGCCTCACCGCGGGGCTGGATTCCGGGCCGGTGGCGCTGCGCGAGGAGGTGCCGATCGGCCCCGAGGAGGACTTCGCCTCCCTCTCCTCGCGGCTGGCCGAGCTCGGCGGCGACCTGCTGGTCCGCGCTCTTGACCTGGAGGCCGAAGGGGCGCTCAACTTCAGCGAGCAGGACGAGGACGGCGTCACCTACGCGGAGAAGATCGAGCCGGCGGAGCGGCGGCTCGACCCGAGCCGGCCGGCGGCCGAGCTGGCGGCGAAGGTGCGGGCGCTGAACCCGCACGTCGGCACCTACCTCGAGGCCGGCGACGGGGAGCGCCTCGGCGTCCGCCGCGTCCACGCGGTCGAGGCGGAAGTGCCGCGGGGGACGCTCGAGGCGCGCGAGGACGCCCTCCTCCTCGGCTGCGGGGACGGCACCCTGCGGCTCGACCTCGTGCAGCCGCCGGGCAGCAAGGCGATGCCGGTCGACGCCTACCTCCGCGGGCACGAGCCGCCGCGGCTATGAGCGGCAAGGGCGCATGATCGCCGCCATCCGAACTGCATCAAATTTCCGGGCTGCCGGGCGGGAAATTTGAGGCAGTTCGATCGGGTCTCGCCCGCGCGCGCGCTGGCCTACGCGACCGTCCGCGCCACCTTCGAGGACGGCGCCTTCACCGAGCGCGTTTTCCGGGCCGAGGCCGATCGCCTCGGGCTCGCTGGCCGCGACCGCGCCCAGGCGCAGCGGCTTGCTTACGGCGCCGTGCAGCGGCGCGGCACGAGCGACGTCGCGATCGAGCGCTTGGCCGGCCGCTCGACCCGCCAGCTCGATCCCCCGGTCCTGGCGGCGCTGCGCCTCGGCCTCTACGAGTTGCTGTTCGCGGACGCCACTCCCGACCACGCCGCCGTCGACCAGGCGGTGGAGCTCGTCAAGGCGGCGGGGGCCGGCCACGCCGCCGGCTTCGTCAACGCGATCCTGCGCCGGGCGGCCCGCGAGCGCGAGCGGCTCGCCGCCGATCTGCTCGGGGACGACTCGAGCCCGGCCGCCGCCGCGGTCGCCGACTCGGCGCCGTCGTGGCTGGCGGAGATGTGGTGGCGGGAGCTGGGGGAGGAGGCGGCTCGCTCGACCCTCGCCGCCTGCAACGAGCGGGTCGAGGTGGCGATGCGGGTGAACACGCTCCGGGCCCAGCGCGAGGCGATGCTGGCGCGGCTGCGGGAGGCCGGCGTGAAGGCAGAGGCGCCGGGTGCCGAATGGCCGCTGGCGGCGCCGCAGGTCCTCGTGGTCGAGGGTCGCGTCGGCGAGGCGGTGCCGGCGGCGATCGAGGCCGGCGAGCTGACCCCACAGAGCCGCGGCTCGGCCGCCGTCGTCGAGATCCTCGACCCGCGTGAGGGCGAGCACGTCCTCGACCTCTGCGCCGGCCCGGGGATCAAGACCGGGCAGATCGCCGAGCGGATGTGCGACCGCGGCGAGGTGATCTCCGTCGAGCTCGACCCGAACCGGGCCGGCGAAGTCGCCGCCCAGGCCCGCCGCCTCGGCCTCCACTGCGTCAGCGTGATCGAGGCCGACGCCACCGAGCCGGGGATGGCTCCCGGCTTCGACCGCGTCCTCCTCGACGCCCCCTGCTCCGACCTCGGCACCCTCGCCTCGCGCCCCGACGCCCGCTGGCGCAAAACGCCGCAGCTGATCGAGCGCCTGACCCAGGCCCAGGACCGGCTGCTGCGCAGCGCCGCCGCCGTGCTGCGCCCCGGCGGCACCCTCGTCTACTCGACCTGCACGATCTCCCGCCGCGAGAACGAGGAGCGGATCGCGGCCCTGCTGCAGGCGTCCGCCGTCGGCGAGGTCCCGCCCCTGGCGCTGGAGGACCTCGGCGCCCGCGCGGCGGGCCTCTCGGCGCCGGCCGAGCGGCGCTGCCTGCAGCTGCGCCCCGACCGCGATCGCACCACCGGCTTCTTCATCGCCCGCCTGACCCGCAATGATTGAGGCATGAGCCAGTCCGACCAGTCGAGCCCCGAAGCCTCGAACCCCCTCGGCCGCGCCCCCTGCCCGAATTGCGGCGAGCCCTGGCTGCGCCCGACCCAGCTGCCGGGCCGGCTGCGCTGCGTCAACTGCCTCCACCGCTTCGAACTCGTCTCCCAGTGCCCCAACTGCGGCGAGCACCAGACGATCGCCCGGATGACCAACACCGCCGACATGGAATGCCAGTCGTGCGGCGCCTCGATGCTACGCGCAGCCTGAGCGGCCGTGGCCGGCGGGGACGCAGGTAGCGTGGCGTCCCCTGCACGCGAGCGACCGGGGACGCCGCCAGGCGCGTCCGGGTAGGCTGCGCGCCGTGAGCGAGCGGATGGCAGAGCTGCTGGCGGAGCCGCGGGTCGCCCCCTCGATCCTCTCCGCGGACATGGGGCGGCTCGGGGCGCAGGTCGAGGAAGTGATGGACGCCGGCGCCCGGGTGATCCACTTCGACGTGATGGACGGGCACTTCGTGCCGCCAATCACGATCGGGCCACTGGTGCTCGGCGGGATCGCCGACCTGGTCCACGACGCCGGCGGCGTCGTCGACGTGCACCTGATGATCGAGGCGCCCGAGCGCCAGATCGAGGAGTTCGCCGAAGCCGGCGCCGACTGCATCACCTTCCACGCCGAGGCGACCCCGCACGCCAACCGCACTCTTGCCGCTGTCCGCGAGGCTGGCTGCCTGGCCGGGATCGCGATCAATCCGGGGACGCCGGTCGAGGCGGTGCGGGAGCTGCGCGGCCTCGCCGACCTCGTCCTCTGCATGAGTGTCAATCCAGGCTGGGGCGGCCAGTCCTTCATCAAGAGCTCGCCGGAGAAGGTCGAGCGCCTGGTGCCGCTGGTCGGCCCAGCGCGAATCGAGGTGGACGGCGGTGTCGATTCCAGCACCGCCGGTCCCCTCGCTGCGGCCGGCGCCCACCTCTTCGTCTCCGGTTCAGCCATCTTCGGCGCTCCCGACCCGGCTGGGGCCTACACGGAGATCTCGGCCGCCGCCGGCGCTTCTTAGCTGTTTTGGAAGGAGGGCGGGTATCCCCTCTCCAGACACTCAACATCGAGCCATAGCGAGATGTGTCTGGAGAGGGGATACCCGCCCTCCCCTCAACCACGCGCAATCAGCGCCCCCGTCACCTCCTGCCACCAGGCGCGGGCTGCCGAATCGGCCTGCGGATGTTCAGCGCGCCGAACGCACCAGTCCGCGAGGGCGCGACGCCCGCCGATCGCGATCAGCCCGGCGCCGGTGACGGCGAACCGACCGTCGGCGAGGGCCACCAGGTAGGCGCCGCGCTCGCCGCGGTCGCGCAGGACGGTGACGATCGCGATCCCGTCGATCTCCTCGCCGAGCTCGCCGTCGCCGCGCGCCGGGCGCACCGTGAAGACCTGCGGGGCTCCGCGCCGCGGCAGCGGTGGCGGCGCCTCGCGTCCGAGGGGCCCCTCGGCCCACTTCCGCGTCATCCCCTCGACCTCGTCGCGCAGCTCGCTGCGCACGAGGATGTGGAGCTCGTCCCCCTCGCGCAGCTCGGTCGAGCCGCGGGGAGGGATCGCGTCACCGTCGCGGACGATCACGTTGACGAGCGCCTCGCGCGGCAGGTCCAGGTCCCGCACCGGGTGCCCGTGGGCGGCCGCGCCAGGCGGCAACCGGTAGGCGACGACGTCACCGCCCATGCGGCGAATCCGCCCCGACTCGAGCAGCCGCCGCGGCAGCGCCGGCTCGTCGGTAGTGAGGCCGAGCCGCTTCGCCAGCGGCTCGAAGCTGGCCCCCTGGACCAGGGTCGAGCTGACGACGACGAAGAAGACGATCGCGAACAGTTCCTCTCCAGCGCCGATCCCGGCGACGACCGGGAAGGTGGCGAGCCAGATCGGCGTCGCCCCGCGCAGTCCCGCCCAGCCGAGCATCAGCCGCTCCTTCATGTTCAGCGGCGCGAACAGGGTGGCGAGGAGGGCGGCGACCGGACGGGCGAGGAGGATCAGCACCGCCGAAAGCGCTAGCGCTTCGAGCGCGACCTCATCGAGGCTGGAGGGGAAGACCAGCAGCCCGAGCAGGATGAAGAGCGAGATCTGCGCCACCCAGCCGAGGCCCTGGTGGAAGGCGACGACGGTGCGCCGCGCCGGGATCCGGGCCGAGCCGAGCGCCAGCGCGGTCAGGTAGACGGCGAGGAAGCCGGAGCCATGGGCGACCTCGGAGAGGCCATAGGCGAGGCCGGCGATCGCGATCGTCGCCACCGGGTAGATGCCGTCGCCCGGCAGCCGGACCCGGTCGAGGGCCGCGACCGCCAGCCGTCCCAGGGCGACCCCGATCACCGCCCCCAGCCCCAGTTTCAGCACCAGCAGTCCGGCCATGTCCGCGATCCCGTAGCCGGGCTGCTGGATCCATTCGATGAAGCCGATCACCAGCAGCAGCGCGACCGGGTCGTTCATCCCCGACTCGCCCTCGAGCGAGCGCGCGAGCCGCTTCTCCAGGGTCGAGCGGCGCAGGACGGCGAAGATCGCGGCCGAGTCAGTGGCGGCGATCGCCGCCCCCACGAGCATCCCTTCCAGGGTGCTGAGACCGAAGAGGAGCTTCGCCGCGATGCCGGCGATCACCGCCGTCACGGCGGTCCCGATCGTCCCCAGCGAGGCGGCGGTGCCGAGCACCGGCCGGATCTCCGACCAGCCCGCGGTCAGGCCGCCCTCGAAGATGATCAGGACCAGGGCGATCGTGCCCAGCGTCCGCGCCAGCTCGGCGTTGTCGAAATGGATGCCGCCGATGCCCTCCGAGCCGGCCAGCATCCCGAGGCCGAGGAAGAGCAACAGCCCCGGCACCCGCATCCGGTCGGCGACCAGAGCCCCGATGATCCCCGCCGCCAAGAGGGCGCCGGCGATCAGGATCAGGTGAGCGTCATGGGCACCGATGCGGCGACCCTAGAGGACGCGACATTTTGTCAGGCTGCTTTTACGCCTACCTACGTGTTCTCGTCGATCGCCGCCAGCCGCAGCTCGAGTTCTTCGGTCGAGCCCTCGCGGGGGATGTCCTCGACCCGTTCGCGCGGGTAGCGGTAGGCGAGGTAGAGCAGGCCGAAGAGCACCCCGGCGGTGAGCGCGAAGCCGATCTCCACCCGGCGGAACTCGTCGCCGACGATCGGCAGGAAGTTCCAGAGGATGAAGAAGGCGGCGCAGCCCAGCCAGCGGGCCGCCGCCCGCCGCACCTGGCCCTGGGCGACGCAGGCCTGGTTGAGCGTGACCGAGCCGAGGTAGAGACCCATCCCCAGCGTCACCAGCAGCAGTCCGGGCCGGTCGTAGCTGAACTTCTTGCTGAAGGCCAGTTGCATCATCTGCGGGCCGGCGATCAGGAAGGCGAGGGCGGCGAGGGCGGCGAAGCCGGCGACACCGAGCAGCACTCCGCGGACCGAGCGGTGGAACTCGCGCTCGCTGCCGGCATCTTTCGAGGTGTGCAAGCTGGTCAGGTGGGGGAGGATGCTGGTCGAGACCGCCTGGAAGAGCTGCAGCGGCGCCCGGGCGATCATCAGCACGTTGAAGATGAAGCCGGCCGCCGCGGCTCCCTGCAGCCCCCTGGTGATCAGCGGCCCAGCGTTGAGGAATGCCTGTTCGCTGAACATGATCACCATCACGGCCGCGGCGAAGCCGCCACCCTCGCGCATCGTGAAGTCCGAGGCATCCGGCCCGCCGTCAACCGTTACGTCCTCCGCTTCGTCTCCCGGCATGCCGGGTGCCGCCTCCTCCGCTCTGCGTCCAGGCATGCCGGGCGCCGCCCCCTCCACTTCCCCTCCGGGCGCGCCTGGAGTTCGCTGCTGCTCCTGCTGCGCTTGCGCCCTTTTGGCCCGGTGCAGGAAGGCGAAGGGAACGACCATCAGCGAGAGGCTCGGCGCCGCGACGATCCCGACCGCCACCCACGACTGACCGCTGAGGATGCTGACCGCGACAAGCACCGCGAACAGCGTCCGGAAGCAGGACTCGCTGAGGATCAGCGCGGTGAAGAGGCCGAAGCTGCGCTGGCCGGCGAGGAAGCCGCGGGCGAAGTAGCTGGCGGCGTAGAAGAGGACGGCGCCGAAGAAGACCCAGTAGAGCGTTTCCTTGCCTTCCAGGAGGTCGTCCTGGATCGGCCCGCGCAGGACCAGCGCCAGGACCGCGAAGGTCAGCGCCAGCCCGATCTGGATCGTCGAGGCGACCCGCATCGGCTGCCCCAGCGGTTCGCCCTTGGTCAGCCGCTCGGAGATGTGGCGGGAGAGCAGCTGTTCGACCGGCCGGTAGAGGGTCGAGATCGTGATGAAGACGGCCGACCAGAGCACGGTGATCTGCCCGTAGTCCGGCTTCGAGAGGACGTGCGAGGCGATCAGGAAGTAGGCGTAGGTAATGACGCCGGTGAGGCCGACGCCGATCGCCAGGAAGCTCGCGGTCTTGCCGTATTCGGCGCTGGTGGCGGCGCCCTTGCCCTGCATCGGGGCGCCCTTGCCTTCGACCCCGGGGTGGCCCTGCTGCTCTGCGCTCACTCGGCCTTGCTGCCCGGCTCGTAGTGGGAGGGCTCGACGCCGAGCGCAAGCTCGACCCGCCGCACCCGCTCGAAGACACGCTGGGTCATCACCCGCTGCCCGGCGAGGAGGTCGCCGATCACGCCGAGGGCGAAGAGCTGGACGGCGGCGATGAAGAGGACGGCGCCGAGGATCAGCGACTGGATGTGGCCGTTGCTGTCGCCGTTGAGGATCCAGTCGACCAGGAACGGCAGCCAGGCGGCGATCGCCAGCAGGAGGACGACGAGCGAGGCGGCGAGGAAGGCGCGCAGCGGCTCGTAGCGGGCGTAGATGCGGAGGATCGCCGGCGCGTTGCGGCGCACGTAGGCGCCGGTCGAGGGGAAGAGGCGGGATTCGCGCGTCTTCGGGTTGGTGCCGATCTTGACCTCCTCGACGGCGACCAGCATCTTCCCGGCCTGGATCAGGCTCTCCAGCGTGTAGGTGAAGTTGTCGACGACGAGCAGCTGCAGGGCGGCCTCGCGGTTGTAGGCGCGGAAGCCGGAGGTGGCGTCGCTGACGGCGGTGCCGGAGAGGCGGCGGACGACCCAGCTGCCGAGCCGCTGCAGCCCTTTTTTCGCGCCGGAGAAGTGCTCGATGTCCGAGACGCGGCGGTCGCCGACGACCATGTCGGCCTCACCGGCGACGATCGGCGCGACCAGCTTCGGCACGTCGGCGCCCCGGTACTGGTTGTCGGCGTCGGTGTTGACGACGACGTCGGCGCCGAGCTTCAGGCAGGCGTCCAGCCCGGCCTGGAAGCCGGCGGCGAGTCCCTTGTTGTTGGTCAGGCGGACGATGTGCTCGACGCCGCAATCCCGCGCCACCTCGACCGTGCGGTCGGTGCTGCCGTCGTCGATGACGAGCAGCTCGATCTCGTCGATGCCGGGGATCGAGCGGGGCAGGTCGGCGAGCGTCGCGGGGAGGGTCTGCTCCTCGTCGAGGCAGGGGATCTGGATGATCAGTTTCATCGCCATGAGCGTATTCGGGCTCGCCGTTTGGACGCCTTCCAGTCGGCGCCGCGCGGGTCCTGTCGCCGCAGGGACCCACCATCCCCGAGGACACCTCGGGGATGGTCCCCCTACGGCGCCACCCGCGAGGGGCGTAAACTGATTGACGAGTCAATCAGCCACATGGAGATCCAGGTAACCCCCACAGATCGGACTCATCTGCAGCGGGCACTTGAGCTGGCCAAGAGCGGCAGGGGGCGTGTCAGCCCAAACCCTTTGGTTGGTGCAGTTGTGGTTCGCGACGGGTCGGTGATCGGCGAGGGGTTTCATGCGGAGCTGGGCGGTCTCCACGCGGAGCGGGCGGCGCTGGGGGACTGCCGCGAGCGCGACGAGGACCCGGCGGGGGCGACGATGTACGTGACGCTGGAGCCGTGCGCGCACCAGGGGCGGCAGCCACCCTGTGTCGAGGCGATCCTCGAGGCGGGGATCGGCCGCGTCATGATCGCCTCCGAGGACCCGAGCGAGAAGGCCGCCGGCCGCGGCCCCGGCATCCTCCGCGACGGCGGCGTCGAGGTCGCCTTCGCCTCCGGTGCCGAGGCAACGGCAGCTCGGCACCTCAATCAACCGTTTCGGAAACACGCCCGTACCGCCCTGCCGCTGGTGATCCTGAAGATGGCGATGTCCCTCGACGGCCGCACCTCGGCGGCCCCCGATGACAAACCCTGGATCTCCGGCCCCGAGAGTCGCGAGCTCGTCCACGAATGGCGCGCCGAATCTGATGCGATCGCCGTCGGCATCGGCACCGCCCTTGCCGACGACCCGCTGCTGACCGCCCGCATCGACGGCGCTCGCCAACCGCTCCGCGTCGTCTTCGATTCCCAGGCGCGACTGCCGTTGAACTCTCAGCTGCTAAAGACCCTCGATCAGGCCCCGGTCCTGGTCGTGGCTGCACCTGACGCTCCCGCCGGTCGCACCTCTGCTCTCCAAAACGTCGGCTGCGAAATCCTCGTGGTCAACGGGGTGGAGGCTGCTCTCTTCGAGCTGGGCGGGCGCAACATCACCAGCCTCTTCCTGGAGGGCGGCAAGACGCTCGCATCTTCATTCCTCTCCTCCGACCTGATCGACGAATCCCGTACCTTCATCGCCCCGATGCTTCTCGGTCGTCAACCAGACCCGGCCCCTCGCGCGGGTGGCGTCGTAGGGGGGACCCCCTCCTGCCGCGCAGGGGGGGGTGGGTCCCCTGCGGCGACAGGACCCGCGCGCCTCGCGGCCCTGGACTCGTCAACCGAAACGGTGGGCGAGGACACGCTGATCCGTGCCATGTTCAAGGAGTGGTGACGTGTTCACGGGCTTGATCGAGGACGTCGGAAAGGTCGAGTCGATCGAGCGGAGCGGCGATGGCGCGCGGCTGCGCATCGCCACGCAGCTGGCCTCTGGGATCGCCGAGGGCGATTCGATCGCCGTCAACGGCTGCTGCCTCACCGCAGCCGCGGTCGACTGCGATGGCTTCGGGACCGAGGCGATGAATCAGACGCTGGAGTTCACGGCGCTCGGGCAGGTCGATAAGGGCGCCCGCGTGAACCTCGAGTTGGCGATGAAAGCCTCCGACCGCCTCGGCGGCCACATCGTCCAGGGGCACGTCGATGGCGTCGGCACGGTGATCTCAGCCGAAGACGACGGGTTCGCGCGCCGCGTGAGAGTCGAGCTGCCGCAGGACCTCCTTCGCTACGTCGTCGACAAGGGCTCGATCACGCTCGACGGCGTCAGCCTCACCGTCGCCGAGCTGGGAGAGAAGTGGGCTGAGGTTTCCCTGATCCCCGCGACGCTGGAGCGGACGAACCTTTCAGATCTGGCGCCGGGAAGCCGATTGAACGTGGAGTGCGACTTGGTGGCCAAGTACGTGGAGCGATTGATGTCACCATTCGCCGGAAAGGAGCAGGCGTGAGCCAGATGACGGAGACCGAGCGAAAAGAGGATGTGGCGGCGACGGGAGAGAGCCCGTTCGCGACGATCGAGGAGGCGATCGAGGAGATCCGCGCAGGCCGGATGGTCGTCGTCTGCGACGGCGAGGATCGCGAGAACGAGGGCGATCTGGTGATGGCTGCGCAGTTCGCGACGCCGGAGGCGATCAACTTCATGGCCAAGGAGGCGCGCGGGCTGATCTGCCTGGCGCTGACGGCGCGGCGTTGCGAACGGCTCGGCCTCAACCTGATGGCCGCCAAGAACGAGGCGCCGCTGGAGACCGCCTTCACGGTCTCGATCGAGGCCGCCGGCGGCGTCAGCACCGGGATCTCGGCCCACGACCGCGCCCACACCGTTCAGGTCGCGATCGACCCCGATTCGGGGCCGCGCGACATCGTCGTCCCGGGCCACATGTTCCCGTTGCGGGCCAAAGACGGCGGCGTCCTCGAGCGGACCGGCCACACCGAGGCCAGCGTCGACCTCGCCCGCCTCGCCGGCCTCACCCCGGCCGGGGTGATCTGCGAGGTGATGAACGACGACGGGACGATGGCCCGAGTCCCCGACCTGATCCCATACCGCGAGAAGCACGGGCTGAAGATGATCACGGTCGCCGACCTGATCGCCTACCGGCGGCGGACCGAGAAGCTGGTCGAACGCGTCGTCGCCACCGGGCTGCCGACCGCCTTCGGCGACTTCACCGCCGTCGGCTACCGCTCGCTGGTTGACGACAAACACCACGTTGCGATGGTCAAAGGCGAGGTCGACGGCGAGCGGGACGTGCTCGTCCGCGTCCACAGCGAGTGCCTCACCGGCGACGTCTTCCACAGCATGCGCTGCGACTGCGGCGAGCAGCTCGAAGCGGCGCTGGCGATGATCGACCGCGAGGGGCGCGGCGTCCTCCTCTACCTCTCCCAGGAGGGGCGGGGGATCGGCCTGCTGAACAAGCTCCGCGCCTACAAGCTGCAGGAGGAAGGCGCCGACACGGTCGAGGCCAACCTCAAGCTCGGCCTGCCCGCCGACCTGCGCGACTACGGGATCGGCGCGCAGATCCTCGGCGACCTCGGCCTGAGCAGCATCCGCATCCTCACCAACAACCCGAAAAAGATCGTCGGCCTCGAGGGCTACGGCCTCTCGGTCACCGAGCAGGTGCCGATCGAGTCGGCGCCCAACGCCCACAACGAGGCATACCTGCGCACCAAGCGCGAGAAGATGGGCCACTCGCTGCACCATCAGGGCCTCGCCCTCGACGAGGAGATGATCCACGACGAGGAGGAGCGCGACGCACCGGACGGCAGCGAGGTCAAGGGCGGCAGTGGCTGAGGGCGGGGCCTTCCTGGAGGAGTTCCGGGACGACGAGAAGGGGGCGCTGGCGGGACTGGAGTTCGCGGTCGTCGTCGGGCGCTTCTACGAGGACCTGGCGCAGCGGCTGGTGAAGGGCGCCCACGAGGGCTTCCGCTTAGCGGGCGTCGCGCCGCAGCTGGTTCGCGAATACTCCGTCCCCGGCGCCTACGAGCTGCCCTTCGCGGCGAAAGCTCTCATCGAGGGGACGAAGAGACGGACGCTCGACCAAGGTGGTGGAGCGGGGGTCGGCGGCGTCGCCTGCCTCGGCGTCGTCATCCGCGGCGAGACCGACCACTACGACTTCGTCTGCGCCCAGGCCGCCCACGGCATCCAGCAGGTGCAGCTGGAGACCGGCGTCCCCTGCGCCTTCGGCGTGATCACCTGCGAGACGATGGACCAGGCGCTGGCACGCTCGGGCGGCGACAAGCGCGACCAGGGTCGCAACGCGGCCCTCACCATTGCCCGAATGGCCCTGCTCAAGCGCCAGATCGGCTGATCTCCCGCTTCGCTCGGTGGTGCAGGCCGACGCGAACGCAGCGGCCGGGCCACGCAAGACCGCGCGCCTAGGACCCTGTACCATCCACCGTCCTCATGGCCAAGGTATGCCACAGCTGCGGCAAGGGACCGGCCTTCGGCCACTCCCGAAGCCACTCGATGGTCGCCACCAAGCGGCGCTTCGACCCGAACCTGCAAAAGGTTCGGATCCAGGAGAACGGCCGCCCCCTGCGGACCTACGTCTGCACGCGTTGCCTCAAGGCCGGCAAGGTCACCAAGGCCGCGTAGTTTCGCGCGCTGAAGCGCACCGAGGGACGAAAGCAGCGAGGTGAGGGGGGCGAGTCCGAGGACCCTGTCGACTTAGTTACCGCGTGGGTAACAAAAGCGACACCCCCGATCTTCGGGCAGCGCAAATCGCCGCTCGGCAGCACGGGGTCATCACCCTGCGGCAACTCGAAGCCGCGGGCTTGAGTCGAAGGGCGGCGGCGGGACGGGTGCAGCGGGGGCGCCTGCACCGCCTCCATCGCGGCGTTTACGCAGTCGGGCACAGAGCACCGAGCCTCCACCAATGTTGGATGGCCGCCGTCCTCGCTTGTGGAGACGGAGCGGTCTTGAGCCACACCTCAGCCGCCGCGCTCTGGGAGCTCCTGCGCCCATTCGACGGCCCGGTCCACGTCTCGATCCCGCATACTTCCGGCCGCGCCTCCCAGCGTGGCATCCACCTCCACCGCTGTCCGGCGCTTCGAGAGCCGTCCTCCTCGCCCTCCTCCTTGCCAATTAGAGGAGGGCGAGGAGGACGGCTCACCACCCGCCGCCACAACATCCCCGTCACCACCATCCAGCGTGCGATCGACGACCTCGAGGACCTCGTCCCGCCCTACCTCCTCCGCCGCGCCAAGCGCCAGGCCGAGCACAAAGGGATCCGCCTCGAAGGCGTCGAGGGACTCCGCCTGCGCTCCGACCTCGAGGAAGACTTCCTCGCCCTCTGGGTTCGCCACCGCCTGCCGCCCCCCGAGACCAACGTCAAGCTCGGGCGCTGGGAGGTCGACTTCCTCTGGCGCCAGCAGCGGCTCGTGGTCGAGGTCGACTCCTTCCTCTACCACCGCGGCTCGGTCTCCTTCGAGGAGGACCACGCGCGCGACCTCGACCTGCGCCAGCGCGGCCTCACCGTCCTGCGGTTCAGCGACGGGCAACTCGAAAAGGAACCGGAGCGCGTCGCCGCCGACGTCGCCGCGGCTCTGGCTGCTGGACCTCGGAGCCGCTGACTACGCCGGCTCGCGCGCGGGCTCGACGTCATCCGGCGCGGGCGGCTCGTCGGACTCGACGTGGAGGCGGGGGAGGATGCCGTCGAGCCACGAGGGGAACCACCAGGCTCGCCTGCCGAGCAGCTGCATGATCGCCGGGACCAGGAGGGTGCGGATCACGATCGCGTCGATCAGCACCGCCGAGGAGAGGCCGAGGCCGAAGAGCTTGATGATCCGTTCGTCGCCGAGCATGAAGGAGGCGAAGACGGTGACCATGATCGCCGCCGCCGCGGTGATCACGCGGCCGGTCAGGGCGAGTCCCTGGGTGACCGCCTCGGTGGCGTCCTTGCGGTGCTCCCACTCCTCGTGGATCCGCGACATCAGGAAGACCTCGTAGTCCATCGAGAGCCCGAAGACGATCGCGAAGAGGAAGATCGGGAAGAAGGAGATGATCGGGCCGGTGTTGTCAACGCCGATCAGGCTCGCGCCCCAGCCCCACTGGAAGACCGCGACGACGAGGCCGAAGGCGGCGCCGATCGAGAGCAGGTTCATCACGATCGCCTTCAGGGGCACCCAGATCGAGCGGAAGACGGTCATCAGCAGCAGCGCCGAGAGCAGGACGACGACGCCGATGAAGAGCGGCAGCTTTTCGGCGATCGCCTCGCCGAAGTCCTCGAAGATCGCGTTGACGCCGCCGACGTGCAGCTGGGCCCCGGTCCGCGACTCGATCGGCGGGATCACCTCGTCGCGGATGTGGTCGAGCAGGTCGGTCGTCTCGGCGCTCTGCGGAGAGGTAGTCGGGTAGACCTGGAAGACGCCGGTGTTCTCGGCCGGGTTCAGCGTCACTTCGGTCGTCGCGGCGACGCCCGCTTCGGCGTCGAGCCGCTTCTTCAGCTCCACCAGCCCTTCGTCCTGCCCCTTTTCCGGCAGCGCCGCGACCATCACGAACGGGCCGTTGAAGCCGGGGCCGAAGCCTTCGGCGAGCAGGTCGTAGGCCTGCCGGGTGGTTTTGTTCGGCGGTTCGGTGCCGGCGTCGTTGGTCCCCAGCCGCAGCGAGAGCGTCGGGATGCAGAGGACGAGCAGGAAGCCGCCCGAGAGCAGCGCCGCCAGCACCGGCCGCGCCTGGATGCGGCGGCTCCAGCGGAACCACCAGCCGCCCTCGTCGATGCTCCGCGAGCCGCTGCCGAGCCCGGGGATGCGGAGGCGGTTGACCCAGCCGCCGGCGATCGTCAGCAGCGCCGGCAGCAGCGTCAGCGCCGCGATCATCGTGAACAGCACCGCCAGCGCCGCGGCCATCGCCACCCCGTAGAGGAAGTTGAGGCCGAGCAGGAACATCCCCAGCAGCGAGATGATCACCGTGATCCCGGCGAAGAGGACGGCGCGGCCGGCGGTGTCCACCGCCTTGATCGCCGCCGCCTGCTTCTCCAGCCCCTCGTCGAGGCCGTTGCGGAAGCGGGTGAGGATGAAGAGCGCGTAGTCGACGCCGACGCCGAGGCCGATCATCGCCGCCAGCACGATCGCGAAGTTGGCGGTGTTGAAGACGTGGGTGCCGAGCGCGACCAGGCTCAGTCCGACGCCGAGCGCGAAGAGGGCGGTGAGGAGCGGGAGCCCCATCGCCACCAGCGAGCCGAAGGTGAGGAGGAGGACGATCGCGGCGGCCAGCAGGCCGATCCCGAACGAGGAGTCGCCTTCTTCCTGTTCGGCTTCCTGAACCGGGTTGCCGCCGAGCTGGACGACGAGCCCGCCGCCCGCCGCCGCCTTGGCGACGGCGATGATTTCCCGGGTCTTCTCTTTGTCCAGCTTGCTGTTGGCGACGTCGAACTGGACCGTCGCGTAGGCGATCTTGCCGTCGTCGCTGACCGCCCCGGCGCCGCCCTTCAGGTAGGGGCTGGCGACTTCGCTGACGTGGGGGAAATCTTCGACCTGCGCGAAGACCCCTTCCATCTTCTTCTTCACGGCCGCGGTTTCGACCCCGCCGGCGGACCTGTAGACGATCTGCGCCGTTTCCCCCGACTGCTGCGGGAACCTGTTTTCCAGCAGGTCGAAGGCTTCCTTGGAGTCGGAGGCCGGCAGCTTGAATTCTTCGGAGAAGTCGGCGCCGACCGAGCCGGAGAGGCCGCCGATCACGACGAGGGCGGCGATCCAGCCGAAGATCACCGTCTTGCGGTGACCGGTGATCCAGGTGGCGAAGCGACGCATTGGCGCGGGGACCGTACCAATGGCCCCGGCAGCACGTCTGCCGTCCGCTCCGGGCGGCTAGATTCCCCAGCAGATGCCCGATCCCTCGATCGCCCGCTTCCGCCGGGTCGTCAGCTCTGCTTACGCCTCGCTGGAGGCCCGCCGCCAGGAGGTCAACGACCTCAACGTCTTCCCGGTCGCCGACGGCGACACCGGCGACAACATGGCGATGACGCTGCGGGCGGTGATGGAAGAGCTCGACCGCCTCGACGGCCAGTCGGTCGACGACGTCGGCCGTACCGAGCTGGTCCAGGCGCTGGCGCGGGCGGCGCTGATGGGCGCGCGCGGCAACTCCGGCGTGATCCTCAGCCAGATCGTCCGCGGCGCCGCCGAGGAGCTCGCCAGCCGTCCCGGGGAGCTGGTCGACCCGACCCTCGTTGCCGCCGCCTTCGCCAAGGCCGCCGACGCCGCTTATGACTCGGTGCGCGAGCCCGCCGAGGGGACGATGCTGACCGTCTTCCGGGAGATGGCCCACTCGCTCTCCCGCCAACTCGCCCACCTCGAGCGCGAGAAGACCCGCTTCGGGGGCGACGTCAGCGACGAGGAGCAGGAAGCGGTCCTCGCCGAGGTGCTCGAGCGGGCGATCGCCGACGGCGAGCGCGCCGTCGCCCGCACCCCCGAGCAGCTCGAGGTGCTGCGCGAATCCGGCGTCGTCGACGCCGGCGGCCACGGCCTCGTGCTCATCCTCGCCGGCGTCGTCGCCGGCCTGCGGGGGGACGGGGGCGCGCCGCCCGAGGTCCAGCACCACGAGCCGCCGCGCCGCAGCCTGCCCCACCACGAGGACAGCCGCTACCGCTACTGCACCAACTTCATCGTCTCCGGCAGCGGGCTCGAAAACCGCGAGTACCTGCCGCGGCTGGAGCGGCTCGGCGACTCGGTCCTGGTCGTCGGCGACGACGCGACGCTCAAGGTCCACGTCCACACCGACGAGCCGGAGTCGGCGGTGGCCCTCTTCGACGGCGTCGGCGCGGTGACCAACCTCGACGTCGCCGACATGCGCCGCCAGATGGCCGAGCGCGACGCCCGCCTCGGCGCCGCCGGCCGCACCGGGGTGGTCGCGGTCGCCGCCGGCGAGGGGCTGCAGCGCCTCTTCGGCGGGCTCGGCGCGCACGTGGTGCCGGGCGGCGAGACGCTCAACCCCTCGACCTACGAGCTGCTCGCCGGCATCCACAGCGTCCCCAGCGAGGAGGTGCTGGTCCTGCCCAGCTCCTCGAACGTGATCATGGCCGCCGAGCGCGCCTGCGAGCTCTCCGACAAGCCGGCGCGGGTGGTGCCGGCGACCTCGCAGCAGGCAAGCCTGCTGGCGCTGGTCGAGCTCGACCCCGACGCCTCCCTCGAGGAGAACGCCGAGCGCCTCGGGGCGGCGGTCGAGGAGGTGGCGATCGGCGGCGTCGCCCCGGCCGCCCGCGACGACGCCCAGGGCCGGTTCAAGAAGGGCGACGCGGTCGGCTTCGCCGCGGGTGAGATCGTCGCCTACGGCGGCGCCGGCTCGACCCTCGAGGGGACCCTCCAGCACCTGGCGGAGGGCGCGGAGATCGTCACGATCATCGCCGGCGAGGGAGCGCCGATCGCGCTGGAGGAGGTCGACGTCCACGTCCCCGACGGGGTCGAGGTCGAGACCCACGAGGGGGGACAGCCGAGCTGGTGGTGGCTGCTGGCTGCCCAGTAGCGCGGTCCTTCGCCGGCGCGCGGGAGCTGGGAAGCGCCGACCTGCTCGACGCCCCGGTCCACTGGCCCCGTCCGAGCGTCCTGGAGCAGGCCCTGGGCGCGTTGAAAGGCATCGGTCCGAAAACGGCCGAAGCCGCAGCCGAAGCCCGCATCCGCACCATCAGCGACCTCCTCTTCCACATCCCGAGGCGCCACCGCGACCTCCGCATCCGCCAACTGAGAGACGTCTCCCCCGGTGAAACGGCAACTGTCCAAGTCGAGGTGCTCGGCTCCAAACCCCGGCCCTTCCGCCGGGGCCGCTTGAGGATGGTCAGCGTCAAAGTCGGCGACGAGAGCGGCCACATCCGCGCTACCTGGTTCAACCAACCCTGGGTCGCCGCCAAGCTCGACCCGGGCACCGAGCTGTTACTGACCGGGAAACGCTCTCCGCGCGGTCTTGCGGTCAGCGAATGGGAGCTTCTCCGTCCTGCTGACCTCGATCCCTCCGCGGGTGGCGAGGGCGCCGGGGACCCCGAGCATCCTGCGCAGGGGTCCCCGGTCAGCCCTCGTCAGGACCCGCGGCCAGAGACGCTCGTCCCGATCCACGGAGCCACCGAAGCGCTTCGCTCCCAGCAGATCCGCGACTGGGTGTCACAGGCGGTCGCCCTGGCCCCCAACGCGATCGAGGGCCTGCCAAGCGAACTGCGCGCTCGGCGTCAGCTCGCGGGGGTGGGAGATGCGCTACGCGCCGTCCACTTTCCCGAGTCAATCGAGGAAGTCGACGAGGCCCGCAAGCGCCTCGGCTTCGAAGAGCTCTTCCTGCATCAGGCCCTGCTCGCGACCCGCAAGCGGACCCACCGCACGGCGCGCCCGGCGCCCCGCTTCGGCGAGCCGGGCGAGCTGGTCGGCCGCTGGCTGGAGTCGCTGCCCTTCGAGCCGACCGGCGACCAGCTGAAGGCCTTCGACGAGATCGAGAGCGACCTCGACTCCGGCGAGCCGATGCAGCGGCTGCTGATGGGCGAGGTCGGATCCGGCAAGACCGTCGTCGCCGTCTACTCGATGCTGCGGGCGCTGGAAGCCGGCTTCCAGGCGGCGCTGATGGCGCCGACCGAGACGCTCGCCGAGCAGCACGCGATCACCCTCGGCAGGCTGCTGGCCGAAGCGGCCATTCCGTACGCGCTGCTCACCGGGTCGACTCCGGCGCCGATCCGCCGCCGCGCCCTGGACCAGCTCGCCAGCGGCGAGCTGGGACTGATCCTGGGCACGCACGCGCTGATCGAGCCCACCGTGGAGTTCGCCCGGCTCGGCCTCTGCGTGGTCGACGAGCAGCACCGCTTCGGGGTCGGCCAGCGGCGCGCCCTCGACGAGAAGGGGGCGGAGGGGATGGCCCCCCACCTCCTCCACATGACCGCGACGCCGATCCCGCGGACGCTCTCGCTGACCGCCTACGGCGACCTCGACACCACCGCCCTCCACGAGCTGCCGGCGGGGCGCCAGCCGGTCAGCACCCACCTGGTCTCCGAAGAGCAGCGGGCCGACGCATTCGAGTTCCTGCGGCGGCAGCTGCGCGAGGGGCGCCAGGCCTTCGTCGTCTGCCCGTTGATCAGCGAATCGGAGAAACAGGCCGGCAAGGCGGCGGCGGTCGAGGCGGAGCGGCTGCGGGCGGCGGAGCTGGGCGATTTTCGCGTCGGGCTCCTGCACGGGCAGATGCCCTCGGCCGCGAAGGCAGAGGCGATGCGCGCCTTCGCTGCCCACGAGACCGACGTGCTGGTCTCCACGACCGTGATCGAGGTGGGCATCGACGTCGCCAACGCGACGGTGATGGTCATCGAGGGAGCCGAGCGCTTCGGCGTCTCCCAGCTGCACCAGCTGCGTGGCCGCGTCGGCCGCGGCGAGCATCCGAGCCAATGCTTGCTGTTTCCCGAAGAGGCCGGCGAGCTGGCGCGGAAGCGGCTGGCGGCGGTGGCCGGCGAGAGCGACGGTTTCAAGCTCGCCGAGGTCGACCTCGAACTGCGCGGCGAGGGGGAGATCCTCGGCACCCGCCAGAGCGGCCTGCCCCGCTTCGCCGTCGCCAAGCTGCCCGAGGACGGCCCGCTCCTGGCCGAAGCCCGCCGCGAGGTCCTTGCCCTGCTGCGGAGCCACGGCTCCCTCTCCGACCCTGCCCTCGGCCCGCTGCTCGACGCCGCCCACCGCCGCTTCGGCGCCGCAGCGTCCGACCCGATCCCCCTCTAAACCACCCTGAGTCCATCCGGGCAGATGCCGGGAAAAAGACGAACGCCGACTAGGTTTGGGGTGTGCGGGTCATCGCCGGAGAGTTGAAGGGGCAGCGGCTGGTCGCGCCCAGAGGGTGGAAGGTCCGCCCGACCTCCGACCGTGTGCGCGAGGCGATCTTTTCCGCCCTCGGCGAGCGCGTCGTCGGCGCCCGCGTCCTCGACCTCTACTGCGGCACCGGGGCGCTTGCGATCGAGGCCCTCTCCCGCGCCGCCGCCGCCGCCGTCCTCGTCGACCAGGACACGCGCCCGGCCCTCGGGAACGTCCAGCGGCTCGGCCTCGCCGAGCGGGCGGAGCTCGTGCGAGCCGACGTCGGCCGCTGGCTGGGGCAGGTTTCGCCGCTGGCTGCAGCGGGAAAGTTCGACCTCGTCTTCGTCGATGCCCCTTATAGACTCGCCGACCCCGTGGCCAAAGACCTCGACATCCACCTGCCCCGAATCCTGGCCGAGGGGGGACGAGCAGTGATCGAGAGCGGCGCTCGGCGACCGTTGCGGATCGGGTCCCTGGAGCCGCTGCGCCAGCGCCGCTACGGCGCCGCCGACGTGACGATCTACGCGGAGGCGGAGTGAGCGAGCGCAACGGCACCGTCGTCTGTCCGGGCAGCTACGACCCGGTCACCAACGGCCACGTCGACATCATCACCCGCACCTCCAACGTGTTCGACCGCGTCGTCGTCGGCGTCGTCAACAACCCGATCCGCAAGCAGAAAACGCTCTTCACCGCCGAGGAGCGGCGAGCGTTCATCGCGGAGGCCACCGCCGGCCTCGCCAACGTCGAGGTGCGGATCTTCGCCAACCTGTTGGTCGAGTTCGCTCGCGAAAACGGGGCCAAGGCGATCGTCAAGGGCATGCGGGCGATCTCCGACTTCGAGTACGAGTTCGAGATGGCCCAGCTCAACCGCAAGCTCGACCCGGGGATCGAGAGCATCTATGTGATCGCCTCGCCCCACTACAGCTTCCTCTCGTCAACCGGGGTGAAGGAGATGGCCACCTTCGGCGGCAACGTTTCCGACCTCGTTCCAGCCGCGGTGGCCACCGCGCTGGCCGACCGCCTGGGCGACAGGTAGGCTGTGAAAGACCAGTCCGTCCAAGTGGGCGCCGGCTTGCAAAAAACCAGTCCTCGCAGAGCATCCACGCCAAAACCCCCGCATACACGTAGGCTTACGACCTGAAAATGGACGTTCTGGTCCTCATCGACAAGCTGGACGACGTCGTCCACAACGCCCGTCCCGTCCCTCTGACGGATCAGGTGCGCGTGGACCGCGAGGAGATCTATGACCTCCTCGATCAGATGCGCGCCACGATCCCCGAGGAGATCAAGCAGGCGCGCTGGATCGTCAAGGAGCGCCAGGAGATGCTGGCCGAGGCCAAACGCGAGGCGGAGCGGATCGTCCGCGAGGCCCGCGAGCAGCAGGCCCGCCTGATCTCCGACGAGGAGGTCACCAAGCAGGCCGAGCGCGCCGCCGACGAGATCGTCGAGGACGCCCGCACCCGCGAGCGCGAAATCCGCCTCGGCGCCGAGGACTACGCCGACGAGATCCTCAACACCCTTGAAGTGAACCTGCAGAAGTTCCTCGCCGCCGTCCAGCGCGGCCGCGACCGGCTTGCCGGGCGCGAGGAGGAACCGCAGCCTGAGCTCGACCAGCAGCCTTAGCGCATAGGAGGCGGGGTACTCCCTCGCCAGACACATCTCGCCTATGGCTCGATGTTGAGTGTCTGGAGAGGGAGTACCCGGCCTCCTATGCGATGGCTAGTCGAGCTTCAGGTCTTTTAGAGCTGACCAGCGGGGGTCCGTCGCCGCCTCGTGTTCGTGGGGGTTGTCGTTGAGGCTCTCGCCGCAGATGGGGCAGAGGCCGGCGCAGTCGGGGCGGCAGAGGATGCGGGTGGGGAGGGCGAGGATCGTGGCGTCGTGGGCCCAGCGGGCGATGTCGAGCTCGTCGTCGGAAACGTAGGGACTGCGCAGTTCAGGATCCTCGGTGCCGGCCTGGTCGATCTCCCGCGCCCCCACCTCGAGGTCGAGGGCGGCCGGTTCGAGGCAGCGCATGCACGGCCCTTCCAGATGAACCGGGAAGTTGAGCCGGAAGGCGAAACCGTTGCTGGGGCGGGAGACCTCGAGCCGCACCATCGGGGCCCAGGGCTCGGGCTTGTAGGTCTGGCCGGCCAGCTCGAAGGGCTCGAGCGCGACCGGAACCTCCAGCCGCCTGCCCTCGCCGTGGGCAAGCGAGAGGCGCGATAGATCGATGATCGTCATTGGCCCCTGAGCCACTGCCGCACCTCCGCTGCGTCGAGACTTACGATGGACTGCCTCCTTCGAGGTTACGAAATGGGCCAATCGCACTGGAAACCCGATACCTACCCGGAGCTGATCCGCTCCGAGGTCCCCCGCTACAACGAGCTGCAGGAGCGGGCGATCGGGGCGATTCCCTTCCCGCCCGAGCGGGTGCTGGAGCTGGGGATGGGGACGGGGGAGACCACCCGGCGGCTGATCGAGGCCTACCCGGAGGCCTGGGTGATCGGCCTCGACTCCAGCGCCGACATGGTCTTCCGGGCGCGCGAGAACTACGACGACGTGCAGCTGGCGCGGATGGAGGACCCCCTGCCCGAGGGTCCCTGGGACCTCGTCATCGGCGTCCTCTCGATCCACCATCTGCGCAGCGAGCAGAAGAGGAACCTCTTCCGCCAGGTGCGCAGGGAGGCGCGCGCGTTCGTGATCGGCGACGTCGTCAAAGCCGACGTGCAGGTGACGCCGATCGACGAGGACCATGACTTTCCGGAGACCGCCGAGGATCTAGCCAGCTGGTGCGGAGGGACGGTTGCTTGGGAGGCAGATGACCTCGCGGTTGTCAGAGCTGTGTACGAGCCCCGGTGAGGGAGTCCCTCTCCAGACACATCTCGCCTATGGCTCGATGTTGAGTGTCTGGAGAGGGACTCCCTCACCGGCCCCTCCACACGTCTCGAGCCCCCGGCCGCTACCATCCCGCGACCGATGGCTGTCCCGAAGAAGAGAACTTCCAGTGCACGCAGGGACAAGCGGCGCGCTCAGCACAAGGCGGGCAAGCCGAATTTGAACAGCTGTCCGCGCTGTCATAGCCCGCGGCTGCCGCATCGGGTTTGTCCGACTTGCGGGACGTATGCGGGGCGTGAGGTCGTTGTCCAGCGGGTCGTCGATCCGACGGCTGGCCACACCCACGACGAGTAGACGTGGCGCCTGAGCGCGCCGTCACGGTTGCCCTCGACGGCTACGGGGCGGAGCAGGGGTTCGAGGTGCTCGCCGAGGGGGCGCGGCTCGCCGCTGCGGGCGGGATCTGTGTGCGGGTTTTCGGGCCGCGGCCTGAGCTCGGGCTCGACGGGATCGAGGGGATCGAGGTGATCGACACCGGCGAGTCGATCGGCAACGAGGAGGACCCGGTGCCGGCTGTCCGGGCCAAGAAGGAGGCCTCGGTCGTCCGCGCCGCCGCCGACGTCGCCGCCGGCGACGCGGCGGCGCTGGTCAGCTGCGGCTCGACCGGGGCGACGATGGCCGCCGCCACCTTCGGCCTGCGCCGCCTCAAGGGCGTGCAGCGGCCGGCGCTGGCGGTGCGGCTCCCGGTCCCAGGCAAACCTGTCCTCTTCCTCGACGTCGGCGCCAACGTCGAGGTCCGCGCCCAGCACCTTGTCCAGTTCGCCTTCCTCGGCGCCGCGTTCAGCGCCTCCGTGCTCGAGGTCCTCGATCCCTCGGTGGGGCTGCTGACCGTCGGCGAGGAGTCGGGCAAGGGGCGCGGCGAGGTGGTCGAGGCGCACCGCCTGCTCGACCAGGCGGCCGGCATCCGCTTTGCCGGCAACGTCGAGGGGCGCGACCTGCCCGCCGCCGCTGTCGACGTGGTCGTCACCGACGGCTTCACCGGCAACGTCTCCCTGAAGCTGCTGGAGGGGACCGCGAAGACCGTCGCCGCGGCGGTCGGCGACGCCGCCCGCTCCAGCCCGCTTGCCGCCGTCGGCGGCCTGCTGATGAAGCCGGCGCTGCACGGGCTGCGCCGCGAGCTTCATCCCGACACCACCGGCGGCGCGATCCTGCTCGGCCTGCGCGGGATCGCGGTCGTCGGCCACGGCGGCTCGGGCGCCGAGGGAATCGCCAACGCCGTCCGCCTCGCCGCCCGCTGCGCCGAGGTCGACGCGGTCGGCCGCACCGCGGCGCTGCTGGCCGAGGGCGGGGCGGGACGCGGCGCGCTCGCCGCCGGCGACGTCGCTCCACATGGGCCGTGACGACGGCCGTGATAAACAGGGGCGGCAGATGAACCGCGAGGAAGTCCTCACCCTGGTCCGCGAGCACCTTGCCGAGGAGCTCGAAGTCGAGATCGAGCGCATCGCCGAGGGCACCCGCTTCAAGGAGGATCTCGACGCCGACTCGCTCGACCTCTACGAGCTGGTGATGGAGCTCGAGGACCGCTATGGGGTCACCGTCACCGAGCAGCAGGCGACCCACATCAAGACCGTCGGCGACGCGGTCGGGTTCGTGGTCGAGCGCGCTCCCGCCTGAGACCTTGGCGGCGGACGAAGACTCTGCCGTAGGCGCCCTGGCGGCGCTGATCGCCGCGCTCCCCGAGGAGCTGCGCCGGCAGGCGCTCACCCACTCCTCATGGACCGAGCGCCGTGTCGACTCCTTCGAGCGCCTCGCCTTCATCGGCGACAGCGTCCTCGGCTTGGCCGTCGCCACCCGGACCTTCGAGACCTTCGAGGACCTGGCCGCCGGGGGCCTGACCAAGGTTCACAACCAGGCCGTGAGCGGCGTCTCCTGCGCCGACATCGGCCTACAGCTGGGGGTGCCGGAGATGCTGCGGGCGAACGAGCCCGAGGACCTGGCGACGGCGATCCCGGCCGAGGTGCTGCTGGAAGGCGGCCGGCCGCTGCCGGAGGCGACCGAGGCGCTGATCGGCGCCTGCTATCTGGCCTTCGGCTTCGAGCGCGCGGCCGAGGCGGTGGCCGAGGCGTTCGAGCCGCGGATCGAGCTCGCATCGGAGACGCGGATCGACTTCAAGTCCGCCCTGCAGGAGCTTCTGGCTCAGCGCGGCGCCCGCGTAACCTACGAGGTGATCGCGGCGACTGGCCCCCCGCACCGGCGAACCTTCGAGGTGGCCGCGGTCGTCGATTCCGAGCAGGTCGGTTCGGGGAAAGGGCGGAGCAAGAAGGCGGCCGAGCAGGTTGCCGCCGAGGAGGCTTTGGCGCATCTTGGGGGTTAATCGCCCCGCCGTTGCGTCCGAGCCGGTCGGGAGCCTTTGCGGGATGCGAGGAGCGTGCGGATGTATTTGAGGTCGATCTCGATGAAGGGGTTCAAGTCCTTCCCGGAGCGGACGGCTCTGGAGTTCTCCCCCGGCGTCAGCGTCATCGTCGGCCCGAACGGCTCGGGCAAGAGCAACATCACCGACGCCGTCCTCTGGGCGCTGGGCGAGCAGAGCCCGGGGGCGATCCGCGGCGCCTCGATGCAGGACGTGATCTCCGCCGGCGGCAAGGGCGTCGGCCAGCGCCGCGCAGCCGAGGTCGAGGTGGTCATCGACAACGGCGACGGCCGCGGCGCCACCGAGTTCTCCGAGATCGCCGTCGAGCGGCGGCTCGACCGCGCCGGCGACAGCGGCTACCGGTTGAACGGGGCCCGCTGCCGCCTCGCCGACGTCACCGACGTCCTCTCCGACACCAACCTCGGTCGCGAGATGCACTCGGTGATCAGCCAGGGCCGGGTGGAGACGATCGTGCACTCCAAGCCGCGCGAGCGGCGGTTGCTGATCGAGGAGGCGGCCGGCCTCGGCAAGCACCGCAAGCGGCGGCGCCGGGCGGAGCTGAAGCTGCGCTCGGCGCGCGACAACCTCGACCGCGCGCTCGACGTCGAGCGCGAGGCGCGAGCGCGGCTGCGGCCGCTGAAGCGCCAGGCGCAGGCGGCCGAGCTGGGAGCGAGGATCGAGCGCGAGGAGCTGGGGCTGCGGGCGCAGCTGGTTTCCGAGGAGCTCCGCTTCGGCGCCGACCGCGCCGCCGCCGCCGAGCAGGCGGCGGCACAGGCGCGCGGGGTGCGGGAGCGGATCGAGCGGCAGCTGGCGGAGGTCTCCAGGCGCCGCTCCGCCGCCGAGGAGCGCTTCGCCGAGCGCGATCGGGCACGGACCCAGGCGTGGGGCCTGCTGACGAAGCTGCGCGGCGACCAGGAGCGGGTCGCGGTACGGGTCGCCAACCTCTCCAGCCGGGAGGCGGAGCTGGAGGCGGGGCTGGAGAGGCTGCGGGCCGAGCTGGGGCCGCTGACCCTCGACGTGGGGCCGGGATCGGCCCCGGGCGAGCGGGCGCGGAAACTGGAAGAGGAGCTGGGCGAGATCGACGCCGGCCTGCGGACCGCTGCCGAGGGACTCGGCGTCGCCCGTTCGGGCGATGCCGCCGAGGCGGCGCGCGAGGCGGCGCGCGGCGACGTCAAAGCCGGCGCCGAGCGCGCCTCCCGCCACGCCAAGCGTGCCGAGGGGCTGCTGGGCGAGCGCCACCGCGAGGTGATGCGGGCGCGGCTCGCGGCCGGCGAGGCCCTGCTCGACGACGTGCGCGGCGCGCTGAAGGCGGCCGAGGCGGCCGGAGCGGCGATCCGCGACAGGGTCGACCGGATCGAGCGGAAGGTGGTCGGCGGCGAGGACGACGGCGACGAGATCGCCGCGGAGCTGCGCACGTGCTCGCAGCGGGAGTTCGAGCTGCAGACCCAGATGAAGGAGACCTCCGACGAGCTGACGCGGGCCGAGGTCGAGGCGGCTCATCTCGGCGACCGCCGGGCCGAGGCCGAGCGTGAGCTTGCCGCGATCGCCGACCGGCTCGGTGAGGAGATCCAGCCGGCGGAAGAGGCGCTGAGCGATGAGGCGCGGGTTGAGATCGACAGGAGGCTGGAGCGGCTGGATCGTCGCCGCGCCCAGATCGGCCCCGTCAATCCCCTGGCCGAGCAGGAGTACGACGAGGCGCGCGAGCACGTCGAGGCTCTGCAGGCACAGCGCGAGGACATCGAGCGCTCTCTGCGCGAACTGGAGTCGCTGATCCGCGACATCGACGAGGAGATCGAGCGCGCCTTCGAGCAGACCTTCGAGGCGACCGCGAAGAACTTCGAGGAGATGGTCGAGCACCTCTTCCCGGGCGGGCGCGGGCGCCTGCGCCGGGTCAGCCTGCGGCCGGTCCGCGATGAGGAGCGCCCCGCCGGCGAGCAGGAGGCGCCGAGTGACGCCGAGCCGGAGCCCGAGGAGGAGGAAGAGCAGCGCGACGAGCTCGGTGTGGAGATCGAGGTAACCCCCGCCGGCAAGTCGACCCGCAAGCTCTCGCTGCTCTCGGGCGGCGAGAAGTCGCTGGTGGCGCTGGCCTTCGTCTTCGCCGTCTTCCTCGCCCGGCCGTGCCCCTTCTACATCCTCGACGAGGTCGAGGCCGCCCTCGACGACGCCAACATCGACCGCTTCCTGCAGCTGATCCGGCGCTTCTCCGACCGCGCCCAGTTCGTCATCGTCACCCATCAGAAACGGACGATGGACGCCGCCGACGTCCTCTATGGGGTCTCGATGGGGGGCGACGGGGTTACCAAGGTGGTTTCGCGGAAACTGCCTCGG
Source organism: Solirubrobacterales bacterium (assembly GCA_045805725.1). Lineage (GTDB taxonomy): Bacteria > Actinomycetota > Thermoleophilia > Solirubrobacterales > 70-9 > VAYN01. The sequence goes on from JBJMKQ010000124.1 coordinate 78,488, forward strand.
GAAGTGGTCGAGGACGAAGAGGACGAAGCTCCGGGATTGTCTGCGGTTGCCTAGGGGCGGGGCGGGTACCCCCTCTCCAGACACATCTCGCCTATGGCTCGATGTTGAGTGTCTGGAGAGGAGGTACCCGCCCCGCCTTCGACACGTGGAGATGCCCGGTACCGTTTCCCGCCATGAGCACTAGCTGGCAGGAGCTCGTTGACCTCGGGGGGCGGAGTGGGACTGCGGTCGCTACTGCCAAGGAGGAGGCTCCGGAGGTGCGGCGGGGGGTTTTCAAGCGGTTGCGGGAGAGCTTGTCGAAGAGCCGGCAGGCGCTGACGGAGGAGATCTCGGCGAGTCTGTTCGATCGGATCGACGACGAGACTTGGGAGCTGCTCGAGGAGGCGCTGATTCTTGCTGACGTCGGGGCGCCGACCACGGCGGCGGTGGTGGAGCGGCTCGAGCAGGAGGTCGAGTCGGGGGCGGTGCCGATGGAGGGGGTCGCGGTGCGCGACCGGCTGATCGAGATGCTGGCCGAGGTCGCTTCGACCGGCCGGGCGCGGATCGACCTCAGGGGCGAGCCGGCGGTTCTGATGATGGTCGGCGTCAACGGCACCGGAAAGACGACGACGATCGGCAAGATCGCCTGGCACCTGAGCAGGGAAATGGGGCTGAGCGTGGTGATGGCCGCAGCCGACACCTACCGCGCCGCCGCCGCCGAGCAGTTGGAAACCTGGGCCGAACGCGCCGGCGCCGAGCTCGTCCGCGGCGAAGAGGGCTCCGACCCCGGCGCCGTCGCCTACGACGCGATCAACGCCGCCCGCGCCCGCGGCGCCGACGTCGTCATCGTCGACACCGCCGGCCGCCTCCACACCCAGACCAACCTGATGGACGAGCTGGCGAAGGTCCGCCGGGTGATCGAGAAGCAGATTCCCGAGGCCCCGCACGAGACGCTGATCTCGATCGACGCCACCACCGGCCAGAACGGCCTGCGCCAGGCCAAGGTCTTCTCCGAGGCGGTCGAGGTTGACGGCGTCGTCCTCACCAAGCTCGACGGCACCGCCCGCGGCGGCATCGCCCTGGCGATAGCCGCCGACCTCTCGATCCCGGTGAAGCTGATCGGCGTCGGCGAGACGCTCGAGGACCTGCGCCCGTTCGACCCCGCCGAGTACGCCCAGGCGCTGCTCGCCGAGTAATCCCTCATTTCAGCTGTTCCTTACGAACGCTGTGCGGCCATAAGGCACAGGCGATGAGTCGCTTAAGCTGACCGACATGTTCGACCAGCTCTCCGAACGCCTGCAGTCGACCCTCTCCGAGGTCCGCTCGCGCGGAAAACTGAGCGAGTCCGACGTCGACTCGGCGATGCGCGAGATCCGCCTCGCCCTGCTCGAGGCAGACGTCAACTTCAAGGTCGTCAAAGCCTTCACCAAGACGCTGAAGGAACGCTGCCTCGGCTCCGACGTGCTGGAGAGCCTCGACCCGGGCCAGCAGGTGGTGAAGATCGTCAACGAGGAGCTCGCCGCGCTGATGGGCGGAACCGGCAGCGAGCTGGCGATGGCCTCCAGCGGCCCGACCGTGATCCTGATGGCGGGCCTGCAGGGCTCCGGCAAGACGACCGCCTGCGCCAAGCTCGCCCAGTTCTTCGGGAAGGAAGGCAAGGACGTCGCGCTCGCGGCCTGCGACGTCTACCGCCCGGCGGCGGTCGAGCAGCTGGTGACGATGGGCAAGCGGGCCGGCGCCCACGTCTACGAGCGCGGCACCGAGGCCGACCCGGTCGAGATCGCCTCCTGGGCGCTCGACGAAGCGCGCGCCGAGCGCCGCGACGTGCTGATCGTCGACACCGCCGGTCGCCTCCACATCGACCAGGACCTGATGGCGGAGCTGGCGAAGATCCGCAAGCGGACGCGTCCCCACGACGTCCTCCTCGTGGTTGACGCGATGACCGGGCAGGACGCTGTCGGGGTCGCCGAAACCTTCGCCGAGGTCGCCGAGTTCGACGGCGTGGTGATGACCAAGCTCGACGGCGACGCCCGCGGCGGCGCCGCGCTCTCGGTCAAAGCCGTGACCGGCAAGCCGATCCTCTTCGCCTCGACCGGCGAGAAGATCGAGGACTTCGACAAGTTCCACCCCGACCGCATGGCCCAGCGGATCCTCGGCATGGGCGACGTCCTCAGCCTGATCGAGAGAGCCGAGCAGCAGGTCGACGAGGACGAGGCCGAGGCGCTGCAGGAGAAAATGCGGCGCGACCAGTTCACCCTCGAGGACTTCCTCAAGCAGATGAAGCAGGTCCGCAAGATGGGCCCCCTCAGCGGGATCATCGGGATGCTGCCGGGAATGGGGGCGATGAAACAGCTGAAGAACGCCGACATCGACGAGGGAGAGCTCGACCGCGTGGAGGCGATCATCCTCTCGATGACGCCGCAGGAGCGGGCCCACCCCGGGCTGATCAACGGCTCCCGCCGCAAACGGATAGCCACCGGTTCGGGGACCAAGGTCCAGCAGGTCAACCAGCTGGTCAAGCAGTTCGACCAGATGAAAGTGATGATGAAAGCGATGGCCAACGGGCAGATGCCGACGCCGCAGCAGATGACCCAGCTGGCGGGCGGTGGCCAGCGCGCACCGCGCCCGAAGATGAGAAGGCGCTAATCCCTGGTCATGCGCGCGTCCTCCGTTTCGCGTCCGGGCGCGCCTTTCTGTAACCTGCGCCGCCGAATGGCAGTCCGAATCAGACTTAGGCGGGTGGGTTCGAAGAAGAACCCGATCTGGCGCATCGTCGTCGCCGACAAACGCTCGCCGCGCGACGGCCGCACGATCGAGACGATCGGCCAGTACAACCCGCAGACGGAGCCCTCGACGATCGTGCTCGACGAGGAGCGCGCGCGTCACTGGCTCCAGCACGGGGCGCAGCCGTCGGAGACGGTCGCCGGCCTGCTGCGGACCAAGGGCATCAGGGCCTCCGGCACCTAGCTACGCTGGTGACGGAGCTGCTCGAGTTCCTGGTCAAGGCCCTCGTCGAGGAGCCGGAGAAAGTCGTGGTCGAGGAGCTGGAAGAGGACGGCGACCTCGTCTACGAGATCAGCGTCGCCGAGGGCGACCTCGGCCGGGTCATCGGCAAGGGCGGCAGGATCGCCAACGCGATCCGCACCATCGCCAAGGCCGCCGCGGTGCGGATCGACCGCCGCGTCGTCGTCGACATCCTCGACTGAGCCGACGCCTGAGGCGACCATCTAGAGTCGCCGCGTGCGACTCGACGTCTTCACCCTCTTCCCCGAGGCATTCGACTGGTTCCGGTCGCAGCGCTCGGTGCAGAACGCGCTGCGCGAAGGCAACGAGCTCAACCTCTTCGACTACCGTGACTCGACGCCGCTGACCGCGGGCCAGGTCGACGACTCGCCCTACGGCGGCGGCGCCGGGATGGTGCTGCGGGTCGACGTCGTCGACGCGGCGCTGCGGGCCGCCTACGGTGAGGGGCCGCGGCCGCGGATCGTGCTGCTCTCGCCGATCGGGCCGCTGCTCGACGACCCGATCGCCGACGAGCTGGTCGCCGAGCCCCACGTCGCCCTGCTCTGCGGCCGCTACGAGGGTTTCGACGACCGCGTCCACCGGCATCTCGCCGACGACGAGCTCTCGATCGGCCGCTACGTCCTCGCCGGGGGCGAGCTGCCGGCGATGGTCGTCGCCGACGTGGTCATGCGCAAGCTGCCCGGCGCCCTCGGCCACGCCGACTCGGCCGTCGAGGAGTCCTTCAGCCAGCAGCTCGAGGGGATGCCCGAGTACCCGCACTTCACCCGGCCGCCGAGCTACCGCGGCTGGGAGGTGCCCGAGGTGCTGCTCTCCGGCGACCACGGGAAGGTGCGGCAGTGGCGGCTCGAGCAGAGTCGTCTGCGCGCCGAGCAGTTCGAAAAAGACGCGGAGTAGCTACCATTCCGCAACCGCGCGGTTCCCGCACCTGGGTCCGGCGGTTTTTTCTCGCCTTATGAGCTCCGTAATCGACGACATCGAGCGCGCCCAGCTGAAGCAGGGCCTTCCCAACTTCGCGCCGGGGGACCGCGTCCGCGTCCACTTCCAGGTCGTCGAGGGGAACCGCAAACGGATCCAGGTCTTCGAGGGCGTCGTCCTGCGGCGCCAGGGCTCCGGCGCGCGCGAGACCTTCACCGTGCGCAAACAGTCCTTCGGCGTCGGCGTCGAGCGGACCTTCCCGCTGCACTCGCCGAAGATCGAGAAACTCGAGATCGCGGCCCGCGGCGACGTGCGCCGGGCGAAGCTCTACTACCTGCGGGGCCGCATCGGCAAGGCCGCCCGCGTCGCCGAGCGGCGCTGGGGCATCGACGACGACGTGGTCGCGGCGCCGGCGGCGGCCCCCGACCAGAGCACGGCCGTGGACGCCGATGGCGCGAGCCAGGAAGAGGTCGTACCGGAGGCGGTCCCGCTCGAGGAGGAGCAGCCCGAGGAGGCGTCGGCCGAGGTGGAGGTCGAGGCTTCCAAGCGGACCGAGGAGGCGCCAGCCGAGGGCGAGGTCTCCGAGCAGCCTGATCCGGAGGCGAGCGGGGGGAGCGAGGCGGCGGCGGACGCGGATGCGCCCGAGGCAGGGGAGACCGAGGACACTGCAGCGCCCGAGGAAGCCGAGGACGAGGAGCCGGCAGGGAACGGCGACTCCGACGAGGACTCGGCAGCCTGAAACTCCGGATCCCGAAGCCAGAAACCAAAGGCGGCGGGCTCATCGAGCTGGCTGTCATCGTCGCGCTGGCCCTGGGGCTGGCGTTGGCAATCCAGGCCTGGATCGTGAAGCCGTACCAGATCCCCTCGGAATCGATGGAGCCCACCCTCGACGTCGGCCAGCGGGTCCTCGTCAACCGCTTCATCTACCACTTCAACGACCCGAAGCCGGGCGACATCGTCGTCTTCCATCCCCCCGCCGGCGCCGACAACGGCACCGAATGCGGGGTGACGCCGAAACCCGGCGAACCCTGTCCCAAACCGACGGCCGGGGAGTCGAGCCAGAACTTCATCAAGCGGATTGTCGCTGGGCCGGGGGACACCCTCTCGGTCAAGGAAGGGCACCCCGTCGTCAATGGGGTGGAGAAGAGCGACGAGCCCTACACCAACCCCTGCGGGAACAGCGGACCATGCAATATGCCGAAACAGATCACGATTCCACCCGACATGTACTTCATGATGGGTGACAACCGTGGGGCGAGCGACGACAGCCGTTTCTGGGGACCCGTTCCCCGAGACTGGATCATCGGTGAGGCCTTTGCCACCTACTGGCCCCCCGACCGGGTCGGCACCCTCTAAGGCCGCGCCAGCGGCCCCCGCCAAGGGCAGGCACCACCGCCGCCGGCTGGCGCGCAGCCGCCGCCTCTTCGCCTTCGATCGCGGGCTGGGGAGCCGCTACGTCGCCGGCGCCGACGAGGCCGGACGCGGCTGCCTGGCGGGGCCGCTGGTCGCGGCCGCGGTGCTGCTCGATTACGAGACCCTCTCGCACTCCGACCGGCGCGCCCTCGGCGGCCTGCACGACTCCAAGCAGATGACGGAGGACCGGCGGCTGGAGATGTACCCCCGCGTGCTGCGGGCGGCCGCGCGGGTCAGCGTGGTGGTGCGCTGCGCGGGCGGGATCGACCGCCGCGGCCTGCACGTGACCAACGTCGAAGCGCTATCGCTGGCGCTGGAGCGGCTGGCGCCGCCGGAGGGGGAGGCGATCTGCCTCGTCGACGGCTTCCGCCTGCCGCGGTGCGAGGTCCCGCACCGGCGCGTGGTCAAGGGCGACGCGACCAGCGGCGCGATCGCCGCCGCCTCGGTGATCGCCAAGGTCACCCGCGACCGCTACATGCGCGAGGTCGCCCACCTGCACCCGGGTTGGGGGTTCGAGGAGCACGTCGGCTATTCGACCCCCGAGCATCGCCAGGCGATTGAGGAGATCGGCATCTCACCGCTGCATCGCCGCTCGTTCCAATCCGTTGCCTACTCGCAACTGGAGCTGTCCTGACCGGCGCAGCTCGGCGTCCTCGGTCGCTCGCGTGCAGAGCGCGCCACGCTCTCTGCGTCCTTGATCTGCTTGGTCAGGACGGCGTTTAGAACGCGCCCTGGATGTGCTCTACCTCAACCGCCCGATCGGCGCGGTCGAGGATGACGCCGACAGCGTCGAAGCGGATGTCGTCGAAGGGCGGGAACTGGCGCCGCTCGGCCATCCAGGCGGTGCCGAGGCGGCGGACCTGGCGCTGCTTGTCGAAGTCGATCGAGAGGATCGGCTTCTCCGGGCCGAAGCTCGTCTCCAGGCGGGCGCCCTTGACCTCGACGAAGACGAGCACGCGGCCGTCGAGGGCGACGATGTCGAGCTCGCCGTGGCGGGTGCGGGCGTTGCGCTCGACGATCTCCCAGCCCGCGGCGGTGAGGCGGTCAGCGACGAGGTCCTCGGCAATCTGGCCGGTGCGGCGGCGTGAGTGGGTCATGCCCACATAAGGCGCGGGGAGGGAGAACTCGCCCCCCCGACCCCGGCAGCGGGGAGGTCACAGAATCGTGAGGAAGCTGGGCGTCAATTTTTGAAGAGCGCGCGCCACGCGTGCGACTTGGCTCCTTAGCGTCCTCGCCGTGCTCGCCACCGCCCGCACCTTCACGCTCGACGGCATCTCCGCCCGCCCGGTGCGGGTCGAGGTCGACGTCCACCGCGGCCTTCCCAACTTCACGATCGTCGGGCTCCCCGACGCCGCCGTGCGCGAGGCGCGCGAGCGGGTGCGGGCGGCCCTGGTCAACTGCGGCTTCGAGTTCCCGCTGCGGCGGATCGTCGTCAACCTGGCGCCGGCGAGCCTGCGCAAGGCGGGGCCGGGCATGGACCTGGCGATCGCGGCGGCGCTGCTGAGCGCCTCCGGGCAACTGGAGTGGGAGGGGCTGGCGCGGGTCGCGCTGGCCGGCGAGCTGGCCCTCGACGGTTCCACCCGCTCGGTACAGGGGGCGCTGGCGATGGCTGAGGCGGCGGCGGAGAGCGGCGCCGAGGCGATCGTCCTCCCCGGCGAGAACGGCCCGGAGGCGGCTCTCGCCGCTGGGATCGACGTGATCGCGGTCGACGCCCTGGGCCGGCTGCCCGCGTTGGCTTCGGGAGGGTGGAGGCCGCGGCGCCCCGACCCGTTGCCGCTGCACTCCGACCCCCCTTCCGGAGCGCCCGATCTCGCCGACCTGCGCGGACAGCCGCACCTGCGGCACGCGCTGGAGGTGGCCGCGGCGGGAGGTCATAGCGTCTTGATGGTGGGACCGCCCGGAGCCGGCAAGTCCCTTGCCGCAAGCCGCCTGCCGTCGATCCTGCCGCCGCTCGCCCGCAACGAGGCGCTGGAGGTGGCGCGGATCGCCAGCGCCACCGGCAGCCTCGCGGCTGGCCTGAGGGGCGGCCGCCCGTTCCGCGCGCCCCACCACACGATCAGCGCCGCCGGCCTGATCGGGGGCGGCACTCCGCCGCGGCCGGGGGAGGCGACGCTCGCCCATCGGGGGGTCCTCTTCCTCGACGAGCTCTGCGAGTTTCGCCGTGACGCCCTGGAGGCGTTGCGGGGGCCGCTGGAGGCTGGGGAGGTGGTGATCTCCCGGGCCGGCGGACAGCGCAGCCTGCCCTGCCGGTTCATGCTGCTCGCCGCCGCGAACCCGTGCCCGTGCGGTCGGGGCGAGGCCGATCCCGACTGCACCTGTCCGCCATATGACGTCCAGCGCTACCAGGGGAAGCTGAGCGGCGCTCTGGCCGATCGCATCGACATTCTCGCCGCGGTGCGCCAGCCGAGCGCCGCCGAGATCGGCGGAGCGCCGGGCGAGCCCTCGGCGGCGGTGAGGGAGCGGGTCTGCGCGGCGCGGGAGCGGCAGGAGCAGCGGCTCGGGTCGGGGCGTTGCAACGCCGAGATGACTCCGGCGGAGGCGCGATCCTGTCCCCTCAGCTCAGTCGCGGCGGCGCTGCTCGCCGAGCTCTACGCCCGCCAGCGCCTCAGCGGTCGCGCCCACGACCGGGCGCTGCGGCTGGCGCAGACGATCGCCGACCTCGGTGGGCTTGAGGAGATCGGCGAGGAGCAGATGGCGCAGGCGCTGCAGATGCGGAGGCGCGACCGTGGCTGAGCCGAGGGCCTGCGTCGAGTGCCTGCGGCGTTCCTGGCTGCTCGCCGCCCTCGGCCCCTACGTGGAGCGGGTCGCCACCGGCGCGGTCGGCTCACGCTCGCCCGAACTGCTGCGGCTCTCGAACGAGAATCTGGTCGCGGTAGCGGCGCCGAAGGTGGCGGGCCAACTGCTCGCGCGCGCCGCCGCGCTGACGGAGGAGCGGCTGCTCGAAGAGCTGCACCTGGCGGAGTGCTGGGCCTGCTGCCGCCATGGCGATCTCTATCCCGACTCGCTGCGGGACGCGCCCGACGCGCCCTGGGCGCTGGTCGGGCGCGGCGACCCACGGCTCCTCGACCGCCTCGAGCCGTTCGAAGCCGTGACGGTCGTCGGCGCCCGCCGCGCCACCTCCTACGGCCGCGAGATCGCCCGCGAGCTGGGGCGGGAACTGGCGGCGGCGGGAATGACCGTGGTCAGCGGCCTCGCCTTCGGGATCGACGGCTGCGCCCACCGCGGCGCCCTCGACGCCGGCCGCACCATCGCCGTCCTCGGCTGCGGACCGAATATCGCCTACCCCGCGAGCCACCGCTCCCTCTGGCGGCGGATCTGCGAGTCCGGTCTCGTAATCTCCGAGTTCCCGCCCGGGGCGACGCCATGGCGCTGGACCTTCCCGGCTCGCAACCGCATCATGGCTGCCCTGGCAGGGATGACCGTGGTCGTCGAGGCCGCCACTCGTTCCGGATCCTTGATCACGACCGACCTCGCCGCCGATCTCGGAAGGGATCTCGGCGCCGTGCCGGGTCCGGTCAACTCCCGCGCCTCCGCCGGCCCCAATGCCCTCCTCGCCGGCGGCGCCTGCGTGGTCCGCGATGCCCAGGACGTGCTCGACGCCATGCTCGGCCCCGGCCGGCGGCAGATCGAGCGTCGCGGCCCCACCCTCGACCACGCCCTGCAAACGGTGCTCGGCGCCGTCGAGGCCGGCCACTCCAGCTGCGACGCGGTTGCCACCGCCACCCGTCTTCCGGGCCCGGCGACCGCCTCGGCCCTCGCCCGGCTCGAGCTGCTCGGCTACCTCACCTGCTCCAGCGTCGGCTCCTATTCCCGGACGCTGCTCCCGGCGGCCGTGGACGGCCCTCTCTAGGCTCCGGGCGGATGGCTTCCGATCGCATCCCAGCAGTCCTTTCTATTGCCGGCTCGGACTCCGGCGGCGGTGCCGGCATCCAGGCCGATTTGAAGGCGTTCGCGCGGGTGGGAGTTCACGGGACGACCGCGATCACCGCGATCACGGCGCAGAGCACGGTGGGGGTGGAGGCGGTGGAGGCGATCTCGCCGCGGATCGTCGTCGCCCAGGTGCGGGCGGTGGCCGAGGACATCGGGGTCGACGCCGTGAAGATCGGGATGCTGGGAACCATCGAGACGGTAGAGGGAGTGGTTGAAGCGCTCCAGTACGTGGGAAAGGCGCCGGTGGTGATTGACCCGGTGATGATCGCCGAGAGCGGCGCGGTCCTCCTTGACGATGACGCTCGGCGGGTCCTGGCCGGGCAGCTGCTTCCGTTGGCGGCTGTGGTCACTCCGAACATCCCGGAGGCGCAGGCGCTCACGGGGCTGGGTGATGGGGCGAGCCAAGCCGTTCTGGCAGAAGCGCTTGTCGGGATGGGCGCGAAGGTGGCCGTGGTTACGGGAGGGCACAGTGAGGCGGTCGTGGACGTCTTCTACGACGGGGCCGAGGTAGTCGAAATCCCCGGCGAGCGCCACCCCGACGGTGCCGCGCACGGCTCGGGCTGCACGCACTCTTCCTCGCTCGCCGCGTTCCTCGCGCAGGGGAAAACCCCGCTTGAGGCGGCGAAGCAGGCTCGCGAACTCACCTCGCGCGCGGTCCGCGATGGCTTGCGCGACATCGGCGCCGGCGCCGGGCCCGTGGACGTGTTCGGATTGACGAGTGGCGCCTTTTGGGGCCCATAGCGCCCATAACTCGCCAATCGCCGGAGCGGCGCGCTCAGTAGATTTCGACGCCATGGCTACCAACGGCAACACCGCGACCAAGCTTCCACGTCCTCGTTCGTCCGTCGTCTTCGACGGGCCCGACCGCGCGCACGCGCGCGCCTACATGAAGGGGATCGGGTTCGACGACAACGCGCTGAGCAGGCCGACGGTCGGGATCGCCAACACCTGGACCGAGGCGATGCCCTGCAACTTCCACCTGCGGGCGCTCGCCGAGCATGTCAAAGAGGGAGTGCGTACCGCCGGCGGCACGCCGATGGAGTTCAACACGGTCGCGGTCTCCGACGGGGTGACGATGGGGACCCAGGGGATGAAGGCCTCGCTGGTCAGCCGCGAGGTGATCGCCGACTCGATCGAGCTGATGGCGCGCGGCTACCAGTTCGACGCGATCGTCGCCCTCTGCGCCTGCGACAAGACGATTCCCGGCTGTGCGATGGCGCTGGCTCGTCTCGACGTGCCGTCGGTGCTGCTCTACGGCGGCTCGATCGCCCCCGGCCACTGGCACGGCCGCGACGTCACGATCCTCGACATCTTCGAGGCGATCGGCGCCCACAACGCCGGTGACATGAGCGACGAGGAACTGAACGAGATGGAGGGCGTGGTCAGCCCCGGTGCCGGTGCCTGCGGTGGCCAGTTCACCGCCAACACCATGGCCTGTGCCTTCGAGGCACTCGGGATCAGCGCCGGCGGCTCGGCGATGGTCCCCGCCGAAGACGACGACAAGGACACGGTCGCCGGGAAGATCGGGGAGCTGGTGATCAACGTCCTCGTCGAGGACCTGCGGCCGAGCAGGATCATCACCCGCGAGTCGCTGGAAAACGCGATCGCCTGCGTCTGCGCCTCCGGCGGCTCGACCAACGGCGTCCTCCACCTGATCGCCCTCGCCCATGAGCTCGGGATCGAGCTGACGATGGACGACTTCGAGCGGATCTCGCGTGGGACGCCGCTCTACGCCGACCTCAAACCGGGCGGCCGCTTCGTCGCCACCGACCTCTATGCCGCCGGCGGGGTGCCGGTGATCCTCAAGCGGCTCGCCAAAGCCGGCATCCTCCACGGCGAGGCGATCACCGTCACCGGCCGCACGATCGGCGAAGAGGCGGCCGCGGCCAGCGAGGCCCCGGACCAGGAAGTCGTGCGCCATGTCGAGAATCCGCTCAAGCCCGAAGGCGGCCTGGCGATCCTGCGCGGCAACCTCGCGCCCGAAGGCTCCGTGGTCAAGGTCGCCGGCACCGAGCGGCGGCAACAGACCGGACCCGCTCGAGTCTTCGAGACCGAAGAGGAGTGCTTCCGCGCGGTCAAGGACCAGCAGATCAACCCCGGCGATGTTGTCGTCATCCGCAACGAGGGACCGGTCGGAGGGCCCGGGATGCGCGAGATGCTGCAGGTGACCGCCGCGATCGTCGGCGAGGGGCTCGGCGAGAGCGTGGCGATGGTCACCGACGGCCGCTTCTCCGGCGCCACCCGCGGGTTGATGGTCGGCCACGTCGCTCCGGAGGCCGCCAGGGGCGGCCCGATCGCAGCGATCCGCGAGGGCGACGAGATCACCGTCGACATCGACAACCGCCGTCTCGACGTTGCCCTCTCCGACGAGGAGATCGCCCAGCGCGTCAACGACTACCAGCAGCCCGAGCCGCCCTACACCCGCGGCATCATGGCCAAGTATGCGGCGACCGTGTCATCCGCTTCCCAGGGCGCGATCACCAGCTGAGGCTGCGCCGCTAGCCGATTGCGGTGTCGTCGTGCGCTGCCGTCTCCAGCGGCCGTGAGGATTTGATGAATTCTTCGAGCAGCGGGTTGAACCGCTGCGGCCGCTCGAGCATCGGCAGGTGGCCGGTGCGCTCGAAGATCTCCAGCCGCGAGTGGGGGATCAGGCGGTGGTACCCGATCGCTCCCTCGACCGGGACGATCTGGTCGTTGAGGCCCCAGACGACCATCGTCGGGATCTCGATTTCGGGCAGGCGCTCGCGCGTGTCGTAGCCCCAGATTTTCGTCAGGGCGGTGGAGAACGCGGGCGCCTGAAGACCTGGGCGCACCTGCTCGGCGAGCAGCTCGGGCCTCAGCTTGCTCGGATTGCGGAAGAGCCGACCGAAGGCGAGCTTGCGGCCGCGTGACCGGGTCCAGTAGACCCGCCTGTCACCGCTGAGGAAGGGAACCGCAGCTTTGACGATGCGGCCGGTGGCATCGAAGGCCCTTCCCTGCCACTCGGCGAAGCTGATCCCGGCGGCGGAGATGAGCACGAGCCGGTCGAAGCGACTGGGCTCCTCGATCACCGCCTCCGTCCCGATGAAGCCACCCATCGAGTTCCCCACGAGCGCCGCCACCTCGTCGATCCCCAGCCGCTCGCAGAAGTCGTGGACGAGCCGGCCGTAGTTCGACATCGAGATCTCCCACGACGGCATCGGGCTGTCGCCGAAGCCAGGCAGGTCAAGCGCGATCGCCCGATGCATGCGCCCGCAGTAGGGGAGGTTCTCGAGCCAGTTGCGCCAGCAGCCGGCGATCCCATGGATGAAGATGATCGGCTCCCCCTCGCCGATCTCGACATAGTTGACTTCCGGCGCCCCCGGCAGGTCGACCTGGTGGAGGTGCTCCCGCCAGTCGATTTTCAGCCACTCCGGATCCGGGTTGCCGTAGTCGGTACCGGGGAAGGCGGGTAGCGGCCGGCGCTCTGGTTCAGGCATATCCCATCCGTTCCAGAACCGGGATCTCGCGGATCTGCGGCGGCTGCAGGTGGTCCCAGAGGATGCCCCGCGGCCGCGGGTACTGGCGGTCGATCTCGATCACCGCCCGCGGGGTCGCGATCAGGTCGCAGGGGAGGTCGTGATCGGTGACCATCAGGTGCTGGCGGAGGATCTGGATCGGGTGGACGGTGGTGGCGACGGTGGTGTGGTCGTCGATCTTGCCGGCGGCGCTGAGGATCCCGTACTCGAGGTCGTGGTAGCCGCCGCCTTTGCCGACCCGGGCGCCGCTGAGGTTGACCGCGACCGAGCCGCAGAGGACGAAGTCGATATCGGGCAGGTCGTCGAGGGCGACGACCCGGCCGTGCTTGAGCGCGCCCTTGATCGTCGCCGCCTCCTTCATCGCCGCCTTCGAGAGCTTTTTCGGGTCCAGCACCCGGAACGGATGGGGATCGCGCAGGCGCGGCACCGCCATGATCATCGTCTTGCCCTCTTCCAGGGCGATCCGCCGGGCGTGCGTCTGCGGCGAGTCCGGGTTGGCCTTGACCACGCGCGCCCGCTTCCAGAGCCGGTGCCCGGCCAGCTTCTCGGCCGCAAGTTTGGCGCCCGCGAAGTTCGGGATCCGGTTCTCGGCGCCGGGGAAGCGGGAGACGCCCTCGCGTTCCATCGCTTTCCAGATCTCCTCCCGGACCTCGTCCTTGGTGCGCATCTGGCGAAAGATATCCGCCGCGCCTGCCGATAGAACAACGGGACATGCGAAATTGCAGGGGAGACGCGCTGGTCGGCCAAATAATCAGAGTGCCTAGACTCTGGGCAACGGGTGAACGTCCTACTCTGAGCGAGAGCGGTTCCAGTCGAGATGGGTAAGAGAACTTCGATAGTCGTCCTGATCGCCGCCGTGGCGCTGGTGGTCGTGGTTGGCGCCGCCTACGCCTACGACAGCTCGCAGAAGGACAAGATCGCCGACGGGGTCACGGTCGCCGGCGTCGACGTCGGCGGGATGGACGAAGCCGAAGCGACGGCCGCGGTGCGCCGCAAGCTGCTGGCGCCGCTGCATCACCCGCTCCTCGTCAGCTTCGACGGACAGACCTGGAAGCTCGCCGGCAAGAAGCTGAAGATCCGCGCCGACATCGACTCCGCGGTCGCGGAGGCCGTCGAAGACAGCCGGCAGGGGGGCTTCCCCGGGCGCCTTGTCCGCTACGTGAGCGGCGGCGAGGTCGACGAACAGATCACTCCTCAGGTCGCCTACTCCGAGCGGGCGATCAACCGTTTCGTCCGCCACGTAGCTGACGAAATCGACCGTGAACCGCAGAACGCCGACGTCGAAGCGAGCCCTGATTCGCTCGAAGTCGTCGCCGGCAGGGACGGTCGCAAGCTGCGCGACAACCTGCTGGAGAGGGATCTCGAAAGCGCCGTGCTGAACGCCAACGCCCCGCACGAGATCGTCGCCAAGGTGCACCCGACCAAGCCCGAGGTCACCAAGCAGGAAGTCGCCGCCCGCTACCCGTCCTACCTGACGCTCGATCGGGGCACCTTCACCCTGCGCCTCTGGCAGCACCTGAAGCTGGCCAAGGAATACACGGTGGCGGTCGGCATGGAAGGGCTGGAAACGCCGGAAGGTCTCTACGAAATCCAGGAAAAGGAAGAAAACCCGGTCTGGCACGTGCCGAACTCGGCCTGGGCCGGCGACCTAGCCGGGCAGACGATTCCCCCCGGGCCCGAGGACCCGATCAAGGCCCGCTGGATGGGGATCTACGAAGGCGCCGGCATCCACGGCACCGAAGAGACCGAATCACTCGGCACCGCTGGCTCCCACGGCTGCATTCGCATGGCGATTCCCGACGTCGAAGAACTCTACGACCTCGTCGAAGTTGGAACTCCGATCTATATAGGCGGCTGAGAGCCAGCTCCTCTGAGCGGGGGAGATAAGCGGCGCATCTCGGCGTCTTCCCTGCGTCACGTGCAGAGCACGCTCTTCGGTCGTCCTTGATCTGCTCGCTTCTATCCCCGCTCAGAGGAGGTGGGAGAGGAGGGGAGAACAAAGGGTCGTGAACTGGCAGGAGGCTCTTTCGCTTTACGACCGAGACCTGCGGGCGCGGGGGTCGGCCGAGCGGACGCGGCGCGCCTACGGCGTCGACCTCGGCGGCTTCGCCGGGTGGGCGGGGGACCAGGGGGTCGACCCAGTGGATGTCCGCCACCGCGACGTTCGCCGCTACGGCGCCGGGCTCTCCAGCGCCGGCGCGGCGCCGGCGACGGTTGCCCGCAAGCTGGCGGCGATCCGCGGCCTCTACGGCTTCCTCGTCCGCACCGAACGTGCCGGCTCCAACCCCGCCGAGCTCGTCTCCAGCCCGAAGCGCTCCGAGAAGCTGCCCAGGGTCCTCACCACCGAGCAGATGCGCTCGCTGCTGGAGCGGATCCCCGCGCGGACCCCGCTGGAGCTGCGCGACCGGGCGATGCTCGAGCTCGCCTACTCCTGCGGGCTGCGCTGCGAGGAGATCGTCAACCTCGACCTCGGCGCGCTCGATTTCGAGACCGAGCAACTGCGGGTGCTCGGCAAGGGCTCGAAGGAGCGGCTGCTCCCGGTCGGCGAGCCGGCCCAGCGCGCGCTGCGGCGCTATCTGGAGAAGGGCCGCCGCGCCCTATCCGCCGATCCACGCGAGCAGGCGCTGTTCCTCTCCAAGAGCGGCCGCCGCCTCTCCAACTCCGACGTCACCCGCCGCCTCGGCCTCTGGACCCGTGAGGCGGCGCTGGCGGCCGGGGTCTCGCCGCACGCACTCAGGCATTCCTTCGCAACTCATCTGCTCGAGGGGGGCGCCGACCTGCGTACGATTCAGGAGCTGCTGGGACATGCGTCGATCTCGACCACCCAGGTCTACACCCGGGTGGATGCCGCGAGACTGCGCGACACCTATGCAGCCAGCCACCCGCGCGCATGAGACAACTCCCCGCAAACGAACGTAGTATCGCCTGATGGAAACGGGCGTGAAAGAGGTCGAGCTCCGTGACTTGTGGCGCCGCTACAAGGACCAGGGGGACGGCACCGCCCGCGAGCGGCTGGTGGTCGCCTATTCGCCGATGGTCAAGTTCGTCGCCGGCCGGCTCGGCGCCGGGCTGCCCTCGCACGTCGAAGACGCGGACCTGATCTCCTACGGCCTCGGCGGCCTGATCGGCGCGATCGAGCGCTTTGAGCCGGAGCGGGGGATCAAATTCGAGACCTTCGCGATGACCCGCATCCGCGGCGCGATCATCGACGAATTGCGTTCCCTCGACTGGGTGCCGCGCTCGGTCCGTTCCCGGGCCCGTGAAATCGAGGCCACCCAGGCGAAGCTCGAGCACGAACTGCAGCGGGCGCCGAGCGAGGCCGAGCTCGCCGCCAAGCTCAACATGACCGAAGAGGAACTGCAGAGCGCGCTGCTGGAGATCGCCAACTCCTCCGTCTACGCGCTGGACGAGCTGTGGACCGTCTCCGACTCCTCCGGCGACCAGGTCTCGCTGCTGGACACGATCGCCGACGAGGGCGCCGCCGACCCCCAGGAGGCGCTGGCGAGCAACGAGGTCAAGGACCGCCTCACCGAGGCGATCGGCTCGCTGCCCGAGCGCGAGCAGCTGGTCGTCGCCCTCTACTACTACGAGAACCTCACCCTGCGCGAGATCGGCGAGGTCCTCGGAGTGACCGAGTCGCGGGTCTCGCAGCTGCACACGAAGGCAGTGATGCGGCTGAAATCGCATCTGCAGCAGGGTTGAAGGCGCCCGGAGGGGCAGCCGTCCGCTGCTACCTTGGCGACAGCATGAGCGCCGAGGCCACCTGCGCGATCTGCGGCCGGACGATCCTGGCCGGCGAGCGGGTCCACGGCTTCGTCGCCGGCGGCGAGGAGCGGCCGGTCTGCGAGCTCTGCGTCGCCCGAGCCGAGCGGCTCCGCTGGCGCCGCGCCGGGGATCCCGAGCCGGAGCGGACCGAGGAGGGCCATGAGGGCCGCTGGCGACTGCGCACCTTGCTGCGCCGCCGTGGCCACAGCCAAAGCGCCCCCGCTCCGTCGGATCGCTTCGAGGATCGTGGCTCCTCCAGCGGGGAAAATGCTGAAGGGGACATTCCGGAGCCGAAGCCCGTGTCCGTCGGGCAACGCCGCCGCCCGTCGCCCCCGCCCGACCTCGGCGGGGCGAGCGTCTTCGAGCTCGCCGTCACCCGTTTCAACTCGAGCGAGGCGGGGCGCACCGTCGCCGGCCTCACCCGCACCCTCGGGACGCCCTCGGCCTCGGTCGGTGCCGCCGCCGGCGCTCCTGACGAGGTTCGGATCACGGTCGCCTGGGACCTCTCCTGGTATCAGTGGGGGGTCGACCTCGGCGACGAGCTGCGCCCCGTCTTCGAGCTCGAAAAGGGCCGCGAGATCGACCAGATCGACGCCGCCGCGCGGCAGTGGAACGCCGCCGTCGACGGGGACGGCAGGCTTGGCCTCGCCGGCGAACCGGCCGCGAAGCGGTGAGCCGGGTGGTCGTCAACGTCGACGGAGGCGCCCGCGGCAATCCGGGCCCCGCGGCGATCGGCATCGTCCTGCGCGACCGCGAGGGCGAGCTGCTGGAGACGGTGGGGGAGAGGATCGGCAAGGCGACCAACAACGTCGCCGAGTACCGGGCGCTCCTCCGCGGGATCGAGCTGGCGAAGCTCCACGGCGCCGAGGAGCTGGAGCTGGTCGGCGACTCCGAGCTGGTCGTGCGGCAGGTGGAAGGCCGCTACAAGGTCAAGAACGCCGGCATGAAGACCCTGCATGACGAAGTGAAGAGGGCGCTTCGGGATTTCGACTCCTGGTCGATCCGACACGTCCGCCGCGGCGAGAACGCCGACGCCGACCGTCTCGTCAACGAAGCCCTCAACGGGGTTCTCGATGGCTGACCCGGGGGCGGAAAGGCGGGTCGAGCCGAT
Organism: Solirubrobacterales bacterium; assembly: GCA_045805725.1. Classification (GTDB taxonomy): domain Bacteria; phylum Actinomycetota; class Thermoleophilia; order Solirubrobacterales; family 70-9; genus VAYN01. The sequence goes on from JBJMKQ010000124.1 coordinate 96,122, forward strand.
CGACCCGGGGGTCGACATCGGCCACGTCCACCTCAAGGTCGCCGACGTCGATCGCGCCCTCGGCTTCTACTGCGGCATCCTCGGCTTCGAGCTGATGCAGCGCTGGGGCGCCGACGCCGCCTTCGTCTCCGCCGGTGGCTACCACCACCACATCGGCCTCAACTCCTGGTCCTCGAAAGGCGGCTCGCCGCCGCCGCCCGGCACCACCGGCCTCTTCCACACCGCGATCCGCTACCCGACCCGCCGCGCCCTCGCCGACGCGCTGCGACGGCTGAGCGAGGCAGGCTGGCCGCTCGAGGGCGCCTCCGACCATGGGGTCAGCGAGGCCCTCTACATCTCCGATCCCGATCGCAACGGGGTCGAGCTCTACTGGGACCGGCCGCGCGAGCAGTGGCCGATGGCGGCCGATGGCGGGGGAGTGCAGATGGGAACCTCGCCGCTCGACCTCGACGACCTGATCTCCGAGCTTGCCGAGAAGACCTAGAAAGGTGACGCGACGCGGAGGAGGAGCGTAGGCAGCCGTGGCCAGGGAAAACGACGGCGCCGATACGGGGAAAGGGCTCTTCCTCTGCGTCGCGTCGGGGGATGGATCAATGTGGGAACGAGCAGCAGCTACCCATAAATCAGTAGGACAAACATCCATCCTAGAAAAATTCCAATGGAGCCGTTGATTCTCAGGGAAGCTGGCGATCGCCATGGTCGAACCGGGCAGCGAACTGCATCAAATTCTGGGTCTATAGCAACCAGAAAATGATGCAGTTCCGAGCTCCCAACCCTGCCAATGCCCAGCGTGGATCGGCTGGCGCCGAGTGGCTGAGACCGAAAGCCCATCCACATCGCGCCATAGGATTGCCCCGTGTCGTTCACTCTGAGGAATCTGAAGGAGGATCTGCAGGACGTCGGATCCAACTTCGACGGCCCGCCCGACCTGGAGTTCCGGCTGGCGACCAAGGCGCTCGCGCTCGAGGAGTCCGGCCTCAGCTACCAGCGCGTCCCGCCTGGCTATCGCTTTCCCTACGGCCATACGCACAAGCAGCAGGAGGAGGTGTACGTGGTCGTGCGCGGGAGCGGGCGGATGAAGCTCGACGAGGAGATCGTCGCGCTCGAGGAATGGGACGCGGTGCGCGTCGCGCCCGGTACCTGGCGAGGCTACGAGGCCGGGCCGGAGGGCCTCGAGATCCTCGTCATCGGCGCACCGAACCTCGGCGAGGATCCGCGCGAAGACGTCGCTGGCAAGCGCGACTGGTGGGCTGTGTAGTCAGATAGTTCAACTGAGAGCAGGCCGGCCGCCCTCCGACCCCGGGTGACCCTATTGTGGCCGCCCTTGTACGACGTCTCTCAGCACCTGATCAGCGGCGGCGCGCGCGCCCGGTCGCTTCCGGATTGGCCCGATGCTCGACCCCTCCGCTCATGGCAGGAGGAGGCGACCGAGGCCGTGCGGGCGCACTCGGCCACCAGCTTCCTGGCCTCGGCTACGCCGGCGGCCGGCAAGACTACCTTCGGCCTGTACGTCGCCCACCGGATGCTCAGCGCCAGGTTCGTCTCCCGCGTTGTCGTGGCCGGCCCGACCACCCACATCTGCCGCCAGTGGGCCGCCGACGCGGCTCGCTACGGCATCGATCTGGAGCCGAATAGGCCGAACTCGGACGGGCCGGAGTCGGCCGACTTCCACGGCGTCGCCGTCACCTACCAGACGATCGCGGCCGGGCCGGACACGCACCGCCTGGCGGCTGGCCGCCGGCCGACCCTGCTGATCGCCGACGAGCCGCACCACATGGGCGATCTGGCCGCCTGGGGCCTGCAGACCCGCAGGGCCTTCGACGGCGCCCGTTTCCGGCTGCTGCTCTCGGGGACGCCTTTCCGCTCGGACAACTCGGCCATCCCCTGGGTCGCCTACGACGAGGACGGCCTCAGCCGGGCCGACTACGCCTACGGCTATCCGCAGGCGCTGCGCGACCGGGTATGCCGCCCGATCACCTTCTTGCCGTATGACGGCGAGATGGAGTGGGTCTCAGACGGTCGACTGCGCAGCGCCGACTTTGACCTCGTCCTGCCGGCGGCCGAGTCGGCCCGGCGCCTGCGGACAGCGCTCAGCCCGGAAGGCGAGTGGATGGGCGAGGTGCTGCGCGACGGCGATGCCAGGCTGAGCGAGGTGCGCGCCGCCGGGCACCCCGATGCGGGCGGCCTGGTCATCGCCTCCGATCAGGATCACGGGCGGGCGATTGCGGCGCGGCTCGGGACGGTCGCGGGGGAGCGACCGGAGCTGGTGATGAGCGACGAGCCCGGTGCCAGCCGGCGGATCGCCGATTTCGCCTCCTCCGACCGGCGCTGGCTGGTCTCGGTCCTGATGGTCTCCGAGGGCGTGGACATCCCCCGCCTGCGGGTCGGCGTCTATGCGACGGCGGCCCGGACCGAGCTCTTCTTCCGCCAGGTGGTCGGCCGCTTCATCCGCACCACCCCAGAGCCGCGCCGCCAGATGAGCTACCTCCTGATGCCGGCCGACCCGCGGCTGAAGGCAATCGCCCACGAGATCGAGCTGGAGCGCCGTCACGCGCTCGACCTCTCGCCGGACGCCGAGGAGGAAGAGGTCGATGAGATGGACGACTGCGGTCCGGAGCTGCCCGAGCCGGGTGGCGGCTTTGCCGTCCTCAGCTCGGGCGACGCCGAGCTGGACGAGGCGATCATGAGCGAGACCACGCTGCAGCTCTTCCCGACCGACGGCCCCGAGCCGGGGGCGAGGAAGACCGCCGCCAGCGCCCGGCCCCAAGCCGCGAAGGGGGACATAGAACCCGAGCGGGAGTCGGCCTATGCGACCCGAGAGCGGCTGCGCGGCGAGCGCAGGCAGCTGGTCGCCGACGTCGCCCGTCGCACCGGCAGGTCACACCGGGAGGTCCAGGCCCGCATCAACCGCGCCACCCGGGCGCGCTCGGTCGCCAGCGCCACCATCGCGCAGCTCGAGCGCGGCAATGCGATGTTGCGGCGGGAGCTGTGGCGGTGAGTCCATCCTCTCGCAGAGCCGGGGCGGTTCGGCAGGTACGCTCGGACGGAGATGAGCGGCTCGATCCAATCCCTCGAGAACGTGGGCATCGTCGTCCACGACCTCGCGGCGGCCAAGGCGTTCTTCCTCGAGCTCGGGCTGGAGCAGGTGGGCGAAGCAGAGGTGGAGGGTGAGTGGGTGGACCGTGTCGTGGGACTCGAGGACGTCCGCTGCGAGATCTCCATGCTGCAGGCCGCCGACGGCCACGGCCGGTTGGAGCTGATGCACTTCAACAGCCCGCCGGCGCGCAAGGGCGAGACGAATGCAACGCCGAACACGCTCGGCATCCGCCGCATCGCCTTCTCGGTCGACGACATCGACGCCGCCGTCGCCAGGGTGCGGGACCGAGGGTTGGAGCTCCTCGGCGAGGTAGTGCGCTACGAGGACATCTACCGGCTCTGTTACGTCCGGGGCCCGGAGGGAATCATCGTGATGCTCGCCGAGCGGCTCGACTGAAACTTCCCGAGTCGCCCGGTCGCGTTGGCCGAGAGTCCGGGTCGACCGGAGGCTGCTGCTCGTGACTCGGTCGATTCCAGTCTGAAGGCGGTCGACGAGTTGATGCAGATCGACCTTGGTCACAAAGCGGCTGATGGGATTCGAATCCACGACCTTCTGCATGGCAAGCCTGATCGTATATCGCGCATTCCGCGGCCGAGAGCCAAAAATGCTCATTCAGCAAGCGTCTACGGGCGGCGGAAGATCGCATGAGTTCCGACACGGCGCCAGATGATGTGGGCCTCCCCGGCGCGGACCTCATCGCCGTATTCAAAGGTGCGCGACCATCCGGTGCCCAACTCATCTCCCAGATGCCGGGATGCCCCTGCATCCGCTTGATCCGGAGACGAGGGTGGAAGCCTTGCTCGGCAGTCTTCAAGTCGGAGATGAACTGCCTGAGCGCAGCTAGAAACGTCCGCTGCTGCTGGGGAGCCCTGCCAATCCCGTCGAAACGACGGGAGAACCCTACGAGTCGGCATCGAGCGGCTTCAGGTCCTCTTCTAGTGCCCGTAGAAAATTCTCGTCGCTCTCGTAGGTGGTTCCGCGACCAGCAGCAATGTCTTCGTCGGCCTCACGCACCTTCGCTTGCCACTCGCGAGTCCAGAACCACGCCTACTCGGGATCAATGCTGCCATCCGTCACCTCGCCGAGCAGGATCGGCGCGCCATCGACTGCTTCATCAGGGAGGCGGTCCACCATCTGATGAAGCTCGGCCTTGGTCATATTCAAATCTTGAGGGCCCAGTGGGCGATTTGGCAACTAAGGCTCGATTCAAGGCCGGTTCGTCACTCATACCCAAGCGGCGCAGCCCTATGAGGACGAATTGCAGACAGCCACAAAGGCCCAGTCAAGCTCCGTGAGCTGGACCCCCGCCAGTGCCCCTTCGAGACTCCGTCCATAGTCCAATTCATCGAGCGGATTGATCCCAGCGCGCCAAGATGGTCCAAGTGGTGAAGCTCGGGGATCTCGACGAGATCGTTTGTTGTCCCATAGCAAAAGTCTCGAGCGGTTCTTCATCCGGAGCTCAGGTGGGCACACAACGACCCGAAGGTGACCGGTCGGCATCTACGCCAAGACTTTCAGCCTCGCTCCATCGGCTAGAAGCAACAAAAACCCCGCCTGAGCGGGGCTTCTGTGCGAAGCGGCTGATGGGATTCGAACCCACGACCTTCTGCATGGCAAGCAGACGCTCTAGCCAGCTGAGCTACAGCCGCACTGGGAGGTGATTCTAGCCTGGAACCGTGGTTTCCTGCCTCGCTGGCCGGGCCGGCAGGTTGATCGTCGGACTGCTTACTTCAAGAGCCGTTTCTTCGCCCGCTCAAACTCGCCTCGATCGAGGAAGCCTTTTTCCATCAGGTCGGCCAGCTTGCTGAGTTCCTCTGCGAGTCCAGCCTGCTGAGGGGAGCCGTCTGATGCATTGCGCGCGAGCGCGCGGGCCCGCGAAAGCGCAAGCTCAAGGGCTGCCGGCTCCACGGCGGTCGAGAGAAAGACCATCTCGCCCCGTTCCGTCTGCAATCCCACCAGGGTCTCGATCCGGTGCTTGGTCGTCATGGCGTTGAGAAGTCCGGCCACGCTTGCACCCATCGCGAAGCCTTCCAGTCCAAAGCCGCCGCCGACGAAACCGCCTCCTTCTCGGACTCTGCCGGCGCCGCCCACCGAGAGATTCTTTAGTTCCAAATAAGGGATCGAAACCGTTTCCCTCCCTGATGCGCCTGGGCCGGCGACGACTACTTCCGTCTCATCGAACGCCAACTGGCAGAGGCTGTTCTGGACCAGCGGGTAGCCGAACCCGCCGAGAAGCTGCACCTCATCAAGAAGGACCTCGTTGAGCGAGTCGAGCGTTTGCGCCTTTGGCGGCGGTGGAGGATCTGCCCACTCGAACTCTTCCTGCTCCTTCCCGCTGGCAAGTCTCGGTGGAAGCGAGGTCCAGTTTTCGCCGTCCCAATAGCTGAGCCATTGCCCCGTGTAATCGGTGGGGCTGGGATACCACCCCGCCGGTTGAGCCCCCTCCATAACGCGGATTCTTACCTCTATTCAGGCGCTGATCAACCTGTGCCCTCTGGGCATGATCCTTTCGAGCGGCAGTCCATCCGCCAGCCACCGCTGAACCCCGCCGACGACGTCGCAGGCGTCGAGGCCGAAGCGGCGGAGGGTGGCGGCGGCGAGGGTCGACTGGTAGCCCTCGTCGCAGATCAGGATCACGCGGCGGTCGAGGCGGGCGAGGCCGGGGTCGCGGTGCGCGCCCTCCGGGTCGAGGCGCCACTCGAGGACGTTGCGTCCGACCACGACCGCTCCAGGCACCGGCCCGTCGCGGCGGCGCTGCTCGAGCGGCCGGATGTCGATCAGCAGGTCCCCGCCCTCGACGGCCGCGAGTGCTTCGGCGGGGGAGAGGCGGTCGATCTGGGCCCGCGCCTCGGCAAGCAGCTCTTCCACCGTCGTCAGCGTTCCCACCGTCGGCACGTGGTTCACATACCCACTTCCCTCAGGCGCTAGCCTGGCCGCAGGCAAGAAGATGCTCTTCCGCCAGATCATCCACGAGGACCTCGGTTGCGCCTCCTACCTGGTCGCCGACCGCGAATCCGGCGTCGCCGCCGTCGTAGACCCGCAGTGGGACATCGACCCCTACCGTCGGCTGGCGCGGCTGCACGGGGTGCGCGTCGGCCACGTCCTCGAGACCCACAACCATGCCGACCACGTCTCCGGCCACGGCCGCCTCTGCCGCAGCACCGGCGCCACCGTCCACGTCCATGAGCTGGCCGAGGCCGAGTACCCGCACGAGCCCTTCGCAGACGGCTGGAAGCTCGAGCTCGGCGACCTGACGATCGAGGCGATCCACACGCCAGGGCACCGGCCAGAGCACACCTGCTTCCTGCTCAGCGACCGGGGACGCGGCGGAGCCCCCTGGGCGCTGCTCACCGGCGACTCGCTCTTCATCGGTGACGTCGCCCGGCCCGACCTGGCGGTGGAACCGCAGGAGGGGGCCGCCGACATGTTCCGCTCCCTGCACGATCGCCTGCTCACTCTGCCCGAGGAAGTCGAGGTCTGGCCGGGTCACCTCGGCGGCTCGCTCTGCGGAGGCTCCGGGCTCGACCTCAAGACCTCGTCGACGATCGGGTTCGAGCGCCGCCACAACAGCGCCCTGCAGATCAAGGACAAGGGGGAGTTCGTCGAGGAGCAGGTCGCCTCGCTGGGGGACAAGCCGCCGAACGTCGAGCGCATCGTCGGGCTCAACAAAGGGCCTTTGGTCGAGGGCTTCGGGACGCCGGCGCCGCTCAGCCCGCATGAGGTCGAGGAGCTGGTCGGGGCGGGGGCGGTGGTGATCGACGGCCGCACCAACGAGCAGTTCGACGAGGCCCACATCGAGGGCGCGCTCAGCGCCTCCTCCTACGACACCGGGTTCGCGACCAAGGTCTCGCGCGTCGCCCCGGAGCGGGCCGACATCATCGTCGTCGCCGCCTCGAGCGGCGACGAGCGGGCGGCGGCGCAGCTGCTCGCCTCGGTCGGCCTGCCGGTTCGCGGCTTCCTCGAGGGTGGGATGACCGCCTGGCGCACGGAGGAGCGGCCCGTCCGCCGGATCGAGCTGATCGACCCCGACGAGTTGGCGCGGCGGGTCGACCGCGACAACGGCCCGGTCATCCTCGACGTTCGCAACGACTCCGAGTACGACTCCGAGCACATCCCGGGATCCCTGCATATCCCCTATGGGAAGCTCGCCGGACGGCTGGACGAGCTGCCCCGCGAGCGGCAGTTCGCGACGATCTGCCGCGGCGGCAAGCGCAGCGGCCTCGCCGCTTCGATCCTGCAGCGGGCCGGGTTCGAGGTCGTCCACGTCGGCCGCGGCGTCGGAGTCTGGCGCGACGGGGGCCACCCGGTGCAGACCGCTGCGTCTTTGACTTCGGCCTGACATTTGTCAAAGGGACGCGTTCAACCAGTGCACGGGCAACGGGCGCCGTGGTCGTTGACTGGTCGTCTGCGGCGCCCGTTTCACGTGCTTTCCTCTCCGGCCTGACAGAATCGCTGCCGATGGAGGGCTCCGGCAGCTACAACCTCGCGCTGTTCGGGGCGACCGGCTTCACCGGCGGGCTCACCGCCGACTACCTCGCCGCCCATGCACCCGCGGAGATGCGGTGGGCGCTGGTCGGTCGCAACCGGGCGAAGCTCGCCGCCGTCGCCGCCCGTCTTGGCGCCGCGGCTCCGGCGGCGCCCAAGCCCGACGTGATCGTCGCCGACGCGGCCGATCGCGAGGCGATGCGCGAGGTCGCCGAGGCGACCCGGGTGGTGGTGACGACCGTCGGCCCCTACGCGCTCCACGGCGGACCCCTGGTCGCCGCCTGCGCCGCCGCCGGCACCGACTACTGCGACCTCACCGGCGAGCCCGAGTTCGTCGACCGTGTCTGGTTGGAGCACCACGAGGAGGCCGAGCGCAGCGGTGCCCGGCTCGTCCACTGCTGCGGCTTCGATTCGATCCCCCACGACCTCGGCGCCTACTTCGCGGTCCAGCAGTTCCCCGAGGGAGTGCCGCTGACCGTCAACGGCTACGTCAAGACCAACGCGCGCTTCTCCGGCGGCACGTACCACTCGGCCGTCAACGGCTTCGCCCGCGCCCGCCAGACGCTGAGCGCGGCGAAGGAGCGCCGCCGGCGTGAGCCACGCGCCGAGGGGCGGGAGATTCACGCGGCCCCGGCGAGGATCCGGCGCGACGAGAGCCTCGGCGGCTGGACCGTGCCGCTGCCGACCATCGACGGCGCCGTGATCCGCCGCTCCGCCGCCGCTCTCGACCGCTACGGCCCTGACTTCACCTACGGCCACCACATGGTTGCCAAGCACCTCGCCACCGTCGGCGCGATCGGCGCCGGCGTCGGCACCGCCGGCCTGCTGGCTCAGCTGCCGCCGACCCGCAGGCTGCTGCTGAGTCTGAAAGCCCCTGGGGAGGGGCCAAGCGAGTCCGAGCGCGAGCGCAGCTGGTTCAAGATCGTCTTCGTCGGCGAAGGGGGCGGCAGGCGCGTGGTCACCGAGGTCAGCGGCGGCGACCCCGGCTACAGCGAGACCTCGAAGATGCTGGCAGAGTCCGGTCTCTGCCTCGCCTTCGACCAGCTCCCCGAGAGGGCCGGGCAGTTGACTCCAGCGGTGGCGATGGGTGACCGCCTCCTCGAGCGGGTGCAGAGGGCGGGGATTCGATTCCAGGTCGTGGAGAGCGGGTAGGCGGACTGCCATGGACGACCAGCAGGTACTCGAGCGCATCGACCAACTGGTTCAGGAGGAGGAGGCGCTGCTCCACCGCCACGAGGGAGAGGGCCTCGACGACGACGAGCACGCCCGCCTCGACGAGCTGCGCGTCCAGCTCGACAAGGCCTACGACTACCTCCGCCAGCGCCGCGCCCTCCGCCACTCCGGCGAGGACCCCGACCGGGCGAGCATGCGCGACGGCGGCACCGTCGAGAGCTACGAGCAGTAGCCGCCCACCGAACCCGCCAGAGCGCCGCTACCCTTCACGCCGCCCGTGGCGCCTTGGCGGAGTGGCTACGCAGCGGCCTGCAAAGCCTCCTATTTTTCGCCCAGTTTCGCCGCTATGGAGCCAAAAAGCGGCGGATTCAACGCCTTCGACCAGGGTCCGATCACGTGGGGGTTACGCATGATCACCACTATTTCGGCAGGTTTTGGCAGTGACTGCCAATTGATTTTTCGGCGCCCTTCGGCCCCGGGCCGATCGGCAGTACGACATATGGCACAATGGGTGGCATGCGTAAGACGACCGTCTATCTGCCCGATCAGCTGAAGGACCGCCTCTCGCGGTTGGCGGTGGACTCCGGGCGCTCGGAAGCCGACCTGATTCGCGAGGGGATCGAGCTGGTCAGCGGCCGGGTTGAGGGGGCGAAGCCCCGGCTGCCTTTGTTCGAGAGCGGCGAGCCCGAACTCGCCGAGCGGGCCGAAGAGCATCTCGCCGGCTTCGGCGAGCGGTGATCCTGCTCGACACGAGCGGTCTCCTGGCCGCGATCGATTCGAGCCAGCGAGACCACCATCGGGCGGCCGCCGCCTTGCGGGAGACGACGGAGCCGCTGCTCCTCTCTCCGTTCGTCCTCGCGGAGCTCGACTATCTCCTCGCGACCAGGGTCGGGTTGCAGGCCGAGCTCGCGCTCCTCGCCGAGGTCGGCCGTGGCGCCTACCGCCTCGAGCCGTTCGAGGCCCCCGACGTCGCCGTCGCCGAGGAGGTGATCGAGACCTACGCCGACCTCGAGGTCGGCCTCGCCGATGCCTCGATCGTCATCCTCTCGCGGCGCCACGAGGTGCTCGACCTGCTCACGCTCGACGACCGTCATTTCCGCACCCTCCGCGGCTCGGCCGACCGGCCCTTCCGACTCCTACCCGCCGACGGCGATGCAGGCATCGGTCCCTGAGCCGCCCATCGACGGGATGCACGGCCTCGTCGGGAGTCGGGTCTGCGGATCCCTGGCGTACCGACCCACCTCTGCAAGCGCAAAGCCGACTCCGGCGACTCCGGGCACGGCGGTGCGTCACCGCCGAACCGCTACGCAAAGCCGATGGAGCTGCCCCCGAACTTCGGGGCCGTCTATCTTGAGGAATTCAAGCGGGTCCTCGCGTGGGTGTCCTGCCGATGACCCGACCCGGGAGTTTGGCAGGAGTTTTGGCAGTTGAGCCCAAGAGCACTTGAGGAAACCGCCTGAATTTGGCTATAAGCCAGCTTGGCGCCTTGGCGGAGTGGCTACGCAGCGGCCTGCAAAGCCGTTTACACCAGTTCGATTCTGGTAGGCGCCTTTTTGGGCGGCCTTTTCAGGCCGCGGCGAGGTCCCCGATCAGGACTTCGTTGAAATTCTTCGTCGGTTCCAGAGACGATCAGGCAGACCCACCCTCACTACTTCGATCTGCCGGTACTGGCTCGCCTTTCCTGGCTAACGCTTAGCTCCAAGGTTCCCAGCGAGTAAAAGTGGCCCACGATTGGCCCACGGCATCATTCGTCTGCTGCGATTCCAGGTGCCGTAGAACGTGGGTGCGCCGATGGTGGAGCAACCCGGGGAGGCGACCCCTAACGCAATCATCGACTGGCTGGAGAAGCGACCCTGACATGAGGGTGGCCCCTGGATCGCACCAGGCTGGAAAGCCGCAGGTGGAATCGGTTGAGGTGACACGTCCGCGCGCGTAGCCTGGCAGGCATGCCAGAGCGATCTACGAGGGCTGACAACTCGGCAGAGGTGGACGGACCGGAGGCGACGAGACTTGCGCGAACCTATCTCGAAGCTCTGAGGGCCGCCGATACCGCAGGTGCCTACCGCGTTGCCTCGCGGGCGCTGAGCGGTGGGATGTCGCTTGCGGCGCTCTACCAGAGGGTGATCACGCCGGCGATGCACGAGCTCGGACGGCTCTGGGAGGAAGGCGCGATCACCGTCGCCGACGAGCACATGGCGACGGCCCTGACGCACCGGGTGCTGGGGGCGTTGAGGCCTTCGGCATTCACCCACCCGACCCGCGAAGCGGATTCGCCGAAGCCGCGAGCGATGCTTGCCGCGGTGCAGGGCGAGCAGCACGTGCTCGGCCTGAGGATGGCGGCGGATCTGCTCGAGGAGGCCGGTTACCGGGCCATCTACCTGGGCGCCGATGTGCCGACGCCGGACCTGCTGCAGGCGATCGAGGCGCTACCCGCGGACCTGCTGGCGCTCTCGGCCACGATGCCCGAATCGGCGCTGACTCTCGAAGAGGTGGTCGTCGGCGTACGCGGCCTGCACCCGCGCCTCTGCCTGATCGTCGGCGGCCAGGCTGCCACCGCCCTGCGGGTGAGGGGGGCGACGCCTGTTGACGATCTCGAGCTGCTCGACGAACGGGTGCGGTCGCCGTAGGGCTCAGGTGTGGTTGGGGCCGTCGTCGGAGCCGCCACTGCCACCGTTGTCGTCGGCTCCGCCTCCACCGCCCCGGCGCGTCTCGACCTGGGTGGCGAGGAGCCCGTTGGCGGTGCTTTTCGCGTCCACCTCCACGCGCAGACCCTTATGAAGGCCGCCGAAGCCGCCGGCGATGCGCTGGAACTTGGTGGCGGAGTTGACCTTGACCCGGAGTCGATTGCCACTCTGAGTGGTGATGCGGAACGTGCGGTTGGCGGCGTTCTTCGAGAGTACGGTGCCGTCGATGTGCCGCAGCGCTGCCTGCGCCGGAAGCGCGAGCGCGCCGACCGTTGCAGTTGCCGCGAGCACTGAGATCGCCATCAGGAGCGAGACACGCTTGGTGATCATGGTTCCTGCCTTTCTGTGGGGAAGTCCCTGGATGCCTGCTCTACGGAAAACGGTCGGCCGAGGTTCAGAGCGGTTAGGGGCTGATTGCACGGGTATCTCGATCTTTAAGGCCACCTAGGAGCAGGAGGAGAGAAATGGCAGAGAGAACGAGAGAACACGCGGTGGATGATCGCCGAGATGCCGAGCGTGACGGCTATGCCGAGCGCGACGGTGCCCGGCGTGAGGCGACGGCAGGCCCGGCTGTGGTGCGCGAGCGCCAGCGCGAGGAATATGGAGGCTTCAACGTCGGCGCCGCCTTCTTCGGCTGGCTGGTGGCGGTCGGCCTCGCGGTGCTGCTGACGGCGCTGCTGAGCGCCGCGGGGGCGGCGATCGGCCTGACCCAGCTGAGCGAAGGGGAAGCGAAGTCGAACGCCGACGCGATCAGCATCGTCGGCGGCGTCCTGCTGATCGTCGTGCTGGCGCTCAGCTACTACGCGGGTGGATACGTCGCCGGGCGGATGTCGCGCTTCGACGGGGGCCGGCAGGGCCTCGGGGCCTGGTTGTTCGGGCTGTTGGTGACGGTGGCGCTGGCGGTTCTCGGCGCGATCGCGGGTTCTGAATGGAACCTCTTCTCGCAGGTCAACCTGCCGCGGATCCCGATCGACGAAGGTTCGCTGGCGACGGGGGCGGCAATCACCCTTGTCCTGATCCTGATCGCGACGCTGGTGGCCGCGATCGCCGGGGGCAAGGTCGGGGAGCGCTACCACCGCAAGGTCGACCGGGCCGGATACGAAGGCACCGAACCGCGCCGGCGGGCGGCCACCGCCTAGCGGGGACGTTGCCAGTTGGGGCGCAGGTAGGCCTCTTCGAACCCCGCCCGCAGGATGTTGCGATAGCTCGCCGAGGGCCGGCCCGGCACTCGCTCTCCCGTCTCGACGAAGAGCGTCCGGCAGCCGGCCTCGGCGGCGTCGCCGATCCGCCGGTGCAGCAGCGCGGTCTGGCAGCCGCGCCCCCGCGCGTCCTCCAGGGTGGCGGCGATGCCGAACTCGGCGAGGCCGTCCTCGACCAGCATCGCCGCGCAGGCCTGGGCCTTCCCGCCGACCTTGGCGACGTAGCAGCGCCAGCCGGCGGTATCTGGGAGGCGGGCGAAGAACTCGGCGCCCCAGGCGGGCAGGCCGAAGCCGACGGCGGCGATGGCGCCGATGGGCTCCTCGTCGGTGGCGGTCAGCTCGACCACCTCGATTCCCTCCGGGACCGGGAAGCGCGGCGGGTGCGCGTCGCGGACGAACTTCATCCACGAGTAGGCGCGCCCGAAGCCGTGGCTCCGGAGCCAGGTCTCGGCTGCCGCCGAGCCGCCAAGGCCGGGAGTGACCGGGATGCAGGGGGAGACGCCATGCTTCTCGGTCCAGGCCACGGCGTCGGCGAGATCCTCCTCGCCCGCTTCCGGCGCACCGAGGATCATGTTCAGCATCGGCAGCTCGGCGAGGTCGCCCACGATCGTCGCCTGCAGCGGCCCGAAGCCTCGCTGCTCGATCCCGCGCTCGGCGGCGACCGGACGTGGCACGGACGCCCACACATCCCGCCAGAAGCGCCGCTCGGTCCGGTCGAGCGCCACGGGGTCGTAATCGACGCCGCGCTTGGTCTCCGGGGCCACCGGGAGCAGCATAGGCTGAGCGTGATGACGCGTCGCCAGCCGACTTCGATGCCGCCGCCCGAGGACCAGGTGATCGTCCTCTTCGGGGCCAGCGGCGACCTTGCCAGGCGCAAGCTGCTGCCCGGGATGTTCCACCTCCAGCAGGTCGGGTTGATGCCCGAGCGCTTCCGGATCGTCGGCGCGGCGCGGCGCGACATCGGCGAGGAGGGGTTCCGCGAGCTCGCCCGCGAGGCGGTCGACGGTTCCAGCCGCGAGTCGACCGACCCGGCGGCGTGGAAGGCGTTCGAGGAGTCACTCGGCTTCGCCGGCGTCGGCGACGGCTTCGCCGGGCTGGAGCGGGAGGTCGAGCGGGCACGGGAGGGTCTGGGCGACGGTGCCGGCCTGCTCTTCTACCTCTCGCTGCCGCCGCAGGCCGCGGAAGGCACCGTCGAGCAAATCGGCGCCAGCGGCCTCGGCCGGGGAGCGCGGGTGATCACCGAGAAGCCGTTCGGCACCGACCTCGCCTCCGCCCGGAAGCTGAACCGGCAGCTGCACGACGTCTTCGCCGAGGACTGCATCTTCCGCATCGACCACTACCTCGGGCGCGAGGCGGTCCAGAACCTGCTCGCGCTCCGGTTCGCCAACGGGATGTTCGAGCCGGTCTGGAACCGCAACCACATCGACCACGTTCAGATCGACATCCCCGAGACGCTCTCGATCGAGATGCGCGGCTCTTTCTATGAGGAGACGGGCGCCTTCCGCGACATGATCGTCACCCACCTGTTCCAGGTGCTCGGCTTCGTCGCGATGGAGCCGCCGACTTCGCTGGGCGCGAAAGCGCTGGGGGTGGAGCGGGAGAAGGTCTTCGAGTCGATGCCGGCGCTGCGACCCGCCGACGTGGTGCGGGGGCAGTACGACGGCTACCGCGACGAGGAGGGGGTGGCGCCGGACTCCGACACCGAGACCTTCGTCGCCGTCAAATGTCTCGTAGACAACTGGCGCTGGGAGGGGGTGCCGTTCTACCTGCGCTCCGGCAAGCGCCTGGCGGAGAACCGGCACCTGCTGACGATCGCCTTCAGCCAGCCGCCGCGGCGGATGTTCCCGCTCGACTGCGACCAGATCGCCGAGTCCTTCGGCCACGACCACCTCACCTTCGAGCTCGGCGACCCCGGCAGCATCTCCGCCTCCTTCCTCGCCAAGGTGCCGGGGCCGCGGATCGAGCTCGGCGAGGCCCACATGCGCTTCAGCTACGCCGACACCTTCGGCGGCACCGACCATGCCCTCGACCCCTACGAGCGCCTGATCCACGACGTGATGGTCGGCGACCGCACCCTGTTCAGCAGCTCCGAGGCGATCGAGCGCCTCTGGGAAGTCTCGGATCCCCTGCTCGAGAACCCGTCCAGATCGATTCCCTACGAACCCGGCTCCTGGGGCCCGCGCGAGATCGACCGGCTGATCGCGCCGCGCCGCTGGCACCTGCCCAGCGACCACGTCTGACAACTCCCGACCAGGTTGGGGCCAGAACGGAAAAGGGCCCCAGCTGGGGCCCTTTGGTTCCGAAGGACGTACCACCAGCGGGGTCTAAGTCGCTGGCTCGTCGGTCCTCAAACTTTGGAAGTTCGCCCCATAAACACCGAAGGCTCTTCAAAGTTGCACCGATTGCATCGACAGTTGCAATCGATCCTTTAGCCCTTCGGGGACCACATGGCGCCAGCCGCACGGGGCATCGCCGGCCGCTGCTAGATTCCCGTTTCCCGGGCGTTTAGCTCAGTTGGGAGAGCGCCAGCTCGACAAGCTGGAGGTCACTGGTTCGAGCCCAGTAACGCCCATATATTCCGGCTACAGAGCCAATTTTCGGCCAGTGGTTCGAGTCCAGTTCCTCGCCTCCGAGACAGTGACTCGCTTAGTTGGGCAGAGTAGCCTGGGAGAGGCGGAAGGCTAGGCAGCTGCACCCTGCGCAGTCGCCGGCGCAGGCAGGGACTCAAGGATGCTGGCGGGCAACCGTGTGCTTGCATCCCAGACCTCGATCGCGACGAGCTGATGGCTAGCTCGGTCGTAATCCCGCAAGCCCCCAGGAACGCGCTCGCTGATGACATCGGCGGATTGCCCAGTAGGGAACCAGGCGATATCAGCATCTCGGTCGTAGTAGGCGAACATGGTCTTCAAAAGGGTAGCGCCGCTCATCGGCTACGAATCGAGCCTCCAAGTGGACACGATCCGAACGGTAGCGTCGTCGCCCCCGTGCGGATGATCGTAGATCGCCTCAACCCAGCCTAAGCAGAACAACTGACGCATAGGATTGCCCCGCGTTCGACACGGTGCTTCCCTGAAATGCGCGACTTCATCGCGTAGTTCGACTCGCTCCAAGCCGAATGCTTGGAGCGAGTGAAGGATCCCGCCGAGCTCATTGCCTCGTCGGTCTCGAGGCTGTTGTACGAGTCGCCGAGACGGCCGCGGCCGTAGGAAGCCTCGGCAGCTCAGGTGAGGGCCGGCAGTTTCACCTCGGTCAGGCGGATGCTGTTCCCGGAGGGGTCGCGGAAGCCGCAGTCGATGCCGTAGGGGCGCTCCTCGGGCGTTTCGGTGAACTCGACGCCCCGGGCCTTCAGCTTCTCGTAGTCGCCCCGGCAGTCGTCGGTGGTGAGGAAGACGGTGCCGGAGAAGCCCTTCGCCATCAGGTTCTCCACCTGGTGGGTGGTCTCCTCGTCCATCATCGGCGGGCCGGGAATCGCCATCAGCACGATCGCGACGTCCTCCTGGCCGGGAGGGCTGACGGTCAGCCAGCGGAAGTCGTCCATCTCGGCGAGCGTCACGTCCGAGCGCACCTCCATCCCCAGCTTCTCGGTGTAGAAGGCGAGCGCCTCCTCCTGGTCGTGCACCCAAAGCTGCGCGTTTGCGATCTTCATCTCTACCTCCTGGTTCGGAATCGGCCTGGTGTCGATGCTAGGTGCGGCGGGGTGCGCTGTCTTCTCGAATCGTGCGGTGTTGGGGGCGGGCGTGGGCGCGCGCGATGCAGGCGGGAACGCGGGCCTGGTGGGATGCGGGCGGGTAGGCGGCCCGGTAGGCCGTCGGCGTCATCCGGTACATGCGCTTGAAGCTGGTCGTGAAGGAGCCGACGCCCTGCAGGCCGACCTCGAGGCAGATCTCGGCCACCGAGTGGTCGGTCTTGCGCAGCAGCGCCGCCGCTCGCTCCAGCCGTCGCGTCAGCAGGTAGACGTAGGGCGACTCGCCGAAGACGCGCCTGAACTCGCGGCTGAAGTGCGGCTTGGAGAGGCCGGCCGCCCGGGCCAGGTCGTCGACCCCGAGCGGTTCGAAGTAGCGGGAGTCGGCCAGGTCCTTGGCCCGGAGCAGGTGGCGGGCGGGTGGGACAAACGCCATCTCGGCAGTCTAGGCTCGCGGTCTCGTGATCGGGACCTATGCAGCGGTGGCGGCGGTCTGCGTCTCGTCGCTGGCGATCGGGCAGGCGGCGATCGGCCTCTGCGGCGGACGGCGCTGGTCCTGGCTGGCGCCGGCGGTGGGGCTGGCGCTGCTCTGTGTCTTGTCTTGGGGGACGGTGCGGCTGCCCGGCGATGGGGTGGTCTCGGCGATTGCGGTCGTGGCCGTGACGGCGGCGGCGGTCATCTACCTGCGGAGACGGGTGGAGGGGGTGGGGGAGGCGCTCGCACAGGGGTGGCCGGTGGCGCTGGTCGCGCTCCTCGCGGCGTCGCTGCCGTTCGCGGTCGAAGGCCACTTCGGGATCCTCGGGACCAGTTTCAACCCTGACATGTCGCAGCACCTGCTGACGGCGGACCGGCTGGCGGAAGGCAACCCTTCGCAGCTGCTGAACCAGGGCTATCCGCTCAGCCCACACTCGATCGTCGTCGCTCTTAATAAGGGACTCGGGATCGGCCTCGTCCAGGGCTTCGGCGGCCTCACTGTCGCCGTCGCGATCCTCGCCTGCCTCACCGCCCTCACCGCCTTCGCCGAGCTGCCACTCCTCCCCCGCAGTGCCGCCGCCCTCCTCGTCGGCCTCGCCTACGTAATCGCCTCCTACTTCGCCCAAGGCGCCTTCAAGGAGACGATCCAAGCCCTCTTCTTCCTAGCCTTCGTCCTCGCCCTGCGCGAGTCGGACCACCAGTGGGCGGCTCTGCCGCTGCGCTTCGTCCCAGCTGCCCTAATCGCGATCGGCTCCGCGTACACCTACAGCTTCCCGGGCCTCATCTGGCTTGGAGGCGCTGCCGTCTTGTGGCTAGCTCTCTCCCGCGGGTGGCGTCGTAGGGGGGACCATGCGGCGACAGGACCCGCGGGCCGACCCCTTGGTCTCGCGCTCCTCGCCTTCCTCGTCCTGACTCTCCCCGAGCTAGGCCGGATGATCGACTTCCACTCGTTCGAGACCTTCGACCCCAACGGCCCCGGCCTCGGCAACCTCTTCGGCCAGATCTCGCCCTTCGAGGCGCTCGGCATCTGGCCCTCGGGCGACTTCCGCCTGGCGCCGGGCGACGGCGCGGTGCCGGCGCCCGCGTACTACCTCGGAGTCGCCTTCGCGCTCGCGCTCCTCGCCTACGGCGGCGTCCAGCTCTGGCGGCGGCGCGAGAGCGCGATCCTCGCCGGCCTCGGCGCCGCCGTCCTCGCCTACGCCGCCGCCCGCCTCGGCGGTACGCCCTACACCGCTGCCAAGGCGATTGAGATCGGGGCGCCGCTGGTTGCGGTGGCGATCCTTTTGCCGCTGCTCGGCGAGGCGTGTCACTTTAATTACCCAGGAGGTAACAAAGTCGACATGCGCCGTCCGATCGCGCCGGTCGCCGCCGCGCTTTTTGCCGCTGGAGCAGGGATCTGTTCCCTCCTTGCACTCGCCAATGCTCCCGTTGGCCCGGGTTCGTTCTCGCCGAAGTTGAGCGATTACCGCAAGCAGGTCGGCGAAGGACCGACGCTCGTGGTTGCCTCGCCGCAGCTGCTCTTCGAACAACACGGATCGCCCTTCCTCTCCTGGGAACTACGCGGCGGTCGGGTCTGCATTCGATCGAGCGATGAAGCGGGCGGTAAGCCGCCCGCCGGCGTCCGCTTTGTGATCCGCGAAGGCGACGACTGGACGCTGACGAGAGTCAAAGACCCGACGCCCGGCAAGACGCCCTGTCCGCTGATCGCCGAACGCCAGGCGCGGCAGGGCCCCGCCCGCTGAGCGGGCATCTGGTTGCTGAAGGTTACGCTTACCATTGCGCCACGCATGGAGGCCGCGACCGAGAAGACGACCTACACACTGCCTGACGGCAAGCCGCTTGAGCTGCCGGCGGGGGCGACCGGCGCCGCCGCCGCCGCCGCGATCGGCCCCGGCCTCGCCAAGGCCGCCCTGGCCATCGAGGTCGATGGCGACCTGCTCGACCTCGCGGCGCCGCTGCCCGCCGGCGGAGGCGAGGTGGCGATCCTCACCGCTCGCGACCCCGAGGCGCTGGAGCTGATCCGCCACGACGCCGCCCACGTGATGGCCGAGGCGGTGGTGGACCTCTATCCCGGCACCAAGGTGACGATCGGCCCGCCGATCGAGTCCGGCTTCTACTACGACTTCGAGTTCCCGCCCGGGACAAGGATCACCGAAGAGGACCTGCCGAAGATCGAGGAGGCGATGCGCGGGCATATCGCCGCCGATGAGGAGTTCTCCCGGCGCGACGTGCCGGTCGCCGAGGCGATCGAGATCTTCAGGTCGCAGGACCAGGGCTTCAAGGTCGAGCTGATCGAGGACCTCGTCCGCGACGAGGGGGTCGAGACCGTCTCGCTCTACCGCAACGGCCTCTTCGAGGATCTCTGCCGCGGCCCGCATGGTCCCTCGACCGGCCGCGTCAAGGCGATCAAGCTGAACTCGGTCGCCGGCGCCTACTGGCGCGGCGACGAGACCCGCGAGAGCCTGACCCGCATCTACGGCACCGCCTTCTTCTCGAAGAAGGACCTCGAGGCGCACCTCGAGCGCCTCGAGGAAGCAAAGGAACGCGACCACCGCCGCCTCGGTCCCCAGCTCGGCCTCTTCATGCTCCGCAAGGAGGCGCCGGGGATGCCGTTCTGGCTCCCCAACGGCACCACGCTGCTTCGGACGATCGAGACAGAGGTCCGCGAGCAGCTGCGCAAGCGCGGCTACCAGGAGATCGCCACCCCGCAGGTGATGGACGTCGAGCTGTGGCACCGCTCCGGTCACTGGGACAACTACAAGGACGCGATGTACTTCATGGAGGACGATGACCGCGGCTACGCGCTGCGGCCGATGAACTGCCCGGGAGCCTGCCTCGTCTACGCCGCCGACCGCCACTCCTACCGCGAGCTGCCGCTGCGCCTGGCCGAGTTCGGCCGCGTCTCCCGCAACGAGCGCGAGGGCGTCCTCCACGGCCTGCTCCGCGTTCGCGCCTTCACCCAGGACGACGCGCACGTCTACTGCACCGAGGAGCAGATCGGCGACGAGGTGGCCTCGATCTGCGAGGCGATCGACGAGCTCTACGGGCGCTTCGGCTTCGAGGACGTCCACGTCGAGCTCTCGACTCGGCCGAAGAAGTCGATGGGGTCAGAGGAGCAGTGGGCGAAGGCCGAGGCGGCGCTGGCCGAAGCGCTCGACAGCCAGAATCGCGAGTACACGCTCAATCCGGGCGACGGCGCCTTCTACGGGCCGAAGATCGACTTTCACATCACCGACGCGCTCGGTCGCTCCTGGCAGTGCGGCACCTGCCAGCTCGACTTCCAGATGCCCGAGCGCTTCGAGCTCTACTACACCGGGGCCGACGACGCCGCCCACCGGCCGGTGATGATCCACCGCGCCCTGCTCGGCTCGATGGAGCGCTTCGCCGGGATCCTGATCGAGCACTACGCGGGCCGCTTCCCGACCTGGCTGGCGCCGGTCCAGGCAATCGTCCTGCCGATCTCCGACCGCCACAACGACTACGGCCGCCGCGCCCACGACCGGCTGCGCGACCTCGGCCTCCGCGTCGCCCTCGACGACCGCTCCGAGTCGATCGGCAAGAAGATCCGCGACGCCGCGACCGTCGGCTTCTACCCCTACATGCTGGTGGTCGGCGACCGCGAGGAGGAGACCGACGCGGTCGCGGTCCGCTCCCGCGCCGACGGCGACCTCGGGGCGCTCTCGCTCGGTGAGTTCGCAGCCCGCGTGGACGCCGAGACGGAGGGGCGCTGAGCGGCGCGATTTGCCCGCGGCCCTTCTGTCTCTATACTGCGCGAACTTGATCGTAGGCACGAACAACCAACGCCGCCGCTGAGCGACCCGTGCCCGACCCCAGTTTCGTCCTCTTGAAGTCCCACCTCCTCTCGCGATAGTGCCGGTCCCCCGCAGGTTCGACCGGCGCCCTCCAGAGCGCGACACGACGCGGATCAACGAGCGGATCCGGGTCCCGAAAGTGCGCCTGATCGGCGCCGACGGCGAGCAGCTGGGGATCCTCGACACCAACGAGGCGCTGAAAAAAGCGCAGGACTCGAACCTCGACCTGGTCGAGGTGGCGCCGAATTCGAAGCCGCCGGTCACCCGCCTGCTCGACTACTCGAAGTACAAATACGAACAGGAGCAGAAGCAGAAGGCGGCGCGCAAGCACCAGCAGCAGGTCAACGTCCGTGAAATCAAGCTGCGGCCGAAGATCGCCACGCACGACTACGAGACCAAGAAGGGTCACGTCGAACGCTTCCTCAAGCACCGCGACAAGGTCAAGGTGACGATCATGTTCCGCGGTCGCGAGCAGGCCCACCCGGAGCGCGGCCGCGCTCTGCTGCAGAAGCTCTTCGAGGACCTCGACGGCCTGGCGACGATCGAGTCGGCGCCGCTACAGGAAGGGCGCAACATGAGCATGCTGCTGGGGCCGAGCAAAGAGGTCGAGAAGCTCGCCGAGCGCGACCAGGACGAGGCCGGGGTCGAGGAGTCCGACGCCGCCGCCTCGGACGCGCCTCCCGCCGCCGCTCCGGACCCGCCACCCGCCGGCGACGCTGACGCTCCCCCCGCTGCCGACGGTTAGTCGCCGGCACCGCGCCCGCACCTCTTCGTCTGCTTCAATAGCGGACCCGATGCCGAAGATGAAAACCCATTCCGGCGCCAAGAAGCGCTTCCGCAAGACCGCCAAGGGCAAGCTCCGCGGCCGTCGCGCTTTCTCCAGCCACATCCTGGAGAAAAAGTCGCCGAAGCGGAAGCGGCGGATGGCAAAGCCCGTGGAGATCTCGGGCAACGACGCGAAAAAGGTGCGGACCCTGCTCGGCGGTAACAAGTGAGCCGGGTCAAGCGCTCCGTCCACGCGCGCAAGAAGCGCCGCAAGGTCCTGAAGGAAGCGAAGGGGTACTTCGGCCGCAAGCACTCCTCCTACCGCTTCGCCAAAGAGCAGGTGCAGCGGTCGGGGATGTACGCCTACCGCGACCGCCGCAACAAAAAGCGGACCTTCCGCCGGCTCTGGATCACCCGGATCAACGCCGCCGCGCGGCTGGAGGGGATGAGCTACTCGGAACTGATCAACGGCCTCAACAAGGCCGAGATCGAGGTCAACCGGAAGATGCTGGCCGAGATCGCCGTCAACGATCGCGACGCCTTCCGCCGATTTGTGGAGCTGGCCCGGGAGGGTGCGGTCGCCTGAGCGCGTGCCGACATCACTCTCTCCCGGGCGGGCCGAATTTCGGCCCGCTTTTTCGTTCCAGGAGAAGAAACCGCCGAAAGAAAGAACAGACCGAGCCACCCCGCATCACCGACAGAAACCCCGCCAATGATCGAAAGCCCCCACAACGAGAAGCTGAAGCTGGTCCGCAAGCTGGGCGACCGGAAGCACCGTGAGCGCAAGGGGCTGTTCGCGACTGAGGGCGAGGATCTCCTCGAGGCCGGTTTGGCGGCCGGCGTGAAGCCGCGGTTCGTGCTCATCGCCGCCGGGTCGGGAACAGCTGTCGATGCAGCCGCGGTGAAGCGCGAGGAGGTCGCGCCGAGCCTCCTCGCCGGCGTCTCCTCGCTCGGCTCCGGGACCCGTGTGATCGCCGTCTGGCCGGTGCCGAAATCGTCAGCCGCCTTGTCCCCGGACACCGGGGACAACTGCCGTTGCATCTACCTGCATGGCGTTGGGGACCCGGGCAACGTCGGCACGATCGTCCGCACCGCGGATGCCCTGATCGACGGCCCGGTCGTGCTCGGCCCCGGCTGCGCGGACCCCTATTCGCCGAAGGCGGCGCGGGCGAGCATGGGGTCGATCTTCAGCCGCCCGCCGCGGCGGGGCGGGGTGGAGGCGACGCCGGGTCCGCGGGCGGCGCTGGTCGCCCACGGCGGCAAGGGGCTGGAGGCGCTGGATGGGGCCGCCACGGTCTGCCTCGGTGCCGAGCGGGAGGGACTGCCCGACGAGGTGCTCGCCGGGTGCGAGACCCAAGTGACGATTCCGCTGCGGCACGGCGCCGCCGAGTCGCTCAACGTCGCCGCGGCGGCTGCAATCGCCGCGCAGCGGATATCTTCGCTCGCCATGCCGGAGGTCCAGAGCGATGCTTGAGCGGATCGAGGAGATCAGAGCCGAGGCCGCCGCGGCGATCGAGGCCGCCGGCAGCAGCGCCGAGCTGGAGGAGCTGCGGGTCCGCCACCTCGGCCGCAAAGCGGAGCTGACCGGCATCCTGCGTGGGATCGCTGAGTTGCCGCAGGAGGAACGCGGGGCCGTCGGCGGCGCCGCCAACCGCGCCCGCAAGGAGCTGGAAGCGCTGTTGGAGGCGAGTGCCGAGCGGCTCGGCGCGACCGAGCTGGAGGCGCAGCTGGTCACCGACGTGATCGACGTCACCATGCCCGGAGCGCCGCCGCGGCCGGTCGGCCACGCGCACCTGATCGCCCGCACCACGCGCCTGATCGAGGACACGATGATCGGCCTCGGCTACCACGTCGCCGAAGGCCCGGAGATCGAGCACGACTACTACAACTTCACGGCGCTGAACCACCCGCCCGGGCACCCGGCGCGGATGCTCCAGGACACCTTCTACGTCCAATCGCACCCGGACGTGCTGCTGCGCACCCACACCTCGCCGATGCAGGTGCGCTCGATGGAGACCCAGCCGCCGCCGATCTTCGTGATCGTCCCCGGCAAGGTGTACCGGCGCGACTCCGACGCCACCCACAGCCCGATGTTCCACCAGATGGAGGGGCTGGCGATCGCCGAGGGGATCACCCTCGCCGACCTGCAGGGAACGCTGCTGGCGATGTGCCGGGCGATCTTCGGCCCCGACCGTGAGGTGCGGCTGCGTCCGCACTTCTTCCCCTTCACGGAGCCGAGCGTCGAGGTCGACGTCTCCTGCTTCCAGTGCGGCGGCAGCGGCGAGCTGGCCAGTGGTGGGCGCTGCAACCTCTGCAAGGGCCAGGGCTGGATCGAGATCCTCGGCGCCGGGATGGTCGACCCCAACGTCCTCGGCTTCGTCGAGTCTCGTGGCTACGACGCCGAGCGCGTCCAGGGCTTCGCCTTCGGGATCGGGGTCGAGCGGGTGGCGATGCTGCGCCACGGCGTCCCGGACCTGCGGCGCTTCTTCGACAACGACGCGCGGATGCTGGAGCAGTTCGGATGAAAGCGTTCGGCATGAGGTGTCGGATATGAGAGTCCCGTACAGCTGGCTGCGCGAGTACTGCGACCCGGGGATGGAGCCGGCGGAGCTGGCCGACCGCCTGGTGATGACCGGGACCGAGGTCGAGCGGCTCGACCTGGTCGGGCCGCCGTCGGCCGACGGCTTCGTCGTCGGCAAGGTGCTCGGGCGCGAGCAGCACCCGAACGCCGACCGCCTCAGCGTCTGCCGGGTCGACACCGGCGAGGGCGAGCGGACGATCGTCTGCGGCGCGCCGAACGTCGGCGCCGGGCAGACCGTCGCCGTCGTCCTGCCGGGGGCGACCATGCCGGGCGGGATGAAGATCCGCAAGGCGAAGCTGCGGGGCGTCCCCTCCGAAGGGATGATCCTCTCCGCCGCCGAGCTCGAAGTCGCGGAGGAGGCCGACGGCATCATCGTCCTCGAAGACGGTCCGGCACCCGGCACCCCGCTGAGCGAGGTGCTGCCGCTGGGCGAGCCGGTGCTGGAGATCGAGGTGACCCCGAACCGGGTGGACTGCTTCGGAGTCCACGGCGTCGCACGCGAGGTGCACGCGATCACCGCGGCGTCGCTCGCCGCCGAGCCCTGGGCCGAGGACGCGCCGGCGGAAGGGGAGGGCCAAGCCTCCGACTACGCCTCGGTCACCGTCGAGGTGCCCGAGCTCTGCCCGCGCTTCACCGCCCGCGTCTTCACCGACGTGACGATCGGCCCCTCGCCGCTCTGGCTGCAGGCTCGGCTGGCGGCCACCGGGCAGCGCCCGATCAACAACGTCGTCGACATCACCAACTACGTGATGCTGCTGACGGCCCAGCCGCTGCACGCCTTCGACCTCGACAAGGTGCCAGGCGGCGAGCTGATCGTCCGCACCGCGACCGACGGCGAGAAAATGACCACGCTCGACGGGGTGGAGCGCAGCTTCGACGCCGAGACCGTGCTCGTCTGCGACCGCGACGGCCCCTCGGGCGTCGCCGGAATCATGGGCGGCCAGACCTCCGAGGTGTCCGAGCAGACGACCCGCGTCCTGCTCGAGGTTGCGAACTGGAACGGGACCAACATCCTCCGCACCTCGCGGCTGCTGGGGCTGCGCTCGGAGGCCTCGTCGCGCTTCGAGAAGGAGCTCCATCCCGATCTGACGGTGCGGGCGCAGCGGATCGCATCCCGCCTCATGGTCGAGCTCTGCGGAGCGAAGCTGGTGCCTGGGACGATCGACGTCGCCGCCGAAGCCCCGCCGCCGCGGCGACTGCTGCTGCGGGCGGAGCGGGTCGAGGGCCTGCTCGGGATGCAGATCTCCCAGCAGGACCAGCAGACCTACCTGGAGCGGCTCGGCTTCGAGGTCCAAGCGGCAGGGGGCGACCTCGAGGTCATCGTCCCGCCCGACCGCCATTACGACGTCACCCGCGAGGTCGACCTGATCGAGGAGGTCGCCCGCGTCCACGGGATCGACGAGTACCTGCCGACGACGCTGCCGGCGGTCGGCGGTGCGGTGGGCGGCCTCAGCCGCGAGCAGCGGCTGCGGCGGCGGGCGGAGGACGTCCTCCGCGACCTCGGCTTCGACCAGGCGGTCGGCTGGAGCTTCACCGACCCCGGCGAGGCGCAGCGGCTGCGCATTCCCGAGGACGACCCGCGGGCGAAGCCGGTGCGGCTCAGCAACCCTCTCTCCGAGGACCAATCGGCGATGCGGACGATCCTGCTGGGCTCGCTGCTCGACGTCGCCGCCAGGAACACCGCCCGCGGCGCCGACGCGCTGGCGATCTTCGAATCCACCCGCGTCTACCTGCAGGGACCACTCGAACTGCATCAAATTGTGGCCCTGGGACAACCAGAATCTGATGCAGTTCGCGCGGATCCGAAGGTGGAGAGGACGGTTGACCCATTGGCCGGGAACTTTGCGGGGGATCAGGCGGCGCCGTTCGCGGAGCCTCATCGATTCGCGGCGCTCGCCGTGGGGCCGCTGACGCCGCGGTCCTGGCGGGGGGGCGGCGAAATCGCCGACTTCTTCGTGTTCAAGGGCGTGCTGGAAGCGCTGGCGGCGCAGCTCGGCGTCGACCTCGGCTTCGCTCCCACCGAGGAGCCGTTCCTGCACCCGGGTCGCGCCGCCACGATCTCCGCCGGCGGCGCCCCCGCTGGCTGGCTCGGTGAGGTCCACCCGCTGGTCTGCCGCACCTGGGATCTCGACTCCGCGGTCGCCTTCGAACTCGACGCCGCCCCGCTGGTTGCCGCGGCCGGTGTGGGCGAGGAGCACTACGAGGACCTCACCACCTTCCCCGCCGTCTACCAAGACCTGGCGGTCGTGGTTCCGGCTGATGTGGCGGCGAGCGAGGTGCGGGCCGCGGTGATGGCCGGCGGCGGCAAGCTGCTGCGCACCGCCGCGGTCTTCGACCTCTACGCAGGCGAGCAGCTCGGCGGCGGGCGCAAGAGCCTCGCCCTCAACCTCGAGTTCCGCGCCGACGACCGCACCCTCACCGACGAGGAGGTCGCCGAGCGGCGGGAGGCAATCCGGGCGAAGCTGGACGAGATCGGGGGTTCGCTGCGTGAGTAGCCTCGACGCACAACCACTCGACGGCGATCCGGCCGCGCGGGTGCTGGTCGCCGGCGCATCCGGCTACACGGGCGCCCTCGCCGCGCAGATCGTCTGGCGCCACCCGAAGCTGCTGCTCGTCGCCGCGACCTCGCGTAGCGACGCCGGCAAGCGGCTCGACCGGCTCTACCCGCGTTACCGGGTGCCGATCGAGCTGACCGAGCTGGACCTCGAGGCGCTGCCCGAGGTGGATGCGGCGATCGTCGCCTACCCCCATGGCGCCGCCGCGCCCACCGACGCCGCCCTGCTCGAGCGAGGCGTGCTCGTCGTCGACCTCTCCGCCGACTTCCGCCTGCGCGACCGCGCGACCTACGAGCGTTGGTACGGCGAGCACGGCGCGCCCGAGCTCGTCGGTACCGGCGTCTATGGGCTGACCGAGCTCTACCGCGACCAGCTGCGCGAGGCGAAGCTCGTCGCCACCCCCGGCTGCTACCCGACCGCGAGCGTGCTGGCGCTGGCGCCGCTGGCCGAACAGGGGCTGCTCGCCGAGGTCTTCGTCGCGGCGATGCAGGGCACCTCCGGCTACGGCCGCAGCAGCGATGACCTCGTCCACTTCTCGAACATGACCGAGAACGCCTTCCCCTACAAGGCCGAGGGGCACCGGCACCGGCCGGAGATCGAGCAGGAGCTGGCGGCGCTGGGCAGTCCGGCGCCGGTCAGCTTCGTCCCGCACCTGCTGCCGCTCGACCAGGGCGAGCTGGCGACCTGCTTCGCAACGCTCGGCGAGGCAACCTCCAAGGAGGCCGTCCGCGACCTCTACGAGCGGCGTTACGCCGAGGAGCCCTTCGTCCATGTCCTCGATGGGCCGCCGAACCTGCGCGCCGTCCGCGACACCAACGAGTGCCACGTCTACGTCACCGTCGAGGAGCGGGGGAGGGTGATCGCCTTCGCGGCGATCGACAACCTCTGGAAGGGCGCCTCGAGCCAGGGCGCGCAGAACCTCAACCTGATGCTGGGGCTGGACGAGACGGAGGGCCTGCGGTGATCCGGAAGGGGGGAACGTGAGTGGATCTTTCTTCCGGTCGCGCTGGGTCGACGCTCCGATCGGGGTCGAGGAGCTGGATCCGAACTGCCTCGCCCCCGGCTTCCGCGCCGGCGGCGCCCACTGCGGGCTGAAGGGCGGCGGCCGCACCGACGTCGGCCTGATCGTCTGCGACGCCGAGCGGGTCGACTCGGCGCTTCTGCTGACCCGCAACGCCTCCGCCGCGGCGCCGATCCGGGTCTGCCGCGAGCGCTGCGACCACGGCGACATCCGCGCCGCCGTCGTCAACAGCGGCAACGCCAATGCCGAGACCGGCGAGAAGGGGTACGCCGACGCATTGGCGATGTCTGAGGTCGCCGCCAAGCAGCTGGGGCTCGAGCAGCCGCAGGTGGCCGTCGCCGAGACCGGCACGATCGGCGTGCCGCTGCCGGTCGAGGCGGTCCTGGTTGGGATCGCCGAGGCCGCCTCCGCGCTTTCGGCGGCGGGCGGGACCGCCTTCTCCGATGCGATCCTCACCACCGACCGCTGGCCGAAGCGCTGCACCCTGCGAGCCGGCGGCGTGACGCTTTCCGCCCAGGCGAAGGGAGCCGGGATGATCGAGCCGAACATGGCCACGATGCTCTGCTTCGTCCAGACGGACGCCGTCGTCGCCGACGCCGACGCGTTGTTGCGCGGCGCCGTCGACGCCTCCTTCAACCGGATCACCGTCGACGGCCAGATGAGCACCAACGACACCGTGCTCCTCCAGGCCTCGGGCGCCTCGGGGGAGCCGCTGCCCGGCGGCCTGCTGGAGGCGGTCCTCAAGCAGCTGGCGATCGAGATCGTACGCGACGGCGAGGGAGCCGCCCGCACCGCCCGGATCGAAGTTACCGAGGCCGCCACCGGGGCTGAGGCCGAGCGGGTTGCCCGGGCGATCGCCAACTCCCCGCTCGTCAAGACCGCCCTCTTCGGCCGCGACCCCAACTGGGGCCGGATCGCCCAGGCGGCCGGCGCCGCCCTGGTTGGCGAGGAGCTGGAGGAGCTCGGCGCCGAGCCGATCGACGCCGCCGAGCTTGGTTCAGGCATCGAGGAGGCCGAGATCGGCCTGCGCCTCGGCCGCGGCGAGCACAGCGCCCACGTCTGGTTCTCCGACCTCGGCCACGACTACGTCAAGCTGAATGCGGAATACACGACGTGAACGGCCACCACGACAGCAGCGTCGCCACCCTTCTCGAGGCGCTTCCCTATATCCGCGGGTTCCACGGCCGCACCGTGGTGATCAAGTACGGCGGCGCGGCGATGCTCGACGAGGACCTGCGCGAAGCCTTCGCCACCGACGTCGTCCTGCTCAAGTACGTCGGCCTCAACCCGATCGTCGTCCACGGCGGCGGCCCGGAGATCACCCGCTACATGGAGAAGCTCGACCTCGAGGTGCGCTTCCACGAGGGCCTGCGCGTCTCCGACGCCGAGACCGTCGAGGTGGCGAAGATGGTCCTGGTCGGCAAGCTCAACTCGGAAATCGTCCAGCGGCTGAACCGCCACGGACAGGCGGCGGTCGGCCTCTCCGGCGAGGACGGCACCCTGTTCGAGGTCGCGCCGGTGGCCAACGCCGAGCAGGTCGGTTTCGTCGGCTCGATCGAGCGGGTCGAAGTCGACGTCCTCAGCCACATCGCCGCCGACTACATTCCCGTGATCGCCTCCTCGGCCTCCGACCGCGACGGCCAGTCCTACAACGTCAACGCCGACGAGGCGGCGGGCAAGGTCGCGGCGGCGATCGGCGCCCACAAGGCGATCTTCCTCACCGACGTCGAGGGCTGGCTGGCCGAGCCCGCCGACGAGGGTTCCCTGATCTCGCGGGCGAGCGTCGCCGAAGTCGACGCGAAGCTGCCGAGCCTGGCGGGGGGGATGCGGCCGAAGCTGCAGGCCTGCGTCGACGCGATCCGCGGCGGCGCCCAGTCGGCTCACATCATCGACGGCCGGGTTCCGCACAGCCTCCTGCTCGAGCTCTTCACCGACGCCGGCATCGGCACCATGGTGACGCCATGACTGACGTCGCCGAAGGGATCGGGCTGGAGGAAACCCGCGAGCTCGCCGACCGCTACCTGATGCGCACCTACAAGCGCGGGCCGGTCGACTTCGTCCGCGGCGAGGGACCACTGCTCTGGGACGCCGACGGCAAGCGTTACCTCGACTTCCTCACCGGGATCTCGGTTTGCTCGGTCGGCCATTGCCATCCGGAGGTTGTGAAGGCGGTGCGCGACCAGGCCCACCGCCTGATGCATGTCTCCAACCTTTTCTACAGCGAGCCGATGGCGCAGCTGGCGGAGCGCCTCTCCGAGTCAAGCCTCGGTGGCCGCGTCTTCTTCGCGAACTCGGGCACCGAGGCGATCGAGTGCGCGATCAAGATCGCCCGCAAGCACGCCTACCAACGCGGGATCGCCAAGCCGGAGATCGTCAGCTTCGAGGGCGACTTCCACGGGCGCAGCTACGGGGCGCTGGCGGCCACGTCGGGCCTGGCGAAGAACGAGGCGCTGGGGCCGATGCTGGCCGGTTTTCGCTCCGTTCCCCACAACGACGCCGCGGCGCTGCGCGAGGCGGTGGGGGAGAACACGGCGGCGGTTTTGATCGAGCCGATCCAGGGCGAGGCGGGTGTCTTTGCGACCAGCGAGGAGGCGCTGCAGGCCGCGCGGAAAGCATGCGACGAGGCTGGCGCGCTGCTGGTCCTCGACGAGATCCAGACCGGCATCGGCCGCACCGGCTCGCTCTGGGCCTACGAGCAGACGCCAATGCGCCCGGACGTCCTCACCACCGCCAAGGCCCTGGGCGGCGGCCTCCCGATCGGCGCCTGCGTCACCGCCCCTGGCTGCGCCGAGGTGCTGGAGCCGGGCGACCACGGCTCGACTTTCGCCGGCGGACCGGTCGCAACCGCCGCGGCGCTGGCCGTCCTCGAGATCGTCGACGACCCGGTGCTGCTGCGCCAGGTGCGCGAGCTCGGCGCCTACCTGCGCGAGAAGCTCGAGGCGCTCGACGGCGTGCGCGAGACCCGCGGCCGCGGCCTGATGGTAGGCGTCGCCCTCGAGGAGGGGCTGGAGGCGGCGGCGATCGGCTCCGACCTGCTCGAGCGCGGCCTCGTCGTCAACGCGCCGCGGCCGGACACGCTGCGCCTGCTGCCGCCGTTGGTGATCGATTCCGACCACGTCGACCTGGCTGTTGACCTGGTCGGGGAATCGCTTCTAGGCTTTTCAGCCGCATGAGCTCCGGCCAGCGACGAGACTTCGCCAGCAAGCAGAGCCAGCTTCGGGCCCATACCGCCGAACGCCTCGAGGCGATCGTAGAGGCGGCTGAGCGCGCGGCCGAAAGCGTGATCGACGACGCCGAGGCGCAGGCGCGCCGCCACCTCGCCCAGGCGAAAGCCGAGGCCGACCGGGTCGCCGAGGGCCGCCTCTCCGAGCTCGCCGCCGTGGTCGACTCGCTGGTCGCCCAGGCGGGTTCGCTGCGACAGGATGCCGAGCGTCTGCAGGCGACGCTGGAAGAGGCGCAGGCCCGCCTGGCTGGGGAGGAGCCCGCGCCGGTGATGGAGCAACCGCGGGAAGCCGGGGCTCAGGTTGAGCCGCAACCGCCGAGGTTGTGGGCGGTGGGCGGAGACGACCAAGCGCCTGGGAGTTCGGTGGGCGACCGCGACAAGGCAGCGGGGGCACGCCTGCTCGCCACCCAGCTCGCGGTCTCCGGCAGCAGCAGGGAGGAGATCGAGGCCCGCCTGCGAACCGGGTTCGAGGTGGAGGACACGAGCGCGATCCTCGACGCGATCCTGGGACCCGACGACTGAGGTGACCGAAGATGCATGAGGACCCGACGCGGATGATGGGGCCCGAAGGACCTGGGCCGGGCGGCCGCGGCCCCCAGCCCGAACGCGACGGCAACACGAAATGGCTGGTCGCCGGCTTGATCGCGGTGATTGTCGGTCTGCTAATCGCGGTGGTCGTGATCGCCGGCAACGACAGCGGCGACAGCTCGAGCAGCTCCAGCGTCTCGACCACCTCGACGGTCCCGACGACGACCGAAAGCTCGACGACGACGACCGAAGCGACGGAAACGACGACGACCGGATCGACCGAAGAAGAAGCCCCCGAAGAAGAAACCGACGCCGAAGAACCGGAAGAAGAAACGCCTCCGAGTGAAGGAGAAGGCGGTTCGGGCGGCATCGAAGCACCCTGAATGGCAGACTTGCGCTCCCCGTGAGCGTCGAGAAACCCCACTTCCAGCCGACGGCCAGCTACGAGGCCGACCCGTCCACCGTCGATCGCGTGCTCCTCCTCTACTCGGGGGGACTCGACACCAGCGTGATGCTGAAGTGGATCCAGGAGGCCTACGAAGCCGAGGTCGTCTGCCTCACCGTCAACCTCGGCCAGCCGGGGGAGGACTATGGGGTGATCGAGGCCAAGGCCCGGCAGCTCGGCGCCCTGGAGTACCACGTCCACGACGCCCGCGAGCGCTTCGCGGTGGAGTTCCTGGCGCCGGCGATCAAGGCCAACGCCGTCTACGGCAACGGCTACCCGCTCTTCACGGCCCTCGGGCGGCCGCTGATCGCCCAGCTCGCGGTCGAGTGCGCGCGGCGGACGGGTTGCGACACGATCGCCCATGGCTGCACCGGCAAGGGCAACGACCAGGTGCGGATCGAGGCCACCGTTGCGACCCTGGCACCTGAGCTGAAGACGATCGCCCCGGTTCGCTCCTGGGAGATGGGACGGGACGAGGAGATCGCCTACACGCGCCAGCACGGGATCCCGGTCAAGGGCGGCACCGAGGTCGCCCCCTACTCGATCGACGACAACCTCTGGGGCCGCTCCTCGGAGGGGCGCTGGATCGAGGAGCTCGACCACCCGCCGGAGGACGACGTCTTCCAGCTGGTGACGCGGCCCGAGGAGGCGCCGGACGAGCCGGAGACTGTGACGGTCGGCTTCGAGGCGGGCGTGCCGGTCTCGCTGAACGGCGAGCGACTCTGCCTGGTCGAGCTGCTCGAAGGGGCGGCGGCGATCGGCGCTCGGCATGGGGTCGGCATCGTCGACCACATCGAGGACCGGATCGTCGGCCTCAAGGTGCGCGACATCTACGAGGTGCCGGCGGCGGCGATCGTCCTCACCGCCCACGAGGAGCTGGAGCGCTTGGTCGGCACGATCCATCAGAACCAGTTCAAGCCGGCGCTCGACCAGAAGTGGGGCTACCTCGTCTACGCCGGGCTCTGGTGGGAGCCGCTGCGGAGCGACCTCGACGCCTACATGGAGGCGGTCAACCAGCAGGTCACCGGCGAGATCGGGCTGCGGCTGTTCAAGGGCTCGGTGCGGGTGGTCACCCGCTCCTCGCCCAACGCCGTCTACGACGCGCAGCTGGCGACCTTCTCGGAGTCAGGCGGGCTGTTCGACCAGAACGCCTCACCCGGTTTCATCGAGCTCTGGTCGTTGCAGTCGCGGATGGCGCACCGGCTGCGCGATCGGACTGAGGAAGGGGAGGGCTGATGCACGACCGGGTCGGCAGCGCCGCGGTCAAGCTCGCCTTCCGCTACCTGCGCCGGCGCTACCGGCGCGAGGCTCGGATAGCGCTGGGACTGGGTCTCGCCCTCGCGGCCGCTGCCGCCTATCTGGCGAGCCGCGAAGTTCCCGAGGGCTGACGCGGCGGCGGCGAACGAGCCGTCCGCAAGCCTTCTTGCGGTTGATCGGCAACACGCAGAGGCTTCGGAGGGGGGTCGCTAGCCTCAGCCGCTCGTGCGGCCGTTCGAGCCCAGAAGCGATCTCCTCGGGATCTGCGCGGCGGCGTCGCTCTGCGCGCTGCTGGCGCTGCTGGTTGCCGCCGTCGGCACCGCGGGAGCGACGAAGGCGGGCGCCCTGGAAGCGAAGCTTGCCGGTGCCCGCGAGGAGGCGGGGTCGATCTCCACGCAGCTGCAGGCCACCACGGCCGAACTGGGCGCCGCCGAAGCCGAAGCGGCGGAGGCCAGGGCGCGCGAGGAACGGCTCGACGCGAGACTCCGGGAAGGGCGCGAACGGGCGGCGGAGCTGGCCGGGAAGCTGCGGCGGACGCGCCACCGCCTGGCGGTCGAGAAGGCTCGCCTGGAGCGGGCTCGCGCGATCCTCGGCGAGCGGCTCGTGGCGATCTACGAGAGCGGCACGCCCGACACCGCCGACCTCGTCCTCGAATCGAGCGACTACCAGGATTTCGTCGCCCGCAATGACTACCTGCGGGCGATCTCCGAAGCCGACAGCGCCCTTGCCGACCGGGTCGCCGAGGTGCGCGCCTCGGTCCACCGAGAGGTGCTGAAGGTGGGCGACCTGAGGGCGGAGGCGATCGCCTTCGACGAGCAACTCGAAGCCGCCCGCGCTGAAGTCGCCGCGGTGCGCGAAGCCGCACGAGCCTCGGCGGCGCGGCTGGATTCCCTCAGCGCCGCCCGCGAGGCCTCCCTCGCCACGCTGAAAGGCGACATCGCCGACTGGGTCGACGAGATCCAGGCAGCCCGCGCGGCCGAAGCGCGGGAAGCCTCCGAAGCTGAAGCCGAACAAGAAGTCGGGCGCTGGCTCGGCGGCCCGTACTCGATCCCGACCTACATCGTGATGTGTGAGTCAGGCGGCAACTACGGCGCCGTCAATCCGTCGAGCGGCGCCGGCGGCGCCTACCAGATCCTGCCCTCGACCTGGGAACTCTACGGCGGCCAGGGCGAGCCCCAGAACGCCCCGAAGGCCGAACAGGACCGCATCGCCGCCGAAATCTGGGCCGACTCCGGCCCCAGCGCCTGGGTCTGCGGCTGAGTCACAGTTCCGCGCGAAAGGCGACGACGAAGATTTTGTTTCTGCGCGCCACTGTTGACAGAAGGGTACATATGGTCTGATCCATGGTGGTGATGGCAAGGGAAGCATGGACCGACGAGCGGATGGACGACCTCAAGGAGAACGTCAACCAGAGGTTCGACCAGGTCGACAAGCGATTCGACCAGGTCGACAAGCGATTCGACCAGGTCGACAAGCGATTCGAACAGGTCGACAAGCGATTCGACCAGGTCGACAAGCGATTCGAACAGGTCGACAAGCGATTCGGCCGGGTTGAAGCTGAAATGAAAGCCGGATTCCAGCGGGTGGACGATAAGTTCGACGCCCTCCAATCGGAAATGAAACAAGGCTTCGAATCGATGTACCGGACGATGGTCATCGGCTTCGTCACGCTCTTTGCGAGCATCGTCGCCAGCGTCCTCGGTGCAGCGCTTCTCAGCTAGCCCTGAAGTTGCCCTAAATCGCGCGGAAGCGTCTGGGAAGGCACCGGTGCCATCTGCCCGGATTGGCATGATCGACCGACCCGTGAGCAACGCCTCGGCCGTACATCTGCATGCCCACAGCGAGTACTCGTTGCTTGACGGCGCCTGCAAGATCGAGGCGATGGCGGCACGGGCGGCGGAGCTCGACCAGCCGGCCCTGGGGCTGACCGACCACGGCGTCATGAACGGCGCCGTCGACCTCTACAAGGCCTGCAAGAAGCAGGGGATCAAGCCGATCGCCGGGCTCGAGGCATACCTGGTCGACGACCGCCACGCGATCAAGGAGCAGACGCGCTACGAGCGCAACCATCTGACCTTGCTGGCGGAGAGCAACCAGGGTCTCTCGAACCTGGTCAAGCTGACCTCCGCCGGGTTCCTCGAGGGCTTCCACCGCGGCAAGGCAAACCTCGACATGGAGCTGCTGGAGCGGCATGCCGAGGGCGTGATCGTCCTCACGGGCTGTCTCCAGTCGCGCTTCTGCCGCCGCCTGGTCGAAGAGCGCGAGGACGACGCCCGCGCCCACCTCGACGACCTGGTCCAGGCCTTCGGTCACGAGCAGGTCTACTTCGAGGTCCAGAAGAACGGGATCGCCGAGCAGGACAAGGCGAACGTGGGAATCGCCCGCTTCGCCCGTGAGCTGGGCCGGCCGCTGGTCGGGACCGCCGACGTCCACTACCTGCGGCGGGAGGACTTCGACAACCACGCGGCGCTGCTCTGCGTGCAGACCAAGTCGACGCTGCAGATGCCGAAGATGAGCTTCGACACCAACGAGTTCTACATCAAGGACAACGAGGAAATGACCGCCTCGTTCGCCGAGTGGCCGGAGGCGGTGCCGACGACGCTGGAGATCGCTGAACGCTGCCAGATCGAGATCGAGCTCGGCAAGCTGCTTTTGCCGCAGTACCCGACCGCCGACGGCGAGGAGCCGGAGGCGATGCTGCGGCGGATCGCCGCCGACGGCCTCCGCGCCCGCTATGACGACCCAGCGCCGGCGGAGGCGGTCGAGCGGCTCGAGTGCGAGCTCGGGGTGATCGAGGAGATGGGCTTCTCCTCCTACTTCCTGATCGTCTGGGACTTCGTCAGCTACGCGAAGCAGAACGGCATCGCCGTCGGTCCCGGCCGTGGTTCGGCCGCCGGCTCGATCGTCTCCTACTGCCTCAACATCACCGACCTCGACCCGCTGGCCGAGGGCCTGATCTTCGAGCGCTTCCTCAACCCGGGCCGCAAATCGATGCCGGACATCGACATCGACTTCTCGGTCCGCGGCCGCGAGCGGATGATCCGCTACGTCGGCGAGAAATACGGCCGCGAGTCGGTCGCCCAGATCATCACCTTCGGGAGGATGGCCCCCCGCGCCGCCACCCGCGACGCCGCCCGCGTCCTCGGCTTCGACTACGCCACCGGCGACCGGCTGGCGAAGCAGATCCCGGAGCCGATCATGGGCCGCAGCCCCTCCTTCGCCGAATGCCTGAAGGCGGGCCAGGAGCTGCGCAAGACCTATGACGAGGAGGCCGACGCGAAGAAGATCATCGACGTCGCCCAGGGCCTCGAGGGGATCATTCGCAACAACTCGATCCACGCCGCCGCGGTGGTGATCGCCGACCGGCCGCTGCACGAGGTGGTGCCCCTGCAGCTGGCGGAGGACAAGAGCGCTCCTGCGGCCAGCAACGAGAAAGGCAAGCCGGAACGCCAGTACAAGATCGTCACCCAGTACTCGATGGGCCCGATCGAGGAGATCGGGCTGCTGAAGATGGACTTCCTCGGCCTCCGCAACCTCGACGTGATCGAGGACGCGATCGACATCATCGAGCGCTCCCGCGCTGAGCGGATCGACATGGAGCAGATCCCGATCGACGACGCCAAGACCTACGCGATGCTCGCCGACGGCGACTCGACCGGCGTCTTCCAGTTCGAGTCAGAGGGGATGCGCGACGCGCTGCGCAAGGTGAAGCCAACCGAGTTCGCCGACCTCGTCGCCCTCGGCGCGCTCTACCGGCCGGGTGCGATGGCCTATATCCCCACCTACGCCAAGGGCAAGCGCAACCCCGCCAGCGTCCGCTATCCGGACCCGCGCCTGAAGAGCATCACCGCCGAGACCTACGGCTGCGTCGTCTACCAAGAGCAGCTGATGGCGATCGCGCGCGAGATGGCCGGCTTCTCGGGCGCCGAGGCGGACGACCTGCGCAAGGCCGTTGGCAAGAAGAAGCGCGACCTGATGGCGACGATGAAGGACAAGTTCATCAAGGGGCTGGCCGAATCGAACACCGACCCCGGCGTTGCCGCGGACCTCTGGAAGCTGAACGAAGCCGCCGCCGACTACTCCTTCAACAAGTCCCACGCCGCCTGCTACGCGCTGATCTCCTACCGCACCGCCTACCTCAAGGCCAACTATCCGGCCGAGTACATGGCGGCGGTGATCTCTTCGGTGATGAACACCAAAGACAAGGTGCCCTTCTTCGTCAACCGCTGCGCGGAGATGGGGATCGACGTGCTGCCGCCGGACGTCAATTGCTCCGGCCACTCCTTCGTCGTCTCGGAGAAGGCGATCCGCTTCGGCCTCGACGCGGTGAAGAACGTCGGCCACTCGGCGGTCGAGGCGATCCTGCGGGCGCGCGAGGAGAAGCCGGTCGAGTCGATCTGGGACTTCTGCGAACGGGTCGACAGCCGCGCCGTGAACAAACGGGCGATCGAATGCCTGATCAAGTGCGGCGCGCTCGATTCCACCGGCGCCAGCCGCAAAGGGATGCTGGAGGCGCTACCGGCGGCGCAGTCGGCGGGGCAGAAGGTGCAGGAAGACGCGCAGCTGGGCCAGGGATCGATCTTCGATTTCGGCGAGGGGGATGGGGGCGAGGCCCAGCCGCAGACCCACCATCGCCCGCCGATCCCGGCGGCCGAGTTCGACCGCGCGGAGATGCTGGCGATGGAGAAGGAGGTGCTTGGCACCTACCTCTCCTCGCACCCGCTGACCGAAGTGGGGCCGGCGCTGCGGGCGCGGGTCGACTGCAGCCTTGCCCAGCTGGGCGGGAAGCCCGACGGTGCCTGGGTGACGGTAGGCGGGATCGTCGTCGAGTGCAAGAGGATCCGCACCAAGAGCGGCAACCAGATGATGTTCGCCACCTTGGACGACGTCGAGGGGCAGGTGGAGATGCTGGTCTTCAAGGCCGACCAGGCTGAGAGCGCCGAGGTGATCCAGCCCGACGCGATCGTCCTCGTCCGCGGCCGGCTCGACCACAAGGACCGCG
Organism: Solirubrobacterales bacterium; assembly: GCA_045805725.1. Classification (GTDB taxonomy): domain Bacteria; phylum Actinomycetota; class Thermoleophilia; order Solirubrobacterales; family 70-9; genus VAYN01. Next base: position 134,105 of record JBJMKQ010000124.1, read on the forward strand.
GCGAGACGAAGCTTGTCGTCCAGGAGGCGCAGCGCTTCGAACCCAACGAAGCGGAGATCGCCGGCGCCGCCAAGAAGGTGACGGCGTTGCCGACGGGGCCGCTGCAGGTTTCGATCGACCTCACCAAGCTGCGGACGCCGGGGCTGGTGGACGACCTGAAATCGCTCTTCGAGGATCACAAAGGCGAGGCGAGCGTCCACCTGGTCATGGAGACCAGCGACGGCCCGAAGAAGCTGGAGATCGGCGAGGACTACCGTGTCCAGGTCTCCCCGCACCTTCGCTACGAGTTGAACCAGCTCCTCGGCCCCGACGCCATCGCAGCCTGAGGCAGCCTGAACCGCTTGGTTCCGCGATCTCGCATCCCTAGACTTTTCACATGACCGCAACCCGCACTACGGTCGGCGAGTGCCGCCAGTGCCGCTCTTTCTGCGACAAGATGGTCGAGCCGCGGGGCTGCATCGAGTTGGGGTGCCGCTTCCTCTACAGCTACGTCGACCGCCTCAACGGCGAGCAGTACGTCGGCTGCATGCAGGAGGTCTACGGGGCCGAGGTGGAGCTTGCAGCCGTGCTCGAGCCCGGGGGGTTCGGCGGCGTGAAGATGACCGGCGAGCCGCTGCCGCACTGCCAGTTCTCGGTCGAGCGCGCTTACGAGGGGGAGGGCGAGCCCTACGGCTGCGTCAACCGCCGCTTCTTCGACTGCACCGACGAGGGCGGCGAGGGCCTGCGCGCCTTCGACCTGCGTGACGTCTGAGCACGCTGCAGCCGCACCCCTGCGCGGTTTCGTGACGCAACATCGTTCTATGTAGACTTTCGTCGATGGCAAATTCCTCCGTTGCCGACATCGACGCCAACGCGCTGCTCGACGAGGCCAACAGCGCCTCAGAGGCTCAGGGCGAGCCCCGGTTCTCCCTCGAGCTCAACCAGGATCAGAAGGACATCCGCGAGTGGGTACACGGGTTCGCCGAGAACGTCGTCCGCCCCGCCGCCGAGGAGTGGGACGAGCGCGAGGAAACGCCGTGGCCAGTGATCGAGGAGGCCGCCAGGATCGGCCTCTACAGCTTCGAAGCCGTTGGCCAGTTCTGGGCCGACGAGACCGGGCTGACGTTGCCGATCGCCAACGAGGAGCTCTTCTGGGGCGACGCCGGCATCGGCATGGCGATCATGGGCACGACGCTTGCGGTCGCCGCGATCTTCGGGCAGGGAACCCCGGAGCAGATGGGGGAGTGGATCCCCCAGTGCTACGGCACCCCGGACGACGTCAAGCTCGGCGCCTTCTGCGCCTCTGAGCCCGACGCGGGCTCTGACGTCTCCGGCATCCGCACCAGCGCCAAATACGACGAGGTCAAGGACGAATGGGTGCTCAACGGCCAGAAGGCCTGGGCGACCAACGGCGGCATCGCCAACGTCCATGTCGTCATCGCCACGGTCGACCGCGAGCTCGGCTCGCGCGGCCACGCAGCCTTCGTCATCCCGCCCAGCACCCCCGGCTGCGAGCAGGGCGCGAAGGTGAAGAAGCACGGCCTCCGCGCCTCCCACACCGCCGATGTCCACCTCGACGACTGCCGCGTTCCCGGCTCCTGCCTGCTGGGCGGCAAAGAAAAGCTCGACGAACGCCTCGACCGCGTCCGCGAGGGGAAAAAGTCCAAATCGCAGGCGGCGATGCAGACCTTCGAGGCGAGCCGGCCGACGGTCGGCGCCCAAGCGCTCGGCATCGCCCGCGCCGCCTACGAGTACGCCCTCGACTACGCCAAGGAGCGCGAACAGTTCGGCCGCAAGATCGTCGAGAACCAGTCGATCGCCTTCGACCTGGCGAACATGAAGCTCGAGATCGACGCCGCCCGGCTGCTCGTCTGGCGCGCTGCCTGGATGGGCCGTCAGGGCCACAAATTCGAAAACGCCGAGGGCTCGATGTCGAAGCTGAAGGCCGGGGAGGTCGCCGTCTGGGTCACCGAGCGGGCAATTCAGATCCTCGGCGGCAACGGCTACACCCGCGAGTTCCCGGTCGAGCGGATGCACCGCGATTCGAAGATCTACACGATCTTCGAGGGAACCTCCGAGATCCAGCAGCTCGTGATCTCCCGCGCGATCTCCGGCATCCACATCAAATAGAGACTTACGGCGGGAGAAAACAAGGGCCGGCCTGCAGGGAGCCGGTCCTTGTCGCCTGGCCCGATGTAGGACCAGGCGGGCGGTAGAGGGATCCGGTCGTCCTCCGCGGGAATCTGTCGCGCCCCTTCGGGGCTTGCTCCCGGGAGATGCTGCCCGCCTATGGCGGGCAGGAGACAGATTGCATTTCGCCGCTTCGCGGACATTCTCGCGGAGGAGGACCGGATCCCCCACGAGCCGCTGCAGCGGTCCAGGAACAGCTGGCACCTTGAGCTGAGGAAACGATCCCATGGTTCGGCGTCTGTCGGAGCTCTGTCGCTCGGAGGGGGGGTGTCCCTCTCGCGACCGGCGTCCCTGATTTTCGCCTGGCGGCTCGGCGAGAGATGGGGGGTCAGCGGCGAAAATCCCAGGGAGCGAGAGGGACACCCACCCCTCCCTACCGGCAGCGACTACTTCCCTCGCCGTTTGAGCCCTTCGCGTCTTAAGCGTTTAGCTGCCGTAACTTCAGCTTTCGAGGACCCTTTCTTTTCTGGCCCCGGCGTCTCGAGGGTGGCGGGGAGGCCCTCGAAGCGTGGCTCAGAGAGGAAGGCGGAGAGGCCGCGCTTGCCCATCTCGCCCTTGCCGATGTTGGCGTGGCGGTCGAGGCAGGAGCCGAGGGGGACGGCGGCGTCGTTGACGTGGACGGCGCCGAGGCGCTCGAGGCCGACCTTGGCATCGGCTTCGTCGAGCACGGCGCCGAGGTGCTTCTCGTCGGTGATGTCGTAGCCCTGGACGAAGAGGTGGCAGGAGTCGAGGCAGAGGCCAAGTCGGTTGCCGCCGCCGGCGATCTCGATCAGCTCGGCGGTCTCGTCGAAGTTCCGCCCCAGGAGGCCTTTGTGGCCCGCGGTCTGCTCGATCAGCAAGCGACAATGGTCGGTCTGCTTCACGGCCTCGGCAATCACTTTGCCCGCCCGCTTCATCGACGGCCCGTGGGGCTCGCCTTTTTGCGCCCCCGGGTGCAGGACGACGCCTGCGGCGCCGATCCCGTCGCCGATCGCCAGCGCGTGGGTCAGCGAGGTCAGAGACTTCTTCCGCATCTCCCTGTCTTTGGTCGCGCAGTTGATCAGGTAGACGGCGTGGATGATCACCGCTTCGACGGGCGAGGTGTCCATCGCCTCGCGGAAGGCGGCGAAATCGTCCTCGCCGTACTTCGTCGGCCGCCACATCCGCGGGCTCTGGTGGAAGATCTGGATAGATTCGCAGCCGCGCTGCCTGCCGCGCTCGATCGCGTTGGGCAGCCCGCCGCCGGTGGATACATGCGCTCCGATCAACATGCCAAGCGATAACTCCCGTCTCAGGTTTGCCCCCTCGCCGACCGGTGCGCTGCACATCGGCGGAGCGAGGACGGCACTCTACAACTGGCTCGCGGCGCGCCACGACGGCGGCGAGCTGGTGCTGCGGATCGAGGACACCGATCGCGAGCGCTCGACGCGGGAGAACTGGGACCAGATCATCGACGCGCTCGAGTGGCTCGAGCTCGACTGGGACATTGGCCCGGTCTCGCAGGGGGGGCGGGCGGACCGCCACGCCGAAGCGCTGCAGCAGCTGCTCGACTCCGGTCACGCCTACCGCGACCGCGCCACCGGCAAGGATGTCGAGGCCTGGAAGGCCGAACATGGCACCGGTCGCGGCTACCGCGGCGCGCCCACCGACGATCCCGCGGCGGCGATCCGGCTGCGGGTGCCCGACCAGGGCGAGACCGTGGTCGTGGACCTGATCCGCGGCCGGGTCGCCTTCCCGAATGGCAGCTACGACGACTTCGTCATCGCCCGCGCCGACGGCTCGGTCCTCTACAACTTCGCGGTCGCCGTCGACGACGCCGAGATGGGGATCACCGAGGTGGTGCGCGGCGATGACCATCTCTCCAACACTCCGAAGCAGCTGCTGGTGCTGGAGGCGCTCGGCCACGAGCCGCCGCGCTACGCCCACCTGCCGCTCCTCCATGGCCCCGACGGCAAGAAGCTCTCCAAGCGCCACGGCGCCGCCTCGGTACAGGAGCTGCGCGAGGGTGGGTACTTACCGGCGGCCGTCCGCAACTACCTTGCCCTGCTCGGCTGGGGGTCCGATGACGACACGACGATCATGTCGACGGAGGAGCTGGTCCGCCGCTTCCGCGTCGAGGACGTGGGCAGGTCGGCGGCGATCTTCGACGAGAAGAAGCTGCGCTGGCTGAACGGCCGCTTCATGCGCGAGATGCCGCACGACGAATACGTCGAGGCGGTCGCTCGCCACCTCGGCCGGGAGCCCGATGCGCAGCTGCGCCGCGCCTGCGAGATCGCCCAGGAGAAAGCGCAGACCCTGGAGGAGGTCTGGCCGCTGATCCGCTTTCTCTTCGAGCAGCCGGTCGACGACCGCAAGGCTTGGGACAAGGTGATGAAGAAGGGAAGCGGCGAGATCCTCGTCGCCGCGGCGGAGGCGCTGGAGGGCGCCGAGCCCTTCGAGCCGGAGCCGATCGAGGCCGCGTTGACGCCGCTGCTGGAGCGCTTCGAGCTGAAGCCGGGCAGGCTCTACCAGCCGATCCGGGTTGCGATCACCGGCACCTCGGTCTCTCCGGGCATCTTCGAGTCACTCGCGGTCCTGGGCAAGGAGCGCTCGCTGGAGCGCATCCGCGTCACGGCCGGGCGCTTGGCAGCGGCCTAGCCATCCCGCAAGCTCCCCATTTCTAGGGTTGGACAAGGACTTTGGGCTAAACCCGCGGGCGATTGCTGCCGATGTGTTTTGCCAATGAGCGTTACCACCGCGCAGAGCAACGGCAAGGTGCCCCTGCACGAGAGCGCCAAAGCCGGATCCCGTGGCGCCGCCGCGCCAGGAAGCCGTCTCGCCGAGGCGTTCGAGGCCGTGGAGCGGTTTCCGGTCCTGGTCGAGTCCCGTGATCGCGTGATCGCCGCCGCAACCGCCGAGACGGCGCGCAGCGGCGACATCATCGAAGCGGTGGAGAGCGACGTCGCGCTGGCGATCTCCGTCCTGCGCCAGGCCAACCGCGGCGGGCTCAACGCCGGCGGCGTCGCCGGCGTTCCGGCAGCGGTAGAGGTGATGAAGCCGGCGGGGGTCCTCGCCATCGCCGGCACCGCCCCCAGCTTCGACTTCTTCGAGCCGAGCAAGGGCTGGGAACTGAAGCCGGAGCGCTTCCGCGTCCACGCCCTCGCGACCCAGCGCGCCGCCGACTGGATCGGCAGGGCGGTCGGCTGGGCCGAACGCGACGAGCTGGCGGTGGCGGCGCTGCTGCACGACATCGGCCGCCTCGTGATCTCGCGCCTGCATCCCGGCTACAAGGTCTACTTCGACGCCGCCTCCCGCGCTCCTGAGCAGCGCCTGCGCGAGGAACGCGAGCAGCTGGGGATCGACCACACCCTGGTCGGCGGCGTCCTCGCCCGGCGCTGGAACCTGCCGCAGCGGATCGCGATCGCGATCGAGCGCCACCATGCCGATGACGCAGAGGGACTTGCGGCGATGGTGGCGACGGCCGACATGGTCGCCCACTACTGCCAGGGTGAGGCGATCGCGCCGGAGCGGCTGCGCTCAGGCGCCGAGCGCTGCGGACTCGGCCCCGAGGCTCTTCGCGACCTGCTCTATGAGCTGCCGCTGCCGACCCAGGATCCGACCCGGATCAGCGAGCCCTGCCCGCTGTCGGCCCGCGAGCTGGACGTGCTCCGGCATCTCTCAGAGGGGATGGTCTACAAGCAGATCGCCGGCGAGATGCACCTCTCGGTTTCGACGATCCGCACCCACCTCCACAACGTCTACGGCAAGATCGGCGCGGTGGACCGCGCGCAGGCGGTGCTGCTCGCCCGCGACCGCGGCTGGATCTAGTCGATCAGGCACTCGCGCACGGCCATCGCCACCGCGTGGATGCGGTTCCTCGCACCGAGCCGGGCGACTGCGTTCTTGGTGTGGGTCTTCACCGTCTCCTCGCTGAGGTCGAGCTCGCGAGCGGCGAAGGTGGTCGACTCTCCGTCGGCGAGGAACTGGAGGATCTCCCGCTGGCGGCGGGTCAGCTTGCCCCGACTGCCTTTCGGCGGCACCGCGGGATCGACGAAGCCCTCCTGTGAGACGGCCGCGTCGACCGCCCGCCGCAGCTCCATGGGGCCGGCCGTGCGAGCGACATAGGCGCTGGCGCCCGCCTGCATGGCGGCGCTGGCCAGATGTCGTTCCGGCAGCTCGCCGTGGGCGACGATTCCGAGGCCGGGGGCGGTCCGCTGCATCAACCTGATCGCATCGGGGCCGGTCAGCGAGGGACCGGCTCCGTTGCTGCGATAGCGCATGTCGACGATCGCGACGTCGAAGTCGCCGATGTCGCGGACCAGGTCGACAGCCTCCTCGCGGGTGGGCGCGTCGTGGATGACGAAACCGTCGTCCAGGGTCTGCCGGATCCCGATGCGGACGAGCGGGTGACCGTCGTTCACAAGACAGTGGGGGCGCTGACTCAGGACTGCTTCCGATCACTCGTTTGCGTTGCGGGCGCGAGGCTGGCCTCCCCCGTGCCATCGCCGCCGATCCTAGCCCAGGGTGGGAGCTCTGCGGTAGAAAGAACGGGTGATCTCTGTTACTTCCAAGTCGAGATACGCGGTAGTTGCGCTCGCCGAGTTGGCGCGGGCGGGCGAGCGGCCGGTTCCGATCAAAGAGCTGGCTGAAAGGAGAGGGATACCTGAGCAATTTCTCGAGCAACTCTTCTCGACCCTGCGGCGCGGTGGGCTGCTGACCAGCCACCGCGGCATGCGCGGCGGCTACACCCTGGCGCGCCCGGCCGAAGAGATCACCGTGCTGGAGGTGGTGCAGGCGCTGGACGGCAAGGTCGGCGCCGAGGCCGACGAGGCCGGCGGCATCTGGGCCGAGGGCGTGACCGCCCTGCGCAAGGTCTTTGCCCAGACCACGATCGCCGAAGTCGCCCGCCGCGAGGCCGAGGAGGCCGGCTCCGGGATGTACTTCATCTGATGCGCATCGGAGCTGAGGCCTCAGCGGTTGTCGGCAATACGCCGATGGTGCGGCTTGACCGGATGGGAGAGGGGCTTGGGGGCGAGGTCTGCGCCAAGCTCGAGTACTTCAACCCGGGCGGCTCGGTGAAGGACCGGATCGGGGTGGCGATGATCGACGCCGCCGAAGAGGAGGGGCTGCTGCGGCCGGGACGCTCGGTGGTGGTGGAGCCGACCAGCGGCAATACCGGGATCGCCCTGGCGATGGTCTGCGCGGCGCGGGGCTACGAGCTGATTCTCACCCTGCCCGAGGGGATGAGCCGCGAGCGGGCGAAGCTGTTGCGCGCTTACGGCGCGGAGGTGCGGGAGACGCCGTCGCTGGGCGGGATGAACGAGGCGGTGGCGCTGGCGGAGGAGATCCGCGACCAGCGCAAGGGCTTCATGCCGATGCAGTTCTCCAACCCCGCCAACTCCGAGGTGCACCGGCGCGCGACCGCCGAGGAGATCTGGTCCGACACCGACGGCACGATCGGCGCCTTCGTCGCCGGCGTCGGCACCGGCGGCACGATCACCGGCGTCGGCCAGATGCTGAGGGAGCGGGCGCCAGAGGCGCTGGTGGTGGCGGTCGAGCCGGCCAGCTCTCCGGTGCTCTCCGGCGGCCGGCCCGGCCCGCACAAGATCCAGGGGATCGGCGCCGGCTTCGTCCCCGCGGTGCTCGACCGCAGCGTCGTCGACGAGGTGATCCCGGTCGGCGACGAGGACGCGCTGGAGACGGCGCGCCGGGTCGCCCAGGAGGAGGGGGTGCTGGCCGGCATCTCCGCCGGCGCCAACGTCTGGGCGGCGCTGGAGGTGGCGAAACGGCCGGAGATGGCGGGGAGGAGGGTGGTGACGATCGTCTGCGACTCGGGGGAGCGCTACATGTCCCTACCCTTCTTCTCACCATGAATCGCTGGAAACGGCTGCTCAGGGAGATTCGCGCGGACGTCGAGGCGGCCCGCGAGCGCGACCCCGCCGCCCGCGACGTCTCCAGCTTCGAGATCCTCAGCAGCTGGGCCGGGGTGCAGGCGCTGCTGGCCCACCGGGCGGCGCACGCGCTGATGGAAGCCGGTGTGCCGCTGTTGCCGCGGGCGATCGCCTACCTGACCCGGGCGATCACCGGGATCGAGATCCACCCCGCCGCCGAGATCGGCAACGAGTTCTTCATCGACCACGGTTCGGGGGTGGTGATCGGCGAGACCGCCGTGATCGGCGACTGCGTCACCCTCTACCAGGGCGTCACCCTCGGCGGCACCGGCTTCCAGCGCGGCAAGCGCCACCCGACCCTGGGCAACAACGTCACCGTCGGCTCCGGCGCCAAGCTGCTGGGCCCGATCGCGGTCGGCGACGGAGCGAAGATCGGCGCCAACACGGTGGTCGTCGAGGACGTGCCGCCCGCCGCAACCGTCGTCGGCAACCCCGGGCACCCGGTGAAACTGGAAGGCAAACGGGTCGAAGGTCCCGACGCCGACTGGATCCACCTGCCGGACCCGATCGCCGAGGCGATCAAGGCGCTCTCCGAGCGGATCGCCCAGGTCGAGCAGCGGCTGGCGCGGCTCGACGGCGGCAACGGCCCCTCGGCCGAGGTGGCGAAGATCGAGCCGCGCAAGGGCCGCTCCTCGGCCGGCGGCTGAGTCGCCCGCGGTCCTCTGAAGCCGGTCGAGGCGCCCGACGGCTGCTGTAGCTTGGCGCCGGCCACCGTCCCTCCCCGAAAGGTCTCCTCTGTGAGAAAGCTTCACCTGTTGCTGCTGCCCGCGCTGCTGCTTGCCCTCGGCCTCGCCGCTTGTGGCGGCGGCGGCGAAAGCGACGAGGACAAGATCGTCAACACGATCGAAACCGCCGCCACCGGCACCGACCCCACCGTCTGCGACGAAACCCAAACCCTCGCCTTCATGGAACAGACGACGGGCAGCGGCGGCAAGGAAGCCGAAAAGCAGTGCGAAAAGGAAGCCGAAGCCGGCGAAGACAATCCCGACTCGGTGGACGTCAGCAACGTCAGGGTCGGCGGCGAAAAGGCAACCGCGGACGCCGCCTTCAAGGGCGGGACCTTCGACGAACAGACGCTCGAACTCGCTCTGGTCGAAGAAGACGGCGAATGGAAGCTCGACGAATTCAGCGGCTTCGCCAAGTTCGATCCCGCGCCGTTCGTCAGCGCCTTGGCCGAACAGCTCGAAGAAGAACCGGAAATCGAACCGGAAACCGCCGGCTGCATCGTCGAAGGGATCGAAGAACTCCCGGACTCCGAACTCGAAAGCCTCGTGGTCGAAAACAACACCGGACCGATCGGCGAAATCGCCGAAGCCTGCGAATAGCCGTTCCCGCTCCGGAGGCCCCCGCCGAGCGCCTGGCTATGCTCGGCGGGTGAGCCTCCAGGAGCAGTTCGACACGGCGGCCGAAGCCGGCCAGCAGCCGCCGGCGGCGCCGACCGAGGCCGGCAGCGACCGGGTCGAGCGCCTGCTGGCGGGCCTCAACGACCCCCAGCGCGAGGCGGTCGAGCACGAGGGCGGGCCGCTGCTGGTTCTGGCCGGCGCCGGCTCCGGCAAGACCCGCGTGCTGACCCACCGGATCGGCTACCTGCTGGCGACCGGCGGGGCGCGGCCGGGGGAGATTCTCGCGATCACTTTCACCAACAAGGCGGCGGCGGAGATGCGCGAGCGGGTAGCCCAGCTGATCGGCCGCTCGGTGCGGGCGATGTGGGTCACGACCTTCCACTCCGCCTGCGCGCGGATGCTGCGCGTCGACGCCGAGCGCCTCGGCTACTCGAAGGGGTTCACGATCTACGACGAGGCCGACTCCGTCCGCATGATCAAACGGTCTCTGGCCGAGCTCGGAATCGATCCCAAACGGTTCCCACCGCGGGCCATTCGGAACAAAATCTCGGGAGCCAAGAACCAGCTGATTGAGCCCCCCGAATACGCCGAGCTTGCACACAGGGAGATCGAGGAGGTCGCCGCTGAGGTATACCCGCTCTACGAGAAGCAGATGCTCGAGGCAAACGCGATGGATTTCGACGACCTCCTCGTCCGCACCGTCAACGCGATGGAGCTGTTCGAGGAGGTGCGCGAGCGCTGGCGCCGCACCTTCCGCCACGTCCTCGTCGACGAGTACCAGGACACCAACCGCGTTCAGTATCGGATGCTGCAGCTGCTCGCCGGCGAGCAGCGGAACCTGATGGTGGTCGGCGATGAGGACCAGTCGATCTACGGCTTCCGTCACGCCGACATCCGCAACATCCTCGACTTCGAGGAGGACTTCCCCGAGGCTGAAGTCATCAAGCTCGAGCAGAACTACCGGTCTACTCAGACGATTCTCTCCGCCGCCAACGTGGTGGTTGGGAACAATCGGCAGCGACGCACCAATCCAAAGGCGCTCTGGACCGAAGAGAAGGGCGGCGACCCGGTTCAGCTCGCGGAGCTGACCGACGAGCACGAGGAGGCGCGCTGGGTCGCGGCGGAGATCGAGCGGCTGGGGGAGGAGCATGGGCTCACCCGCTCCGAGGTCGCCGTCTTCTACCGCACCAACGCGATGAGCCGGGTCCTCGAGGACACGCTCAACCGCTTCGACGTCGCCTACCAGGTGATCGGCGGCACCAAGTTCTACGAGCGGGCCGAGATCAAGGACGCGGTCGCCTACCTCAGCCTGCTGGTCAATTCCGCCGACCTCGTCTCCTTCCAGCGAGCGGTCAACTCGCCCAGGCGGGGGATCGGCAACACCACCCAGGGCCGGCTCGCCTCACACGCGAACACGACTGGGCTGCCGATCTGGGAGGTGATCGAGCGGGTCGAGGAGGTGCCCGGTCTGAGCGGCGCCGCGATCAAGAACGTCTCCCGCTTCTACGAGATCGTCGCGACGCTGCGCGAACGCGCCGACGAGGAAGGCCCGGTGGCGACGCTGCTGGAGGCGGTCCTGAACGAGAGCGGCTACCTCGAGATGCTGGCGGCGGAGCGCACCGTCGAGGCCGAAGGCCGCGCCGAGAACCTGGAAGCGCTGATCGCCGGCGCCGCCGAGTTCGACCTCGAGCGCGAACGCGAGGGCGACAGCGAGGTCACCCCGCTGGAGGAGTACCTGCAGCAGATCTCCCTCTACAGCGACCAGGACTCGCTGACCGAGGAGCAGGAGCTGGTGACGCTGATGACCCTGCACAACGCCAAGGGGCTCGAGTACGACGCGGTCTTCATCGTCGGCTGCGAGGACGGCGCCTTTCCGCACATGCGGGCGCTGGAGGAGGGGGGCGAAGAAGAGGAGCGGCGCCTCTGTTACGTCGGCGTCACCCGCGCCCGCCGTCGCCTCTACATGACCTGGGCGCGCGAGCGCAGCCTCTTCGGCCGCTCCGAGAGCAACCTGCCCTCGCGCTTCGTCGATGAGATCCCGGTCGAGCTGACCGAGCGCCACTCGCCCGCTGCCCAGAGCCTCGGCACCAGCTGGGGGACGCCGGCCGCGAACGAGATCGCGCCCGCTCAGCCGCTCGACCCGGGGCCGGCGCTGGAGCTGCAGACTGGCGACGACATCGTCCACGCCAGCTTCGGGGACGGCGTCGTCACCGGGGTGGAGCCGGGCGGCGTGATCGTCGTCCGCTTCTCCGGCGACGGCGCCGAGCGCAAGCTGATGGCCGACTACGCGCCGATCCGGAGACGGTGAACCGGTGGCCGCGCGGGTGATCGACGGCAAGGCCGTTGCCGTCGCGGTGCGGGAGCGGGTCAAGGTCGACGTTGCCGCCTACAAGGAGGAGACCGGGCGGATCCCCGGGCTGGCGACGGTGCTGGTCGGCGAGGACCCGGCCTCGCAGGTCTATGTCGGGATGAAGCGGCGCAACACCGAGGAGGTGGGGATGCGCTCGGTCCACCACGAACCCGAGGCCTCGATCGGCGAGGACGAGCTTCTCGATCTGGTCCGCGAGCTGAACGAGGACGACGGGGTCGACGGCATCCTCGTCCAGCTGCCGCTGCCCGCCCACATCGACGAAGACGCGATCGTCGCCACGATCGACCCGCAGAAGGACGTCGACGGACTGACCCCGGTCAGCGCCGGGATGCTCGCCCACGGCTCTCCCGGCCTCGTCCCCTGCACGCCCGCCGGCGTGATGGAGCTGCTGAGCCACGAGGGGGTCGAGCTGGAGGGCGCCGAGGCCGTCGTCGTCGGCCGCTCGAAGCTGGTCGGAGTGCCGGTTGCGCGGCTGCTGCTGGCGGCGAACGCGACGGTGACGATCTGCCACTCGCGCACCCGCGATCTCGACGCCACCTGCAGGCGGGCCGACGTCCTGGTCGCCGCGGTCGGGGTGCCGCGCCTGCTCGGCGCCGAGGCGGTCAAGGCCGGTGCGGTGGTGATCGACGTCGGCGTCAACCGGCTCGAGGAGGGCCTGGTCGGCGACGTCGACTACGAGGCGGCGGCGGAGGTGGCCTCGGCGATCACTCCGGTGCCCGGTGGGGTGGGGCCGATGACGATCGCGATGCTGCTGTCAAACACCCTGCGGGCCGCCCGGTCTCGAAACGCCTGACCGGCGCGCTGCGGCGTCCTCGGTCGCTCGGGTGCAAAGCACGCCACGCTCCCTGCGTCCTTGCATCGCTTGGTCAGACGGCCCGAGACAAGGTTTTTCCGCATTAGGTGCGTATATCTTCGTCAGACTGCCCAACTGAGGAGGAAGAGATGGACGCAGACAGGCTCAGCACGGGAGAGAAGATCGCCGGGGTGTCGGCGGTCCTGCTCTTCATCTTCATGTTCTTCGACTGGTTCACCGTCAGCGCCGACAACGGTTTCATCAGCGTCAGCGTCGGCGGCAGCGCCTGGGACGCTCTCGACCTGATCCCGATCATCCTCATGGTCGCGATCATCGCCGCGATCGGCGTCGCGGTGGTGAGGCTCACCGACGCCGTCTTCGAGCCCTCGATCTCGATGAACGCGGTGGTCTCGGTGCTCGGAATCATCTCCGTCCTCCTGATCCTCTACCGGATCGTCAGCCCTCCGGACTCCGGCGTCTCCGGCATCAGCGTCGACCCCGCGGTCGGAATCTTCCTCGGCCTCATCGCCGCGGCCGGGATCGGCTACGGCGGCTACCGGGCGATGCAGGAAGAAGGCACGAGCTTCGGCGACGTCGGCGACCGCCTCGGCGGCGGCAGCCGTGGTGGTCAAAGCGGCACCGGCGGCACCTCCGGCGCCTCCGGCACCGGCGGAACCCCGCCTCAGCCGCCCTCCTCTACGCCACCGCCTCCCCCGCCGCCGCAGGGGAGCTGACGCTCCCGTCGGCGATACCGCTCGACACCCGCTTGGCGAAGGCGATGATGGTCATCATCGGGTTGACGCCGACGGAGGTGGGGAAGAGCGAAGCGTCGGCGACGTAGAGGGCCTCGGTGCCCCTCACCGAACCGTCGGGGGCACAGACGCCACGGCGGGGGTCCCCGCTGATCCGCGCGGTTCCCATCGGGTGGAAGGCCTCCAGCCGCAGCTCGGAGGGTTTCACCCGCGCCGCCTCGAAGGCGGCTAAATCGCTCCGCCTGAGGGCGCCGAAGCGGGGGATGTTCGGGTAGACCTCGCTCGCCCCGGCGGCGAAGTGGACTTCGGCGGCGCGGGCGATCCCGTAGGCGATCCGGTCGGCGTCCTCGCGGGTGAGGCTGTAGGAGGCGCGCAGGGCGCCGTCGTTGCCGAGGCCGACGCGGCCCCGCGAGCGGTCGGATAGGTGCACGCCAATCGAGCCGACGTGGCCGAACTCGAGCAGCGAGCGCTGGTACTCGACCCCGGTCCCGGCCAGCCAGGCGCCGCCGAAGGCGAGTGGGGTGAAGGTCGCCTCGAGCAGCACCCCCTGCGGCTCCCACTGGTCGATGTAGAAGCTCTGCATCACCCCGTCCCAGCCGCGAACCTCCTCCGGGTAGCGGGCGCCGACCCAGCAGGCGGGGTGGATGTGGAAGTTGCGGCCCACCTGCGGGCCGCCGAGGCCGGAGCGGAGCAGCAGCTCGGGGGTGCCGAGGGCGCCTCCGGCGGCGACCACGGCGCGGTGGGCGCGGACGGTGAAGGGGCGGGTCCGCCCGTTTGCTTCGCGGACCCGGCAGGCGAGGCCGGTTGCACGGCCCCCCTCGGTCAGCACCCGCTGCGCCTCGACGCCCGCCCGCACCCTGGCGCCCGCGGCGACCGCCCGCGGCAGGTAGCTGACGTGCATGCCGCGCTTGGCGTCGATCTCGCAGCCGTAGGGGCAGGAGCTGCACTGGACGCAGCTGCCGGCGTTGCGGTGGATCGGGGCGCCGCTGGCGCCGGTCGCCGCCGCTCCCTCCATCGCCAGCTGGCCGTTGCGCCCCATTCGCTCCGGGTCGAGCTGGGTCACCCGCAGGAACTCCTCAGCCTCCGCGTAGTCCTCGTCGAGGTCGCGAGCCCAGGCGACGCCGTGCTCGCTTCGCCAGCGCTCCAGGACCGCCTCCGGGGCGCGGAAGCAGGTGCCGGAGTTGATCACGGTGGTGCCCCCGACCGTCCTCGCCACCGGCACCGGAATCGGCGGTCGGCCTGCGGCGATGGTCAGGCCGGCGTCGCGGTAGAGCGCGCTGATGGCTTCGAGGCGGTCGGCTGGATAGCTGTCGCGGTCGTAGTGGTCGCCGGCCTCGAGCACGAGCACGTCGAGCCCGGCTTCGGCCAGCGTCGCCGCGGCGACCGCGCCGCCGGCGCCGGAGCCGACGATCACGACGTCGCATTCCTCGCCCTCGCCGCGCGGATCGAGGTCGCCGAGCGTGCCGCCCGGCTGGGGTAGCGATCCGTCGGCCAGGGCGCAGGAGGTCTCGGTGCCGATCCGCGCTTCCACCGCCGGCACCACCGCGTAGCCCAGCGTCGAGAGGATCTTCGCCATCAGCAGCAGGTCGTGGTGGAGGGAGAGCCGCGAGCGCTCCAGCCGGTGCAGGAAGTCGGCGGCACCCTCGGGCTCGAGGCGGCTGAAGCGCCAGGGGAACGGCAGCCACTCGAAGGCGAGCAGGCCGAGCCGCAGCCGCAGCAGCACCGGCGGCGAGACCGAGCGCAGGAACCGGGCCACCGGGCCGGAGACGTCGACCTCGCGCTCGGCCGCCGGCAGGCCGTCGATTCCCGGCGCCATCGCCGCGCAGATCGCGCTCAGGGTGCGCTGCTCAGCGGCCGAGAGCCCTGGCGGGCGCCTTCAGCCGGGGGCGGCGGGACGGCCGACCCGCCCCGCCAGCATCCACAGGTAGAGCGAGAGCAGCGCCAGGAAGCCGTCGACGAGGAAGTTCAGCAGGTAGATGAACACCTGTTCGTCGAGCAGGAAGAAGGCGAGCGAGCCGAGCGAGGAGGCGGTCTTGCCGGCGGCGAGGACCAGCAGCAGCGGCCGGTAGCGGACGACGTCGGCCTGGGCGAGGAGGCAGATGCCCGCGATCACGACCATGTAGGCGAAGGCGAGCGCCAGCCAGAGGTCCTCCTGGGTGCGCGGCGCCCGGTTGTCGTTGCCGAACCATTCGCCGACGTCGGAGATCACGTCGAGGACGCCGCTGGGGACGGCGATGAAGAGGATGCCGACGACGGCGAAGGTGAGGGCGAGCAGGCGCAGGTTGAAGACGATGAATTTCTCGGCTCGCGGTCCCTGCATCGGCCGGGACAATACTGGCTGGGTAGCCAGTCGTGGTGGTGCTAGCTTGGCCCGATGGCACGGTATGCGGTGGCAGTGGCGGTCGTGGCGCTCCTCGCCCTGACGGCAAGCGCGGCGGCGGAAACGACGCACACCTTTTCGGTCACGCTGACGATCGGCGTCGACCGCGCCGCCCACCGGCTCAGCGGCCGCGTCGAATCCGACGCCCCTTCGGAATTCTGCGACGGCGCCACGGTGCGGATCATGCGGTCGCTGCCAGGCAAGGACAAGGTCGCCGCGCGGGTCTTTCCGAACGACTCGGCGGAATGGCGCCTGAAGGCGTTCCCGGCGATCGCCGGCGAGCGGGTGTACGCGGAAGCGCTGCAGTACCACCTGCCGTCGCGGCCGGTTGTCTGCCTCGGCGCGCGCTCGCGCACCGTCGTCGCGCCCTAGAATCGCGCCCGTGATCGAGCGCGAGCAGGTACTCCACGTCGCGAAGCTTGCGCGTCTCCGCCTCTCGGAGGGGGAGGTCGAGCGGATGGTGGGGGAGCTGACGGGGATCCTCGAGCACGTCGATCGGATCGGCAACCTGGATCTCGAGGGGGTGGAGCCGACCTCGCATGTGGTCGCGCTGGAGAACGTGCTGCGGGCCGACGAGCCGTGGCGGAGCCTGCCTCGCGAGGTCGCCCTCGCCGCGGCGCCGGAACCTGAGAACGGCGCCTTCCGCGTCCCCTCGCCGCAGGCCGAATGAACATCCTCGACCTCACGGTCCTCGAGGCGCACAACGCTAAAACCGCCGGGGATCTCTCGCCCCGGGAGCACGCCGAGGCGTGGTTCAAGGCGGCGGGCTCCGACGAGCTGAACGCCTACCTCTGGCGCAACGACCGCAGCGCCGAAGCCGCCGCGATCGAGGTCGAGCGCGACTGGAACGCGCCGATCGCGGTCAAGGACATCTTCTGCACCGAGGGGGCGCCGACCACTGCCGCCTCGCGGATCCTCGAGGGCTACCGACCGCCCTACACGGCAACCGCGGTGCGGCAGCTTATCGAGGCCGGGTTGCCCCTTCTCGGCAAGACGAACATGGACGAGTTCGCGATGGGCTCCTCGAACGAGAACTCGGCCTACGGCCCGGTGCTCAACCCGTGGGACAGGGCGCGGGTGCCGGGCGGCTCCTCGGGCGGTTCGGCCGCGGCGGTCGCCGGCGGCCTCGCGCCCTGGGCGATCGGGACCGACACCGGCGGCTCGATCCGCCAGCCCGCCGCCTTCTGCGGGATCGTCGGCCTGAAGCCGACCTACGGGGCGATCTCCCGCTACGGGATGATCGCCTTCGCATCCTCGCTCGACCAGTGCGGCCCGCTCACCCGTGACGTCAGCGACGCCGCCATGCTGCTGGCGATGCTGCAGGGCCGCGACCCGCTCGACTCGACCTCGGTCGGGATCGAGGGCGGGATCGCGCTTCCCGACCGCGAGGACCTCGCCGGGCTGCGCTTCGGCGTGCCGGCGGAGCTGGCGCGCGACGCGGTTGACGCCGGCGTGCGCGAGGTCTTCGAGCGGACGCTGGCGAAGATCGAGGAGCTCGGTGGGGAGATCGCCGAGGTCTCGCTGCCGAGCGCCGAGCACGGAATCTCCGCCTACTACGTGATCGCCCCCGCCGAGGCCTCCTCGAACCTGGCCCGCTACGACGGCGTCCGCTACGGGGCCCGCTCGGGCGGCGAAGGCGACCTGATCGAGATGTACGAGACGACCCGCTCCGAGGGCTTCGGGACCGAGGTGAAGCGGCGGATCATGCTCGGCACCTACGCGCTGTCCTCCGGCTACTACGAGGCCTACTACGGGCAGGCGCAGAAGGTGAGGACGCGGATCGCCGAGAACTTCAGCAGTGCCTTCGCGGCCGTCGATTTCGTCGTCACCCCGACCGCGCCCTCGGTCGCCTTCGGGCTGGGGGAGAAGACCGACGACCCGCTGGCGATGTACCTGAACGACTTCTTCACGGTGCCGATGAGCCTCGCCGGCATCCCGGCGATCTCGATCCCGGCCGGCCTCGCCGAGCCCGAGGGCGGCGGCCCGAAGCTGCCGGTCGGCTTCCAGATCGCCGCCCCCGCCTTCGCCGAGCAGCGGCTGCTCGACGCCGCGCATGCGCTCGAGCGGGGGATCGGCTTCAACGCGGCGCACCGGTCCCGGATCCCCTGGCGGGATGGAGGCGGGGATGGCTGAGCTGGAGGCGGTGATCGGCCTGGAGATCCACGTCCAGCTGGCGACCAGGACGAAGATGTTCTGCGGCTGCGAGCTCTCCTTCGGCGAGGAGCCGAACGTCCATACCTGCCCGATCTGCCTCGCCCACCCGGGCGTGCTGCCGGTGCCGAACGAGCAGGCGATTCGCTACGCGCTGCAGATCGGCCTCGCGCTCGAGTGCGAGATCGCCCCGCGCTCGATCTTTCACCGCAAGAACTACTTCTATCCCGACAGCCCGAAGGCCTACCAGATCAGCCAGTACGACATCCCGCTTGCCAGCAACGGAAGGCTGGGGGGGATCCGCATCCATCGCGCCCACCTCGAGGAGGACGCGGCGAAGATGATCCATGTCGGGGGCTCGGGGCGGATCCACGGCTCCGGCGCCTCGCTGGTCGACTTCAATCGCGGCGGCACGCCGCTGGTCGAGATCGTCACCGAGCCCGACCTCCGCGACGCCGCCGAAGCGGCCGAGTGGGCGCGGCTCCTGCGCGAGACCGTTCGCCAGCTCGAGGTCTCCGACGTGAGCATGGAGGAGGGCAGCCTGCGGGTCGACGCCAACGTCTCGGTGAGACCGGACGGCAGCAGCGAGCTCGGCACCAAGACCGAGCTGAAGAACATGAACAGCTTCCGGTTCCTGCAGAGAGGGGTCGAAGCCGAGCTGGCCCGGCAGCGCGAACTGGTCGAGTCCGGTGGCAGGGTCACCCAGGAGACGCTCCACTTCGATCCGGCCAGCGGTACCCTGACGCCGCTGCGCTCGAAGGAGGAGGCGCACGACTACCGCTACTTCCCGGAGCCCGACCTGGTGCCGCTGGCGCCGAGCGAGGAGATGCTGCGCGAGGCCCGCGCGGCCCTGCCCGAGCTGCCGGCGGCGCGGATCGAGCGCTACCGGCGGGAGCTGGGCCTGGCGCCCGACGTGGCGCTGACGCTGGCGAGCGACCCGGGGAAGGCCGAATTCTTCGAAGCGACTCTGGTGGCCGGCGACGCTGGAGCGGTGCCGGTTGCCAACTGGGTGACCGGCGAGCTGGCCGCCGCCCTTCGCCAGGCCGGAATCGAAGACGGCGCCGGCGGATCGCAGATCACGCCCGAGTCCCTGGCGGCCCTGATCACCCTCGTCCAAGAGAAGAAGATCTCTCACGGCAGCGGCAAGACCGTCCTCGCCTCCCTCGTCACCGAGGGCGGCGACCCCGCCGCGATCGTCGAGCGCGAGGGCCTCGCCCAGATGTCTGACTCCGGCGAGCTGGAGGCGATCGTCGAGAAGGCGATGGCCGACAACGCCGATGCCGTCGAGCAGATCCGCGAGGGCAACCGGAAGGCGATCGGCGCCATCGTCGGCGCTGTGATGCGCGAAACGAAGGGACGAGTCGACGGCGGCGAGATCAACCGCCTGATCCGGGAGAGGTTGTAGGGCCCGGAGGGGGCCTCTCCAGACACAGCTCGCTTATGGCTCGCTGTTGAGTGTCTGGAGAGGCCCCCTCCGGGCCCATGCCACGGCCGGTAGCGGTCGAAGCAGTGGCTCTCAGCACTTTGTAACAGCTTGTTACAAAGTGCTAGGTTGAATCCATGGCCTGGAATGTGGTGATCGCGGGCGGTGGTTTCGGCGGCGCGGCGGCGGCGCGGGAGCTGGAGCGGGTGATGCCGAAGCAGTCGGCGCGGCTGGCGCTGGTCAACGACACGAACTTCGCGCTCTACACGCCGTTCCTGCCGGAGGCGGCGGCCGGGACGTTGGAGCCGCGGCATGTGGTGACGCCGCTGCGGGAGGTCCTCAACCGGACCTACCTGCGGATCGGGCAGATCGTCGGCCACGATCCCGAGCGCAAGACGGTGACCCTGCGGGCCAAGTACGGCGAAACCGAGCAGATGCCATACGACCAGCTGCTGCTGGCGCTCGGCTCGGTCTCGCGAGTGCTGCCGGTGCCGGGGCTGGCGGAGCACGCGGTCGGCTTCAAGAGCCTCGCCGACGCGATCTACCTCCGCAACCACGTGGTCGAGACGCTGGAGGAAGCCAACGCGACCGAGGACCCGGCGCGGCGGGAAGAATTGCTGACCTTCGTCTTCGTCGGCGGCGGTTATGCCGGCCTGGAGGCGCTGGCCGAGCTGCAGGACTTTGCCGCCGACGCGATGGACTGCTACCCGCGCGCCCGCCTGCACGGGATGCGCTGGGTCCTGGTCGAGGCGACCGAGCGGGTGCTGCCGGAGATCGACCGCGAGCTGGCCGAGTACGCGCTGCGGGAGCTGCGCGGGCGCGGCATCGACATCCGCCTGCAGACGACGTTGGAGGAGGTGACGGCCAACAGCGCCCGCCTCTCAAGCGGCGAGGTGCTGCCGACCCGCACCGTCGTCTGGACCGCCGGCGTCGCTCCACAGCCGATCCTCAAGGAGCTGAGCCTGCCGCTCGACGAGCGCGGCCGGGTCCCGGTCGACTCCTACCTGCGGGTGCGGGGGCTGGACTCGGTCTGGGCGATCGGCGATTGCGCCGCCGCCCCCGACCCGCGCGGCGGCACCTGTCCGCCCACCGCCCAGCACGCGGTGCGGCAGGGACCGGTCGCGGCCCGCAACATCGCCGCCGAGCTCGGGATCGGCTCGCCGCGCCCGTTCGAGTACCGCAGCGAAGCGAGCTTCGTCAACCTCGGCCGCTACAAGGCGGTGGGCCGGATCGGCGACCGCACCTTCCGCGGCTTCCCCGCCTGGTGGCTGGCCCGGACCTACCACATGAGCCAGATCCCGGGCAAGGCCCGCAAGGTCCGCGCGGTGCTCGACTGGACCGCCGGGCTCCCCTTCAGCCGCGACACCGCCGAGGTGGGCTCGATTGGCCACCCGAAACCGCTCCTCTGAGAAGCCGCGGCAGGTGCAAACGGGCGCAGGATCGCGAGACGACGAGGCGCCCGTCCAACCCTCTTCGCGACCTCGATACGGCCCGCGCAAGAATGGCTAGGTGGAATACCTCGTCATCGCCTTCTTCTTCGGCCTCGCGACCGCGATCATCGGGCGCGCCAAGGGCAGCTCCTTCTTCATCTGGTTCGTGATCGGGACGGTGATCCCGCCGCTGGGGCTGCTGGCGGTGATCTTCTACCGGTTCGACAAGGACGAACCAGAACGGCAATGCCCGACCTGCGGCAAGGCGCTGAAGCTCTACGTCCAGGTCTGCCCCCGCTGTGGCACCGACCTCTATCTACCTGACCCCGCCACGGTGCGGCACCCCGGCGTGCGTTAAGCGTCCTCTGCCAGGGCTGTGTCGGGAGAGGGGGCGGGTGGTGGTCGCCCGGCACTCAACATCGAGCACGGCGAGATGTGCCGGTCGACCACCACCCGCCCCCCTTACCTCAACCAGGTCCTGACGATCGCGTTCGCGAACCCCGCGCCGTAGCGGAAGGCGGCGGGCTTCTTCGAGTGGCCGTGAAGCCGCTGGTCGACCGTGATCGGGACCTCCCGGGCCGGGATGCCGCGCTTGATCGCCTCGATCATGAACTCGGAGGTGTGGAACTGCTCCTGGCGGAGGACCAGCTGGGGGAGGACGGTGGTGCGGACGGCCCGGTAGCCGTTGGAGCAGTCGGTGACGTGGGTGCGGGTGATCATCGAGACGAGGCGGTTGAAGAAGACGATCCCGAGCTCGCGGGCGAAGTGGTTGCGGTCGGCGTGGCCGAGGACGCGGGAGCCGTGGGCCATCTCGACCTCGCCCTCGAGGATCGGCTTGACCAGGCGCTCCATCTCGTCGGGGCGATGCTGGCCGTCGGCGTCGAGGGTGACGACGATCTCGGCGCCCGATTCGACCATCAGCCGGTAGCCGGTGCGCAGTGCCGCGCCGCCGCCGCGGTTGGTGACGTGCCGCGCCACCAGGGCCCGGTGCTCGGCGGCGACGTCACCGGTGCCGTCGCGCGAGCCGTCGTCGACCACGAGGACCTCGGTGCGGATGCCGCAGACGGCGGGCGGGATCTGGTCGAGGACGACGCCGATGTTGTCGGCCTCGTTGTAGGCGGGGATCAGGATCGCGACCCTGCCGCGGAAGCGGTCGGGGAGGCCGGCCTGGCGGAACTCGTCCCAGGTCAGCCCCTCGAGCGCCGCCGCCAGCTGGCGCTGGTTGCGCGCCGACTGCGCGAGCGCCCGCAGGGTGAGCAGGAAGAGGATGAAGATCGCGAAGACGGCGAGGCCGAGGATGCGGCCGCCGTTGCCCTTCTCGAAGGAGAAGGCGGAGAGCAGGCCGTTGACGATTTCGGTCCCGGCGACGAGCGCCAGCCCGAGGCCGCAGGCGATCAAGATCAGCACGTCGGCGTTGCGCAGCGAGTGGCGGCGCAGCACCGCGTAGGCAACCATCGCCAGCGCGATCAGCACGCCGACCGCGCGCAGCGCGGTCAGTTCGGCGGGGAAGATGCCTGCAAGCGGGACCATCGGCGACCGGAGGATATGGCCGCCAGCCCAGAAGCGAGGGCCAGGCCGGCGAGGGGAAAGACCAGCGTCATCAGCACCTCGTTGCGGCGTGGGGCGGCGAGGGAGACGGCGCCGACCAGGGTGGCGAGCGCGATCGGCGTCGCCAGCACGACCAGCTCCCACCAGCGCCGCCGCAGCGCCAGCAGTAAGAGGCCGGCGAGGCCGGCGAGGACGAGAAGGATCTGGATCGCCCGCCCGGCGGTGCTGCTCATCGCTTCCCCGACGCCGCTGCTCCAGATCCGCCCGACCTTGCGGGCGCTCATCGCCAGGTAGCCGCTCGGGTCTTCGCCGAAGTACTTCGAGAGGTTTTCCTTGCCGAGCTTGCCGAGGGCTTCGTCGCGGGTCAGCCCCGGATGTCGGTCCGTCTCTTCTTCGGCGACCTTGTCGAAGAGCTGGGTGGGCGAAACGTCGTTCAGCGCTTCCGAGTTCGCGGCCAGGTCCCGGTGCAGGTAGCGCTCGGCCAGGATCGCCTTCACCCGCTGGTATTCGCCGTCGGCCGGCAGGTAGGTGCCGACGAATAGCGCCTTGCCACCGCCGGTCGAGATCGGGACGAGGCGGTCGAGAACGACGACGTTGCGGATCGTCCAAGGGAGGATCGGCAGGATCAGGGCGACGAGGAGCACCGTGCCCCCGGCGAGCCCCCGCCGCCAGTTCCACCCGGGCCGCCGGCTGGTTTCGCCTGGCGCAGCAGACCGTTGACTCGACCGGATCAAGGCGAGCGCGACGAAGGCTGCCCCGACCAGCAGGTACTCGGGCCGGAACATCGCGGTGAGGCCGAAGAGGAAGCCCGGCGCGAGCCATGCCCAGTTCGAGCGTCTCTCGCTCGCCCAGAGGAAGGTGAGGATCGCCGCCGGCAGCGTCAGCATTGCCGGCGGCTCGCTCATCAGCTCGCCGGTGGTGTGGAGGAAGGGTGGGTAGATCGCGACCGCGAAGGCGGCGAAGAGGCCGACCCAGCGGCCCAGCTGCCGCCCGCCGAGCCGCCAGCCGAGGGCGAAGACGACGAGGATCGTCGCCACCCCCAGCAGCGCCTCGACGATCCGCGCCGTCCCTTCCCGCGGTCCGCCGGTCGCGTAGAAGGCAGCGGCGTAGAGGAACGGCGCGCCGGGAGACCAGTCGCTCGAATCGCGAAATTCCGGCCCGCCGAAGCTCCCTTCCTCGTAGAGCGCCTTGGAGATCGCGTAGTAGGCGCGCGAATCGTCCGCGGGGTTCTCTACCGGGTTGACGACCACATACGCCCGCACAACCAATCCCAGCAGCGCGATCAGCCCCAGCGCCACCAGCGTCCACCTCCCATGGCGCTGCGGCAGCGCGCGGATCCAGTCGGCGACGGCGGTCAAGGCCGGCTCAGGCTATCCGCGCGATCGGCCGCGGGTGGCGACTTATGGGCGCTATAGGCCCCAAAACTCGCCACTCGCTGGATGACCGCGGCGGTCAGCGCGGCGATCAGCGGCACGAGGACCAGGACGCGCCGCGGGGAGGCGACCAGCAGGGCGCTGATCGCGGTGATCGCGAGGAAGATCGTGCCGAGCAGCAGCGCCTCCCAGCGGCGTTGCCAGGCGAGTACGGCGAGGCCGAGCAGGCCGAAGGCGACGATCGCCCAGTGCATCAGCTCCCAGCCCGGCTCCCGCATCACCTCCCGCGGCCCATGCGACCAGATGCGGCCGACCTTGGTGGCGACGAAGCCGGCGTATTGGGCCGGCTCTTCGGAGATGGCTTCCCAGAGCTGTTCCTTGCCCATCTTCGAGAGCGCTTGGTCCGTTTCCATGTCGGGGTGGCTCGCGTGCGCGAGGCGGGCGAGGATCTGCTCGAGGCGCAGATGTTCCACCGCGTGAGGTCCGAACAGCTGCGGGTTTTCGGCCACGACTTCGGCGCCGACCCTTTCGGGGTCGCCATCCGAGGGCAGGTAGGTCCCCGCAAACAGGACCTGCCCGCCGCCGGTGGAAATCGGCGCGAAGCGGTCGAGCGCGATCGCGTTGCGGATGGTCCAAGGCGCGACGACTACGGCTACGCCGGCAAGCAGTACTGCCGCCGCCAGAACGCTTCGGCGCCACCGGTCTCTCGTGAGTGGCCGGTTTGCTCCCGAAATGGAGATAAAGAGAGAACACGGCCGGAGGGCGACCACAAGCGCCAGGAGCACCGAGATCGCTAAGTACTCCGGCCGCACCAGCGCCAGCGCCCCGAACAACGCTCCCGGCAGCAGCCACCTCGCCAAGCCGCCGTCCCAGGTCCAAAGGGCCGCCAGCACGCCTCCCGACAGCAGCGTCGCCGCCAAGGGCTCGCCCATCAGCATCCCCTGGTACTCCAACAACGCTGGGTGGATCGCCACCACCAGCGCTCCACCCAGCGCCGGCCATACGGTCGCTGGGTTTTGGGCGCTGTAGCGCCCGCTTTTCAGCAACCTCGGGCCCGGGGTGGGCACTCCAGCGACCCCAGTTGCCTTTGGCCGCTGGAGCGCCCACCCCAACCGCCTCCCGAGCAGATACGCGAACCACACGCTCAACGTCCCGACCACCGCCAGCACGAGCCGGGCCAGTCGTTCGTGCACGCCGTCCGTTGCCTCGTAGACCCCGGCGACGAACAGCGGCAGCCCCGGCGAGTAGTCGCTCGACGGCTGGGTCGCCCGTCCTCCGACGGTGAACCCGCGCCCCGCGTCCAGGTTCGCGGCGATCGCCGCGTAGGCCCGCGCGTCGTAGACCGGCGCCCGCCCGTCCCAGGCCTCGCCCACCCGCAGCCCAAGGCCCAGCAGGAGGATCGCGGCCAGCGTGGCGAGGCCGAGCCGGCCGCCGTTTCGCGCCGCAAGTGCGTTTCCCATCGCCGGGATTCAACTAGGGCGGCCGGTCCCGAGTGCCGCCGGAGCGTCTAAGCTGCCGCCCTCATGCGAATCCTCATCCTCGGGGGCGACGGCTACCTGGGCTGGCCGACCGCACTGCGGTTCTCGGCCCGCGGCCACGAAGTCTCCGTCGTCGACAACTTTTCCCGCCGCCGCTGGCACACCGAACACGGCACCGCCTCGCTCACCCCGATCCAGGGGCTTGACGAGCGCATCTCCGCCTGGCGCGAGGTCTCCGGGGAGCAGATCCGCAGCTACGTCGGCGCCGTCGAGGACGGCGACTTCCTCGACGAGGTCGTCGCCGAGACCCGGCCCGAGGCGATCGTCCACTACGGAGAGCAGCCCTCGGCGCCGTACTCGATGCTGGACCGCCAGCGCGCGGTCGAAACGCAGTACACGAACGTGATCGGCAACCTCAACCTGCTCTTCTCGATGCGCGACCACGTCCCCGACGCGCACCTGGTCAAGCTCGGGACGATGGGCGAGTACGGCCAGCCCAACATCGACATCGAGGAGGGCTACATCGAGATCGAGCACAAGGGCCGCAGGGACACGCTGCCCTTCCCGAAGCTGCCGGGCTCGCTCTACCACTGCTCGAAGGTCCACGACTCGACCAACATCCACTTCGCCTGCCGCACCTGGGGCCTGCGCGCGACCGACCTCAACCAGGGCGTGGTCTACGGCGTCGAGACCGAGGAGTCCGCCCGCGACGAGCGCCTCGTCACCCGTTTCGATTACGACGAGCTCTTCGGCACCGTCCTCAATCGCTTCTGCGTGCAGGCGGTGATCGGGCATCCGCTGACCGTCTACGGCTCCGGCGGCCAGACCCGCGGCTTCCTCAACATCCGCGACACCCTCCAATGCGTGGAGCTGGCGGTGCTGAACCCGGCCGAGGCCGGCGAGTTCCGCGTCTTCAACCAGTTCACCGAGCAGTTCTCGGTCCTCGAGCTGGCGGAGTTGGTGAAGGAGGCGGCCGAGCACCTCGGCTACTCGGTGGCGATCGACCACGTCGAGAACCCGCGGGTCGAGAAGGAAGAGCACTACTACAACGCGATCCACACCAAGCTGCTCGACCTCGGCCTGCAGCCGACGCTGCTGGGCGAGGAGCTGGTCGAGTCGATCGTCCACGCGATCGAGCGCCACAAAGGCCGCGTGATCGACACCGCGATCGACCCCAGGACCCGCTGGAACCCGGCGAAATCGCCGGCGGGCCAGGCGTAGTCGGCGCCGCCCGGCCCAGGCACCGCCCCCGGGAGCCTGAGGGGTCCCCGCTGGTACCATCGCCAGTTCCTATGCGCGCTGCCGACACGTTGATGGAAAGCCTCAAGGCCGAGGGCGTCAAGGACGTCTTCGGGATCCCCGGCGGGGCCAACCTGCCAACCTACGACGCCCTCGTCGACGCCGACTTCCGCCACGTCCAGGTGCGCCATGAGCAGGGCGGGGGCCACGCCGCCGAGGGTTACGCCAAAGCTTCCGGCCGGGTCGGCGTCGCCTTCGCCACCTCCGGCCCCGGCGCCACCAACCTCGTCACCGCGATCGCCGACGCGATGATGGACTCGACCCCGACCGTCTTCATCACCGGCCAGGTCCGCACCGAGCTGATCGGCACCGACGGCTTCCAGGAGGCCGACATCCTCGGCGCGACGCTGCCGTTCGTGAAGCACTCCTTCGCGGTCACCGACCCGCGGCAGATTCCCGAGTACGTCCACCAGGCGTTCCACGTCGCCTCGACCGGGCGCCCGGGGCCGGTCCTGCTCGACATCCCGCAGGACCTCTCACGCGCCGACATCGACTACGAGCCGCGCACCGAGCCGGTCGAGCTGCCCGGCTATAAGCCCTCGACCGAGGGCAACATCAAGCAGATCCGCATCGCCGCCAAAGCGCTGGCGAGCGCGCGGCGGCCGATCTTCTACACCGGCGGCGGAGTGATCAACGCCAACGCCTCAGAGGAGTTGCGCGAGCTCGCCGGCTCTGACCGCTTCCCGGTCACCTCGACCCTGATGGGACTGGGCGCCTTCCCGGCCTCCAGCGACCAGTTCCTCGGCATGCTCGGCATGCACGGCACCTGGACCGCCAACCATGCGATGGACAAGGCCGACCTGATCGTCGCCATAGGCGCCCGCTTCGACGACCGCATCACCGGCAAGCTGAGCGAGTTCGCGCCCAACGCCAAGGTCATCCACATCGACATCGACCCGGCCGAGATCTCGAAGAACGTCGGCGCGCACATCCCGATCGTCGGCGACGTCAAACAGGTGCTGCCGAAGCTGACCCGCGAGTACCGGGCGCTGCAGACCGACCCTGCCCGCCTCGAGGAGTGGTGGACCACGCTCCGCGGCTGGCAGGCGGCCCACCCGCTCTACTACGAGCCCGGCAAGGACGGCGAGATCAAGCCGCAGTTCATGGTCGAGGCGATGCACCGCGCCACCGGGGGCGAAGCGATCGTCACCTCCGACGTCGGCCAGCACCAGATGTGGGCTGCGCAGTACTACGGCTTCGACAAGCCCCGGCGCTGGATCAACTCCGGCGGCCTCGGGACGATGGGCTTCGGTTTGCCGAGCGCGGTCGGCGCCAAGGTCGCCTGCCCCGACGAGCAGGTCGTCTGCCTAGCCGGCGACGGCAGCCTGATCATGAACGTCCAGGAGCTCGCCACCTGCGTCACCGAGAAGATTCCAGTCAAGGTCTTCCTCATGAACAACGGCTACATGGGCATGGTCCGCCAATGGCAGGAGCTGTTCTGGGAGCGCCGCTACAGCTCGGTCGAGATGGGCGCCAGCCCCGACTGGGTGAAGCTGGCCGAGGCGTTCGGCGCCAAAGGCATGCGCTGCGAGGATTCGGCCGACCTCGAGGAGCAGATGGGCGCGGCGCTGGAGCATGACGGGCCGGTCCTGCTCGACGTTCGCGTCGCCCAGGAGGA
The DNA here is from genome assembly GCA_045805725.1 of Solirubrobacterales bacterium. GTDB lineage: Bacteria > Actinomycetota > Thermoleophilia > Solirubrobacterales > 70-9 > VAYN01. Next base: position 162,142 of record JBJMKQ010000124.1, read on the forward strand.
GAACTGCTATCCGATGATCCCGCCGGGCAGCGCCGCCCGCGACATGGTCGAGGCGCCCAGGGGAGCGGTGCGCTGATGGAGGCAGGAACCTCACAGCCGGTCAAATTGGAGGATCTGCACGTCCCCGGCCAGCTCAGCGGCCGCAAGCACATCCTCTCGATCCTGGTCGAGAACAAGCCGGGCGTCCTGGCGCGCGTCGCCGGCCTCTTCTCCCGCCGCGGCTTCAACATCGACACCCTCGCGGTCGGCCCGACCGACGACCCGACGATTTCGCGGGTCACCCTCACCCTCGACGGCGCCGTCCACCCGATCGACCAGGTGACCAAGCAGCTGCACAAGCTCGTCAACGTGCTGAAAATCCGCGACATGGAGCCAGAGGAGACGGTGGCCCGGGAGATGGCGCTCTTCAAGGTCTCCTCGGCGGTCGAGAACCGGGCCGAGATCATCCAGTTCGCCGAGATCTTCCGGGCGAAAATCGTCGACGTCGCGCGGCGGACGATGACCATCGAGGTGACCGGTTCCGCCGACAAGATCGAGGCCTTCGAGCGGATGGTCCGCCCGCACGGGCTGGTGGAAATGGTCCGCACGGGAGAGATCGCGATCGGCCGTGGTCACGACTAGTGACCTTCTCGGCGCGCTAGCCAAAGGCGCCGAACGGGGCCGACGCACCCTCGTAAGCGTCACCAGGGAGGTCGAGGTCGACGATCCGTGCGCGGTCGTCTTTTCCTCGCGCCTCGCCTCCGATCGCTGGTTCTGCTGGGAGCAGCCGGACCGCGAGTTCGCTCTGGCCGGGCTGGGAGTGGCGCGCGAGGCCGGCTCGCGCGGGCCTCGACGCTTCGAGCAGGTGGCGGACGAGTGCCTGCGGCTGGGCGATAACCCGGTCCTCGAGGAGCCACGGGGCTTGCCGGCGGGAGCCGGTCCGGTATGGCTCGGCGGCTTCGCCTTCGAGCCCGAGGGAGGCGCCAGCTCGGCCTGGTCCTCGCTGCCGCCGGCTTCGCTGGTGTTGCCGCAGGTTTCGCTATGCCGGAGGGGGGAACGCGCCTTCCTCAGCGTCAACGCGGTGGTGAGGCCGGGGGAAGGGACCGAGCGCCTGGCCGAAGAATTGGGGGCGCGGGTGTCCGGTCTCCGCCTCGACGCGCCGCTGCCGCTGCTCGACCCGCACCCGACCGCGCATGCCGAGATCCGCAGCGCCCGGCCGCCGCGCGAGTTCGAAACCGCGGTCGAGGGCGCCACATCCCGGATCGGCGCCGGCGAGTTCTCCAAGGTCGTGCTCGCCCGCGAGGTGATCGTCAGCGCCGCCGCCGCCCACGATCCCGCCGCGGTCTTCGGCGCCATGCGCGAGCAGTTCCCCGCCTGCTTCTGCTTCTGCTGCGGCACCCCGGAGGCCGCCTTCATCGGCGCCAGCCCCGAGCTGCTGGTCCGCCGCGCCGGCGCCGGCGTCTCCACCGTCGCCCTGGCCGGCTCGACCCGCCGCAGCTCCGATCCCGCCGTCGACGACCACCTCGGCGAGCAGCTGCTGCGCAGCGACAAGGACCGCCGCGAGCAGCGGATCGTCGCCGAGCGCATCGTCCGCGCCCTGCGCCCGCACGCGGTCTGGGTCGAGGCGGCGCCGGAGCCGGAGATCGTCAAGGTGGCGAACATCCAGCATCTCGCGACCCCCGTGATCGCCCAGCTGGCCGAACCTCACTCCGCGATCGAGATGGCCGGCCTCCTGCACCCGACCCCCGCCGTCGGCGGCGAGCCCTGGCCCGCTGCGGCTTCCGCGATCGCCGAGCTCGAGGGTATGGACCGCGGCTGGTACGCCGCGCCCGTTGGCTGGATGGACGCCACCGAGGACGGCGAATTCTGCGTCGCCCTTCGCAGCGCCCTCCTCCGTGACCGCGAGGCCCACCTCTTCGCCGGCGTTGGCGTGGTCGCCGGCTCCGATCCGGCGGCAGAGCTGGCGGAGACCGAGGTGAAGCTCGGGGCGCTTTTGCCGCTGCTTGCGGAGTAGTGCAGAATCCCCGCCGTGATCCGTCGCCTGGCAGGGATGGTGCTCGTCGCGTGCTGGAGCTTTGCGCTCTGCGCTGGCAGCGCATTGGCTGAGATCCCGGCCGGCCCGCGGCTGGCGTTCCTCAGCGCCCCCAACTTCCGCTCGGAAGTCCTCAGCGTCGACCCACGGGCGGTGAACCTCTGACGATTGCCGGTGGCGGCGAAGCCGCGCGCCCGCTTCCGCTCCCGTTCAGCACGATCAGTCGGTCCCCGAACGCCGCGGCAGATCGAGGTCGGCCCCGCTTGGGATCCTTCCGGGCAGCGTCTGACTGATCTTCTGTTAGCGCGGGAGCGCGTCGTGCATCCGCGCGGTGAGCGCCCGGTGTGCTTCGACGTTCGCGCGGCGGTCGGTCTTGACCTCGATCAGGCCGGTGCCGGCGGCAAGCGCCTCGGGTAGGTCTGCGAGCGACTCCAGCTGCCGGTGAGGGAGGTCGAATAGGGCGGCGGCCTTGGCGGCGTCGACGCCCCGGGGGGTGCCGAGCAGCGCCTCGAACTCGCCTTCGGGCAGCGCCGCCTCTTGCGGGAGGAAGTGGAAGATGCCGCCTCCGCCGTTGTCGATGACGACGATGCGGACCGGGGTCCAGACCTCACGGAGGGCGGCGAGGCCGCCGAGGTCGTGGAGGAGGCCGAGGTCGCCGCTGACGATCGTGGTCGGACGGCCGGTGGCGCGGGCGGCGCCGATGCCGGAGGAGATCAGGCCGTCGATGCCGTTGGCACCGCGGTTGGAGAGGAAGAGAACATCACTGGTCGAGGGCGGGAGGAAGGCGTCTTGGTCGCGGATCGGCATCGAGGAGCTGGTGTAGACGAGGTCCTCGTCGCGGTGGGTGGCGCCGAGGGCGCGGTGGAGGGCGGGCTCGGTGATCTCGTCACTGCGCCCGAGGGCCTCGTCGAGAGCGGTTTGCGCTGCCTTCTCGGCAGCGAGCCAGCGGTCGGGCAGCGGCCGTTCGCGTCCCTCCAGTCCTTCCAACCGGGTTGCCCACCCGGAGGCAAGCTCGGTTGGGTCGGCGCGGAGGATCGCAGCCGCTCGGTTCGTCGGCTCGTTCCAGCCGCCGAAGGGGTCGACCACGATCTCGTCAGCGCCGCTTTCGGCAATCCAGGCGCGTAGCGGCTTGCTGGTCGGCATCTCGCCGAAGCGGAGGACCAGCTCCGGTACCACTGAGCGGGCGAAATGCTCGTCGCGCAGCAGGAGGTCGTAGCCGGCGACCACGTGGGAGCGGTCGTGGGGGCCGCAGCGCAGCTGGGAAGTCGGGTCGGCGAGGATCGGGAAGCCGGAGACACGAGCGAGGTGGGCGAGCGGCTCGCGCAGGTCGGGGTCGAGCTGGCGCCCGGCGACGATCACGCCGGAGATCGCGTCGCCGATGTGCCCCGCCATCTCGTCGAGGAGGAAAACCGAGGGCTCGAGATCCAATCGGGTGACGGCAGTGAGCGGCCGCTTGTCGCGCCCCTCCAGCGCCAGCGGGTCGGTCGCGCTTACTGCACCCTCCACCGGAACCGGCGCCAGCGGCTCGCGCCAGGGCAGGTTCAGGTGGACCGGCCCCGGCCGGACCTCGCCCCGTGCTTTCGCCAGCGCCCGGCAGGCGACCGAGCGGTAGTGCAGCAGCCCGCTGTCGTCGGCCTCATGGGTCCCGACTTCGCAGAACCAACGGACCGAGGCGCCGAAGCTCTTGATCTGGTCGATCGTCTGCCCGGCGCCGATCCCCCGCAGCTCCGGCGGCCGGTCGGCGCTGAGGACCAGCAGCGGGATCGCCGATTCGTCGGCCTCGACCACCGCCGGGTGGTAGTTGACCAGCGCGGTCCCGGAGGTGCATAGGAGCGCCACCGCCTCGCCGCTCGCCTGCGCGGCGCCCAGGGCGAAGAAGCCGGCGGAGCGCTCGTCGACGATCACGCTCACCTCGATCTCCGGCTGCCGCCACAGCGCCACGGCCAGCGGCGTCGACCGCGACCCGGGCGAGATCACCGCCAACCGCAGCCCCGAGCGCGCCAGCTCCTCGGCAAAGGCCGAGGCGAGGGCGGTGTTGGCGTTGGTGGGGTCCATTGACGGGTGGCCTGTCGAGTTCCCCTCGCATTGCGAGAGGAACTCGACAGGCGCAGGCTAGAGCCGGTGCGCCTGTAGCGCCTCCTCGTCGATCTCGACCCCGAGGCCGGGTCCGGGAGGGACGTGAAGCATTCCGTCGCGCAGCTCGCACCCGACCGAGGCGATCGTCTCGGCGAAGAGGCGCTGGGTGGCGAGGCCGTGGGCGAGATGAAGGCGTTCGGGGCGGGTGGTCTCGGCGAGGCTCAGTGCGACCTGCGCCGCTGCGGCGATCCCCACGGGTCCGTCGAGGGCGCTGGTGATGAAGGCGGGGAGGACGTCGGCGATCGCGAGCGCCGCTTCGGGTCCTCCGACCTTCGAGAGCTTGATCCCAGTGTAGGCGCAGGCGCCCAGAGCCACCGCCCGCTCCGCTTCCTCGAGCGAAGCCACGCTCTCGTCAGCCGCGAGGGGGATCGACGCAGACGCTGCGAGCTCCGCCATTTCCTCGAGCGTCTCGACCGGCTGCTCGGCCAGCTCGATCCCAAAGGGCTCCAATTCGCCCAGGCGCCCCTTGGCCGTCTCCAGGTCCCAAGCCGCGTTCACGTCCACCCGAATCCGCGCCTCCGGCCCCACCGCCTCCCGCACCGCCCGCACTTGCCCCACGTCCCCATCGCGAGACCGCAGAGAACCCGAATAATTGTGGCTCCCCGCGGTCTCGGCACCGAGCTTCAGCTTGAAGGTGGTGAAACCGTCTGCCGCCCAACGCTTCGCAGCTGCGGCGACCGTCTCGGGTTCCCCCGCGACAAGCGTCGCGTTACACGGCACCGCTTCGTCCCTGGCGGCGCTCTCATTTCCCGCCCTCCTACCCAGCAAATCCATCCGCGCGGTAGCCACCGCACACCGCGCCGGCGCGGACAATCCCTCAACTTCCCGATGCTCCACCCACGCCTCAAGCTCCCGCACCACCTCCGTCAACCCGACTCCGCCGCGCAACGACAGCGGCACCGCTTCGCCAAGCCCCATGACCCCGTCCTCGTCCCGCACTCTCAGCAGCACCATCTCCCGCCGCCGCAGAACGCCGCGCGCCGTTACGTACGGCTCCTTGAACGGGAGCGCGTACGGGATGACCTCGACCGAGCTGAGGCGCACCGTCGCAGTCTCTCAGGCGGAGATCAGCAAACCCGCCGTGACCAGCAGGCTGAAGATCCCCAGCAGGCCGCCGGTAGCCGCGAGGACGCCATTCAGCGCCGGGCCGTCGCGGCGCTCGGCGAGCGTCCGGTACGGCTTCATTGCCAGCGGCGCCGCCAGCAGGCCGATCAGCGGCAGCATGCTCGCTTCCCCCGCCACCAGCGCGATCGGCAGGACCACGAAGGCGCCCAGCACCAGCAGCCCGTAGAGTCGCACGGCCGATTCGCGGCCGATCTGCACCGCCAGCGTGTTCTTGCCGGCGCGGCGGTCGGTCTCGACGTCGCGGACGTTGTTGACGACGATGATCGCGGTGGCGAGGAAGCCGATCGAGATCGAGAGGCCAAGCGGCAGCGCGTCGAGCTCCTCCAGCTGCACGTAGTAGGAGCCGTTGACGGCGACGAGGCCGAAGAATAGGAAGACGAAGACCTCGCCGAAGCCGGCGTAGCCGTAGGGGCGCGGCCCGCCGGTGTAGAGGACGCCGGCGGCGATCGAGAGGACGCCGATCAGCAGGATCACCGGCCCCGCTACCGCGGCCAGGTAGATGCCACAGACGACGGCGACGCCGAACGCGATCCAGGTCGCGCGCATCACCCGCTGCGGCGTCACCATTCCGCTCGCCGTCACCCGCACCGGCCCCAGCCGGTCGGCGGTGTCGGCGCCGCGCTTGGCGTCGGAGTAGTCATTGGCGAGGTTGGTCCCGATCTGGATGAATATCGATCCGACCAGGGCTGCGAAGAACGCCCCCCAGCGCGGCAGGTGCCCGAGCCACTGCACCGCAGCGGCGGTCCCGACGAGAACCGGCGCAACCGCCGCGGGCAAAGTCCGAGGCCTCGCTGCCATTAACCAGATCCTCATCCTGCTCCCTTCGCGGACGTTCTCGAGTTCATCCGTGGGCCGGGGGACGCAACTCGCGCGGGTGGCGTCGTAGGGGGGACCTCCCCCGAGGTGTCCTCGGGGGAGGTGGGTCCCCTGCGGCGACAGGACCCGCGCGCCGTCATGCCCGTCGTGGAAATTTGGAAAAGTCGGGCTGCCGCTTCTCCTTGAACGCCTCGCGCCCCTCGGCCGCCTCCTCGCTGCCGTAGAAGAGGAGGTTGGCGTCGTGGGCCAGTTGCTGGATGCCGGCGTAGCCGTCCTCGTGGGCGTTGAAGCTGGCCTTGACCAGCCGCAGCGCGAAGGGGGAGAGGGCGAGCATCTCCCGGCACCAGGCGACCGTCTCGCGCTCGAGGTCGGCCACCGGCACCACCGCGTTGACCAGGCCCATTTCCTGGGCCTCTCCGGCGTCGTACTGGCGGCAGAGCAGCCAGAACTCCTTCGCCCGCTTGGTCCCGACCAGGTCGCGCAGCAGCGAGGCGCCGAAGCCGCCGTCCCAGGAGCCGACCCGCGGGCCGGTCTGGCCGAAGACGGCGTTGTCGGCGGCGATCGTCAGGTCGCAGCAGAGGTGGAGGATGTGGCCGCCGCCGATCGCGTAGCCGGCCACCATCGCGACCACCGGCTTCGGCAGCCGCCGCATCTGCACCTGCAGGTCGGTGACGTGGAAGCGGCCCACCGCCGCCCCCTCGGGTATGTAGCCGGTGCTGCCCCGCACCGTCTGGTCGCCGCCGGAGCAGAAGGCCCGCTCGCCCTCCCCGGTGAGGACGACGACGCCGACCTCGGGATCCTCGCGCGCCAGCTCCAGCGCGGCTGAGACCTCGATCAGCGTCTGCGGCCGGAAGGCGTTGAGGACATCGGGCCGGGCGATCGTGAGCTTGGCGATCCCGCCGCCGGTCTCGTAGCGGATGTCGTCGTAGTCACCCGCGCTGGTCCAGGCGATCGGCGCGTAGAGCTGGTTCTCTGAGGGAGCTCCTTTGTGGCGTTTGGGCATGATGGGGACGATATCCCGATGAAGCTCGACGACTGGCTCTCGCAGAGATCACAGAGCTGTCCCGACCGGACGGCGCTCCTCGCCGATGGCGCCGAGATGACCTACGCCGAGCTGGAGGCGGAGGCGACCTGGGTGGCGCGGCGGCTCGCCGCCCACGGCGTACGGCGCGGGTCGACCGCGGCGCTGACCATGCAGCCGCGCCGCGAGCAGGTCGTGCTCATGCACGCGTTGATGAAGCTCGGGGCGGAGCTGCTGCCGTTGGGGCCGCGGCTGACCCCGGCCGAGCGGGAGGCGATCATCACCGCCGAGGAGCCGATCATCGACCTCGACGACCCCGGGCAGCTGACCCAGACCGAGGCCGACATGCCGCTGCTGGGCGAGCACGACATGGACGACATCTGCTGCCGCGTCCTCACCAGCGGCAGCACCGGCGACCCGAAGCCGGTCGCGCTCAGCTACGGCAACTTCCTCTGGAACGCGGTCGGCTCCGGCTTCAACATCGGCGTCCTGCCGGAGGACCGCTGGCTCTGCTGCGTGCCGCTCAGCCACATCGCCGGGCTCGGGATCGTCATGCGCTCGGTCATCTACGGCACCACCGCCGTGGTCCACGACGGCTTCGACGCCGACCGCGTCGGTGAAGCGCTGGAGCGGGACGGGATCACCCAGGTCTCGCTGGTGGCGACGATGCTGAGCCGCCTGCTCGAGGCTGGGGTGGACCTTTCCGGACCGCGGGCGATCCTCGTCGGCGGCGGCCCGGTGCCGGAGGAGCCGCTCGAAGAGGCGATCGCCAAGGGCGCGACCGTCGTCCAGACCTACGGCCTGACCGAGACCTGTTCGCAGGTGACGACGCTGGCACCCGCCGACGCAAAGCGAAGGCTCGGATCGGCCGGTCGGCCGCTGCTGACCACGCACCTGCGGATCCGCGACGGCGAGATCCTGATCCAGGGGCCGACGGTGGCGCCCGGCGCGGCCGACGCCGACGGCTGGCTCCATACCGGCGATCTCGGCCACATCGACGAGGAGGGCTTCCTCTACGTCGACGACCGGATCGACGACATGATCGTCAGCGGCGGCGAGAACGTCGTGCCCTCCGAGGTCGAGGAGGTGCTGCTGCGCCACCCGGAGGTCGCCGATGCTGCGGTGATCGGCCGCGAGGACCCCGAGTGGCAGCAGGCGGTGACCGCGGTCGTCGTCCTCGAGAGCGGCTCGACGGCGACGCCGGACGAGCTCCGCCACCACTGCGCCGAGACACTGGCCGGGTTCAAAGTGCCGAAGCGGGTCGAGCTCGCCTCGGCGCTGCCGCGCACCCCCTCCGGCAAGCTGATGCGCCGGGCGCTGCGCTAGGGACCATCCGTCGCGCGCGAGCAGGCACCCGGTAGCCTGCCGCCTCATGCGAACCGACGACATCTTCACCGATAAGGACGCCGACCTGGGAAAGCTCGACGGCAAGACCGTCGCCATCCTCGGCTACGGCTCCCAGGGCCACGCCCACGCACTCAACTTGAAGGACTCCGGCGTCGAGGTGGTCGTCGGGCTGCGGCCGGACTCCTCCAGCCGCGCCAAGGCCGAAGCGGCCGGCCTTGAGGTCCTCGACGTCGCCGAAGCGGCCAGCCGCGGCGAGGTGGTGATGATCCTGCTGCCCGACGAGAAACAGGCGCAGGTCTGGCGCGAGGAGATCGCCGACGGGATCGCCCCCGGCAACCTGCTGCTCTTCGCCCACGGCTTCGCGATCCACTTCGGCGAGATCGAGCCGCCGCCGGGAGTCGACGTCGGCATGGTCGCGCCCAAGGGCCCGGGCCACCTGGTCCGCCGCCAGTACGAGGAAGGCAGCGGGGTCCCCTGCCTGATGGCGGTCCACCAGGACGCCAGCGGCAACGCCCACGACCTCGTCCTCGCCTACGCCTCCGGGATCGGCGGCGGCCGCGCGGCGGTCATCGAGACCACCTTCAAGGACGAGTGCGAGACCGACCTCTTCGGTGAGCAGGCGGTCCTCTGCGGCGGCGCCTCCGAGTTGGTCCGGGCTGGCTACGAGACCCTGGTCGAGGCCGGCTACGACCCGCGCCTTGCCTACTTCGAGTGCCTGCACGAGCTGAAGCTGATCGCCGACCTGATGTACGAAAAGGGCATCCAGGGCATGCGCCATTCGATCTCCAACACCGCCGAGTACGGCGACATGACCCGCGGCAAGCGCGTGATCGGCGAGGAGTCCCGGGCGGCGATGAAGCAGATCCTCGCCGAGATCCAGTCCGGCGACTTCGCCAGGGAGTGGATCGCCGAGAACCGGGCCGGTGGCGAGAGCTTCGACCGCATGCGCAGCGAGGGGGCGGGGCATGAAATCGAGGAGGTCGGGCATGACCTTCGCGACCTGATGCCCTGGATCGATCAGGGGTTCAAGGACACGAAGTAGGGGGTGTTAGGGGGCGCTGGTGGGGGGTCCCTGGGAGCACCTCGTCGGGTGGATCGTCTTCGGCTGGCGCCTCGGGGGCTGCTGGCCCTCCTCATGCTGAGTACCCAGGGACCCCCCCACCAGCGCCCCAGTCATTGCTTGCGCATGAACCCCTGCTAGCTGTAAAGCGGAGGGGACGCGACGGACCACGTTTCGCAGCTAACTGCGCTCACCGAGGTCGTGGCAGTTCGCCTTCTGAGCAGCTGACCCAACCTGATCCGAGAGAGGAACTCGGCCTGACCGGGGGTGTCGGTGGGGGTCCCTGGGTACTCAGCATGGAACCGCGCCACCAACGCCTAGGGCGTCAGCCGGAGCGGCATCTCGCGGCGGAGGTGCTCCCAGGGACCCCCACCGACACCCCTGCAACTCCCTACGAATCCCCTTTGATCGGCCCCCGCGGATCCGTCTCACCCTCAGGCAGCTTGCCGTCGCGTCCAACGTACCCGTCCTTGCCGCCGACCACGAAGTAGACCGCGTCTTCGTCGTCGCTGAGGTTCTTGAAGCCGCGGACGACCTGGGGGGCGACCCAGGCGACGCCGCCGGGGCCCAGCTCATGCTTCTCCCCGTCGAGGTCGATCTCCAGCCGGCCCTGGTGGACGAAATAGAGCTCCTCCTGCTCCTCGTGGAGGTGTCGTCCGGACTTGTACCCGGGCGGCATCACGATCGCGTTGGCGCCGAAGGCGGTGACGCCGAGCTCCTTGCGGACCTTGCGAAAGCCCCAGCCCTCGCCGAGGTCGTCGAGGCTGGAGACGGCGTAGCCGTCGCCTTTGCTGACTTTTGCTTCGTCGGCCATCGCTCAGGCCGCCTGGGGGGCGGGGGAAGGGGTGGCGCCGGGCAGGGCGTCGGTCTCGCCGCCGCCGCGCTCGGCACCGATCGGCGGGTACTCGTCGGTGAGGAAGGCGATGTAGCCGTAGAGGCGTGCGTAGAACCCGTTGACGAAGGTCAGCGCCGTGTTGACGCCCTCCGGCTGGTAACCGCGGAAGACGATCGTCACCCAGGCGATCGCCGCGACCCAGAGGTGCATGTAGTTGACGGCGTAGGAGACGAGCAGCATCGGCAGCGCCAGAATCAGCCGGAACAGCGCCTTGAGGCGGCTCTGGCGCTCGGCCCTGGGCGCTATGTCAACCCGGATCGGGTAGCTCGGGTCGTCGCCGAGGCCGAACGGCGGCCACTCGTCGGTCTGTAGGTAGACCCAGGCCCCCACCCGCACGCCGAAGCGCACCACGCCGGAGTTGAACTCGTACAGCCATTCCGGATAGCGGCCGAGGACGATGATCGCGATCCAGGCAAAGAAGTGGGTGAAGACGAAGAGGATCCCCCAGAAGGCGCCGACAATCAGCCACGGGATCGCCAGGATGATCCGGAAAAAGGTGGTCCATCGGTTCGGAGCCGGGTTGAAATCGGCTTCGTAGTTGACTGGGTACATCGCTCTCCCCTCGTTGTGAACGTCCGCTCAGCGGCACCGCAGAGCCTAGGCGGCGCCCCGGCGTCACCCGGCGCCTTTGGTCAATAACCTGTCGAGCCCGATGGCGCCCGAGACGACCCTGCAGATCCCCGCCGAGATCAAGCCCGCCGACGGCCGGTTCGGCTGCGGCCCCTCGAAGGTGCGCCCGGAGGCGCTGGCGCGCCTCGGCGAGCGCTCAGACCTGATCGGGACCTCGCACCGCCAGGCGCCTGTTCGGGACCTGGTGCGGGAGGTGCGGACGGGCCTCGGTGAGCTCTTCTCGCTCCCCGACGGCTACGAGATCGTCCTGGGCAACGGTGGCACCACGGCGTTCTGGGAGGCGGCGAGCGCCTGGCTCGTGCGCGAGCGCGCGCTCCACCTCACCTACGGCGAGTTCTCCAGCAAGTTCGCCAAGAGCACCGCGGCGGCGCCGTTCCTGCGGGATTCGATCCTGGTCGAGGCGGAGCCGGGCGATGCCCCCGCGCCGGTCGCCGACCCCGCCGCCGACGCGATCGGCTGGGCCCACAACGAGACCTCGACCGGGGTGATGGTGCCCGTCCAGCGACCCGAGGGCTCGGCCGAGGCCCTCGTCCTGGTCGACGCAACCTCCGGCGCCGGCGGCCTGCCGGTGGACCTCGGGCAGTGCGACGCCTACTACTTCGCTCCGCAGAAGGGTTTCGCTTCCGACGGCGGCCTCTGGCTCGCAGCCCTCAGCCCGACCGCGATTGCCCGGATCGAGGAGCTCGACGGCGCCGGCGACCGCTGGCAGCCCGCCTTCCTCTCGTTGCAGACGGCGCTCGACAACTCGCGCAAGGAGCAGACCTACAACACCCCGGCCCTGGCGACCCTGCTGTTGCTGAACGACCAGGTCCAGTGGATGCTCGATCTGGGCGGCCTCGCCGCCTGCGTCGCCCGCACCTCCGACTCCTCCGGCCGCCTCTACGGCTGGGCCCAGCGCAGCGAGTACGCGAGCCCCTTCGTCGCCGACCCAGCCAAACGCTCACTCGTCGTCGGCACGATCGACTTCGACGACTCGGTCGACGCCGCCGCTCTTGCCAAGGCGCTGCGCGCCAACGGGATCGTTGACGTCGAGCCCTACCGAAAGCTCGGCCGCAACCAGCTGCGGGTCGGGATGTTCCCTGCCGTCGACCCTGACGACGTCGAGGCGCTCACCGCCTGCGTCGATTGGGTGCTCGAGAACGTGGACGGCGTGAGAACCGCGTGAAGGTCCTGGTCAAGGAGAAGATCGCCGACTCCGGCGTCGAGCTGCTGCGCTCGCAGTTCGAGGTCGACCTCGGGCTGGAGATGTCCGACGAGGAGCTGCGCGAGCGGATCGTCGACTACGACGCGATCCTGATCCGTTCGGCGACGAAGATGACCCCGGAGCTGATCGAGCTGGCCGGGAACCTGAAGGTGATCGGCCGTGCCGGCACCGGCGTCGACAACGTCGACATCCCCGCCGCCACCCGCCGCGGAATCATCGTGGCCAACGCGCCGGAATCGAACTCCGTCGCCGCCGCCGAGCACACGCTGGCGCTGGCGCTCGCCCTCTTCCGCAACGTCCCGCAGGCGCACGAATCGCTGGTCGAGGGCCGCTGGGACCGCGCCAAGTTCAAGGGCTCCGAGCTCTACGGGAAGACCCTCGGCGTGATCGGCTTCGGCCGGATCGGCCAGCTCGTCGCCAAACGCGCCCAGAGCTTCGAGATGGAGGTCGTCGCCTTCGACAAGTTCGTCTCCGCCGAGCGCTTCCGCGACCTCGGCGTCGAGGGCGCCGAGAGCCTCGAAGAGCTGCTCGGCCGCGCCGACCTGGTCACCCTGCACACGCCGAAGACGCCGGAGACGATCGGGATGATCAACGCCGGGACGATCGCGGCGATGAAGGACGGCGCCCGCCTCGTCAACTGCGCCCGCGGCGAGCTGGTCGATCTCGAGGCGCTGACTGCCGGCCTCGAGTCCGGGAAGCTGGCCGGCGCCGCCCTCGACGTCTTCCCCTCCGAGCCCTTCACCGAGCACCCGGTCTTCGCCCGCGGCGACGTCGTCGTCACGCCCCATTTGGGCGCCTCGACCGCCGAGGCGCAGGACCGCGCCGGGGTCGTCACGGCCGAGCAGGTGACCGCCGCCCTGACCGGCGGGGTCGTCACCAACGCCGTCAACATCGCCGCCGTGCGGCCGGAGGCGATGGAGGCGCTGGCCCCGTTCGTGCCGCTCTGCGAAAAGCTCGGCCGCCTCGGGCAGGGGCTGGGAAGCGGCTCGATCGAGCGGGTGAGCGCCGAATTCCGCGGTCGCATCGCCGCTCACGACACGCGGCTGCTGGGGATCGCCGTCCTCGCCGGGATCCTCTCCGGCCACACCGAGGACCCGGTCAACCTCGTCAACGCGCCGCAGATGGCCGAGGAGCGGGGGATCGAGCTCTCCGAGACGACCGACGCCAGCGCCGAGGACTTCACCGAGCTGGTCCGGGTCCGCGTGCAGAGCGCCGACGGCGAGGTCGAGGTCGCCGGCACCAGCGTCGGCCCCCGCAACGAGCCCTACCTGGTCTCCGCCTGGGGCGAGAGCTTCTACCTGCCCTTCGACCGGCACATCGCCGTCTTCCGCTATGCCGACCAACCGGGGATGATCGGCCGCGTCGGCACCCTCTTCGGCGAGGAGGGCGTGAACATCGCCTCCGCCGCCGTCGGCGCCGAAAGCGGTGGCGAGAGCGCGGTGATGGCGCTGACCACCGACGCGCCGGTCCGCCAGGAGACGATCGAGAGGATCCTCGCCCTCGAGGGCTTCTCCCACGGCCGCTCGGTCGACCTCTAAGGCGACCGCAACCGACCTTCCGGCGCGTGGACGGTGGGGAGCGGGCCGCGCGGCCACCCGTCCCTCGCGCCATCTTCAGGCCGGCCGCAACGTCTGGCGAAACCGCTTGTTCCTATGAGAGGCTCCGCTGCGAGCGGCCAGGGACTATGAAGAAGTCGATCCTCATCGCATTGCTGCTGTGCGCGGGCGTCTTCGCCCTGCCGGCCCATGCCGAAAGCGGTCCGCTGACCCTGCTGCTGGCCGGCAGCCCGGGGAGCGACTCGTTCCGCGTGTCGCTCAGCCCGGACGGTCGCGAATACCTGATCTTCTCTGCCGCCCCGCTCGAAGCGGGGGGTGACTTCTGTGTTCACCCGGACGCCAAATCGAACGAACTCGCCTGCAAGGCGCCGGCAATCTCCGGGTTTGAAGTGAACGCGGCGGGAGGAGCTGACCGCGTCGTCTTCACGAGCGATATCCCGGTCCCTGTGACGATCCGTTGCGGGGTTGGGGGCGATCGCGTTTCCGGAGGCGCGGCCTCCGACAAGATCCTCGGCGGTCCGGACCACGACGTCATCTTCGGCCGCCAGGGAGACGATTGGCTGTTCGGCGGACCGGGAGACGACGGACTTCTGGGCGGCCAGGGCGACGATCAGCTGCACGGCGGCCCCGGCACCGACAAGCTAGTCGGCGGCCCCGGGCAGAACTCGCTGGTGCCCTAAGCGCCCGCCGACGAACCCGATCGCAATCAGCAGCCCGACGAGCGAGAGCGCCGCGTCGAGGCGGAAGGCGGCTTGGACACCGTCGACGAAGGGCGGGATCGAGGAGGAGAAGACGGTCGTCGTCAGCCCCAGCCCGATCGAGCCGCCGGCGATCTGGAACATGTAGACGATGCCGCCGGCGAGGCTGGTCTGCGATTCGTCGACCGAGGTGACGCCGGCGGTGGTCGCGGTGGGGATGAAGCTGCCGGCGCCGATCCCGAGCACGACCATGCCGGGGATTAGGGCTGCGTAGCCTGACCCTTCGTCGAGGAACGAGAAGAGGAACGGCCCGAGGGTGATCAGCGCCGCGCCGACCACCGCCAGACGCTTCGCCCCGAGGCGGTCGTAGAGCGGCCCTGCGGCAAACGAGGCAACGGCGAAGACTGCGAGGAAGGGCAGCATCCCGACGCCCGCTTCGAGCGCCGAGTACCCGAGCTGTTTCTGCATGAACTGGGGCAGGTAGAGGAGGGCGGCGAAGAAGGTCGCCGCCATGAAGAGGACGGCGATGCAGGCGGCGGTGAAGTTCTCGTTGCGCATCACCTCGCGCGGGACCAGCGCGTGCGTCCCAGCGCGGCGCTCGATCGGGACGAAGGTCGCCAGCCCGGCCACGGCAACGGCGAAGAGCGCGATCACTTTCAGGTCGCTCAACCCCCAGTCGTCGATCTGGTCGAGGCCGACCAGCAGCGCGACGAGCCCGATCGAGAGCGCGGCGATGCCGGGGTAGTCGATTCGCCGCTCGCCGCCGGCGGGCTCCTTGACGTGGACCAGCCAGTAGGTGACCCCGACCGCGAAGGCCGCGATCGGAACGTTGAGGAAGAAGATCCAGCGCCAGCTCAGCTCCTGGGTGAGGACCCCGCCAAGCAGCGGCCCGATGGCGTTGCCGAGCCCCGCCGCGCCGATGATAATTCCGCCGGCCAGACCCGCCTTCTCTTCGGGGAGAATCTCGTAGGTCATCCCGAGGATCGCCGGCCACATAAGCGCCCCGCCGATCCCCATCAGGGTGCGGGCGGCGATCAGCCAGGTCTCGGTCGGGGCGGCCCCGCCGAGGGCCGACATCGAGGCGAAGATCACCGAGCCGAGGAAGAAGGCGTTGCGGCGGCCGAACATGTCGGCGAGGCGCCCGCCGGTGACGATCATCACCCCGAAGGTGAGGGCGTAGGCGTTGACCACCCACTGGATCGTGTTGATGTTGGTGTGGAAGTCGCTCTCCATGGTCGGCAGGGCGACGTTCACCGCGGTGAAGTCGTTGGCGATAACGACGACGGCCATCCCCATCGCGAAGAGGGCGAGCCAGTTGGTTCTGACGGCTGGATCGGTGCTTGCCGGGCTTGCGATTCGCGCAGCCTACGCTAAGGTTCGGAGCCGAATGGAGCACCGGCTCGACAGCCTCGCGCTACTCCTTCTCCTCCCCCCTCGGGGGGAATAGCGCTGGGCGGCGCGATAGCCGCGAGAGACAAAAGGCCATTCGAACGAGAGAGAGAAGGAGAGGTCCGATGGGGCCCCAGACCGACAAGAACGACGCCGACCGCGTCCACATCTTCGACACTACGCTGCGGGACGGCGAGCAGTCGCCCGGCATCTCGCTGAACACCGCCGAGAAGGTCGAGATCGCCCAGCAGCTGGCGCGGCTGGGGGTCGACGTGATCGAGGCTGGCTTCCCGATCACCTCGCCCGGCGACTTCGAGGCGGTGGAGGAGATATCGCGCCTGGTCGAGGGGCCGGTGATCTGCGGCCTCGCCCGCACCCACAAGGCCGACATCGACGCCGCCTGGGGGGCGATCAAGGAGGCCGCCCGGCCGCGCATCCACACCTTCATCTCCACCTCCGACATCCACATCGAGCACCAGCTGAAGACCGACCGCGAGGACGTCAAGGGGCAGGCGAGGGCGGCGGTGGCGCTGGCCAAGAGCTACTGCGAAGACGTCGAGTTCTCGCCGATGGACGCGACCCGCGCCGACGTTGAGTTCACCGCCGAGGTCTGCGCCGTCGCGGTCGGGGAGGGCGCGACCGTCGTCAACATCCCCGACACCGTCGGCTACACGACCCCGGAGGAGTACGCCGACTACTTCCGGCGCCTGTACGAGCTGGTGCCGGCGCTGCGCGGGGTGGAGCTGTCGGTCCACTGCCACGACGACCTGGGAATGGCCGTCGCCAACTCCTACGCCGGCGTGCTGGCGGGTGCGCGGCAGGTCGAGTGCGCCGTCAACGGGATCGGGGAGCGGGCCGGCAACTGCTCCCTGGAGGAGATCGCGATGCTGGTCGGCGTTCGCGAGGACGTCCACGGCCTCTGGACCGGGATCAACACTCGGGAGATCGCCCGCACCAGTCGCATGGTCAGCCGCCTGACCGGCTACCCGGTGCAGCCGAACAAGGCTGTGGTCGGGCGCAACGCCTTCGCCCATGAGTCCGGGATCCACCAGGACGGGGTGCTGAAGGAGCGCAGCACCTACGAGATCATGGACGCGACCGAGGTCGGCCTGGAGTCGAACTCGATCGTGCTCGGCAAGCACTCCGGCCGCCATGCGCTGAAAGACGCGCTGGAGCAGCTGGGCTTCAAGGTCGAGGGTCAGGCGCTGAACAACGCCTTCAAGGCGTTCAAGGAGGTCGCCGACCGCAAGAAGCAGGTGACCGCGCTCGACCTGGAGGCGATCGTCTCCGACGAGATGCGCGAGCGCTCCGACGCCCATGAGCTCGCCTGGTTCGAGGTCGAGGCCGGCAGCCGCCGGGAGCCGCTCGCCCGCGTGGCCGTCGCCCTGCCCTCGGGCGAGGAGTCGCTGGGCGAGTCGAGCGGCGACGGCCCGATCGATGCGATCTTCCAGGCGATCCAGGCCGCGGCCGAGACCGAGTGCGCGCTGGTCGAGTACAAGGTCGAGGCCGTGACCGGGGGAGAGGACGCCCTCGGCGAAGTGACCGTCAAGCTGCGGGCCGCCGAACGCCTGGCCACCGGCCAGGGAGTGGCGACCGACATCCTCGAGGCGAGCGCCCGCGCCTACGTGCGCGCGCTGTCCAACGCCCTCGAAGGCGCCGCGACCCGCGAGGCCGAGGCGGCGACCGCCGAGGCCGCGGTGGAGCGGACGCCCGGGCCCTAGCTAGTAGCTAGCTAGTAGGCAGTTCTAGGGCAGGACCTCGAACCGCATCAACCTCCCCCTTTCAGGTGAGTAGATTGATGCGGTCAAGGTCGGGCAAGGGGCAGTGACGCTCCGGGCACACACTCGTTTGAGAATTGCTCCACAGTGCGCGCCACACGTGCGCCTTTCCCGGGCACGATCGGGGGGTGGAACACGAGTCCGCGAAAAACCTTGTGGAGCAAGGAAAACTGCGGACTCGCGGTGACGACCGGCCGCTGTCTGAGCTGGCGCGGCGGCAATACGGGGTGGTGAGCCGCGCTCAGCTGCTCCACCGGGGTTGGACAAAGGAAGAAATCGACTGGCGGATCCGCAAAGGCCGCTTGCATCAGGTGCACGCGGGCGTCTACTCGGTGGCGCCGCGCCAACTGCTCGCTCGGCATGGCAGGTGGAGGGCGGCCGTTCTTGCCGCAGGGCCGGAGGCCCTCCTCAGCCACTGGTCAGCGGCGGCGCTCTGGCTCATCAGGCCGAGCTCACGGTCCCGGATCGACGTGACCGTGCCGCACCGAAGTCGCTCATCCAAGGCGATCTATAGGCATATCTCCCGCGTGCCGCCCGACGAGCGAGTGATGGAGGAGGGAATTCCGGTGACTTCGGTCCACCGGACGATCTACGACCTTTCGGCCACCGCCTCAATCGACGAGGTGATCTCCATGATCAAGGAGGCGGAATACCGGAACCGCTGGGACCGCCTCTCGCTTTGGGATCTCCTGGAGAGATACCCATCCAAACGAGGCTCGCGGAACCTTCGCTTCTCCTTGAAGCGCATCACCGAAGAGCCCTCTGGCCGCAAGCGCAGCAAGCTGGAGGAACGCTTCGCGCCCTTCCTGCGTCGGTATCACCTGCCCCTACCCCGCTTCAACGACTGGATCCTCCTCGACCCTAAGCCCTACCGGGTCGACTGCCGCTGGCCCGACCTCCGCCTGATCGTCGAGCTCGACGGCTGGCAGGGACACAGCTCCCGCTCGGCCTTCCAGGACGACCGAGCCCGCGACCGCGCGCTCAAGGTTGCGGGCTACTCGGTGATCCACCTCACTTGGAACCAGCTGGATGACGAACCGGAGGCGATTGCCTCTGATCTTCGTTCGTTGCTGCTGGAGATAGAGAAATAACTCCTAGATACAAGCGTCCGTGTTAACGTACAACCATGGCAGCCGCGGCCACCAAAGCCGAGAGCGTCCCCACCGTCGGCCCCCGCATCCGCGCCCTGCGCGACGCCATGGGGCTCTCGCTCCGTGACCTCGCCGAGCGCTCCGGGGTCTCCGCTCCGATGCTCTCGCAGGTCGAGCGGGGGGAGACCAGCCCGACGCTCGCGGTCGCCGGCAAGATCGCCGCCGGCCTGGAGTTGACGCTCTCCCAGCTGCTGCGGCTCGACGAGGGCCAGCACGTGGTCCTCAGCCGCGCAGGGGACCGTCGCCGCTCCGAGCGGGGGGGACACCGCTTCGAGGAGCTGACGCCGCCGCTGCCGGGCCAGCGCGCTGACGTCTCGCTGCACGTGCTGGAGCCGGGCGCCACCACCGGCGGCCGCGCCGACCCGCCGATGCACGAGCCGGGCAGCCGCGAGACCGCGGTTGTCCTCGCCGGCACCCTGGTGCTGATCGTCGACGGCGCCCGCCACGAGCTTCAAGAGGGGGACAGCGTCACCTTCGACGCCGACCTGCCGCACCACTTCGAGAACGAAGGCGAGGAGGCAACCCGCTTCCTCGCCGTGATCGCCGCCGGGCTCAGGAGGTCCTAACGATGCCGCAAACGATGTTCGACAAGATCTGGGAGCAGCACGAGGTATCGCCGGGGCTGATCTACATCGACCTGCACCTGGTCCACGAGGTCACCTCCCCGCAGGCCTTCGACGGCCTGCGCCTGGCCAACCGCAGGGTCCGCCGCCCGGACAAGACCCTCGCCACCGCCGACCACAACACCCCGACCGACGGCACGATGGCGGCGCGGCTGATCGCCGACCAGCTCTCCCGCGTCCAGGTCGAAACCCTGGAGCGCAACTGCGAGGAATTCGGCATCCCCGTCTACTCGCTGGGCTCCGACCGCCAGGGCATCGTCCACGTGATCGGCCCGGAGTTAGGGGTCACCCAGCCGGGGATGACGATCGTCTGCGGCGACAGTCACACCTCCACCCACGGCGCGTTCGGTGCGCTGGCCTTCGGCATCGGCACCTCCGTGGTCGAGCACGTGCTCGCGACCCAGTGCCTGGTCCAGAAACGGCCG
>JBJMKQ010000125.1:0-3475 GCA_045805725.1 Solirubrobacterales bacterium
GGAGTTCCGGTCGAGATCCTCAACGCCCATGAGTGGACGATCCATGACGGCCTCTTGGTTCGTTTCAAGGTCTATCGCGACCAGACAGAGGCCCTCGAAGCCGCCGGGCTGTCCGAATAGCCGCTTTGGACGAGAAGCGGCTAAATGTGGGCTCGATTCAGGGAGCAAGCAATGAGGCACGCCCTATTGGGGTAGGAGAAGCCGGTGAGGGAGATCTTCAGCCAGGCGCTCCGTGCCACCCGCGCAACGGCCTCGGTCATGGCCCGGGACCTGGTGGGCTCTCGCCCCCAAGACGCGCTGGCCGAGCGCGATCCGCGCTTCATTCGCGAGACCCTGCCGGCCTATAGTCGCGCGGCGCAGCTCTACTTCCGCCCCAAGGTCCGCGGTCTGGAGCAGATCCCGGCTGAGGGGCCAGTGCTTCTTGTCGGCAACCACTCGGGTGGCACGCTGATCGCCGACACCTTCGCCTTCGCGTACGGCTTCTACAACTACTTCGGCCCGGACCGGCTCTTCCATCAGCTCGCCCATGACCTCGTCTTCCGGGTGCCGGGCCTCGCCACGCTGCGCCGGTACGGGACGATCCCGGCCAATCACGAAAACGCGATGAAGGCGCTCGGGAATGGCGCTGCGCTTCTGGTCTATCCGGGCGGAGACCACGAGACCTACCGCCCCTCTTGGCACTCTGGGGAAATCGACTTCGCCCATCGCAGCGGCTTCGTCCGCCTTGCGCTTGCGGCTGACGTGCCGATCGTCCCCGTGGTGGCGATCGGGGGCCAGGAGACCGCCCTCTTCCTGACCCGGGGCGAGCGGGTCTCCCGCCTCCTTGCCCTCGACAGGCTGCTGCGGCTAAAGGTCTTCCCGATCCAGATCGCACCTCCATTCGGCGTGACGGTGCTGGACCTGCCCGGCCGCATCCCGCTGCCCTCCCAGATCACGATCCAGGTCCTGCCCAGGATCGACCTGCGCCGCCGATTTGGCCCTCAGCCCGACGAGGACGCCGTCTACCACGCCGTCACGACGCTGATGCAGGAGGCGCTCGACGAACTCTCGACCGAGCGCGAGCTGCCGGTCGTCGGCACACTTGGTTCGCGGCAACAGGAGAGCGAGGTCGTCGAGGATCTGGAGCACGGCGGTCTCGAGCGCGAGGTCGAGGCCGCGATCGAGGGCGACGAAGCCACGAAGCGGGGACGGCGAGGATGAAGATCGGTCTGGTCCTCGGCGCCGGCGGGATCCAGGGAGGTGCATGGCTCACCGGCGGGTTGGACGCCATCGCCGAGGAGACGGGTTGGGACCCGGCGACGGCGGACTACGTGATCGGAACCTCGGCCGGCTCGATGATCGGCGCGCTTTGCGCCTCCGGCGTCCCGCCCTGGTTCATGGTCGCCCACTCTCGTGGAGAGACTTTCGACGGCGTGGAGGACGCCCAGGGACGCCCGGCCGCCACGGCCGATCGCGCCGCCGGGGCACGATTCGAGCTGGCGCGCACCTGGCCGCCGATCGGCCCCGGCTCCTGGCGACTCGCAGGCCGGACTCTCGTCAACCCTCGCCGCTACACGCCGGCGACCGTCATCAGCGGCTGGCTGTGGCGAGGCGTCTTCTCAACCGAGTCGCTCAAGGAGACGATCCGTCGGGTCGTACCCAGCGGCTGGAGTGCGCACCCGAACCTGTGGATCTCGGCCTGCGACTATGAGACCGGCCGCCGGGTCCCCTTTGGCCGCGCCGATGCCCCGCCGGCCGACCTCGCCGATGCGGTCGCCGCCTCATGTGCGATTCCGGGCATCTACCAGCCGGTGACGATCGGGGGTCGTCGCTTCGTCGACGGGGGCATCTATTCGGTCTCGAATCTGGACCTGCTGCGCAACGAAGGCTTGGACCTCGTCATCTGCCTCAACCCAACCTCCACGCTGCATCCGATCCGCGCGCTCAATCCCCGCGACGCCGTGGCGATCTTCCTCCGTCGCGCCTCCGGTCGCCGCCTGGGCAGCGAGGCGAAGAAGCTCCGCAGCAACGGCGCCGACGTTGTCCTCATTCAGCCCACGGGCGATGACCTCGAGGCGATGGGCCCGAACCTGATGCGGAGCGCGAACCGCAATCGCGTCATCGAAGTTGCCCGACGGACGGTCGCCGAGCAGCTTCGCGAACCGCGAAACCGCGAACTGCTCGCCCCCCTCCCGAAGGGGGATCCGGAGAGGGTCCGTCGCCCCGAGGGCCCGGTCTCGGAGTGGCCCGACTGGCGCGAGCAGTCGCCGTGGCCTTCGGTGGCTGGTTGACCGAGCCGCCCTTCGGTAGCGCAACGACGGGGGATCGCCAGGGCTCAGGCCGTGACGGTGGCGAGTCGGTCGTGGATGTAGCCGACCACGGCCGCACCCTCACCGACCGCGGTCGCGCAGCGCTTCGTCGAGCCCGCGCGCACGTCTCCCGCCGCGTAGATGCCGGCGGCGCTGGTCTCCAGGAGCCCGGCCGCGCCGGCGTCCTCGCCGGTCAGGATGAACCCGTGCTCGTCCGTGGCGACGGCATCGCCGACCCAGCCGGTGCAGGGATCGGCTCCCAGGAAGCAGAACATCGAGCCGAGCGGGAGGCGCTCGCCGTCCTTGAGGGTCACCGCTTCGAGCCTTCCGTCGGCGCCGTGCAGCTCGGCGACCTCGCTGCGGTCCCGAACGGCGACGCCCGCGCGGTCGAGGTCGGCGATCAGGTAGTCGGACATCGTCTCGCGGAGGCTGGCGCGCCGGTGCAGAAGGGTCACGAGTGCGCCGCCGCGAGCGAGCCAGACGGCCGCCTGGCCGGCGGAGTTGCCGCCGCCGACAACGCCGACGCGGGTTCCCGCACACGCCTGGGCCTCGGGTGGGCCGGCGGCGTAGAAGACGCTGATCCCCTCGTAGTCCTCGAGGCCCGGGAGTGGAAGGCGCCGGTAGTCGGCCCCGCTGGCGATGAGGACGGCGCGGGCGACCAGCAAGCGCCCGTCCTCGAGCTCGATCCTGTGCGCGTCCTCGCCGGGTTCGAGCGCGAGCGCGCGATATGGCGTCGCGGTGCGCGCGCCGAACTTACGGGCCTGGGTGATCGCGCGGCTGGTCAGCTCAGAGCCGCTGATCCCGCCGGGGAAGCCGAGGTAGTTCTCGATCCGGCGCGAGGCTCCGGCCTGGCCGCCGAGGACAGTGCTCTCGACGACCAGCGTGTTGAGCCCCTCCGAGGCGCCGTACACGGCCGCGCCGAGACCCGCCGGGCCGCCTCCGATCACCGCTAGATCGACCTCCTCCCGCGGCTCGAGCTCGAGTCCTATTCCAAGCGCCCGCGAGAGCTGTCCGTTGCTCGGATTGCGAAGCTCCATCCCACCCGGCAGCCGCACGAGCGGCACCTCGTCCTCTTGGAGAACGGCGATGGCCGCCGCCGCCTCCGAATCGGCATCCGTGTCGCGCCAGACGTGCGGGAGCCGGCCGCGGCGCGCGTATTCGATCAGCCGGCGTGTGGGCGCCGAGGA
>JBJMKQ010000126.1:0-2048 GCA_045805725.1 Solirubrobacterales bacterium
CCTCCAACAAGGCGGGCAACACGGCGGCCCCGCTGCTGGCCCTCCACCTCGGCGGGGTGGACTCCAACGGGGGCGCGATCCTGCTGGCCACCATCTCCGCGGTCGCCTTCGCCACCATCCTCGCGGTCGTGGCCGGCCTGACCCTGGCCTCCTCCTCGTCGTTCGCGCACGACATCTACGCCAACGTCATCAAGAAGGGCACCGCCACCGAGAAGCAGGAGGTGAGCGCGGCCCGCTGGGCGACGGTCGGCATCGGTGCCGTGTCCATCGTCCTCGGCGCCCTGGCCCGTGACCTGAACGTCGCCGGCCTGGTCGCCCTGGCCTTCGCGGTCGCCGCCTCCGCCAACCTGCCGACGATCCTCTACAGCCTGTTCTGGAAGCGGTTCACCACCTCGGGCGCCCTGTGGTCGATCTACGGCGGCCTGGTCACCGCGGTCGGTCAGTGATAGACGGCGCCCTCGGCGTGCGCCCCGGTCAGCGAGCGGACCTCGATCTCGGCGTACTTCTCGGTGTTGTGCTCCTTGCTGAGCACCGTGCCGAGCCAGCCGCACAGGAACCCGAACGGGATCGAGAAGAGACCCGGGTTCTCCAGCGGGAAGTACGAGAAGTCCACGCTGGTGAACAGCGCCTTCGGGCCTCCAGAGACCACCGGCGAGAAGAAGACGAGGACGACCGCGGAACCGAGGCCCCCATAGATCGCCGAGACGGCACCGGCGGTGTTGAACCGCTTCCAGAACAGGCTGTAGAGGATCGCCGGCAGATTGCCGGACGCGGCCACCGCGAACGCCAGCGCGACGAGGAACGCCACATTGAGCTTCTGCGCGAAGATCCCCAGGAGGATGGCGACGGCGCCGATCACGAAGGCGGAGACACGGGCGACCCGGATCTCCTCCTGCTCGGTCACGTTGCCCTTCTTGAACACGTGGGCGTACAGGTCGTGCGCGAAGGAGGACGACGAGGCGAGGGTCAGCCCGGCCACCACGGCGAGGATCGTGGCGAAGGCGACCGCGGCGATCACCGCCAGCAGGATCGTGCCCCCTACGTCGCCGAAGATCAGCTCGCCGATCTTCTGGGCCAGCTGCGGTGCCGCGGTGTTGCCCGCAGGGTTCGCCTTGGCGATCTGCTTGGACCCGACCAGGGCGGCGGCGCCGAAGCCGAGCACCAGAGTGAGCAGGTAGAACGCACCGATGATGCCGATGCCCCACAGGACCGACTTGCGGGCGTCCCGGGCCGTCGGCACGGTGTAGAAGCGGATGAGGATATGCGGCAGACCGGCGGTGCCGAGCACCAGCGCGAGACCCAGGCTGATCAGGTCTAGCTTGCCGGTGAGGCCCTGGGCCGCGGTCGCGTAGCGCTGGCCGGGCTCGAGGAACGCCTCGCCCTTCCCGCTCTGC
Organism: Solirubrobacterales bacterium; assembly: GCA_045805725.1. GTDB lineage: Bacteria > Actinomycetota > Thermoleophilia > Solirubrobacterales > 70-9 > VAYN01. The sequence goes on from JBJMKQ010000126.1 coordinate 1,395, forward strand.
TCCGCGGCGTCACGCAGCAGCGTGGAGATGTTGAAGCCGAACTTGCCCAGTACGAGCACCGTCACCAGTGTCGCTCCGCTGATCAGCAGCACGGCCTTGACGATCTGCACCCAGGTGGTCCCCTTCATGCCGCCGACCACCACGTAGACGATCATCAGGGCGCCGACCAGGACGATCGTGGCGGCCTTGGCGAAGTCGCTGGTGAAGCCGAACAGCAGCGCGACCAGGGCGCCGGCGCCGACCATCTGGGCGAGCAGATAGAAGATCGAGACGGTGATGGTGGAGACGCCGGCCGCCGTCCGCACGGGGCGCGGGCTCATCCGGAAGGCCAGCACGTCGGCCATCGTGAACTTGCCGGAGTTGCGCATCAGCTCCGCGACGAGCAGCAGCGCGACCAGCCAGGCGACGAGGAAGCCGATGGAGTAGAGGAAGCCGTCATATCCATACAGCGCGATCAGACCGGCGATGCCGAGGAACGACGCCGCCGACATGTAGTCGCCGCCGATCGCCAGGCCGTTCTGCAGCCCGGAGACGCCCCGGCCGGCGGCCCAGAACTCCGTCGCGGACTTCGTGCGCTTCGACGCCCACCACGTGATGCCCAGCGTGATGGCCAGCACCACCGCGAAGACCGCGAGCGGCAGCGCCTTGACGGCG
>JBJMKQ010000127.1:0-1643 GCA_045805725.1 Solirubrobacterales bacterium
CGCCACCGTGCTGACGGGTCGGCAGGTGGCGATCGCCGCGCCGACAACCGTGCTGGCACGGCAACATGCGGACACGTTTCGCACACGGTTCTCCAGGCTCGGCTTCGACGTTGGCGAACTCTCCCGCTTCGTATCGCCGGCCGAGGCGAGAGCGGCGAAGCAACGGCTGGGCGACGGCTCACTCAAGCTCGTGGTGGGTACGCAGGCGATAGCGGCAAAGGGCGTTCGCTTCAAAGAGCTTGGACTCGTCGTCATCGATGAAGAACAGCGCTTTGGCCTGGCGGACAAGGCGAAGCTCGCGCAGCTTGGCACCGGCGCGCACCTCCTGACTTTGTCGGCAACGCCGATCCCGCGGACCGTGAGCCAGGCTTACGCTGGAATCCGCCCGATCAGCGTCATTGCGACGGCGCCGGCCCGGCGTATTCCCGTGAAGACGGTGGTCGGCCCGTTCCACGACGCGGTGGTGGCCACGGCGTTCCGGCGCGAGCATCGCCGCCGCGGCCAGAGTTTCCTGGTCTGTCCACGGGTCGAGGACATCGCCGGATTGCGGCATCGCCTCGAACACATCGTGCCGGAACTGAAGATGACGGTCATCCACGGCAAGATGCCGCCGCGCGAGATCGACCTCGGGATGACGCAATTCGCCGAGCGAAAGTCCGACATCCTTCTCGCCACAAACATCATCGAAAGCGGCCTCGATATCCCGCGGGCCAACACGATGGTGGTGTGGCGACCCGACCGTTTCGGGCTGGCGCAACTGCATCAATTGCGGGGACGGGTCGGGCGCGGAAGTACCCCTGCCTTCGCTCTGTTCTTGACCGACCCCGATGCGAAGCTTTCCGACGCCGCCCGCAAGCGCCTCGAGATTCTGCACGAATTTTCCCGGCCGGGTGCCGGCCTCGCCATCAGCTATGGCGATATGGACCTGCGCGGCGGCGGCGACCTGCTGTCGGAGCGGCAGTCCGGCCACCTCAATATTCTGGGCCCGGCCCTGTTCCGCCGCATGGTGGAGCGCACGCTTCGGCCCGGCGGAGGTGGCGCTGATCTCACCGCGCCCCGGCCGCAGTTACAGCTTGGAATTGCGGCGTCGCTCCCGGCAGACTTCATCAAGGACGATGCCACTCGGTTGGAGATCTACGCCCGTGTCTCGAAATGCGAGAGCCTGGGCGAACTGGACGAGCTCGAGGATCTGATGTTCGAGCGCTTCGGCGAGTTGCCGGGAGAGGCGCTGGCCCTTCTCGAACTGGGCAGGATCGAGCTCGAGTGCCTGCGCCTCGGGGTGACTGCCATTACTGCAGGTCCTCACTCCCTTGCCGCGACCTTGACTGACAGCGCGCGGCGGCCGCTAACCCGCAAAGACCTGCGCTGGAAGGACCAGCGACTGCTCTATCGCCGGCAAACTAGCTCCCATGATCGTCTCGAGGTGGTGCGTGAGTTCCTCGAGCTGATCGAGGATTAACCGGGCCCGTGCGAACATCGTCTTGTGGCGCAGCGGTGGCAGGCGGGCCTGCCGGACATGGGCCACGCCCTGTCGCTTCCGCCCAGCGAGGACATTGCGATTTGCGACGGCCGCCCGGCGCGCCGGCGGCCGCAAAAGCCGCCGCGACGCGAGCGGGAACGGCTGCGCCCGGAGCCCGTTAACG
>JBJMKQ010000128.1:0-3844 GCA_045805725.1 Solirubrobacterales bacterium
GCCTTGAGGATCTCGAAGCCGACCTTGACCTCCTCCTCGGCGTGGAAGGTCGAGAGCGAGATGCGAATCGTGTCCCCCACTCCGTCGGCCAGCAACGTGCCGAGGCCGACCGACGATTTGAGCGAGCCCGACCACTTCGTCCCGGCCTCGGTGATCCCGAGGTGGATCGGGTACGGGATGCGCTCGGCGAGCAGGCGGTTGGAGGCGATCGTGTTGGGGACGCTGGTCGACTTGATCGAGACCTTGAAGTTCTCGAAGTCGAGCGACTCCATCATCTCGACGAACTCGACCGCGGCCTGGACCAGCGCCTCGACCGAGTCCTCCCTCTCGAGCTCGTGCAGGTGCTTGGGCAGTGACCCGGAGTTGACTCCGATCCGCATCGGCACGCCGGCTGCGTTCGCCTTCTTCGCAACCTCGGCGACCTTCTCGCGCCCGCCGATGTTCCCCGGGTTGAGGCGGATGCAGTCCGCGCCCGCGTCGATCGCCTTCAGCGCGAGCGTGTGGTTGAAGTGGATGTCGGCGATCACCGGGATCGGCGACTGCTTCACGATCGTCTTCAGAGCCTCGACGTCCTTGTCGCGCGGCACTGCGACCCGGACCAGGTCGGCGCCGGCATCGGCGACCGTCCGGATCTGCTCCATGGTCGCGTCGAGATTGGCCGTCTCGGTCTTGCACATCGTCTGCACGGCGACCGGCGCGCCTCCCCCGATGGGGACGTCGCGCACGAAGATCTGGCGCTTCGAGGACACGGGCACAGGGTAGCCGTGGGGTCCTTCCGGGGGTTGATCCGCCGTAGCGGTGACAGGCGGGGTGTAAGAAGCGCCGGGATCGGTGAGCAGATCCCTATGCCCGCTTTCAGAAGGGGCCTAGCCGCCCTGCTCGCCGCCGTCGCCGCGATCGTCTTTGCCGCGCCGGCGTCGGCCGACACTGTCCAGATCGGCAGCACCCTGGCACATCCCGACACCCCGGCCCTCTGCTCGAACTGCGTGGGCGTGCAGCTCGCCGAGTCCGGCGTCGGCTCTCCACTCCCCCTGGCCTCGCCCGCGAACGGCCTGGTCACCTCGTGGTCGGTCCGCACCTCCGATCCCGGGGCGATCCACACGTTCCGCGTCCTTCGCCCCACGGGCGAAAACACGTTCACCGCCGTCGGCAGCAACACCGCGCCTGCGGTGCCGGCGGGGACCATGGACTCGACGCTGACCCATCCGACCTCGCTCGCGATCAAGAAGGGCGATGCGATCGGCCTCGGGGTCAACATCACCGCGTCCGGCCTGCCGCAGTTCAGCAGCAACGACGTGGCAGATCAGATCGGCTACTCGACCGGCGTTCCGCCCGACAACGCCTCGTTCGGCGTCACGGCGCTGGGTGGCCATCAGCTGCTGGTCCAGGCGACGGTTCAGTTCTGCAACGTGCCGATCCTGAAGAAGCTGAAGACCAAGCCGGCCAAGCAGGCGCTCCGCGCCCACGACTGCCTGCCGAAGGTCAAGAAGAGCCATGTGAAGAAGAACAAGTTCCGAGGCAAGGTCGTGAAGCAGAAGGTCCCCGCAGGGACCACGGCGGCTCCCGGGACCGTGGTCCCGATCGTCATCGGTCAGAAGTAGCCGGCGAGGCAATCCCGTTTTCCCCTTCGCCCGTAGGTACGGACGAGGGAGATCATCGTCCGCCGCCGCAAAAGCTCATTCCTGATCGCGCTCGCAGTCGCGCTGCTCGGCCTCGCCGGGATCGGCGCCTCGAGCGCCAGCGCGACCTTCCACCTGATCAAGGTCCGCGAGGTCTCTCCCGGAACCGGCTCGGACGACAGCTATGTGGAGGTCCAGATGTACGAGCCGTTCCAGAACTTCCTCAGCAACGGAGCGGGGCTGGCCGTCTGCAACCCCACCTGCTCCCTCGTCCCGGCCACCTTCGGACCCTTCGCCGACGTCGCCAACGGCAACACCCAGGACACCGTCCTCTTCGGTGACAGCGGCATCGCGAGCGGCGCCAAGGACTTCAACGTCGACCTCAATCTGGATAGCTTCGCCACCGGCGGCGCCGCCTGCTACCTGAGCGAGGCCGGGTTCAACGACTGCGTCTCCTGGGGCACCTTCAGCAACAACTCGGCGCTGACGACGAACTTCGGCTCGAGCGCCGACCCCGGTACGCCGGCCGCCGCCCTGACCTCGGGCATGGCCCTGCGTCGATCCATCGCTCCCGGGTGTCCCACCATGCTCGAGGCGAGCGACGACACCAACAACAGCGCCGCGGACTTCTCGCTGACAACGCGCGATCCGCGAACCAACGCGGTCGCGCCGACCGAGACGCCGTGCGCCGGCGGCGGCGGGCCCACCGGCTACCCCCCGGCGACGACGTACCCCACGGCGAAGAAGAAGTGCAAGAAGCACAAGAAGAGCAGCGCCTACTCCGCCAAGAAGAAGAAGTGCAAGAAGAAGCGGAAGTAGCTACACGCCGGCTTCCTGCAGCTTCCGCTCCAGGCCGCTGACGCCGTCGGAGCCGTTCACCCGGATCCGCTTCAGCGTGTACATCTCACTCTTCGAGGCGAGGCCCTCATCAGTCGTCGTCGCTCCCAGATATCCCGCGGCGCGTACGGCCTGCTCGGCCTCGGCGTCGTAGCGGCCCGACGGGTAGCAGAAGAAGTTGACCGGCTGGTGGAAGCGCTGCTGGAGGATCCGGCGAGATCCCGCCACCTCGCGCTGGAGGTCGACGCCGCTCGCCTGGGAGACGTCGACGTGGTTGATGGTGTGCGAGTCGAGCTCCCAGCCGTCGTTGACCATCGTCTGCACCATCTGGTTGCTGAGCTCGGCGCCCGGCCGGCCGATGCGGCCCGCGATCGCGCTCAGGACCCCGGGCCAGCCGAGCTTGCGAAGCTCCGGACGCGCGTAGACGTACTGGCTGCGGTACCCGTCGTCGAATGAGACGACCACAGGCTTCTCGGGGAGCTCGCCGCCCTTGAACCAGGCGTCGTAGACCTGATTGAGGCTGACGCCCGTGTAGCCCTTCTTCTCGAGGGCCTCCACCTGCCGATCGAAGGTCTTCGGCCCGACATAGAGCTCCGGTAGCTGGGCGCTCGAGGGCGGGGCGGCAATCACGTGATACATCAGCACTGGGACGGGTGACTGCGTGTGGACGAGCTTTCCGGTGGCGGGCGGTTGCCCGAGGCCGCCGGCGGCGAGCTTCGGACCGCCCGGCGAGCCCTTCTTGCCGCCGGACGAAGCGGCGCTCGACGTGTCCGAGGCCTTGCCGCCGCCCGAGTCATGCGAGGCGCCCACGGCCACGCCCGCCGCCAGGCTGAGCACCGCCACCACGCCGAGGATCCGGCGCCTGCGCACCCGCCGCCGCCGCTCCGTCTCGCGACGGAGGTCTCGCCTGTTCCGCCGTCCCTCCAAGTCGCGCTAGCGCGAGTAGAGCGCCTCGATCTCCTCGGCGTACTTCTCGTCGATCGGCTTGCGCTTGAGCTTCATCGTCGGGGTCAGCTCGTCGCCGCCGGGCTCCCATTGCTCAGGCAGGATCTTGAACTTCTTGATCTGCTCGACCCGGGAGAGCTTGGCGTTGGCCTGATCCACGGCGGCCTGGATCGCCTCCTGCGTCCTCTCCTCCTCGGCCAGCTCCTCCAGCGACCTGCCCTCGAGCCCGTTCTGGGACGCCCAGACCGGCGCGAAGTCCGGATCGAGGACGACCAGCGCGGTGTTGAACGGCCGCGCATTGCCGATCGCCGCCACCTGGCCGACCAGGGGACTGGCGGCCTTCAGGTTGGACTCGATGTTGGCCGGGGACATGTTCTTGCCGGCGGCGTTGATGATCAGCTCCTTCTTGCGATCGACGATCGTCAGGTAGCCGTCCTCGTCGA
>JBJMKQ010000129.1:0-40492 GCA_045805725.1 Solirubrobacterales bacterium
CGCCCGCGGCGTTTTGTGGGCGATATCGCCCCCACAACTCGCCAGTCGTTCCTCAGTTCATCCGCTCGACCAGCATCGCCTTGCCCTGACCGCCGGCCACGCACATCGTCTCCAGGCCGACCTGCTTGTCGTCGGTCTCGAGCACATTCAGCAGCGTGCCCATGATCCGGGCGCCGGTCATCCCGAAGGGGTGGCCGAGGGCGATCGCGCCGCCGTGGGTGTTCAGCTTGTCTTCGTCGATCCCGCATTCGGCCATGATCGGGATCACCTGGGCGGCGAAGGCCTCGTTCAGCTCGACCGCATCGACGTCGGAGATCGACATCCCAGCACGGTCCAGGACCTTCTTGATCGCGCCGATCGGGGCGACGCCCATCAGCTCCGGCTCGTTGCCGTGGGTGGCGGCGGTGATGATGCGGGCGCGCGGAGTCAGGCCCAGCTCCTTGGCTTTCGTGTCACTCATCAGCAGCACCGCGGCGGCGCCGTCGTTGAGGGGGCAGGAGTTGCCGGCGGTGACACCGCCGCCGCCGAAGGCCTCCGGCAATTCGGAGAGCTTCTCCAGGGTCGAGGAGGCGCGGGGGCCGTCGTCCTTGCTGACCTCGGTCCCGTCCTCGAGCTTGACCGGGACGATCTCGCGGTCGAAGAAGCCGTCCTCCTGCGAGCGCACCGCCAGTTCCTGCGAGCGCTGCGCGAACTTGTCCATGTCGGCGCGACTGACCTCGTACTTCTTGGCGACGTTGACGGCGGTCTCGCCCATCTGGATGTAGGCGTTGGGCTGGCCGTCGTTGCCTCTGAGGTTCTCGTTCTGGTCGGCCTCGCCGGCGGGCTCGGTGCGCTCGTTGTAGCGGCTGACGAACTCGACGCCGACGGCGAGGTAGGCGTCGCCCTCGCCGGCCTTGATCGCGTTGCCGGCGTGGCGGATCGCGTCGAGGCTCGAGGAGCAGTAACGGGAGACGGTGAGGCCGTTGACCTCCTGCGGCAGCTTCTCGCTGAGCAGGGAGACAATGCGGGCGAGGTTGAATGCCTGCAGGCCCTGCGGCATGCCGACGCCGCAGAAGAGGTCTTCGATGATCGCCGGGTCGACCTCGGGGTTGCGCTCGAGCAGCCGGTCGACCACGTAGGCGCCCATCTCGTCGGGGCGCATCTGGGCCAGCGACCCCTTGAAGGCACGGCCGATCGGCGTGCGGATCGTGTCGACGATGACTGCTTCGGGCATTCCTTATCTCCTTGAAAGCTTGGGAAGGGCTTGCGAGTGCGGCAGGAGGGTAGTTGACGGCGACCACTGGCGTTTCGTGCGATTTGTTACGAAGTTCTGCGGCAACGTCATCGACCTGCGTTACATTCGCCTCAATCCACCTCGCGGCCAGCGCGAGATTTGCCGCCCAGCGGCAACGAAAGGAGGGCCCCTTCATGCCTGAGGGTTACTGCGTCAAAGAGCGGAAGAAGGTCGAGATCAAAGACGCCAAACAGGTGACGATGAAGAATGGTCGCCCGGCGATCCAGGGCATCTGCCCGGACTGCGGGACGAAAATCTTCAAGATCGGGAAACTCGAATAGGGGCCTCCCTAGGAGGCAGTTGAACCCGGCTTGGCCGGGGAGCGTATGCCGGGTCGAATGATTCCTTTGATGACGGGAACTTCGACCCGGGGCGCGCTCAGCCGCGAGCGGGACGTCCGCGAGGCCTACGCCGCCCATGCCGGCGAGCTGTACGGCTTCGCGGTTCGCTCGCTGGGCGACTCCGGGCTCGCCGAAGAGGCGGTGCAGGAGACCTTCGTCCGCGCCTGGCGGGCGGGCGACCGGTTCGACCCGAAGATCGGGTCGCTGAGGACGTGGCTGTTCGCGATCCTCCGCAACGTCGTCATCGATCTCGGCCGGGCGCGGGCGGTGCGGCCCGGTGTCGCCGAGGGCGGGATCGAGCCGAGTGTCGAGCCGCTCGAGGAGGCGCTGCTCTCCTGGCAGGTGGAGGAGGCGATGCGGCGGATCGGCGAGGACCATCGGAGGGTGATCGTCGAGACCTATTACCGCGGACGCCCCTACTCAGAGGTCGCCGAGGAGCTCGGCGTGCCGGAGGGGACGATCAAGAGCCGCGTCTATTACGGACTGCGGGCGCTGCGGGTCGTGCTCGAGGAGATGGGCTATGAAGATTAGGAACGGGTGCCGCGACTGGCGGGAGCTGCTGGGTGCCTACGCGCTCGATCAGCTCGAGGGCGACGAGCGGGCCGGGCTGGAGGCGCACCTGGAGGGCTGCGCTCACTGCAGCGACGAGCTGGCGCTGCTGGCGCCGGTGGCGCGGATGCTCCCCCACGCCGACCCGGAGCGGTTCGAGTCGGCGCCGCAGCCGCCGGCCGAGCTTGGCACGCGGATCGCGGCGACTATCGCGGGCGAGCGGCAGACGGCGCAGCGGCAACGGCGTCGACGGCGCCTGTTCGGCGGCTTCGCGCTGGGCGGCGCGACGGCGGCGCTGGCGACGGCGGTGCTGGCGATCTTCGTCCTCGGCGGCGGCAGCGGCGAGCCCGAACAGCACGTCAGGTTCTCTTCGCTGCCGCAGGGGGTGAGGATCGACGCGACGCTGGAGCCGCACGCCTACGGCACCGAGGTCCGCATGTACGTCCACGGGATCGCCTCCGGCACGCTCTGCACGGTGTCGCTGCGCGGGCCGGGGGGCGTCTCCTATCCGGCCGGGACCTTCCGCTACCGCTGGGGTGACGATTCCGAAGCGGTGCTGAGCTCGGCCCTGGACCTCTCCCGGACGCGGGCGATCAGCGTCCGGGCCGGAAACAAGATCTTCGTCGCGCCGGTGGGGAGGGCGCCGATAGCGGCAAACACCCGAAACGAGGAGGAACCCACGTGAACAGGAAGACCTACGCGCTCGCGCTGCTGGCATTGGCCGCCATCGCGGCCGTGATCGCCGGCTGCGGCGGCGGCGGATCGACGAGCGAAAGCAGCTCGACGAGCTCGAACGAAAGCGCCTCGAACGAAAGCTCGAGCGGCACCGGCAGCCGCTACGGCGGCGAAAGCGAAAACAAGAGCGCGAGCGCCGAATCCGCCCCCGGCGCGGAAACTGGCGCCGGCGTCGTCTCCCTGGGCAATGCCCAGAAGCTCGGCATGGTCCTGGTCGATGCCAGCGGGATGACCGTCTACGACTTCCACAAAGACAAGGGCACGACGTCCTCCTGCTACGGCGCCTGCGCCGAAGCCTGGCCGCCGATGCTGACCGAAGGCGAACCGACCGTCGGCAACGGCGCCTCGGCTTCGAAGCTGGGGACGACCGAGCGCAAAGATGGGACGACGCAGGTGACCTACGCCAGCCATCCCCTCTACACCTTCGTCGAGGACAAGAAGCCCGGCGAAGCCAACGGCAACGACGTCAGCGCCTTCGGCGCCCAGTGGTACGCCCTCAAGGGCAGCGGCGAGGAGGCCGGCGACTAGCTTCGGCCAGGTGCCTCCGGCCGTCCAAGTTGCCGCCAGCCATCACTGGCGCCGCGGGACAGGACGAGCCGCGGAGGCGACTCACAGTTCCGCGGTTCCTTTCGGACCTATCTCCGTCCGGGAGGAACCGCGACTTCGGCTCAGTCTTCGGAGACGCCGCCGAGCTTGGCGCGCTTGCGGTGGGAGAGCGAGGGCGGGACGAGCTCGCGGATCTCGGATAGGAGGCGAGCGGAGAGCTCGCTTGGGTCCTCGCCTGACCGAGGCTGGCCGCCGACCGGGTCGAAGAAGCGGAGGCGGATGCGGGGGCGGCGCGGAAAGCCGGTGAGGTCGCTCGTGCCCTCGATCGCGACCAGGCTGACGTGCGCCTCGGGGACCTCCAGCGCCAGGCGGCCGACGCCGCTGCGCGCCCGCAGTACCTTGCCGCGGGAACGGGTCCCCTCGGGGAAGACGCCGATGCAGACCCCCGAGCGCAACGCCTCGATCGCCCGCGCCAGCGCCTGGGTGTCGCCCTTCCCGCGTTGGATCGGGATCTGCCCCATGCCGTTGAGGATCGGCCCGAGGCCGCGCACCCTCCAGAGGTCCGATTTGGCCAGGGCGCGGATCTGCCGCCGCTCCAGCGCGGCGACCCCGACCATCACCGGGTCCCAGTGGCTGTCGTGGTTGCCGACGATCAGCAGCGGCCCCTGCTCGGGCAGGGTCTCCAGCCCCTCGGCCTGCATCCGGCCCCACCAGGCGACGGGCTTGTTGACGTTCATCGCCAGACGGTAGGTGCGGGTGCGCTCGTCCATCGACCGTGATTTCTACGGGTTTGCGGCGGATCAGGGTCAGCCGGGGGGGCGGCCATGGACCGACGGATGGCCGTCGGCGGCCCGCGCGAGGATGTCGCGCAGCGTCTTCTGGTCCTGGGGGGAGAGGTCCTCGACCCATGCAGGCGGCTTCGCCACCTCCCGGCTGAGGCGCTTGAGCAGGGCCTCCCCCTGGCCGCTCAGCTCGACCACCTTGATGCGGCGGTCGTCCACGGACGGTTTGCGAACCGCGAGCACCTTGTCTTCCAGGCTGTCGACGATGCCGGTCACGTTGGAGTTGTCGCAATGCAGCATGCGGGCCAGTTCGCCCATCGTCCGCGGCTGCTCGAGCGCGCGGAGAGCTCCGAAGGTCGCCGGCCGCAGGTCGTGTTCCCGCGCAATCTCGAGAAAGGGGGGCGGGTAGACGAGACCGGTGAGGAGCCCCCACGTCTCCCTGGCCAGCCCTCCCTTTGCACTGATATTACCGGTTGCCATCGAAATTAGTATATCTCAAAATTTGATAGTCTCAAATATTGAGATTGGCAAGCGATGGGTTGGGAGATCGGCATGAGTGATGAGGCAATCGGCGGGATCGAGGTAGACGGCCTCGTCCGCGAGTTCAAGAACGGGCCGCGGGCGGTCGACGCGATCGACCTTGAGGTCGCGCCGGGCGAGATCTACGGCTTCCTCGGCCCCAACGGCGCCGGCAAGTCGACCACCGTCCTGATGCTGACCACCCTCCTCCCTCCCACCGCCGGCACCGCCCGGGTCGCCGGGTTCGACGTCGTCAGGGAAGGCCCGCGGGTCCGCGGGGCGATCGGAGCCGCCCTGCAGGAGGCTGCGCTCGACCCGCTGCTGACCGGGCGCGAGCACATGCGCCTGCAGACCGCCCTGCACGGTCTCGGCAAGCCCGAGCGCGAGACCCGCAGCAACGAACTGCTCGAGCGGGTCGGCCTCTCCGACGCCGCCGACCGCAAGGTTGGCGGCTACTCGGGCGGGATGAAGCGCCGCCTCGATCTGGCGCTGGCCCTCGCCCACCGCCCCCGCATCCTCTTCCTCGACGAGCCCACCACCGGCCTCGACATCCAGAGCCGCACCGCCCTCTGGGACGAGGTCGCCCGCCTCGCCGGCGAGGACGGCGTCACCGTCTTCCTCACCACTCAGTACCTGGAGGAGGCCGACGCGCTCGCGAACCGGGTCGGGATCATCGACCACGGCCGGATCGTCGCCGAGGGCACTCCCGCTGAGCTGAAGGCCGAAATCGGCCGCCCCACCGTCGAGGCGGTCCCCCACGACGCCGCCGATCGCGAGCGCATGGCCTCGACCCTCGGGCGCTTCGGCGAGACGGCCGCCTCCTCCCCCCGCGCCGTCGCCGTCCGCCTCCGAGGCGGCGAGGCGCAGCTGGCCGATGTGGTTCGAGCGCTCGACGCCGAGAACATCGCGATCGAGCACCTGCAGCTCCACGCCCCCTCGCTCGACGACGTCTTTCTCGCCAAGACCGGACGCTCGCTGGAGGGGGCCGGCGAGGCGGATGAGGCGGAGGCGCTCCAGCCTGAGGCGGTCGCCGCCCCGTGACCGGCTCCCCCGCCGGCCACTCGCTGAGCGCCCAGGTCGGGCAGCTCGCCCACCGCTCGGTCCTGCGCACCCTGCGCCAGCCGGCGCAGATCGTCCCGGCGCTGATCTTCCCCCTCTTCCTGCTGGCGGTGAACTCCGGTGGCCTCAAAGACGCCACCAACCTCCCCGGCTTCCCGACCGACTCCTACCTCACCTTCGCCCTCGCCGTCCCCTTCATGCAGGGAGCGCTGTTCTCGGTGATGAACTCCGGCACCGACCTCGCCCGAGACATCGAAACCGGCTTCCTCAACCGCCTCGCCCTCACCCCCCTGCGCGGCGCCGCCCTGCTCAGCGGCCTGCTCGCCGGCTCGGTCATCCTCGGCCTCGTCCAGGCGGTCACCTACCTCCTCGTCGGCCTCACCGCCGGCGCCGAACTCGCCGCCGGCCTGGCCGGCGCGTTGGTCATCGTCGCCCTCTCGGTGACGATCACCGTCGCCTTCGGCACCCTCGGCCTCTTCGCCGCCCTGCGCAGCGGTTCCGGCGAGGCGGTACAGAGCCTCTTCCCGGTCTTCTTCGTCTTCCTCTTCCTCTCCTCGATGGCGCTGCCGCTCGACCTCCTGCAGACCCAGTGGTTCCACGACGTCGCCGCGGCCAACCCGGTCTCCTACCTGCTGGCGGCCTTCCGCTCGCTGCTAATCGAAGGCTGGGAGCTCGGCCCGGTCCTGCTCGGCTTCGGCATCGCCCTGGCGATCCTCGCGATCGGGATGTACGCCGCCGCCGGGGCCCTGAGGACGAGGCTGGTGCGGACGTGAGCACCGCCGGCGTGGACGTCAAGACCAACGGCAACGCCCCCGCCGAGCCCGGCTCCAGCTTCCGCGCCGTCACCAAGGCGGTCGCCTGGCGCAGCATCCACAACTTCCTCACCAACGCCGCCTTCCTGGTCCCGGCGCTGGTGTTCCCGCTCTTCTTCTTCGTCTCCTTCGCGGGCGGACTCTCGGCCGTCGCCAACGTCCCCGGCTTCGACTTCCCGAGCGGCTACACCGCCTTCCAGTTCGTCTTCGTCCTCCTCCAGTCGGCGGCCTTCGGCGGGGTCTTCACCGGCTTCGCGATCGCCCGCGACTTCGAGACCGGCTTCGCCCGCCGCTACCTGCTGGCGGCCAGCAACCGCAGCGGCATCATCGCCGGCTATGGCGTCGCCGCCCTCCTCCGCGCCTTCATCACCTGGACCGTGCTGACCGTCGTCGCGCTCGTCGCTGGGATGAACATTGGCGGCAGCGCCGTTGACCTGATCGGCCTCTATGGCCTCGCCGTCCTCGTCAACGTCGCGGCGACGATGTGGGCGGCGGGGGTGGCGATGCGGGTGCGCTCTATCCAGGGCGGCCCGCTGATGCAGTTCCCGACCTTCCTGATCCTCTTCCTCGCCCCGGTCTACGTGCCGCTCAGCCTGCTCAGCGGCTGGATCCACACCGTCGCCTCGATCAACCCGGTCACCGCCCTCCTGGAGGCCGGCCGCGGCTTCATCTCCGGCGACCCCACCGTAGTCGCCCTGGCCTTCACGGTCGCCGTCGCCCTCCCAATCCTCTTCGCCCTCTGGGCCCGCGGCGGTCTCCGCCGCGCCGAAGCAGCCGGCTAGCCGACCCCGCGGCCCACCGTCCGGCGAGGCGGGTGGTCCTCTCCAGACACTCAACATCGAGCCATAGGCGAGATGTGTCTGGAGAGGGCCACCCGCCTCGCCAACCGGTCCAGCCCATCTAAGTGACGAAAGTCACGCTCTCGCCAGCCACCTCCAGGGAAGGTTCCAACTCTTGGCTCCTGCGGCGCAAATCCCGGCATTTCCCTGCAGCTAGGCGCGGGGTTCTAAAGTGTCTTTTGTGACGCAGAGGCCGCTTGAGTTGATTCTTGCCAGGAACCTGATGTCGGCTCTTTCGACGCCTGCGTTCCTCGTCGACGAGGGCGGGCTGCTGGTCTTCTACAACGAGGCCGCCGGCCTCCTGCTCGGCAAACGCTTCGAGGAGCTGGGGACGGTCGGCCCGCAGGAGTGGGGCTCGCTGTTCGGGCCCTTCGACGAGCAGGGAGATCCGATCCCCTACGATGACCTGCCGATCGTCAAGGCGGTCCGCGCCGGCCGCCCCGCCCACGCCGAGCTGACCGTCCGCTCGACCGACGGCAGCAGCCACGACGTCGAGGTCTCGGCCTTCCCGATCCTCACCCCGCACGGCTCGCAGGGCGCGATCGCCGTCTTCTGGCCCTCGCTGGCCAACGGCAACGGGGCGGTGCCGGCGTGAAGGTCAAGCTCTGGGGGACGCGCGGCTCGATCCCGGCCCCCGGACCGGAAACGATCCGCTACGGCGGCAACACCTCCTGCGTCGGCGTCACCCTCTCCGACGGCTCGGTCCTGGCGCTCGACGCCGGCACCGGCATCCGCTGCCTCGGGTTGGCGTTGCCGGACGAGCCGAGCCGCCTCCACATCCTCCTCACCCACCTCCACCTCGACCACATCCAGGGGCTCGTCTTCTTCGCCCCCGCATTCCGGCCACAGACCGAGATCGTGATCTGGGGACCGGCCTCGCCCGAGGCGTCGCTGCGCGACCGCATCGCCCGCTACATCTCCGCGCCGCTCTCCCCGGTCGAGGTCCGAGAGCTGCCCTGCGACGTCTCCTTCCGGCACTGTCCGGAGAGCGAGTGGGAGATCGGCCCGGCCCGGATCCGCGCCGCCTCGGTCGCCCACCGCGGTCCGACGCTCGGCTACCGAATCGACGACGGCGACTCCTCGCTCGCCTACATCCCCGACCACGAGCCGGCGCTGGGGGCCGACCTCGAGGAGCTCGAGGAGGACTGGATCTCCGGCTTCGCCCTCGCCAGGGACGCTTCGCTGCTGATCCACGACGGCCAGTACACCGATGCCGAGTACCCGTGCCACATTGGCTGGGGCCACTCGGCGCTCTCCCACGCCCTCAGCTTCGCCCGCCGCACCGGCGCCGAGCGGACCGTCCTCTTCCACCACGACCCGCTCCACTCAGACGACGCCCTCGACAGCCTCGGGGGCGAAGCGCGACAGGGATGGGAGCGGCTGGGAGGCGACCCGGCGGCGGTCGAGGTGGGGACCGAGCGCAGCGAGTACGAGTTGCCCGCGCAGCCGGGCCGGGCACCCGCCGCTGTGGCTGCCGCCGGGGCCAGCCCGGCGGCCAGCGCCTAGCGTCCTTTGGTTCGGCGATCGAGAGGGAGCGATCCTCTAGGCTGATCGCGTGTCCCCGGCCGACCGGATCGACGCCGCCGCCACGCGCTCGCCGCTCGTGCGCGCGGCGCTGGAGCAGGCGCGCTCCGACCACGCGGGGCAGATCCGCAACGGCAGCGGCGGCATGCCCTACATCGAGCACCCGCTGCGGGTGGCGGCCCTGCTCGACGAGCACGGCTACGGGGAGGAGGTGCTGGCGGCGGCGCTTCTCCACGACGTCGTCGAGGACGCAGAGACGACCCTCGAGGAACTGCACGGGAGGTTCGGAGATCGTGTGTCCGGCCTGGTTGGGGCGATGACCGACGACCAGTCCATCGAGGCCTACCGCGAGCGCAAGGCGGAGCATCGCGAACGAATGGCCGCGGCGCCGACGGAGGCGATGGCGATCTACGGCGCCGACAAGCTGACCAACTCCAGAACCCTGCGCGCCGCCTACGACGAGGAAGGCGACGCCGTCCGCGGTGAATTCAAGGTGCCGATCGAGCTCAAGCTCGAGATCTGGGAAGAGGACCTGCGGCTGCTTCGAGAGAAGGCACCGGGGCTGCCCTTCCTCGACGAGCTCGACGAGGAGCTCAGTCGCCTTCGGGCTTGCCTAGGGGCTCCTGCCCGGCCGAGAGGCTGAGCCGCCGCTGCAGCGGCAGCGCGAACCAGAAGATGCCAAAGACGAGGATGGTCGCCACCGTCATCAGGATGGTGGCGGTGGCGCCGAAGAGGACGTCGGTGATCAGCATGATCGCCCCCGTCATCGCCAGCGCCAGGAAGCCGAGGCCGATGATCGAGAAGCGGTTGGAGTAGAAGACGAGCTTGCGCTTCTGCTGGTAGCGGAAGGTGAGCCGGTGGTAGGCGGTGGGCGAGATCAGCATCACCGCCGAGATCGCGGTGCAGATCAGGGTCCCGAAGTAGGCGCCCTTCTGGAAGCTGGTGATCTTTTCGAAGCCCTGCTGGAACGGGACTGCGAGCAGGAAGGCGAAGAGAACCTGTACGCCGGGCAGGGCGACTCGCAGCTCCTGCAGCAGCTCGCCGAGGTTGCGGTCGAGGCGTTCCTGCTCGGTCTCGTCGCGGCCGGAATCCCGTTCGCGCCGACCCTCGCCGCCGGCGGGCCGGTCCTCCTCGACGGCGCGCCGATCCCGGTCGAGTTCGGATTGATCCGTCTCGTCGCGGTCCCCGTTTCCCATTGCAGGACCATATGCCAATCGAGACCGCGCTCGTCCTCTTCAACCGCGACCTTCGCGTGCACGATCAGCCGGCCCTGGCGGCGGCGGCGAGAGCCGAGCGGACGCTGCCGCTATTCGTCTTCGACGAGCGGCTGCTGCGGTCGCGGCTCGCCGCTCCGAACCGGGTCGCGTTCATGCTCGAGGCGCTGTCCGACCTCGACCAATCGCTGCGCAAGGCCGGCGGACGGCTGATCGTGCGGCGGGGGGACCCGGTCCGCGAGGCGGTCGGCCTGGCGCGCGAATGCGACGCGGGCGAGATCCACGTCAGCGCCGACTGGAGCGCCTACGCGCGGGGTCGCGAGGAGCGGCTGCGGCGGGCCTGCGAGGAGGAGCGGATCGGGTTCACGGTCCACCCAGGCGTGACGATCGTGCCGCCGGGAGCGGTGACGCCGGCAGGCGGCGATCACTTCAAGGTCTTCACCCCCTACCACCGAGCCTGGAGCGGATTGCCGCTGCGGGAGGTGCGCGCGAAGCCGCGCCGACTGTCGGTCCCGGCGAAGCCGGCGCCGGGGCGGCTGCCGAAGCTGGAGTCGCTGGTCGTCGGCCGCCCCTCGCCGCGGCGCCTTCCGGGGGGAGAGAGCGAGGGACGAAAGCGGATGCGCGTCTTCCTCCGCGACGGGATCGGCCGCTACGCAGACCGGCGCGACGACCTGGCGGGCGACGGCGCCTCGCGCCTCAGCGCCTACGTCCGCTGGGGCTGCGTCTCGCCGCTGGAGCTGGCGCGTGAGGCGAGCGACCGGGGCGGCGGCGCCTTCGTCCGCCAGCTCTGCTGGCGCGACTTCCACCACCAGGTGCTGGCGGCGACGCCATCGCTGCCGCGCCGCGACTACCGCCCCCGCCGCGATCGCTGGTCGAGGTCAAGACGGGCGCTCGAGGCCTGGCGGGAGGGGCAGACCGGCTACCCGCTGGTCGACGCGGCGATGCGGCAGCTGAGCGAGGAGGGCTTCATGCACAACCGGGCGCGGATGACCGTCGCCTCCTTCCTCTGCAAGGACCTCTACGTCGACTGGCGTCCCGGCGCCTGGCACTTCTGGGACCTGCTCACCGACGGCGAGATCGCCAACAACGCCGGCAACTGGCAATGGGTCGCCGGCACCGGCAATGACACCCGTCCCAACCGGGTGCTGAACCCGGTCCGCCAGGCCGAACGCTTCGACCCAGAAGGCCGATACGCGCGCCGCTACCTGCCGGAGCTCGACTCGGTGCCCGGCAGGGCGATCTTCCGCCCCTGGCTGATCGAAGGGTTCGAGCGCCTCGACTACCCCCAGCCGCTCGTCGACCACGACGAGGCGGCGGCGGCGTTCAAGGCGCACCGCGAAGCCTGAGGTCAGCCGCCCGGCGAACTGCATCAAATTTCCTGGCCTTCAGGCCAGGAAATTTGATGCAGTTCGAATGCCGTTGCCGCATAGGATCGGCCGGTGGGACGACTGGCGGTGATCCTCGGCAGCAACGCGCTCGGGCCGGGCGGGGAGGAGATCGCGGCGGCGGCGGCAGCGCAGGGGGCGGCGATCGTCCAGCGCCACAGCGACGAGGGCGGCTTCGTCCTCCCCCACGCGATCGACCACGAGGCGAACCTGCGGCCGCTGCTCGAGCAGGGATGCGATCGGGTGCTGGGGATCGGCTCGGTCGGCTCGCTGCACCCCAAGCTCGAGGTCGGCAGCCTCGTCTGTCCCGACGACTTCATCGCCCTCAACCTCGGCGAGTCGATTTTCGCCGACGCCCGCGCCCACTCAGCGCCCGGCTTTGCGCCGCGCTGGCGGAAGGAAGTGATCACAGCCTGGAGCGAGGGCGGCCAGGCACCGCGCGACGGCGGTGTCTACTGGCAGGCGCGCGGCCCGCGCTTCGAGAGCCCGGCCGAGATCCGGCTGATGGCGGCGCACGCCCAGGTGGTCGGCATGACCCTGGCCTCCGAGTGCGTCGTCGCCGCGGAGCTCGACCTCGACTACGCGGCGCTCTGCGTCGTCGACAACCTCGCCAACGGCCTCGCCACGGAGCCGGTCAGCACGGCGGGGATGGAGGCCGACCGCCTCGCCAACGCCGAGCGCCTGCGCGAGGGCTTGGCGGCGGTGCTGCCGCGCCTCGGGGCGGTGGGCCGATGAAGTTCCGTGGTTCCTTTGCAGTGCCGGGGCCGACGAAGGAACCATGCAACGCGGAGCGCCTGTGCCGCTGACGGGCGAGCGCGGGCTGCCGCTGGCGGTCACGGATGCGCTCCTGGATGCGGTGCGGGTGGGACTGCGCTGCGAGGACGGGGTGCTCGCGGCGATCGGCCCCGACGTCGTCCCCCAGCCGGACGACGAGACGATCGACGCCAACGGCGCCCACCTGGTGCCGCCGCTCGTCAACGGCCACACCCATGCGGCGATGACGCTCTTCCGCGGCTCCGGCGGCGACCTGCCGCTGACGCCCTGGCTGGAGGAGAAGATCTGGCCGGTCGAGGCGAAGCTCGACGAGGAGGACGTCTACCGCGGCGCCCGCCTCGCCTGCGCGGAGATGATCCGCAGCGGCACCACGCGGTTCTGGGACATGTACTGGCACCCCGAGGCGACGGCGCAGGCGGTCGAGGAAGCCGGCATCAGGGCGGCGATCGGCGCGCCCCTCTTCGACGCCGGCGGCGGCTTCGAGGAGCTGCGGGCCTCGGCCCACCGCAGCGCCGAGGCGCTCGCGCGCTTCGGCCCCCTCGTCACCACCGCCCTCGCCCCCCACGCGATCTACACGGTCAGCGAACGCTCGCTGCGCTGGATCGGCGAGTTCAGCGCCGAGCGCGGCCTGCCGGTCCAGATCCACCTCTCCGAGACGGAGAAAGAGGTGCGGGACTGCCTCGTCGAGCACGGCGAGCGACCGGCCCACTACCTCGACCGGCTGGGCCTGCT
Organism: Solirubrobacterales bacterium; assembly: GCA_045805725.1. Taxonomy (GTDB): domain Bacteria; phylum Actinomycetota; class Thermoleophilia; order Solirubrobacterales; family 70-9; genus VAYN01. Next base: position 13,085 of record JBJMKQ010000129.1, read on the forward strand.
GAGCGAGCGCGCGATCCTCGCCCACGGCGTCTGGCTCGACCTCGAGGAGCTGGCGCTGATCGCCGAGCGTGGAGCCACCGTCGTCACCAACCCGGTGGCGAACATGAAGCTCGCGGTCGGTGGCGTCTTCCTCCACCCCGCCGCGCGCGCGGCCGGAGTCAACGTCGGCCTCGGCACCGACGGGGCGGGTTCCAACGACTCGCTCGACCTGCTCGCGGACCTCAAGCTCTTCGCCCTCGCCCAGAAGCACGCCGCCGCCGACCCGACGGCGATCGATGCCGCCGAGGCCTGGGCGGTCGCCACCGGCGCCCGCGCGCCCATGCTCGGGGCGACGCCGCTGGACATCGGCGCCCCCGCCGACTTCCTCCTCCTCCGGCCCGACGCCCCCGAGCTCGGCATCGGCGACCTCGCCTCGGACCTCGTCTACGCCGCCAGCGGCTCGGTCGTCGACACCACCGTCGTCGCCGGCCGCGTCCTCATGCGCGGCGGCGAGCTTCCCGACCTCGACGAGATCGTCGCCAAGGCCGCCGAACGCGCCCGCCGCCTCGGCCTCTGATTATTCTCCTGCGCCGGAGAGCAGCCACCGCAGATGACGGAGAGCGGCTTTCCAAGGATGCAGCCCTCTGGGGGCGCTGTTCGACTCCCTGGTGACTCTCTGCGTGCGCGTCTACGCCCAGAACGCCGAGGCCACCGTCGGGCCCCTGAGGACGTTCAGCGGCGACAGGGAGATCGACCTCCTTGTCGAGGGACAAACCAAGCGGGTGGTCGCGATCGAGGTGAAGCTGAAACGGACGATCGAAGACGAGGACGTCCGCAACCTTCATTGGCTCCAGGAGAAGATCGGCTCTGAACTGCTGGATGCCATCGTCGTGAATTCGGGCGAAGCTGCTTACCGACGGGCCGATGGGATCGGCGTAGTTCCGGCAGCGCTTCTCGGACCGTAGGTCTATACCCCCCAGGGGTATTTGCTACTCTCCCTCCGTGGTCGGATACCAGGAGGACAAGGAGAAGCTGCTGAAGCGACTGGCGCGGGTCGAGGGACAGGTCCGCGGGGTCTCGAAGATGGTCGGGGAGGAGCGCTACTGCATCGACGTGCTGACCCAGATCGGAGCGGTGCAGGCGGCGCTGGACAAGGTCGCGCTGGGGCTGCTCGACGAGCACATCCGCCACTGCGTGGTCGAAGCCGACGAGGGCGAGCGGGTGGAGAAGGTCGATGAGCTGATGGCCGCCGTGGGGAGGTTGGTGAGGCGATGAGCGAGATGCCGGGCAGGGTCTGGGAGGGCCTCGAAATGTCCTTCCTGATGGCTTACGAGGTCTGGTGGGCGCTGGTGCTCGGTTTCGCGATCTCGGCAATCGTCCAGGCCTGGGTGCCGCGGGCGCGGATCGAAGCCGCGCTCTCGGGTGAAGGTTTCGGCCCCGTCGCCAGGGCGACCGCCCTCGGCGCCGCCTCCTCCTCCTGCTCGTATGCGGCGATCGCGATCGCCAAGTCGCTCTTCCAGAAGGGCGCCTCGGCGGTCACCGCGCTCGCCTTCCAGTTCGCCTCGACCAACCTCGTCTGGGAGCTCGGGCTCGTCCTCTGGGTGCTGATGGGCTGGCAGTTCACCCTCGCCGAGTTCGTCGGCGGGATTGTCCTCATCGCCCTCATGGCGGTGCTGCTGCGCGTCTTCGTCTCGCCGCGGCTGGAGGAGCAGGCGCGGCGCCACGCTCAAGAGGCGCAGGCCGGCCGCCATCATCACGGCGGCGACGAGGAGGAGGGCGAAGCCGCATCGTGGCGGCAGCGGCTCACCTCTCGCAGCGCCTGGGCGGGCGTCGGCGGCAACTTTCGCGGCGACGTGCAGATGCTCTGGAAGGAGATCAGCCTCGGCTTCCTGCTCGCCGGCTTCGTCGGCCTGCTCGGCGACGACTTCTTCAACTTCCTCTTCGTCACCGACGCGCCGCCGCTGGTGCAGACGCTCGAGAACGTCCTCGTCGGTCCGGTCATCGCGATCCTCAGCTTCGTCTGCTCGGTCGGCAACGTGCCGCTGGCGGCGGTGCTCTGGTCTGGCGGGATCAGCTTCGCCGGCGTCGTCGCCTTCATCTTCGCCGACCTGATCGTGATCCCGATCGTGCTCGCCTACCGCAAGTACTACGGCACCGCCTTCGCGCTGCGGATCACGGCGCTGATGTTCGTCACGATCGTGATCGCGGCGCTGGTCGTCGACGGCCTCTTCGGCCTCGGCGGGCTGATCCCGAGCGGCCCCCGCCCCACCCGGGAGGACGTCTTCGGCTCGATCGAAGTCGACTACAAGCTCTTCCTCAACGTCCTCGGCACGGCGATCTTCGCGGCGCTGTTCTGGGTCAGCCGCGGCCGCGGCGGCACGCACGGCTGCGAGCACCATGACCACCCGCACCACATCAGCGAGCGGGAGGCGGCGGGGGTATAGGCTCGCGGCGAATGCCGTCCGGGGAAAGTGACGCGCAGTCCCAATCCGGAGCCTCCTCGGTCCGCTACGAGGAGGCGACCAAGCGATACCCGGGCAGCGCCGACCCGGCGGTCGACCGGCTGACGCTCGAGGTTCCCGCCGGGGAGATCTGCGTCCTCGTCGGCCCCTCCGGCTGCGGCAAGACGACGGCGATGCGGATGGTCAACCGCACGGTCGAGATCAGCGAGGGCGATGTGCTGATCGGCGAGCGCTCGGTCCGCGACCGTGAGCCGGCGCAGCTGCGGCGGGAGATCGGTTACGTGATCCAGCAGATCGGCCTCTTCCCCCACCGCGCGATCAGCGAGAACATCGGCGCGGTCCCGCAACTGCTGGGCTGGAAGAAGGATCGGATCAAGGCCCGCAGCGCCGAGCTGCTGGAGCTGGTCGGGCTCGACCCCGAGCTAGGCGACCGTTATCCCGCCCAGCTCTCGGGCGGCCAGCAGCAGCGCGTCGGCGTGGCCCGCGCCTTGGCGGCTGACCCGCTGGTGATGCTGATGGACGAGCCCTTCGGCGCAATCGACCCGATCAACCGCGAGCGCCTGCAGAACGAGTTCCTGCGCCTGCAGGCGGAGATCCGCAAGACCGTCCTCTTCGTCACCCATGACATCGACGAGGCGATCAAGCTCGGCGACCGGATCGCGGTCCTGCGCGAGGGCGGCCGCGTGCAGCAGTACGCAACCCCGGCCGAGCTGCTGATGGCGCCGGCCAACGAGTTCGTCGAGGACTTCGTCGGCGCCGACCGGGCGCTGAAGCGGCTGGCGCTGATGCGGGTCGCCGACATCAACCTCTGGAAAGCGCCGCTGGCGTACGTTGGGCAGGCGAGCGCCGAGGTGCGGGCGAAGCTGGCCGCCCCCGACGTCGAAGTCCCCCACGCCCTGCTGATTGACAGCGAGCGGCGACCGCTGGGCTGGCTCAGCGAGCGCGACCTGACGGCGGACCTGGTGCCGCACCGGCCGGACTCGCCGCTCGGCCCGGTGCTGGAACTCGACGACGTGATGCGAGACGCCCTCGCCGACCTGCTGCAGCACGAGTCGCAATACGCGCCGGTGGTCGACGGCGGCGGCGGGATCGCCGGCATCCTCTCGGTCGAGATCATCTCCGAGTTCCTCGCCTCACCGGACGCGAAGAGCGACGAGCACCCGGCGGTGGAGCGGCCGCATGAGTAGCCCGCTGGTCATCGCCGCGGGGGAAGTCGGCGGCGACTTCTTCCGCAAACGGGATGTCGCCGACCTCTGCCAGGCACAGGCCGGTCACCTCTTCTGCTGGGACTGGGCGAAGGAAAACATCGACCGCTACGGGACGCCGACACTCCAACATCTGGAAATCGTCCTGCTCTCAATCGTGATCGGCTTCGTCGTCGCCTTCGCGTTGGCGCTGGTTGCCCATCGCAGCCGCTGGCTGCAGCCACCGCTGCTCGCCGCCACCGGCGTCCTCTACACGATCCCGAGCATCGCCTTCTTCTTCCTGCTGCTGCCGATCACCGGCCTGGGCAGGGACACGGCGGTGATCGTCCTCGCTGCCTACACCCTGCAGATCATCTACCGCAACACGATCCTCGGCTTGGCAAACGTTCCCGAGCCGGTCAAGGACGCCGCCCGGGGAATGGGCTTCACCAGACGGCAGATTCTCTGGCGGATCGAGCTGCCACTGGCGATCCCCGAGATCATCGCCGGCCTCCGAGTGGCGACGGTGAGCACGATCGCGATTGCGACGCTGGTCGTCTTCATCAGCGCCGGCGGGCTGGGGACCGAGATGTACGGGAGCGGAAACCTCACCTTTCCGACCACCATCATCATCGCCGCGGGGATCGTGATCCTGATGGCACTCGCTTTCGACACGATCCTCCTGATCGTGCAGCGTCTCACCACTCCGTGGAGCAGGGCGCGACCGGCATGAGCTTTCACCCCCTACTCGCCTCCTTCGGCGGCGCCGTCGAATTCATCTTCACGCCGCAGAACTCCAACGTCACCGGCGGCAACAAGGTCGGCGGCTTCGACAAGTCGATGGAACTCGTGTTGAAGCACCTCGAAGTCACCGTGGTGGCTCTGGCGCTTGCCCTGATCATCGCCTTGCCGATCGGCCTTTACCTCGGCCACCGCGGCAAGGGCGAACTGCTCGCGGTCGGCGTCGGCAACGCCGGGCGGGCGGTGCCAGAGCTGGCCGTGATCGCCCTGGTAGCAGCGCTGATCGGCGTCGGGTTCAAGACGGTGGCCCCGGCTTTGGCGCTCCTCGGCATCGCCCCGATCCTCACCAATGCCTATGTCGGCGTCCGGCAGGTGGACCCGGCCACTGTCGACGCCGCCCGCGGCATGGGGATGAGCGAGCTGAAGATCATCCGCAAGGTCGAGTTGCCGATGGCGATACCAACGGTGATGGGAGGGGTGCGCAGCGCAGCGATCGTGATCCTCGCAACGGCGACGATCGCGCCCCTGGCCGGAGTGGAAACCCTCGGCGACTTCATCATCAACAAGAACGTCTATGGCGAAAACGGCCTGCTCGCCGGCGCGATCCTCGTCGCCCTGCTGGCCCTGACGATCGAGGGCCTGCTCGCCCTCCTCCAGCGCCGCCTGACTTCCGACGGCCTGAAGTTGAAGACTGTCTGACCTGACTCAGCGATTTGCGGACTTACCACCACATCACCCACCCCAAGAGGAGGCAAACAGTGAGGACCGACAAGACGAGAGTGCGAGTGCTGCCCGCGGCGCTCGCCGCGCTCGCGTTGACGCTGGGCATCGCCGCGTGCGGCGGTGGCAGCGACAGCACCAGCGAAGAAGGCGATGCTTCGAGCGCGGCGATCAAGTCGAACCCCGAAAACGGCAAAGTCAGCCTGACGATCGGCTCGAAGAATTTCCCGGAACAGGAAATCCTCGGCGAAATCTACGCCCAGGCCCTGACCGCGGCCGGCTACAAGGTGAAGAGCGCGCTCAACCTAGGTTCTGAAACCGTGGCCCTGAAAGCAGTGAAGACGGGGCAGATCTCCGGCTACCCGGAGTACGCCAGCACCGCCCTCACCTCGTTCTTCGGCCTCGAACCCGAAGAGGTCCCCGCCGACGCGACGGAAGCGTGGGAAAAGGCGAACCAGGAATTCGAAAAGGAGGACCTGCAGGCGTTCGAACCGACGCCGTTCGCCAGCGCCAACGCGGTCGGGACGACGACGGCCACCGCGAAGAAGTACGGCCTGAAGACGATCTCCGACCTCGAAGGCGTCTCGGAAAAACTCTCCCTCTACGGCTCGCCCGAGTGCCGCCAGCGGATCGACTGCCTGGCCGGACTGGAAAAATTGTACGGGCTGAATTTCAAGTCCTTCACGCCGGTCGACATCGGCCTCCGCTACACGGTGCTGGAAAAGGGTCAGGCGGACCTCTCGATCCTCTTCACCACCGATCCGCAGCTCTCGGCCGAGAAGGACAAGTTCGTGATCCTCGAAGACGACAAGGAAGTCTTCCCGGCCGGCAACATCATCTTCGTGACCAAGAAAGCGGTCGCCGAAGAAGCGGGTCCGGACTACGAAAAGACGATCCTGCAGGTGCAGGAAGGGCTGGACCTGAAGGTCGTCCAGGAGCTCGACGCTCGGGTCGAACTCGAAAAGGAAACGCCGAAGCAGGCTGCGACGGCGTACCTCGAATCGGCTGGGTACGTCAAGTAAGGGACTGATGGTTCCGGGGGAGGGGGTCGGTACCCCTCCTCCGGAATTGACCTCCCCTCCGCTTCGCTCCGGGGAGAACTTGGAGCGTCGCTATGGGTCCGAAAGGAACAACGAACCTGTCGGAAGGGTCCCTAGACGACTACGTGCTCGCGGGTGGCGATTTGGAAGCGGTTGAAGCTGACGCGAGCTGCCCAGGCGGCGAAGAGGCCCGAGGCTCCCGCTAGGAGCAGTGCGACGCGCGGGTCGTAGCTCTGGGCAAGCCAGCCTGCCAGAGGGCCGCCGATGGGGGTGCTGCCCAGGAAGACGACGCTGTAGAGGGCCATCACGCGGCCTCGCATCTCGGGGGAGACGGCCAGCTGGAGGGTGGAATTGATGGTGGCTGCGAAGGTGACGGATGCGGCGCCGAGGAGCATCAGGGCGGGGACCTCGAAGGCGAGGCTCGGCATCAACGCCGAGAGGAGGGCGGCGATGCCGAAGGCGAGCGCGCCGCCGGCGATCAGGCGCGGGCCGGTGCGGCCGCGGTGGCCGTTGACGAGGGCGCCGACAATCGAGCCGACGGCCATCGCCGAGACCAGGGTCGCGTAGGTCATCGCCCCCGCTTCGAAGCTGAACTTCGCCAGCAGCGGCAGCACCACCTGGAAGTTGAAGCCGAGCGTCCCGACCAGCGCCATCAGCGCCAGCGGCACCATCAGCTCCGGCGTCCGCAGGACGTAGCGGAGACCGGCACGGATCGCCTGCGGCTCCGACTTGGCGACCGGCGGAGCCTGGAGCCGCTCGGGGTCCATCCGCCAAAGGGCGACGATCATCGCCACGAAGGTGAGGGCGTTGATCGCGAAGCAGGGGACGACGCCGACGGTCGCGATCAGGATCCCGGCCAGGGCCGGGCCGACGATCCGCGCCGCCTGGACGATGACGCTGTTGAGGCTGACCGCGTTGACGACGCGGTCGGGGCCGACCATCTCGATCACGAAACTCTGCCGCGTCGGGTTGTCGATCGCGTTGACCGAGCCCATCGCGAAGACCGCGAGGTAGACCATCCACGGCGCCACGACGCCGGTGGCGGTGACGGCGAAGAGGCCGATGGCGGGAATCGCCATCAGCGCCTGCGTGGTGATCAGCAGCCGCCGCTTCGGTATCCGGTCGGCGAGCAGACCGCCCCAGGCGCCGATCAGCAGCATCGGCAGAAACTGCAGGGCGGTGGTGAGGCCGACCGCGACGCCGCTGCCGGTGAGGCTGAGGATGACCCAGACCGCCGCCACCGTCTGCATCCAGGTTCCCGAGAGCGAGATCAGCTGGCCGGCGAAGTAGCGGCGGTAGTTGGGGACCTCCAGCGAGTTGAACGAGTGGCGGATCGCAGCCGTCAAAGCTGCTCGCCCTCCCGCATCCGCTCGAGGATCTCCGCCGCTCGCTCGAGCGTCTCCACTTCCTCGTCAGAGAGGTCGCGCATGCGCCGCGCCAGGTAGGCGTTCTTGCGCTTGCGCAGCCGCCGCAGCCGCTCGCGTCCGGCGCCGTTGACGGTAACGAGGGCGCTGCGTTTGTCGGTCGGGTCCTGGGAGCGGTCGATCAGTCCCTCGCGTTCGAGGCAGCCGAGGGTGCGGGTGATCGTCGGCCGCTTCACTCTCTCGATCGCGGCGATCTCGCTCGGGGTCATCGGCCCGTGCCGCTCGATCGTCGCCAGCGCCGCGACCGAGGTCGGGGTGAGACCCGTGGTCTCCGCCGCCGCCTCTTGGCGCAGCCGCCGAGCGGTGCGGACGATAGCCGTGCGCAGGTGCGCGGCGCGCTCGCTGAGGGGGATGTCGACCTGTGGTCCCATTGATTAGCTCTGATAATTAGTTTAGCAAACTACCTCTGGTAGGGTGGATACATGGCGGCAAGGCCCGACTACGACGTGGCGATCGTCGGCGCCAGCCTTTCCGGCTGCACTGCGGCGATCCTGCTCGGGCGCGCGGGCGCGAAAGTCGCCCTGATCGAGAAGCGCCCCGACCCGCAGGCCTACAAGCGCATCTGCTCCCACTTCGTCCAGGCCTCAGCGGTGCCGACGATCGAACGGATCGGCCTCTACCAGCCGATCCTGGCGGCGGGTGGACTGCGATCCCGGTTTCACTCCTGGACGCGCTGGGGCTGGATAGAGCCGACCGAGGAGCGGCACGCCTACTGCCTCAACCTGCGTCGCTCGTCGCTCGACCCGATGTTGCGGGAGAGGGCGGCCGCGCAACCCGGCGTCGAGCTGATGCTGGGGCAGAGCGCTGAGCGGCTGCTCCACGGCGGCGACGCCTTCGGCGGAGTTGGGGTGCGCGACCGGGACGGGAACGAGCGCGAGATCGAGGCGCGGCTCGTCGTCGGCGCCGACGGCCGCGACTCGCTCGTCGCCAAGATGGCCGCGGTGAAGGAGAAGACCCTCCCCCACAACCGCCTCGCCTACGGCGGCTACTTCGAGGGGCCGAAACCGAGGTTCTGGCCCGATGGCGCCGTCTGGCTTCTCGATCCGGACATGGCCGCCGCCTTCCCGACTGATGGCGGGCAGGTCTTCTACATCGCGATGACGGACAAGGACCGGGCGCCAGAATTCAAAGAGGACCCCGAGCAGGCCCTGGTTGAGCACGTCGCCGCCGTTCCGGAGCCCCCGCCGATCCGCGAGAGCGAGTGCGTCGCGCCGGTGATCGGCAAGATCGAGATGCCGAACCGGATCCGGGGACCGGTTGCCCCGGGGCTGGCGCTGGTCGGCGACGCCGCCCTTGCCACCGATCCGATCTTCGGGGTCGGCTGCGGGTTCGCCTTCCAATCCGGGGAATGGCTGGCCGACAGCGTTGCCCCCGCGCTGAGCAGGAGCGAGCCGCTGGAAAAGGGGCTGCGCCGCTACCGGCGGCATCACCGCTGGCGCCTAGGGATGCACGCGCGCCTCATTCACGACTACTCCACCGGCCGCAAGTTCGACCGGGTCGAACGGCTGATGATCTCCACCGCCGTTCGAGATCCGAAGGCGGCCGCGCTCTTTGAGGAAATGGGCACGCGGCGGGTGACGCCGCAGCGGGTACTTGGCCCGATGGCGATGCGGGTCGCCGCCGCCAACTTCCGACCTCTGGCGAGCCCCGCCCGAGGTCCCCGGGCCTAGTTCGCGCCGGCCGCTCGCTCCACGGACTCCAGCAGCTCCAGCATCTTCTCCTCGTAGGCGATGCCGGCGATCAGCGTGCGCTCCGAACCCTCGAAGCCCTCACTCACCTGGACCAGCGCGAGGTAACCCCGCAGCTCCTCGAGTTTCGCCCGGTGCCAGGTTATTCGCAACTCGACCAGGCGAGCCGGATCCGCCCCGGCGAAGACTTTCAGCATCACTTCATCGCGTAACTGCGGCGGTGCCGCGCTCGGCTCGGCTGCCCATCTGGCGAGCGCCTCCCGTCCCTGCTCGGTCAGCGAGTAGACGCGACGACGGCGCCCTCCCTCCTCCTGCCGGGCTGAGAGATAGCCGGCGGCTGCCAGCCGGGCGGGCTCCTCGTAGGCGGTGGTGTGCGGGACCGGCCAGAAGTTCTGGATCGAGCTCTCCAACGCCTGCTTGATCTCATATGAGGTCGACTCGCCGAACTCCTTGAGCAGGGCGAGCAGGGCATAGGAGGTGCCCGTGAGCTTGATCACTTTTGGCTTGCTTTTCATGATTCTATCCGTATAGTACGGGACGAACGGTAACGGCGAAAGCAGGAGGTTCCCATGTCCAGCACCGATTCCCCCTCCCCCATCATCGGCGACCGTCCGGCGTACGACGCGGTCATCGTCGGCGGCAGCCTCGCCGGCTGCGCCGCCGCCACCCTCCTCGGCCGAGCGGGCGCCCGCGTCGCCCTGGTCGAGAAGCAGCCCGACCCGAAGGCCTTCAAGCGAATGTGCTCCCACTTCATCCAGGCATCGGGGGTGCCGACGCTGGAACGGCTGGGATGGCTCGAGCCGATGTTCGAAGCCGGCGCCATCCGCACTCGCGTCCAGGCGTGGACCCGCTGGGGCTGGATCAAGCCGCCGGCCCCCGGCAACGTCTGCGTCAACCTGCGGCGCGAGGTGCTCGACCCGCTGATGAAGGAACGGACCGCCGAAGAGGCCGGCGTGGACCTGATGCTGGGATGGAGCGCGGAGCGGGTCCTGCGGGAGGACGGCAGCGTCCGCGGCGTCGCGATCCGCAACCGCGAGGGCGAGGAAATCGAGGTGCGCGCGCCGCTCACGGTCGGCGCCGACGGCCGCGACTCGCGGACCGCCGACCTGGCCCGCCTGCCCGACAAGCAGCGCCCCCACGGCCGCTTCGCCTACGGCGGCTACTTCGCGGGAGCCCCGCCGGCGACGGCGCCCGACGCCTCCTTCTGGATGCTCGACCCGCAGTGGGCCGCGGCCTTCCCCACCGATTCCGGGCTCACCTTCTACGCGGTGATGGGGACGATGGACCGCCTGCCGGAATTCAAAGCCGACCCTAGCGCGGCCCTGGTCAGGTTCATCTCCGAGATTCCCGAGGCGCCGCCGATCCAGCAGGGCCGCCTGGTCGAACCGGTGCTCGGCAAGATCGACATGACCAACCGGCAACGCGGTCCCATATCCCCCGGCCTGGCCCTGATCGGCGACGCGGCGCTCGCGGTCGACCCCCTCTTCGGCATCGGCTGCGGCTGGGCGCTGCAATCGGGCGAATGGCTGGCCGATAGTGTCGCCCCGGCCCTCGGGGGTCAGGAGCCGCTGGAGAAGGGGCTGAAGCGCTACAAGCGACGCCACGCCCGCGGTCTCGGCGGCCACGCCTTCCTGATCAACGACTACGCGACGGGGCGCGCGATGAGTCCGGTCGAGCGCCTGGTCTTCTCCGCCGCCGCCCGCAATGAGAGGTGCGCGAGCCTCTTCGAGACCTTCGGGACGCGGCAGATCGGCCCCGAGCGGGCCTTCCCGCGGATGCTGCCCCGAGCGGTCGCCGTCAACGCCCGCCACGCCCTCACCCGCGAGAGGACCGCGGCGTGAGGCCAGGCGCTCTTTCGAACCAGGAGGCAGGAGAGGCGCCTCGCCCCCCCGTCCAGCGCGGCAGCCTCCTCGCCGGCGGCACCCGCACCCGCCTCCTGCAGGCGGGCCCGACCGAGGCGAGCGAGGCCGTCGTCTTCGTCCACGGTAACCCGGGCTCCGCTGACGACTGGGAGCGGCTGGTCGGCGCCGCGGCGGGCGCAGGGCGACGGGCGCTTGCCTTCGACCTGCCGGACTTCGGCGAGACGATCGCGCCCGACGGCTTCGAACACACCGCGATCGGCTACGCGACCTTCCTCGGCGAAGCGCTGAAGCAGCTGGAGGTCGAGCGCGCCCACCTCGTCCTCCACGACTTCGGCGGCCCAATCGGGCTGGTCTGGGTGGCGATGAACCCCGACGCGCTGGGCAGCATCACCCTGATCGACACCGGCATCCTCCCCGGCTACGAATGGCACAGCCTGGCGCGGATCTGGCGCGCGCCGGTCCTCGGCGAGCTCCTCCAGGCGACCGCCACCCGGGGCGCCTTCCGCTTCCTGCTCAACCGCAACGAGCCGCGGGGCCTGCCGCGCGAGTTCGTCGAAGCGATGTACGACCACTACGATCGCCGCACCCGCAGGGCTGTGCTGGCGCTCTATCGCGACACCGACGATCCCGGCTCAGCGGCTCCGGAGCTGACCAGGCTGCTGGCGCCGCGTGACATCCCGGCGCTGGTGATCTGGGGCGAGCACGACGCCTACCTGCCGTCCTCCTACGCGGCGCGCCAGCGGGAGGCATTCCCCTCGGCCGATGTCCACGTGCTGCCGGCCAGCGGGCACTGGCCATTCGCCGACGCGCCGGAGACGGTCGCACGGCTGCTGTGCGAATTTCTGGCGAGCTAGGACCGCGCGATTCGAGAAGAGCCGGTGGGGCCCATGTGAAATCCTCACCGGCAATGGGGACCGTCCGATGACCGACTCCGCCGCGGCCCGCGACAAGCGCTGGATCGCGCTGATTCTGCTCTGCAGCGCCCAGTTCGTCGTCGTCCTCGACGCCTCGATCGTCAACGTCGCCCTGCCGACGATCGGCGAAGCGCTGGACTTCACCGAGAGCAGCCTGCCGTGGGTGGTCAACGCCTACGTGCTCACCTTCGGCGGCTTCCTCCTGCTGGGTGGGCGGCTGGCGGACCTGCTCGGGCGCCGGCGCGTCTTCATGTTCGGGCTGGTGCTCTTCGCCCTCGCCTCGCTCGCCGGCGGGCTGGCGAGCAGCTCCGGGCAGCTGATCGCCGCCCGCGCGGTTCAGGGACTCGGCGCCGCGATCCTCTCCCCCGCCGCCCTCTCGATCGTCGCCACCACCTTCCGCGACGGCGCCGAGCGCAACAAAGCGCTGGGCATCTGGGGCGCGGTCGCCGGCTCCGGCGGTGCCGCCGGGGTGCTGCTCGGCGGTGTCCTCACCGAAGGACTCGGCTGGGAATGGGTGCTCTGGGTGAACGTCCCGATCGGAATCGCGGCGGCGGCGATCGCCCCGGCGCTGATCGCCGAATCCCGCAACGAGGACGACGTCCGCCACTTCGACCTCGCCGGCGCGACGACGATCACGCTCGGCCTCTCCGCCTTCGTCTTCGCCCTGCTCGACGCCGAAGACGCCGGCTGGGGCTCGGCGCAGACGATCGGCACCTTGGTCGCTTCGGCGGTCCTGTTGACGGCCTTCGTCGCGATCGAGCGCCGCTCGCGGGCGCCGCTCGTCCCCTTCTCGATCTTCCGCATCCGCACGATCACCGGCGCCAACGTCGTCGGCATCCTGGTCGGCGCCTCGCTGTTCTCGATGTTCTTCTTCATCTCGCTCTACATGCAGCAGGTGCTCGGCTACACGCCGATCCACGCCGGCCTCTCCTATCTGCCGCTGGCGGTCTCGATCATCCTCTCCGCCGGCATCGCCTCGAGCCTGGTGACGCGGGTCGGCTTCAAGCCGATCCTTGCCACGGGAATGTTGCTCATCACCGCCGGCCTGCTCTGGTTCTCCCAGATCTCGACCCACGGGAGCTTCCTCGCCGACATCCTCGGCCCCTCCCTGCTTGCCGCCATCGGCCTCGGCTTCGCCTTCGTCCCGGTCACGATCGCCGCCGTCTCCGGCGTCGAGGACCGCGAGCAGGGCCTCGCCAGCGGCCTGATCAACACCTCCCAGCAGGTCGGCGGCGCCCTCGGTCTCGCCGCCCTCGCCGCGGTCGCCAATTCCACCATCGGCGACTCCCACGACCCCGTCGTCCTCACCGAAGGTTTCCAGACCGCCTTCCTCGTCGGCGCCGCCTTCGCCGCCCTCGGCTTCCTCGCCACCCTCCTCCTCGTCCGCACCTCCGACAGCCGCGCCCACGTCGAGCTGGGCGCCGAAGTTGCCGTGGAAGACGCGCACTGAAACAGAAGTCAAACGACTTCGCAAAATTTCTGTAACGCCTCTTGAAGTGGGGAAATCGATCCCTAGGATCGGCCGCCGGAGGGTGAAGGAGGCAGGTGCCTCCACGTGTTTGACAACCACTGTGCCCGTTCAACCACCGGGTCCGGTTCGATTCCGGCGCCCTCCGCAGACATAGACCGCCGCGAGCGATCGAGTCGGGCGTGATCTGCCGTGGTACCTTCAGGCAGGTTGTCAATCACGTGCGGGGTGGTTCCCCGCTTCACCAGACTCGACCCGCCTCGCGGCGGGTCTTGTCGTTTCTAGGGGTCCTGTCCTCCGCGTCGAATCAGTCGCGGTGAGCCCCGACCTTGCTGAGACCACCATGCCTGCAGGGCCAGCGGGCAACGACGGTGGCATGGACGCTCACAGCATCCGCGTGCGGGAACGGTTGAACACGCCGATGCTGATCGCGGCGGCGCTCACCCTGCCGACGGTCGCGATCTACGAGTCGAAACCCGGCGGGACGCTGGAGGACGTGGCGGTCGTCCTCAACTGGGTCGCCTGGATCGCCTTCCTGGTCGAGCTGGTGGTGATGCTGAGCGTGGTTCCGAACAGGAGGGCCTGGCTGCGCCACCACCCGCTCGACGTGATCATCGTCGTGCTGACGCCGCCGGTGCTGCCGGCCGCCCTGCAGAGCCTGCGGGTCCTGCGCCTGCTCCGTCTGCTCCGCCTCCTCCGCCTCGCCCAGCTCTCGCGCGAGGTCTTCTCGCTCGAGGGAGTGCGCTATGCGCTGCTCCTTGCTGTCCTCACCATCGTCGGCGGCGGGACCGCCTTTGCCGCCTTCGAGCGCGACCAGCACCTCACTATGTGGGAGAGCATCTACTGGGCGCTGACGACGATGACCACCCTCGGCTCGAACATCTACCCACATACGTCGGGTGGGCAGGTCGTCTCGGCGATAATCCTGTTGATCGGGATCGGCTTCGTCGCCCTCCTCACCGGCTCCTTCGCCCAGCGCTTTCTCGCCCCGGAAATCGCCGAAATCGAGGAGGAGCTGGAGGAGGAGAAACTCAGCGCCGAGGCGCTCGCCCTGCGAGAACTGCACAACGTCCAACAGCAGCTGCAGGCGCTCTCGGTCGCGATCGAGCGGATCGCCGGGCGACAAGGCTGAGCAGCGATGAGCTCCTTCTGTGCAGATCTCCAGCTAGCTTCTTAGCAAATACCCAGCTAGATTTATTGAAATTATCCAGCTAGTATCCTTGCGGAATCCCAGCTAAAGATCCTCGGAGGATCGATGCCGTACATCCCAAGGCTTGCTGACGGTGAGCTTCAAACCCACCTTGCCTTCGCCGGCGCTGTACTCGTCGAGGGTCCTAAAGCATGTGGAAAGACCGAGACGGCGAGACAGCTTGCCGGCAGCGAAGTCTTGCTCGACGTAGACCTCGAAGCGCGAAAAGCGGCAAAGCTCGATCCGCGGCTGGTCCTCACCGGCGACGTCCCTCGGCTGATCGACGAGTGGCAACTTGCGCCGGAGATCTGGAACCACGTGCGTCGGGCCGTCGACGAGCGGGTCGACCCGGGTCAATTCATCCTTGCCGGATCCGCCCATCCCACCGACGAGGAGACCCGCCACACGGGCGCCGGCCGGATCAGCCGCCTCCGCATGCGTCCGATGTCGCTGTTCGAGCTTGGCGCGAGTAGCGGCGAGATCTCGCTCTCGGGATTGCTGGCGGGCCTGCCTGTCTCCGCGCCTGAACCGGGGCTGGGCCTGGAGGACCTGTCGGCTTTGATCTGCCGGGGTGGTTGGCCGGCCTTCCGAGACCTGGAGATACCTCAGGCGCTACGGCGAGTTCGGAGCTATCTCGGGGAGGTGCCCCGTGATACCGAGCGCCTCGCCGGCAACCGTCCCGAACGGGTGACGAGGCTGCTGGAAAGCCTGGCCCGCAACGTCTCCACCATGGTCACCGCGAAAACGCTCGCCGCCGATGCCAGCCGTCCCGAAGACCCCGTCTCCGACGATGCGGTCGCCGACTACATCAGCTCCCTCAGCCGGCTCTTCGTCATCGAGGACCAGCCCGCTTGGCAGCCGCACCTGCGTTCTCGCTATCGGCTCCGCCGCGCTCCCAAGCGCCAGTTCGTCGACCCGTCCCTGGCCGCCGCCGCACTCCGCGCGGATCCAGGCGCCTTGATCCGAGACCTCAACTTCATGGGCTTCCTCTTCGAGTCCATGGTCATCAGGGACCTGCGTGTCTACGCCCAGCCCTTGGACGGCGAGGTGCAGCACTATCGCGACAGCGGCGGCCTCGAGGTCGATGCAATCGTGACCGCAGGTGACTCCTGGGGCGCGTTCGAGGTCAAGCTGGGCGGCGCGGAGGCCATCGACGAAGCGGCATCGGCGCTGCGGAAGTTCGCCGACCGCATCGACACCTCCCGCACTGGCCCCCCAGTCGTATTGGCCGTCATAGTGGGAAACGGCTACGGCTACGTGCGCGACGACGGAGTCCAGGTGATCCCCGTCGGCTGTCTAGGGCCTTAGCCCTCCTTCGCCTGCTCCTCAGCGATCTTCGCCTCGAGCTCCTTCATCACTTCGGGGTCTTTCAGCGTGGTGACGTCACCAAGGGCGCGGCCCTCGGCGATGTCGCGGAGGAGGCGGCGCATGATCTTGCCGGAGCGGGTCTTCGGCAGGTCGCCGGCCCAGATGATCCGCTTCGGGCGGGCGAATTTGCCGATCCGCTCGGCGACGCTTTCGCGGATGCCGCCGACCAGTTCGTCGCTCTCCTCGATTCCTCCCCGGACGGTGACGAAGGCGCAGATCGCCTGGCCGGTGTCCTCGTCGGACTGGCCGATCACCGCTGCCTCGGCCACATCGGGATGGGCGACGATCGCCGACTCCACCTCGGCGGTCGAGAGGCGGTGGCCGGAGACGTTGAGGACGTCGTCGATCCGGCCGATCACCCAGAAGTAGCCGTCCTCGTCGCGGCGGGCGGCGTCGCCGACCAGGTAGCGCTCCTTGCCGAAGCGCGAGAAGTAGGTCTCGACGAAGCGGTCGTCCTCCCTGTAGAGACCGCGCAGCATCGAGGGCCACGGCCGCTCCAGCACCAGCAGGCCCTGGCCTTCGGAGACCGGCTGGCCCTCGGTCTCGTCGACCACCTCCGCCTCGACCCCCGGGAACGGCGTCGTCGCCGAGCCCGGCTTGGTCGCGGTGATCCCCGGCAGCGGCGAGATCATGATCGCGCCGGTCTCCGTCTGCCACCAGGTGTCGACGATGGGGCAGCGGCCGCCGCCGATCACCTGCCGGTACCAGAGCCACGCCTTGGGGTTGATCGGCTCTCCGACCGAGCCCAGCAGGCGCAGCGAGGAGAGGTCGTGCTCGGCGGGAATCTCGGCGCCCCATTTGATGAAGGTGCGGATCGCCGTCGGGGCGGCGTAGAGGATCGTCGCCCTGTAACGCTCGACGAGCTCCCACCAGATCCCCTTGTGCGGGTAGTCCGGCGCCCCCTCCCACATCACCGAGGTGGCGCCGTTGGAGAGCGGGCCGTAGACGATGTAGGAGTGGCCAGTGACCCAGCCGACGTCGGCCGCGCACCAGTAGACGTCTGACTCAGGCTTCAGGTCGAAGACGTAGCGGTGGGTGGCGGTGACGCCGGTCATGTAGCCGCCGGTCGTATGCAGGATCCCCTTCGGCTTCGCGGTCGAACCGGAGGTGTAGAGGATGAAGAGCGGGTGCTCGGCCTCCATCGGCTCGGCCGGGCACTCCGGGTCCGCCGCCGCCATCGCCTCGTCGTAGAAGACGTCGCGGCCATCGGTCATCGGGCAATCGATCCCGGTCGCGCGAACGACGACGATCGTCTGCAGCGAGTCGAGATGGCCGAGGTGCTCGTCGACCTGGGGCTTGATCGGCGCCTTCTTGCCCTTGCGGCGGGCGCCGTCGACGGTGACCAGCGCCTTCGCCTCCGAGAACTCCATCCGCTCGGCCACCGACTCGGCCGAGAAGCCGCCGAAAACGACGTTGTGCGGGGCGCCGATGCGGGCGCAGGCGAGCATCGCGACGACGACCTCGGGGATCATCGGCAGGTAGATCCCGACCACGTCGCCCTTCTCCACGCCGAGACCCTTGAGCGCGTTGGCAAAGCGCTGGACGTCGCGGTGCAGCTCGGCGTAGGTTACGTCGCGCTCCTCCCCCTCCTCACCCCGCCAGTGGTAGGCGACGCGCTCACCGTTGCCGGCTTCGACGTGGCGGTCGAGGCACTGCGCCGAGGCGTTCAACCGCCCGTCGGCGAACCACTTGTAGAAGGGCGGGTTGGAGTCATCCAGCCCGTGGCTCGGCTCAACATCCCAGTCGAGCAGCTCGCTGGCCTGGCGCATCCACCAGGCCTCGGGGTCAGCGGCGGCCTGCCCGTAGACCTGTGGGTGGCTCCAGAGCGCATTCGCGCGGAACTCCTCCGGCGGCGCGAACTTCTCTACCTCGAGTAACTCCTCCAGCTCCCGCTCAAGACCCATGCGGGAAAAGTACCTGAGGAACTAGTAGCCGGCCGGATGACGGGCGACAAACCCTTCGGGCGAGTCGACCCAAGGGTCGTGCCAGCGCGGGCCGGGGCCGCCGACGGTGTCGAAGGCGATGCCGGCGACGACCATCCAGGCGTGTTCGGCGTTGGCGTAGACGGTGATCCACTGGCCGGGGCCCGCTTCGCCCCAGGTCTCGAGGCCGGTCGAGTCCAGCGGGCTTTCGAGCAAGCCGCCGCCGTGCAGGGCGTAGCTGACCGCGCCCGAGCAGTCGTAGCCTTCCGATTCGAAGGAGCCGTGGCCGCCGCCCCAGATGTAGGGGGTGGTGGCGATCGCGTTGCCGGCGGCGATCACTTCCTGCACCGCCGAGGGGGCCGAGGACGGGGCACTGGCTTCGCTTTCGCTGAGCACCTGCGCTTCCTGGCCCGGGTTGAGCGGCGCCGGCATCAGGCCGGTCGTCTCGTCGCCGCCTTCGGAGGCGACCTGTTCGGAGATCGAGGCGAGGTTGTTGCCGAGGGCTTCTTCGCGCGACTCTAGGGCTTCCAGGGCTTCCCGCCGCTGCGCCTGCGCGGCCTTCAGTTCGCCGAAGCGAGCCTCAGCTTCGGAGCGAGCGGCGGCGACTTCCCGCTCGATTGCGGCAACCTGGTCGCGAGCCGCTTCGATTTCGGCGCGTTTGTCGGCCAGCCTCTCGACCGCCGAACGGACTTCGTTTCGCAGCGTCTTCACCCGGGCGACGACGGCGTCGTCGTAGCTCTGGATCCGGTTCAGGTATTCGGTCTGCGCCGCCATGTCGGACCAGTTTTCGGATTCGAGGATCGCGTTGACGATGTCGGGAGAGCCAGCCTCGTAGATCGCGACCAGGCGCTCGCGCAGGGTCCCGAGCGCCCGCTGCAGCTTTTCCCGCACCTCTTCCAGGTGCGCTTCTTCCTTTTCCAGCGCCGCCGTCGCCGCTTCCAGCTCGGCCTGCTTTTCCCGCAGTTCCCCCTCGACTGCGGCCTGCTTGCGCCGCAGTTCAGAGACTTCGCCGATCATCGAGTCGATCGCCTGGTTCTGCTCGGCGATCGTTTCCGCCAGGGCGCTGGAGTCTTCGCGCACCCCTTCGAGCTTGTCGCTCGTTGCTTCCAGCTTTTCCTGCGGCGTCTCCGCCGGGGCGCTGCCGGCCCAGGAGGAGCCGAGCACGCAAAGCCCGGCCAGGAGCAGCGCGGCAAATATCAGGGCACGGCGCCTGGCCGTGCTCGTGGAGGAGGAAAACAGCACGGCGGCGCAGGCTAGCGAAGCGACATCGCCACCCAGGAAGTGGTCGATAACCCGCAACTTCCCTTGCAAATTGCGGAATTTGCAGGAGTTGCCGCCGGCCCGACGACGCCGCCTCAGGAGGCGGTGAGACGGGCTTCGAGCATCTTTCGGATGCGGTCCCTTTCGGCTGGGGGCTCCCGAAGATCCGCGATGCGGAGGAGGAGCCCGTCGGCTTCGACCAAGCTGGCTGCGATGGCGGCATCGGCGAACTCCCAATCGCGCGCGCGCCCGCCAACGCACTTCGCAAGAACGAGGTCGTGAACCTCGAGACAGAGGGCAATCGCACCCACCTTCTGTCCGACGCGGCGAGGGATCTCGACCCGCACCAGGCGGTCCTCCCAACCGGCGGGGGCCCTGGCGGTCTCCGGACCGACGCCATGTGCGTAGTAGCCATAGGTGCCGTGAAAGGGGGAGCCATCGCCGAGGCTGCCATCGATCGCCTCGGCCTTGGCGGGAACACGGAGCGGAAAGACGTCCGCCTCCATGGAGAAGAGCATGGTTTTCGGTGGATCGGAAACGCTGCCGAGGATCGCCTGACTGCCGACCACCACGATCTCCCGCTCGCCGCAAACCTCAGCAGCGGCAGCAATGACATGCTCGAACTCGTCGCGCCGCATCCGTTTAGACGGATTCGAAGATCTTGCGTCGCTCCGGCTCGCTGAGCAGTCCGGCCAGCGGCGAGTTCTGACGGAGGTCGCGGCCGTGATCGTCATCGGCTGCGATCGCCTGCCGGATTTGCGGAATCGGAAGGGCGAATACCTCTTCCCAGGCCTGGGCGTAACGGGGATCGATCCTGGCTTCCTCTTTCCAGCGACGCAGCTTCCGCTGCGCCGCCGCCACCATCGGCTGCCGCAACCGCGTGGCAAGTGCGCGGTGATAGGCAAGGCTGCGCCGCTCCGAACGCCGGTGTGAATCGGCCGGATGACGTGTTGCGGAGGCCGGCTCGGCCGGCTTCATTTCCTCCGCCCGTTGCCGCGCCTCGATCATCGCCGGCTCCAGCAGGTGCAACTTCCGCCTGCCGGACCGGCGCTCCTCGGCAGCTCGTCTCTGGATCTCGAGAAGGGCCGGAATCGGGATCTCTTTCCGCCCCTGCTTCGTGATCACTACCGGCACATCGCCGGATGCGACCCAATTGTCGAGAGCGGTATGGCTCACCCCCAGTTGCCGCGCTGCTGCAGCCCTGGACACCGTCCCTCCGAGCTGCGCTTCGAGGTCTTCGCGGACCAGGGCGATCTCCGCGCTGACGGATTGCCGCTCAGCCTCTCCCAAGCGGACGATGTTCTTCAGGGTTCTTTCGCGATCACCAGCGAGCATGGGCGCATATTCTACCCAAAGTTTCGAAAAAAGAGGGAGGGATTAAAGTTTGAGTTCAAAGTGAGGGGCGCCCTATGGCAATAAATAGCCAAAAGGCGCCCCCGCAAAGCTCAGGCGAGCAGCTTGCTCTTCGCCTGATCGAACTCCTCCTGGCTGAGCGCGCCTTTGTCCTTGAGCTCGGCCAGCTTGTGCAGTTCGTCGGCCGGCGAGGAGGCGTGGGCCTGCTGGCGGACGTATTCGTCGAAGTGCTTTTTCGCGTCGGCCTGGGCTTTGATCGTGCGATCGCGCATCCCCTCTCCACGCGCGATCAGGTAGATCAGCGCGGTCAGGAAGGGGATGAAGACGAGAAACAGGACCCACCCCGCCTTGGCCCAGCCCGACAGCTCGTGGTCGCGGAAGAGGTCGCTGAGGATCGTGATCAGGATCCAGATCCAGACGACGAAGAAGAAGATCTCCAGCGCAACGAGGAGGATTTCCCCGAAGCTGATGTCGGCGAGCGGCATGGCGTTCCTTTCGATTACGACTGGGTAGGCGGCAATACGCCGCCACTCGGTATTCCCGAACCTAACCGCCGCTCCTGCTTTTGTCAGCCGCCGGCCTCATTTTCATCACGAAGAGGACGATCGCCACCGACGTGGCGAGGTTGAGGCTGGAGACGCCCCCGCGCATCGGGATCGCGATGCGCGCCTCGGCGCGCTCGATGACGTCGCTGCTGAGGCCATGGCGCTCGGTGCCGAAGGCGAGGACGGCGCGCGGCGGCACCGATTCCGGCGTCAGCGCCTCCCCCGCGGGGTCGATCGCCAGCAGCGGCCTGTCGCTCTGCGGCAGCGATTTCACCGCCGCGACCGGGAGGGCGAACTGCAGCCCGGCGGCGCCCCGCACCGCATCGGGGTGCCAGGGGTCGTTCTCACCGGTGGTGACCAGCGCCGCCGCGCCGGCGGCGGCGGCGACCCGGATGCAGGCGCCGATGTTGCCCATGTTGCGCGGCTGCTCGAGTAGGACGGCCGGAGCCGGAGCCGGGTCGGCGAGCGCGGCAGCGACGTCGACGGGTGGGCGGCGGGCGATCGCGGCGACCCCGGTGTGGGGCACCAGCGGCACCAGCTCGGCCAGCGTCTCCTGGTCGACCGACTCGACCCGAGCGCTCAGCTCGCCCGCCAGGTCCGGCGCCAGATCGGCGGCCATCGCCTCGAGCGCCGCCGGGTCCACCGCCACCGCCTCGAGCAGCTCGGCGCCGAAGCGCAGCGCGTGCTTCAGGGCGTGGAAGCCCTCGACGACGGTCAGCGCCGGATCGCGGCGGGCGGTCCGGAAGCGCACAGCGCGTTCGTGCTCTTCGCGGCCCATCGCCGCCCCATTATGCGGCCGAGGGCGCGGGTGCGCCGATCAGGCGGGGGTCGATGCCTCCGCCAGCTGATCGCGGCCCCCGGCCTTCGCCAGGTACAGCGCTTCGTCGGCTCTCGCGACCAGCTCGTCGATTCCCTCGACGAAATCCCAGCAGGCGAGGCCGGCGGAGCAGGTCTGCTCCCTCGGCGTGCTCTTTCGCAGTCGCTCGACTATCCCGGCCGCCTCCTCGGAGGAGGTGTCGGGGAGGAGGACGAGGAACTCCTCGCCGCCGAAGCGGACCAGCGTGTCTTCCCCCCGCAGGGATCCATCCCAGGCCCGCGCGCACTCGCGCAGCACC
This sequence comes from Solirubrobacterales bacterium, assembly GCA_045805725.1. Lineage (GTDB taxonomy): Bacteria > Actinomycetota > Thermoleophilia > Solirubrobacterales > 70-9 > VAYN01. The sequence goes on from JBJMKQ010000129.1 coordinate 35,319, forward strand.
TCGTCGCCGGCGAGGTGGCCGTGAGCGTCGTTGTATTGCTTGAAGTGGTCGATGTCGACGATCGCCAGGCACAGCGGCGAGCCGCGCCGGCGAGCGCGCGCCATCTCACGGGGAAGCTGCTCCTCGAGGACCCGCCGGTTGGAGAGACCGGTGAGGGAGTCGTGGGTCGCCATGTCCTGGACCCTGTCCAGCAGTTCCTCGCGTTCGGCCTGGATCCTTTTGCGGTCGGTGACGTCGGTTGCCCGCGCGTAGATCAGCGATTCGTCGGCAGCGAGCTGGGAGCTCCAGCGCAGCCAGTGCCAGCTGCCGTCCTTGGCCCGGTAGCGGTTCTCGAACCTGCTGGTGCCATCGCCCTCGAACAGGGAGGCCGCCTCGGCTTCGGTCCGCTTGCGGTCCTCGGGGTGGACGTACTCGACGAACGGAACCGCCCGCAGTTCGTCCAGGGTGTAGCCGAGGCTGTTCGCCCAGGCGTCGTTCAGCTCGACGAAGTAGCCGTCGATGCTGGCGGTGCAGAGCATGTCGCGCGAGAGGTCGAAGAAGCGGCGGGCGCGCTCGTCGGCGCGGGCGCGGCGGGCGACGATCTCGGTGGTGAGCAGCATCACCACGCCGAGCGAGACCAGCGTGAAGAGCCAGCGGGTCAGCGGCGAGTAGCCGACGGTGCTGGGGACGAGGAGCAGGACGACGCCGTAGACGAGGAGCAGCCAGGCGAGGTGGGCGGCGGCGGCCCGGCGGGGGAAGAAGTAGGAGGCGATCAGGATCGACCAGACGAAGATCGTCCCGTACTGCCCCGCCGCCACGCCGCTCTCGTAGATCAGGCCGCCGGTGAGGGCGACGGTGAGGGCGACGATCGCGTGCACCCCGGCCCTGGAGACGCGCTTGACGAGGAAGGAGCAGAGGACGCCGGCGCAGGCCATCGCGGCCGCGGTCAGTGTGAGAGCGGCCTGGTCGCCGCCGCTCGGGTGGGGCAGGACCAGCGAGAGGGCGACGAGCCCCGCACCGGCGATCAGCAGCGCCGCGGCCGCCCGCGCTTCGGCGCTTGCGGCCGATTCGAGCCTGGCTCTGCGTAAATCGCCGCTTACCCAGTTTCGATGAGCCGCCATGCCCACGGGCATCGGCGAACGCGGCTGTTTGCTTTAGCCCCGGGCCACCTGGAACTGGCTCATCAGGCCATGGTCCTCGTGATCGAGCATGTGGCAGTGGACGACGAACTTGCCGGTGTAATCGGAGAGGTGGCCGGCGAGGAGGATCCGTTCGTTCGGATAGATGAAGAAGGTCTCCTTGAGGCAGTCTTCCCACGGCGGCGGCGCCTTGCCGTTGCGCTCCAGCAGGTACCAGTCGGTGTGGTGCAGGTGCATGACATGGGCGACATTGGTCTTGTTGACGAACTCCCAGGTGACGGTGCTGCCGAGCTTGGGCATCGTCTCGACGTAGGCGGGGTTGAAGGTGCGGCCGTTGAGCCGCCAGGTGGTCTTGAAGAAGCCGCCGATCGTGATCTCCCATCGGTGGTCGGGCCTGCGGCTCGCCCCGCGCGTCCACTCGGGCAGCGGGCGCAGGCGGCGGGGGACGCGGGCCCGGTCGGTAACGCGGTTGGTCCCGACCCGGAACTGCATCAGCGCCCCGCCGTAGGTGTGGGCGCCTTCGGGGTTGCGGCCGCCGTGGCGTTTGCCGCTGCGCAGCTCGGCCGTCTCCCCCGCCATCCCGGCGAAGTCGACGATCACCTCGACCCGCTCGGCTGGGCCGAGGAGGATCTCGCGGCGGCGGATCGGCCTCGGCATCAGCCCGCTCTCAGTCGCGATCTGGACCATGGAGGCGCCGCCCGTGAGGTGCAGGTTGTAGCTGCGGAAGGAGGAGACGTTGAGGATCCGCAGGCGGTGGCGGCACGGGCTGACGCGGTGATGGGGCATGTAGGCGCCGTTGACGAGGACGCTCTCGCCGAGGATGCCGTCCGCCGGCGGGCGCTTGTCGGTAAACGGGTCGATCAGCTGGTTGTCGCGGTCGAAGCTGCGGTCGGCGATCATCAGCGGCAGGTCGCGCTCGCCGCGGGGCAGCGGCAGCGAGTCGTCGAGCTCGTCCTCGACGATCCACATCCCGGCCAGACCTTTCCAGCTGTGCTGGGCGGTTCGGTCGAGGCGGTGGTCGTGGTACCACTGGAAGGAGGCCCGTTCGGGACGGCCATCCTCGATCAGGTCGTAGACGTAGGTCCTGGTCGCTCCCGGCTCGAGCAGGAACTCGTTGCCGGACTGGCGCGGCGAGAGGCCGCGGGGAATGTCGCAGTAGAGGGACCGCGGCTGGCGCTTGGTAAGGCCGCCGGGGTAGCCGTCGAACTGGGCGCGGTTGTGGCCGCCGTGGAGGTGGACGCTCAGCTCCCCCGCCTTCGCCGGCAGTTCGTGGCGGAAGGTGACCCGGGTGCGGCGGCCGGCGCGGCGGCGGATCGTCGGGCCGGGGAAGCTGCCGCCGAAGGTCCAGAGCCTCGTCTTCGGGCCGGGGAAGATCTGCTGCTCGCCCTTCCGGATCGGGATCCGGATGTGGTCGGCGTCGAGGACCGGCGGGACCGGCAGCGGCGCGCGGAACGGGACGGCGGCGAGAGCCGGCGGCGGCTCGGAGGAGATCGGCAGCAGGCCGCCGCCCCTGCCCCTCAGGGGCAGGAGGACGGCGAGGGCGCCGCCACCGAGGGCCCCGAGGAAAGCTCGGCGCCCCAGGCGGTGCGGTGCTGAGAACTGTCCAGCCGTGGGCGTCCTAGGCGGTCGCGACGGGCGTGACCGTGACCTTGCCCTGCATCCACGGGTGCACGGCGCACTGGAAGTAGAGCGTCGTGCCGGGAGTGGCGGTCACCTGCTGGGTGATGCTGCCGCCCTTCTTTTCCCCGGTGAACCAGGAATCGCCCTTTTTGCCGGTTGCGTTGCCCATCGTGCTCCAGCCCTCTGGGCCGGCTTTGGCCGGGTTGATGGTGAGCTGTTCCGTTTTCGCGTTGAACCCGTGCCATTTGGCGATCGCCAGGCAGATGTGCTTCGGGGTGAAGCAATTTTTGCGCGCGTTGGCGGTCTTCGGAAGCGAGCCCTTGGTGACCAGCGAGAAGGTGTGCGGGCCGACCTGTTTCGGGTTCGTCTCGTTCTCGATCTCGAGCTGGTCGCCGTAACCCACGGTTTCCGGGGCGTTGAACTTCAGCTTGCCTTTGGTCAGTTCGATCTTGATCACGTCGGTCTTGCCGGTACCCGGGACCGCCGTTTCCGCCGCCCCGGCGAGGCTGGAGCCGCCGACGACGACGGCGAAGGCGGTCGCAGGAACCGCGAGCGCCAAAGCCCGCAGGCGACCGCGGCGTGAAAGTTTGCTGTGCAAAGCGTGCCTTTCTCTGTAAGGAGGTTGGTTCGTCGGGCACCCCAGTTGCCCGAATGCTGAAAGCTAGTACCCGCGCTGGTCGGCTTCAAGGGAGCTTCAGGCCGGAGCCAAGGCACTACCTAGTTTTGGAGCGATTTCACCCCCGGTACCCTCTAGCGAGCCCGGTGACGAGTTTTCTCCACACCTGCTATCGAATCGGCGACATCGATCGCTCCGTCGATTTCTACGAGAAGCTCGGCTTCGAGGAGGTGCGGCGGATGCCGATCGGCGAGGAGGCGGTCAACGTCTTCATGGCGATGCCCGGCGAAGACCCCCGGCTCGAGCTCACCTACAACCACGGCGTCACCGACTACGAGCACGGCACCGGCTACAACCACATAGCCCTCGGCGTAGACGACCTCGACGGCACCCTCGCCCACCTCGCCGACCTTGGGATCGCCCCCGAAAAGCCGCCCTATCGCCCCGGCGGCCGCACCGAGGGCCACCGCATCTGCTTCGTCCGCGATCCCGACGGCACCCGTCCGAGCGCGGACGGACGATAGCCGGCCAAGCTACTCCGGGCGCTCTGGCGGCGGCGACTCATACAGCAGCCACGAAGCCGAGAAGTACCGGAGCTGATCGGGATCACCTTCCACGCTGGCGACGGATTCAGCTTGTAGCTGCATGCACCGCTGGAGCGCGAACTCGGTTATCTCCTCGCCCATCAGCTTGAAGTTCTCCTGAGTCAGCCGGAACGTCTGGTTGATGACAGCCCGCTCATCGAAGCTGTCGAAGGTGTCGGCCGTGAGAGCTTTCCGAGCCAGGGAGAACGTTTCTTCCAGAGCGGCGATGCTGACATCGGTCTTCGCCGTCCGGGGCAACTGGGACCAATCCTCCACCGATAGGAGCATCCGGGCGTTGGGCCTGTAGAAGTGCTCCGTGGCACCGCGCACTGGTCGGGAGTAGGCGAACTTGACGAGTCCCAGCTTCGCCAGCACATCGACGTGGTAGGAGATATGAGCGAGCTTCTTCTTCTTCCGGTCGCCCTTCCCATTACGAGCCAGGCCCGCCCTATCCATCTCGGATGGGCTGGCAATGTCATGTTCGGCTAGGTAGGCGAGGATTTCGCACCGCGTCGAGTGGGACAGGCCCTTAGCCAGCACCCTGTCCACTGGACCCCCATTGACACCCACGGTGGGCGCCCTCTTCTTCGCACGTTTCGCCTTCGCCATACCCGATCCCCTCCTACACCTTTGATTGTTCCAATTGCTTGAGAGGTCCAGAGTATTGCACCGTTCCCGATGAGTGCAACCGGACGTTGGGCACTTTGGAACGAATCCGCCTTTACTGGTTAACGGAACTGCACCAAACTCTGGCCGGGTTGTCCACTCAATTCATGGGGAGGGGGTGAGACCATGAAGATCGCCATGACCGCGACCGTGTACCCGGCCGTCCAGATCACCAAGATGCAGTAAGGGTCGTGCCGGACCTGGGGATGCGCTCACCTCTATCCACTACTCGGGCGCATCCCCGCTAATCTCATGGCACATGGCGCTGCCCCGAGATCCCCTATCGGCAGACGACAGACGAGTGCTTGGTGCAGCTATCCGGGAGGCGCGAGAGGCAGCCGGTATCTCGCCCACCGATCTGTCCGGCCGATCAGGACTCCCTCTCTCCCTGATACTCGAGATCGAATCTGGAGAGAAGGAACCCCGATGGGGAACGATGCGGAGTCTTGCTCAGGGCACCGGCTTACCGCTAGAGAAGCTGTGTGAGCTAGTCGCCGCTCACGAAGATCGAGCCGGCTAGCCCTACTCCACGCTCACCGGCATGGAAGCCGGGACTACGAGCTCGCACCC
>JBJMKQ010000130.1:0-2497 GCA_045805725.1 Solirubrobacterales bacterium
GACCTGCGCCGGGCGCTCGCCCTCGGCTTGGCCTGAGGGGCGGAGTCCGTCCGGTGCAGCCCCGCAAAGGTGAAAAGGAGGTCAGGATGAGGCGTTGAGACCGGTAGGCGCGCCGGTTATCGGCTCGAAGGTGCCGTCAGCCATGTGCGCCAGCCTAAGCGTCCCGCTGCGGGTGTCCGCCGTCGCTTGGGAGCCGCCGGCGCCCCCGGCATCAGACATGCTCGACAACGCTCGCCTCCCCCTCCTCAACCAGGGTCCGCGCGAAATCGGCGACACGTGCCATCGGCCCCCCTTCCGGCCAACGGCGGAGGCTACCGACGATTATCAGCCGGTCCCGCGCACGAGAGAGCGCCACGTTGATGCGGTTCGCCCGCACCATAAAACCTTCCTTGATGGTTCGGGCGCCACCCTCGTCCGGTCCCCAGTCGTTGTTGCGCACAAGCGACAGCACGACGATGTCGTTCTCCTTGCCCTGGTAGCTGTCGACGGTCTCGACCTTGCACGCCTGCCGCATAGCTGGCGTCAGCGACGCCAGGGCCATCTTCCGACGCACCAGCTCCCGCTGCGCGGAGTACATGCAGATGACCCCGATCGCCTGGTGCTCGTCACGCCGCTGGTGAAGCCACTCGCGGAAGGGGGGGTGCGAGTCGAGGCGTCGAAGCAGGTCGGCGATGGCCTCGGCCTCGGCGTCGTTGCAGAGACTCCTGTCGCCTTTTCCCGCCGAGGACTGCGACGCCGCCTTCCCCTTGTGCGAGGTATCGAGCCAGAGGAGCGGCGTCTCGAAGCCTGCCGGTAGCACGGCCTGCGGGATCACCGGCTTTGCGCGGCCGTGCTCTAGGCAGCCGCCGTAGAAGCAGTGGGAAGCGAGGCGTCCTATCGCAGGGAGCATCCGGTACTGGGTGCGGAGACTACGGGCCGCCGCCGTCCCGTACGGGGATCCGATGGCCCTCTCGAAGTCGCTCTGCCGGATCGCCGCTTCCGGGATGGCGAGCCGCCGTGCCGTCTCATTAAGCACCGGAAGCTCGTAGTGGGGCTCCAGCTGCATCTGATCGCCGACGAGGACGACCCAGCGGCCAGCCTGCATGGGAATGGCGAGTTCGCTCGCCGTGCAGCGCGCAGCCTCGTCGATTACCACCAAGTCGAAGCTGCCGGGCGGTGGCACCAAGCTTGAACGACCGAGCCCGACGCATGTCCCGCAGACGATCTGGCGGGTGGCCACCAGGAAGGATTCGAAGTTGCGACGGCGGTTGCTGACGCTGTTCAGCCAGTCGCGGCACAGCTCGGCCAGGTCGAGTGCGCGCCGCGCCTGTTCCCGCGAGGCCCCGTGGGTCGCTTCGGCAAGCTTGTACACGAGGCGCTCGAACGCGTCCGGCTCAGCAAGCTCCTCGGCCGGGAGCGCGGGGAGATCGTGCTCGTCGAGAAGCCGCAGGACCGTGTCGCGCAGCTCGTCGGCCCTGCGCTCCTGCGGAGCCGCTTCGTCGCCGTCCATTCCCTCCGCTGCTTCGGCGATCCGCCGCAAGATCGGCTGCACAGTGGCTTCCAAGAAGAAGAAGTCGTCGAGGAAGGCCTCAGGCGCGGCTAGGCGCTGCCCTAGATGCAATAGTTTCTCGTGCAGCCTCGCCCGAAACTGGTCACGGTAGCGCGCTTCGACACGGGCAGAGTGGAAGGGAAGTAGCGCCTCCGAGACGTTGCCCTCCTGCCCGACGCGAATGAGACTGGGATCGCCGCCGAAGCGGCGGAACAGCTTCAGGATGGCCTCGCCGGCGTTGTTCACCGCCTCGTGCGACTGGCTCGCCAGGAGGACGTTGCGCACTCCGCCGGCGGTCACCGCGTGATGGACGAGCGCCGCGATGAAGGTGGTCTTGCCGGTCCCGGGCGGCCCCTGCAGTAGGCCCAGCGGGCGCGAGGACCAGACGTCGGCCAGCGCCGACGCCTGCGAGGCGTTTAGGTCATACAGTGCGGCGATAGCCTCAGGATCGGCCGGTGTGGGCCTCGTCGCCTGGGGCCCTTGTGGCGGAACATCCGACCCTGGCGAGAAATACTCGACCAAGTTTGGTATACCTGATCTCCGCTCCAGGATCAGGTCCATCGCCGCCTGGCGACGGTTCCGGCTGTCGGCTTCCCGCAGGCCGATCAGGCGCAGCTCGGAGGCTTCGTGTAACAACGTCCCGCCGTCCCTCGCGCGGGTGGCTGACGCGTCGATCGCCAGGACGTCTGGCGTAGTCCGTTCCAGATCGAGACGGCCGATTCGCCGCCAGTCCCCGGACTTCGTCCGCACCTCCACCTGCACCGGCTCGTCGGGATCATAGTCGATCGTCCCGGCTACAAGGGTGTACCGAACCAGGTGCCGCTTGTGCTTCCTCGAAAAGAAGCTCTCGTCGTCGGTCGCGACCCGAGTGAATTGCTCGGATTCGACCTGCAGGAGCATGCGCCAAAGCCCGGCCGCGTCGAGCGCCTCGTCGGGCTCCGCAGCCTCGGTTCCCGCTTCCAGATCCTC
>JBJMKQ010000131.1:0-1763 GCA_045805725.1 Solirubrobacterales bacterium
CCAGCCCAATCCCGGCCAACACCCACCGCTTCACCCCATTCTTCTCCTCATTTGCTCCGGGGTGATCGCACGCACCCGAACCCGACCCTACACCCAAGTCGCGTGCCAGTCGCCGGAATCGAGCGGCTGACCTCGACCCGCTTGCCAACGCGCGCTCGATCCGGTGAAGGTTTGGCGTGTCCGGAGGACTTCCCATGCGCCCGCTCCTGATCGCCGCCGCCCTCGCGCTGTCCACCAGCACCCACGCCGCCGGCACGCTGCGGTTCGGCCTCGACTTCGACCTCGACACCTTCGACCCCGCCCGCTCCGGCTCCTACATCGAGCGCGCCGTCAACGCCTCGATGTGCGACCAGCTGCTCAACATCGACGCCGACCTCAACATCATCCCCGAGCTCGCCACCTCCTGGGAGTGGTCCTCCGACAACCTGGCGCTCACGCTTCACCTGCGCAACAACGTGGTGTACCAGGACGGCGTCCCGTTCGAGGCCGAGGGCGTGAAGGCGAACCTCGACCGGTACCGCACGGCTGCCTACAGCAACCGCAAAGCCGAGCTGAAGCCCATCGTCGCGGTCGAGGTGGTCGATTCGCTCACCTTGCGCATCCGCCTCTCGCAGCCATACGCGCCGCTGCTGGCGTTGCTGGCGAACCGGGCGGGCACGATGCTGTCGCCGCGCATCCTGGAACTGTCGCCCGAGCAGATCGCCGCGCACCCGATCTGCGCCGGGCCGTTCGCCTTCGTCGAGCGGGTGGCGCAGGACCACATCTCGCTGATCCGCTTCCCGCTCTACTGGAACGCCGCGCAGGTCACCCTGGACCAGATCGAGTTCCGCATCATGCCGGACTCGACGGTTCGCCGGATCAATCTGGAGTCGGGGCAGCTGGACGTCGCCAACCGTCTCGCCGCCACCGACGTGCCCACGATCGAGAAAAAGCCGAACTTGCGCGTGGCCAGTTCGCCCTCCCTCGGCTTCGCGCTGCTCTCCTTCAACCTCGCCCACGGACCGGCCGCCAACACCCCGTTCGGCAAGGACGTGCGCGTCCGGCAGGCGTTCGCGAAGTCGCTCGACCGCGCGGGGATCAACCAGGTCGTGTTCGAGGGGCGGTTCATCCCCAGCAACCAGACCGAGCCGCCCGGCAGCCGCTACTGGGACCCAGCCTTCCCCGTGCCGGGGCGGGACCTGGCCGGCGCGAAAGCGCTGCTCGCGCAGGCCGGCGTCCCGCGTCCGAAGGTGACGTTGAACGTGGTCAACAACCCGACCGACGTTCAGGTGGGCGAAGTGATCCAGTCGATGGCGCGCGAGGCCGGCTTCGAGGTGACGCTGAACAAGGGGGAGTCGGTCTCGCAAACCGAAGCGGCCGCCCGCGGCGATTATCAGGCCTATGCCGCCATCTGGAGCGGCCGGCCCGACCCGGACGGCAACCTGAGCATCTGGATGCGCTGCGGCGCCCCGCTGAACTGGACGGGCTGGTGCAGCAAGGACCTCGAAGCCGCGCTCGACCGCGGCGCCTCCCAGCTCGACCCGGCGGCGCGTAAGGCCGCCTACCACGACGCCAACGTCATCTGGATGCGCGACCTGGCCTATCTGCCGCTCTACCACTTCACCTGGTTCTGGGGGCTGAGCGAGAAGGTGACCGGGTTCAAGCCGCGCCCGGACGGGCTGGTCCGGCCGATCGGCTTGGGCCTGCGACCCTAGCACGCCCTCCTTCTCCCTCTCCGTCCGGGAGAGCGCCGAGCCGAAGGCGCCCTCCTTCTCCTCCTTCTC
>JBJMKQ010000132.1:0-1948 GCA_045805725.1 Solirubrobacterales bacterium
CCGAGAGCGGCCACGACTACTTCCTCCAGATCACCGACGCGCGCCCCGACACCGGCGGCCTCTCGGGCGCCACGGCGAGCGAGGCGATGACCTGGGGCAAGGTCGACCCCGACCGACTGCCCGACTCGGTGACCTGCTACACCGACAGCACCCTGGCGCTCCCCCTGCTGACCGCCTACGCCCTGGCCCGGCACGCCCCGAGGCCGCTCAAACGCCTCTACGACCGTCGCGAGGCCATGCACGACCGGCTGCGGGCGGACTACCTCGAGCGACACGCCGAGGGCGCCCCCGACCCATCGTCGCGGAAGCGATCGGGCGACCCGGGGTGATCCCGCACGGCCCCCTCTCCTCGAACGGAAATGACGGGACGGCCCGACGGCCGGGACTCGACGTGCCGACCACCACACGCATCCTCCCGATCGACCCCCACCGGCCGGACCCGTCCGCGCTCGAGGAGGCGGCGCGAGTCCTGAAACGGGGGGGCCTGGTCGCCTTCGCCACCGAGACCGTGTACGGCCTCGGGGCCGACGCGACCGACCCCGGGGCGGTCGCACGCATCTTCGAGGCGAAGGGGAGGCCATCCTTCAATCCCTTGATCGTCCACGTCGGCGACACGACAATGGCCCGGGCCTGCGTCGAGGCGTGGCCCGACCGGGCGAGGGTCCTCGCCGACGCGTTCTGGCCGGGCCCCCTGACCCTGGTCCTGCGACGGTCGACGTGCATCCCCGACGTCGTCACGGCGGGGCGGGACACCGTCGGGGTCCGGATCCCCGGCCCGGCCGTCGCCCGTCGGCTGATCGAGCGTGCCGGGCGTCCGATCGCCGCCCCCAGCGCCAATCGTTCCAACGGAATCTCGCCGACGCTCGCCCGGCACGTCCTCGAGGATCTCGACGGCCGGATCGACCTGGTCCTCGACAGCGGGCCGACGACGGTCGGCCTCGAGTCGACGGTCGTTGACCTGACGTCGGCCGATCCGACCATCCTCCGGCCCGGCCCCGTCACCCCGTCGGAGATCGAGCGGGCGATGGGGGTGCGAGTCGTCTCCTCGGGCGGTCCCGGTACCGATCCCGGAGGGCCGCGGACGAGCCCCGGCCAGTTGGCCATCCACTACGCGCCGAGGACCCGCGCCCTCCGCGTCGAGGATGCCGGCGCCCTCGAGGGTTTCTCCTGGCCACGACGGTCGGCGCTGGTGGTCGTCGGCGGGCACGACCTCGCCGACCCGCCTGCCCTCATCCGACGATTCGACCTGGAGACCCCGGAGGAGGCCGCCCGCGACCTCTATCGGGTGCTCCACGAGTGTGACGCCCTGAGTGTCGAGGTCGTGGTCGTCGTCCTCCCCCCCGACAACCCGGAGTGGCTCGCCGTCCGCGACCGGCTCGGCCGCGCCACCCTCCCCGCCCGTTGACCGGTTGCCCCCCTCCCCTCGATGGGGCGCCCGGTCGTCGCGGCGACGGGCCGGGGAATCGGGGGCCTTTCGCGACCGGGCTGGCTACGAGTCCCAGGGTGCGTCCATTGCTTCGTCGAGCGTCGGATAGGTCTCGATCAACAGCGGCAATTGCGTCTTGCTCAGGAACGCCATAATGGGGGGAGAGACGTCGGAAAACCGCATCGTGCCGCCGTGCTGGGCGAGATGCTGGGCGCGGGCCAGGAACATCACCACGGCCCCTTTGGAGAGCACCTTCACCCGGCCGAGGCGGACGATGACGCGCCTCTGCCCGGATCCTTCCAGGATGTCCTCGAGTTCGGCGCGGACGGCCGTGAGGACCGCCTCCTCGCTGAGGTCGGGCGTCCGCAGCGTGACCAGGGCGACGTCGCCGACGAGCTCGCAGGCCATGTGGCGAGGCCGTTTCGCCGAGTCGGTCGCGTCGTGGCGGAGGCGCGAGGAGGAGAGGCCGGGCAGCTCGAAGATGGCCGTGTCGGCGCTGGGGTCGGTCGAATGGGAGGCGAA
>JBJMKQ010000133.1:0-10100 GCA_045805725.1 Solirubrobacterales bacterium
AATGTCGGGTTGTCCTTGTTCTGGCCCGGGACCAGGGCCTCGCCGAGCGCGTAGCCGGTCTGGCCCGCCTGGCAGTTCGCCTGGCCGTTGGTGACGGCGGGCCCGTACGGGTTGCCGTGGAGGATCGGGATGCCGTCGTTGTGGTAGCTCGGGGGTGTGCCGCCGGGTGTGGTGTTGAGCGGGCTGAAGAGCCCCGCGTTGGAGCCGGCGAACGGGCTGCTCGAGATGCGGCCGTCGCCCTGGCCGCCCGAGTAGTTGTCCATCGGGTTGCGCGGGAACGTGCTCGGCGTGTTGCTGCCGGCGATCGACGGTGGGATGACCCGCTCCGCATAGCCGTACGGGGTCGGCAGCTCGAAGTGGCTGGTCAGGTACGTCATCCAGTAGTTCCAGTAGTTGCAGACCGTCTGGGCCGGGACGATCTTCTGGCCGGCGTCCTGGACGAGGTTGAAGGTGTCGCCGAGGCGGTTGAGGCTGGTGAGCGTCGAGGGATCGGCGACCAGGTCGTTGAGCTTGGTCATGACGTCCTGGAGGTTCTGGTCCATCGGGACGGTCCGCGGCAGGACCTTGGAGCCGAGAGAGACGGCCTGGTTCAGGGTGGGCAGCGCGGCCCGCAGGTCGCGGACGCCCGGCCGCAGGAGCCGTGAGAACTCGGCGAAGTCGGCGAGGAAAGGCCGCTGTACGGGCAGCGAGCGCAGGCCCGACTCCAGTGCCGGCGGGCCGTTCGAGATCGTGTCGCGCAGGGCCTGCGGATCGGATGAGATCGCGCCGAACGCGATCGCGCCATTGGTGAACTGCTCGGCGTTGTCGACGGCGACGGGGGCGACGATGCGGGCAGCGTCGGCCAGCTCCGGGAAGAAGCGGACGAGCTGGGTGGCGGGATCGGCCAGCGCCGTGGAGACCGGCTTCAAGTTCGCGAACAGCGGGTTGAGCGCGCCGATCGCCTCATTCAGCGAGGCGCCCCGGGCGGCGAAGGCGTCTCCGAAGCCCTGCAGGACGCGCTGGCTGTTCTCGCGCGTCGCGGTGTCGAAGGTGTTGTAGACGTCGTCGAACTCGACCTGCGGGCTGGACTGGGCGAGCGGCAGCGACGCGCCCTCGGGCAGGCCGGTCTGGCTGGACCCGCGGCTGATCTCCAGGTACTTGAGCCCGAAGGACGACCGGTAGCGGACCCGGACCGTCGAGTCTGCCGGGATCGGGTCCGCGCTCTTGTCCAGCTTTAGATTGAGCTTCGCGACGGTTGAGGCGCTCGATCCGCCCGGCGTCTCGCAGCCGCTGTTCGGCGGCGCCGGGACCGTGTCGATCGACTCCACGACGCCGACCCGGTTCCCGCCGATGCGCACCTCGTTGTTCGGACCGAGACGCGCGGCGTCGCAGAGCTCGGCCGCGACCTTGTAGGTGGGCACGAACGGCAGCCCGTTGTTCGCGTTGTAGGCGAGGAAGACCGCGACGATCACGATCAGCGTGGTGATCGCGCCGACCATCGTCGGCGAGGCGGCCAGCGATCCGACCCGGGCGCGGCCGTTCATCGCAGTGCCTCTCTATATATAGGGAGGGTCATGGTCATTGGCCGAGGAGGAAGTTGAGGAGGTCCTGGGTAGTCGAGCCGCTGGGGGCCGCCGAATTGGAGCCGATTCCCTGAGGCAGCTGCGGCAGCTGTGAGATGGGCGGCAGCTGCGGAAGCAGGTCCTGGAGCTTCTTCTGGGCCTGGTCCTTGATCTTGTTGGGCTGCTGGAGGATCTTCTGGAGCTGCTTCTGCTGTTTGGGGGTGGCCGCTGACTGCTGCTGCGGGGTCGGAGTCGCCGACTGCAGTCCGGCGGCGCTGTGCGGTGCGTCGGAGGGGTTGCAGATGGAGAGCTGGTCGCTGCCTTGGGGGCAGACACTCGGGTCGTAGCGGCCAAGGTGCCCGAACAGGCCCGACGAGTTGGTGCCGTAGTTGATGCCCGGCTGCCTGTCGCCCAGGATCCCGGCGCACTCGGCGAAGTTCTTCGGATCCCTGGTCGTGTCGAGGTTTCCGCTGCTTCCCTGGACGTCCGGGACGTCCGGCCCCGTCTGGTAGCCGCAGGCGTTGTTGGCTCCCGGGGCGCTGACCAGCGTGATCCCGAGGGCGTGACCGAGGTCGTCGAAGAGGTTCAGCGAGTTCGCCTGGATGTAGGCGTAGTTGAGGAGTCCCTCCATCCCGGTGAATCCGGGGTTGCCGCCGTTCGGGTCAGAACCGGCCGGGGTCCCGTTGCCCCACTTGCAGTGGACCGTCTGGTCGCCGTGGAGGGTGGTGCCGAGCTTCTGGTCGAGGAGCTGGACGCGCCGATTGGCGTCGCCGGGCTGCTCGCGAAGGTCGTACCGGGCGCAGGCGTCCTCCTCGACGGCGTTCGCGGGGTCGGAGATGCTCTCGAGGAACTGGGCGACCTGGTCAGCGGCGGGGTAGGCCTTTGTGCTGGCCTGGTCGAGTGACTGGATCTCGTCCTGGCTGTTGCCGAGCGCGACCTTGCCGACGTGCGCCGCGCCGCCCAGGGCGGTGAGGGACTGCTGGGTGCCGTTGTTGAACGGGGGAAGGTTGGTCGCCAGCTTGTTGAGTCCGGGCGCCGCTGCGTGCAGGTCGGTGAGCAGAGGCGTCTGCTGCTCGGCCAGGTTGCCGAGCTGGGCCATCGTCGGCTTCAGCTGGGCGAGGAAGTCGTCGAGCAGGTGGAAGTTCTGCGAGAGGTCGCTGCTGCGCTCGGCGGAGATCGCCGCGGTCCGGCCGGCGTTGTCGACGAAGTTGACGACGTCCTCTCGGCGGTTCGCGAGCTGGGCGAAGATGGCGTCCGCGTTGGTGTTGAGCTCCGCGATCGTGGTGTTCTGCCGACCCAGGATGTTGAGGACCTGCTTCAGCTGCTGGAGCGCGGGGGCACCGGAGCGGATCGCGGCGTTCAGGTTCTCGGCGTTGCCGTCGAGTGCGGTGCCGAACTCGTTGATGAGGAGCTGGAGGCGGTCCTTGAAGGGCTCGCGCAGCGTGTTCTGTGCGAGGTCGGGCTGGACGGTGGTCTTGTTGCGGGCCGCCGGGATCGGTCCGTTCAGCGGCTGCGGCGAGGATCCCGGCTGGCAGTCGAGGAAGTACTCGGCGATCAGCGACTGCGGCTCCGAGGAGCAGCTGGCGTCGGCCTTGAACTCCGGGAAGCCGGAGTCGACCTCGAAGCTGACCAGCGCGGTCTTCTGCGGCGTGACGTCGAGGCCGGTGATCGTCCCGGCCTTGGCCCCGGCGATCCGGAGCTCCGAGCCCTTGACCAACCCGAAGGCGTTGAAGAGCTCGGCCTGGTAGGTGTGGCTGCCCGAAGCGCCCGCGCCGGCGACGAGGTAGGCGGGGACCGCCGCGATCAGCCCGATGATGAGGAGGAGTCGCTTCATGGGCCGAGGGGGGTCTGGCTCGGGTCGCAGTCGACGGTCCCGCCCTGGGTGAGCTGCTCGTCGGAGAGGCCGCGCTCGTTGGCGCCGGGGCAGCGCTGCAGGTTCTTGATTCCGAGGTTCGAGAGCAGCTGCGCCGGATTGAGGACGGAGCAGACCCCCGGGGTGAGGATCTGGAGCGGACCGCAGGTCGGGACACCGGGCACGCCCGGCGTGAAGGCGTTGAGGGTGGTCGAGATGCGGCCGATGCCTCCGAAGGCGTCCGGGAAGCCCGAGTGCCCGAAGTCATCGAACCACCCGGTGAGCTCCGGGCTGTAGGCCCGCAGCGTGGAGAGCTGGGTGAGCGAGTCCTTCAGCGAGTCCGCGGAGGCCGGCAGGGCACCGGGCCGGGAGGCGCCGTTTCGTTCGACCGGCCCGACCCCGATCTGGGCGAGCGGGTCCTGCAGGCGGGTGAGCTCGATCAGGTCGTTGTTTTGGCCCGGCTGGTTGATCACCCCGTTCAGTCCCTTGACGGTGGGGACCGCGTCGCGGGCGAAGCCGCGAAGGCGCTTGGCGAAGGGCTGGAGCTTGCGGGCCACCGGGCGGGTGGCGTCGATCAGCGGCTGGACGTCGTCGAGGGCGGCGCGCAGGTTGACCGCGGTGGTGTTGAACTGGCGCATGAAGTCGGGCAGCTGGCCGACCGCCGAGGCAAGCGAGGACTGCTCGGAGCCGATCGTGCCGAGCATCCCGTTGAGGTTCGCCACCATGGAGGAGATCTCCGGGCTCTTCTGGTCGAGGGTGGAGGTGAGCCCGGCGGCGTCCACCACCAGGCCCTGGAGGTTCGCCTGCTGGGAGTTGAGCTCGCCGAAGACTCTGCGCGAGGTGGAGAGGAAGGGGTTCAGGTAGTAGAAGCCGCGGTTTGCCTTCGCCCCGACCCCGTCATAGGCGCGGGCAAAGCCGCGGATCACCTCCTGGAGGTGGACGACCGTGGGCTTGTTCAGGGTGTTGAAGAGCTGGTCGAGGTCGACCTCGGAGGTGGTGTCCTGCTGGGTGATCTCCCCGCCTGAGCCGATCCTCTGCCCGTCGGGGTGGGTGGGCAGGGCGAGGTCGACGTAGCGGTTGGCGATCCCCGAGAGCGACTGGGAGCGGATCGTGGCGTGGGTGCCGTCGGGCAGCGGGGTGTAGGCGGAGTCGGAGATCTCCATCTTGACCAGGGCCTGGCCGGAGTCGGAGAGGGAGATGGCGGAGACCGATCCCACGGGCACCCCCGCGATGTCGACCCGGTTTCCCTTGACCAGCTGGCTGGCGTTCTCGAAGGAGGCCGTCACCGTGTAGCCGCCGCCGGTCCCGAACAGCAGGAGGTAGACGACGATCAGGGCCGCAAGCGCGATTGTCGCCACCGCCGCAATCCGGCGAATGCGTTGCCACCGTTCCTCCTCGGGAGCCCCGTCCGCCCCCGGCGAGTGCGCCTCCATCCGTGCCCCGATCCTATGGACGACCTCCAAGTGCCGCGCCGGGCAAATCCCCTTGTGTGATCGATCTCACACCCCCTCTGATAGCGTCGCCCGCGCCTACCGAGTGGTCGGTAGGCGGAGAGAGAGGTGGTGGTGGCGATGGACCGGTTGATGCGAAATGCCCCGCTGTTCCGCGAGCGGCCGCGATCGGTGCAGGTGGTCACCGGCCTGGTCGTTCCGACCCTGTTCGGAGCGGTGGCGGGAATCGTGCTCGGCGCCTCTGCGGCGGTCTACTGGGGCATCGGCCTGGTGGCTCTCATCGGTGGTGTTCTCGCCGGGGTCGAGCACACGGACGGCTGGGACGGGGCGGATCGCGGACTGGTCGGAGGGACGCTCTACGGCACGGGCCTCCTGGTGGCCCATGCGATCGCAGGCACCGACGCGCAGGTCTCGCTTCCCGGCTTCGCCCCGATCCTGATCGTCTTCACGGCGATCATCGGGATGCTCGCCGGCGCGCTCGGCGGCCGGATGCGGCGCGGTGCGATGGAGCGGAGCGGGATGCCCGTGCCGGCCGCGCGACGACGACGACCCGCCTGATCAGGGCAGCTCGTCGGGCAGCACGATCCGCTGCTCGTCGCCCTCGCCGACCACGCGAGGCTCGACCGTCTTCACCTCGCGGCGCCTGGCCGCCCCCAGCGCCTCGGCGGCGTTGGCGAACCCGACCAGCGACTCGAGGTGCTTGATGGTGGGGAAGACCAGTGGGAGCTCGCCCGCGTTGTGCATGTCGAGCGCGTCCTTCGGCTTGAACCAGCCGGCGTCGACGGTCTCGGACCCGTCCGGCTCGGGCGGCGAATGGGCGGGCGCCAGCGCCAGGTAGAAGCGCGTGTCGAATCGAATCGGCGCCACCCTCGGTGTGATCCAGCGCGAGTACGCGACGAGCTCTTCAGCGCCAAGCTCGATGCCGGCCTCCTCGGCCAGTTCCCTGACCGCGGCCGCGCGGTGCGCCTCCTCGCCGTCTCCGTCGCCGGAGTCGACGGCGCCGCCGGGGAACACCCACACGCCGGGCATGAAGCGCGCCTCGGGGTTGCGCTGTACGAGCAGGATCTCGAGGCCGCGCTCGGCGTGCTTTCCGCCGCGACGCAGCAGGATCACCGTTGCCGCCGGACGGGGGACCGTGGGTTCCACCGGCGGCCAGCGTACTCGCTAGGCTGGCGGCCCAATGGCAGCGGAGACCACAACCCAGCAGCTCTACATCTGCACGTCCTGCGGGTTCATCTACGACCCGGACGAGGGCGATCCCGACGGCGGGGTACCGCCGGGAACGTCGTTCGAGGACATCCCCGACGACTGGTTCTGCCCGGTCTGCGGGGCGCGCAAGGCCGACTTCGAGCCTTACGAGGAGTAGCTCAGCGCTCCAGCGAGGCCTCGCGCCGGCGGCGTTGCGCGGCCCGCGCGCCGAACCAGATGAGCGCGGACAGGACGCCGAGCGGGATCAGGACGGCGAGCGTGATCAACGTCGCGCCGCCAATCGCCTCGAGGACGCCGGTCGCGTCGTCCGCCGCGTCGCCGATGGACCAGTTGCCGTCGCCCTGGGCGGTGATCTCGACGCTGACTGGTGTGTAGGCGACACGCCCCTTGATGGCGCGCAGGCCGGCGCGGGCAGCGGCGAGCTGCTCACGCGCGACACCAATCTGCTGCTTGATGTTCGCTGCTTCCGCCGGGCTCGAGGCGGCATTGAGTCTCGCGAGCAGCGAATCGACCGTTGCTCGCGCGTCGCGGTAGGCCTTGCCGGCGTCGACATAAGAGCCGGTGACGTTGCTGCTCCCCTGATTCAGCAGGGTGACCCGCCCGAGATCGGAGAGATCCGAGAGCGCGTCCTGCAGATGCTGCGTCGGGATGCGGAGCTGAAACGACGCTCGCCCGTCTGACCCGCCTGTGTGCACGTTGGAGGAGTCGATGAACCCGTCGTAGCTGTCGGTGACGTTGACGACGCCGCCAGCAGCGTCTTGGAGCTTGTCGGCGTCAGTCGCGAGCCCGAGCTCGGCGGTGCGCTCCTGGACCTGGGGCCGCCCGTTGCGAGGCCGCGAGCCAGGGATGGGTGGCGCAGGCGAGGGCCCCGCCGCGATCTGGTCGCCGAAAAGCTCGACGCCTGCCTTCGGTGCCGCGGCCGTGCCGGTGGTTGGCGCACCTGCGGATGGCGCAACGGCCGGTCCGCCGGCGTCGGTGTGCTGATAGCTGTTGCCGCTGTTGGAGATCGCGACCACGACCACGGCGATCGCCACCAGCGCCCCGAGGGCGGGGAGGAGCCGCCCCCATGTGAGTTCACGGTCGGCTTTCTTCGCGGCGGGGAATCCCGCCGCGACGCGGCGGTCGAGCGAGGCTGCGAAGCCTTGGCTCGGCAGCTCCCGGAGCGCATGCAGCTCCGCGCCGATCTGTTCGTCAGTCAGCCTCATCGATGGACCTCCTCAGCTTTTCGATCACCCGGTGCAGCCGGGTGCCGGCGTTCGTCTCGCTCGTGCGGATCACCGTCGCGATCTCGCCGTTGGAGAGGCCGGCGAAGTACTTCAGCGCCACCAGCTCGCGCTCGCGGCCGTTGAGCGAGTCGATGGCCTGTTGCAGTGCAGCCCGGTCAACCGCAATCTCGGCGGGATTGGACGCCGAGTCGGGATCCCACTCCGGTTCGAAGCGTGCGATCCGGCCACGCCTGCGCAGCTCATCGAGGGCCGCGTTCCGGGCGATGCCGAACAGCCAGGCGCGCGGCGTCCCGCGCTTGCGGTCGAGCTGCCGTCGCTTGCGCCAGGCCCGCTCGAATGCCTGCGAGGTGACCTCCTCGGCGGCCGAGCGGTCGCGCAGCAGCCCGGCCACGTAGGCGTAGACGTCATCGCGACTCTCCCTGTAGAGGGCCTCGAAGGCGATGCGAGACTCGTCGACCTTCCCGGTGGCTGTCGCGACGGCGGCAGTGCTCACACCGGTACTACGGCGCAGACGCCGATTCATCACGGCCACCTCGCCAGTATCGAGCTAGGCAGCTTCGAGAAGCGCTGCGTCCAGGCGGCCCTTGGCACCGGAGTCGAGCTCGGCGACCGGGTAGGCGGCGCGGATCGATTGCGCCACCACCTGGACCAGGCGCCGCAGGTCCTGCTTCGAGATCGAGAGGGGCGGCATCAGGACGATGACGTCGCCGAGCGGGCGAACGATGACGCCGCGCCGTCGGGCCTCCAGCACTACGCGATGGCCGAGTCGGAGCTCCGGGTCGTGCTCGCCCAGGTCGATGCCGACCATCAGGCCGCGCTGGCGCACCTCCGTGACCTCTCGCATCCGCTCCACCTGCGAGAGCCAGCCGGAGAGGAGGCGGATCTTGGGCTGCAGCCGGACGAGGGTCCGCTCCCGCTCGAAGACCTCGAGGGAGGCGATCGCCGCGGCGCAGGCCAGCGGGTTGCCCGTGTAGGTGTGGCCGTGGAAGAAGGTCTTGTACTCGGAATGGGAACCGAGGAAGGCCTCGTAGATCCGCTCCGTGGCCAGGGTCGCCGCGAGCGGCATGTAGCCGCCGGTCAGTCCCTTCGCCACGCAGAGTAGGTCGGGCGAGACGCCCTCCTGTTCGCAGGCGAACATCGTCCCGGTGCGGCCGAAGCCGGTCGCCACTTCGTCGCAGACCAGCAGCACGCCGTGCCGCTCGCAGAGCCGGCGGACCGCCCGGAGATAGCCGGGCGGGTGGGTGAGCATCCCGGCCGCCCCCTGGACGAGCGGCTCGATCACGACGGCGGCGACCTCCTCCTCGCGCATCGCGAGAAGCCGGGCCATGTCGTCGATGTTCCCCGGCTCGGCGCGGTGCGAATCGAACAGCTGCGGCCCGAACGTCGAGTGGAAGAGCGGCATCCCGCCGACGGAGACCGAGCCGATCGTGTCCCCGTGATAGGCGTCCTCGAGACAGATGAACGAGGTCTTCCTGACGTGCTGCCCCCCGCGGTGCTGCCAGTACTGGAACGCCATCTTCAGGGCGACTTCGACGGCGGTCGATCCGGAGTCCGAGTAGAAGACCCGATTCAGGCCGGTGGGCGCAATGTCGACCAGCCGCCCGGCGAGCTCGGACGCGCCGGGGTGGGAGAGACCGAGCATCGTCGAGTGCGCGACCCGGTCGAGCTGCTCGCGGACCGCCTGGTCGATCGCCGGGTGGCGATGGCCATGGACGTTGCACCAGAGCGACGAGCAACCGTCGAGGTAGCGGCGCCCCTCTGAGTCGATCAGCTCGGTCCCCTCGGCCGCCTCGATGATCAGCGGCTCCTCCTCCACCCAATCGCGCTGTTGAGTGAACGGATGCCACACATGCTGGTGATCGAGCCGGGCAGCTTTCTGCATTCGCCGGGGCCAACATATGGTCGCCGCCGGATGGACTTGCACGGCGGAAGACCCGGTCTGATTCACCGTCCGGCTCGTGCAACTGTGACCCTTGTCACATATCGTTGCAGTTTGGAAAAGGTTGCAGTCGTGTAACCTTTTCTTTTATGGAAGCAGCGACCAGGAAGAAGGCCAACCCTCGAGAGACCGCCGGCGAGCTGGCGATCAAGCTCGGCGCCCTGCTGCTCCGCTGCATGGGCGGCGGCAGCAGCGATGTCTTCCGCATGATCGACGAGAGCGGTCTCACCTTCAGCCAGATGAAGGTCCTGGTCGAGCTGGAGGCGGCCGACGAGGACGCGCGCACCGTCACCGCGCTCTCCGAAGAGCTCGGCATCTCCGCCGCCTCGGCCAGCCGCGCCGCGGACGGGCTCGTTCGCAAGAAGCTGGCAACCCGGGTTGAGGATTCCGACGACCGGCGGGTTCGGCGCCTCGCGCTCACCGACGACGGCCGCGATCTCGCCGACCGGATCATCTCCGCCCGTCTGGCAGGGCTCGCGGAGTTCACGGACTCCCTCGCCCGAGGCGAGCGTCAAAAGCTTGAGTCGGCTCTCGACGCGCTCCTCGAGCGCCCCGAGATCGCCGAGATCTACCGCAACTACGAGAGGAAGGCACGCCGATGACCCGTTACCGCCACCTGATCACGGACGACAATCGCAAGTGGTGGACGCTCGGCGCGATGTGCTTCGCGCTGTTCATGGTGATGCTCGACAACACCGTCGTGAACGTCGCCCTGCCGTCGATCCAGCGCGACCTGCACGCCCAGATCTCGGCGCTCGAATGGGTGATCAACGGCTACACGCTGACCTTCGCCGTCCTGATCGCGACCGGCGGGCGCCTCGGCGACATCTTCGGACGCCGGCTCATGTTCCTGGCCGGCGTGATCATCTTCGCGATCACCTC
>JBJMKQ010000134.1:0-105690 GCA_045805725.1 Solirubrobacterales bacterium
CCCCCAAAACTCGCCACTCGTGCTCAGAACTCGTAGGAACGCGACGCCTGGTGCCGCTCGACCGCGAGTTGCACCAGGCGGTTACAGAGCTCGGGATAGCCGGTGCCGGTTGCCTCCCACAGCTTGGCGTAGACGCTGGTGTCGGTGAAGCCGGGCATGGTGTTGATCTCGTTGACGAGCACGGAACCGTCCGGTTCCACGAAGAAGTCGCAGCGGGCGAGGCCCGAGCAGCCAGCGAGCTGGAAGACGGAGACGGCCGTCGCGCGGACGTTCGCGGTCGCCTCGTCTCCGATCGGGGCGGGAACGCGGAGCTCCATCCCGCCCTCGGTGTACTTGGCCTCGAAGTCGTACCAGGCTCCGTGGGCGACGATCTCGCCCGGCAGGGATGCCTCCGGCTCGTCGTTGCCCAGGACCGAGCACTCGACCTCGCGGCCGGGCGAGGAGGCCTCGACGATCACGCGCGGGTCGTGGCGCAGCGCCAGCTCGACCGCTCGGTCGAGCTCGTCCAGCCTGGCGACCCGGGTGATGCCGACGCTGGAGCCCATCCGCGAGGGCTTGACCCAGAGCGGCAGCCCCATCGCCTCGCAGCGCCCCCACCAGTCATTGCCCTCCACCGCGGCGAACTCGACCTGCGACACCCCATGGGCGGCGAGGAGGCGCTTCAGGGTCAGCTTGTCCATGCAGATCGCCGAGGCGAGCACGTCGGAGCCGACGTAGGGCAGGTCGAGCCACTCGAGCAGCCCCTGGATGCTGCCGTCCTCGCCGAAGGCGCCATGCAGGGCTGGAAAGACCGCGGCGGCGCCGAGCAGGCCGCTGCCGGGCACCAGCTCTACGGGTCCGCCCGCCGCTCGCCAGGCGCCGTCGCGGCTGATCGTCACCTCGACCGCCTCGTGTCCGGCCTCGCGCAGCCCGCGCGCCACGGCCGCTCCGGAGCGCAGCGAGACGTCGTGCTCGGAGGAACGGCCGCCAGTGAGCACCACCACCTTCACGGTTCTTCTTCCGGTTCTTCTTCGGCCGCTTCCGCCGCCCGCTTGGCGACCGTGATCGTCACCGTCGCACCCGGTTCGAGTCGGCTGCCCGGCGTCGGGAACTGGTCGATCACCCGCCCGATCTGGCTCGGCACTTCGGTTTCTTCTTCTTCGACGCGCGGCGTCAACCCGGCGGCGCGAATCGCTTCCACCGCCTGGCGCCGTTCGTTGCCGATCACGTTCGGCGCCTCCGCGACCTCTTCTTCCCTGCCGCTGGAGACGACGATCGAGACCGTGGAGCCGGGTTCGACCTGCGTCCCGGCACTGGGCGACTGCCGGATCACCTCGCCCGCCGGCGTGTTGCTTTCTTCTTCGGCAACGCTCGGGGTGAGGCCGCGGGCGCGGATCTGCTGCACGGCGACGCGGCGCTGGGTGCCGACCAGGACCGGCACCTTGGCGAGCTTCGGCCCCCGCGAGACGAAGACGGTGACGGTGGAGCCGTGGGTGGCGCTGTCGCCGCCGCGCGGTTCGGAGAAGACCACCAGCCCTTCCTCGACCGAGTTCGAGTTGACCCGCTGGACCGCCACGTCGAAGCCCGCCTTTTCCAGCTTCTTGGCCGCGGCGGCGGCGGTCTGGCCGTTGGTGGCGGGGACTTCGCCGCTGCCCGGCCCGGCGCTCACGGTCAGGTCCACCTTCGGCTTCGAGCAGAAGAGGGTGAGGAGGGAGCAGTCTTCCTCGGCCCCCCCGGGCAGCGGGTCCTGCTCGAGCACCGTGTTCTTCGCCGCCTGCCGTTCGACGAAGTGTTCTTCGCCGACTTCGAAGCCCTTGCGTTCGAGCTGGCCGATCGCGAATTCGAGCTGCTTGCCGGTCACGTTCGGGACATCGGTCTTGGTGTCGCGGGTCACCAGCAACCCGACCAGCAGGCCGATCACGATTGCCGCGATCAGCAGCCCCCAGAGCCAGTTGTTGCGCCTGCGATCCTCCGCCGGCGGCGCCTCCTCGGGAGTGGCGACGATCGGCGGCGCGACGGCGAAGGCGGCCGTCCCGCTTCCCGCCCCCGGTTCCCTGATCGCCTGGTCGAGCGCCGCGATGAAGGCGTCGGCGCTCTGGAAGCGCTGCCCCGGCTCCTTCTCCAGCGCCCGCATCACCACCGCGTCGAGCGCCGGCGAGATCCGCGGGTTGACCGAGCTCGGCCGCTGCGGCGTCTCGCCGACCTGTTTCATCGCCACCGCCACGGCGCTTTCGCCTTCGAACGGGACGCGGCCGGTCAGCGCCTCGTAGAGGATCACCCCGATCGAGTAGAGGTCGGAGACCGGCGTCACCTCGAAGCCCTGCGCCTGCTCGGGCGAGAGGTACTGCGGCGTGCCCATCACCGAGCCGGTCTGGGTGATCTCCGAAAGGCCGGCGCGGGCGATCCCGAAGTCGGTGACGACCGCCTTGCCCTCCCCGTCGACGATCACGTTCTGCGGCTTCAGGTCGCGGTGGACGATGCCGTTGCGGTGGGCGAAGCGGGCTCCCTCCAGCACCTGCCGCGCCAGCGCCGCCGCCTGCTCGGGGGTCAGCCCGCGGTCGATCAGCTCCTTCAGCGTCGGCCCCTCGACATAGCGCATCGCGATGTAGTTGACGCCGTCTTCCTGGCCGCGGTCGAAGACGGCGACGATGTTCGGGTGCTGCAGGCCGGCCGCGTGCTCGGCCTCGCGCTGGAAACGGGAGACGAACTGGGGGTCCTGCAGGAAGCGGCGGTGCAGGACCTTCAGCGCCACCTGCCGCTGCAGGTGCGTGTCCTCGGCAAGCCAGACGTCGGCCATGCCGCCGCTGCCGATCCGGCGCAGCACCCGGTAACGCTTGTCGACGACGCCGCCCTCGGTTACCTCAGCCACCCAGGCCCTCCGTTTTCCTGCCGGGGGGACGGTTTCGCTCCAGAGAGGACCGTCTTCGTCCCATCGGCATGGTCATTCGCCATTGAGGATCGTTTCGGCGACGTCGCGGAAGATCGGCGCCGCGACGTCGTTGCCGAACTGTTCGGTGCACTCGACCGAGGCCGCGATCGCGATCTTCGGGTCGTCGGCGGGGGCGAAGCCCATGAACCAGGCCTGGTTCTCGTTTTCGCCGCCGCCGCAGGCTTCGTTGCCGGGCGTTTCCGCGGTGCCGGTCTTGCCGGCGACGGCGACGCCGGAGATCGCCGCGTTGGTCCCGGTCCCTTCGCTGACCACGCCTTCCATCGCCGTCGTCAGCTCTTCCGCGTGCTTGGCGCTGACCGGTTCGCTGTAGACGGAGGGGTCGAGCCTGTCGATCACTCGCCCGTCGGGGTCGATCACCCGGTTCCAGATCTGCGGCTTCATCAGCTTGCCGCCGTTGGCGATCGCGGCGGCGACCTCGGCGATCTGCAGCGGCGTCGCCAGCAGCCGCTCCTGGCCGATCCCGAGGCGGGCAAGGTCGACGGGGTCGTGGCGGGTGAGCAGCCCGTCTTCGCCGCTGACGCCGCTGTCGTAGACCTCGTCGTCGGGGAGGTCGATCGCCGGCGTCGCGTTGAAGCCGAACTTTTCCATCGTTTCGAACAGCTGGTCCTGACCCACCTGCTGAGCCAGCTGGCCGAACCAGGTGTTGACCGAATTGGTCAGCGCGGTGTCGAGGGCGATCGGCCCGAAGTCCTCGTTGAAGTCGTTCTGCAGCGGCGTCCCTTCCACTTCCAGCGAGCCGGGGGCGTCGATCGTCGTTTCCGGGGTGATCGTGCCGCTCTCCAGGCCCGCCGCCGCGGTCACGACCTTGAAGGTCGAGCCGGGCGGGGAGAGGCCCTGGGTAGCGCGGTTCAGCAGCGGCGTTTCGATCGTGTTGAGGTTCAGCTTCTTCAGTTCGTAGGGGACGCGGTTGGGGTCGTAGGGCGCGTTGGAGGCCATCACCTTCACCTCACCGGTGCCGGGTTCGATCGCGACCACCGCGCCGAAGCCCGCTTCCTCGAGGTCGGCGAGGGCGGTGCGCTGGGCGTCGGTGTCGATGTTGGTGACGATGTCGTTGCCTTCCTGGTTGCCGCCGGTGAGCTCGTCGAGGATCGAGCTGAATTCGCTTTCTTCGCCGACCAGTTCTTCGTTGTGGAACTGCTCGAACTCGGAGTCGCCCTCGCGCACGAAGCTGTACCCGATCGGGTGGCCGAAGAGGGAACCCTGCGGATAGCGCCGCACGTAGCGCTTTTCGGCCCCCTTCCCCTTGCCGACAGACTTCGCGATCACGGTCCCGTCGGCGGCGAGTATGCGGCCGCGGCGGATCTGCTGCGCCTCCAGCAGCGGCCGTTTGTTCGCTTCCTTTTCCTTCAGCGCCTTGGCGTCGAAGACCGACCAGTAGGACGTGAAGCCGACCAGGATCCCGAAGAGGACGACGACGAAGGCGAACAATTTGACGATCTGGCGGTTCACGCCGGCATCCCCAGGGCGCCCCGGCCCGCCGGTTCGGCCGCCTCGCGGCGGGCCCGGTCGGAGACCAGCAGCAGCAGCGCCAGCAGCACGAAGTTGGCGACGATCGAGCTTCCGCCGTAGCTGATGAAGGGCAGGGTGACGCCGGTCAGCGGGATCACCCGGGTGACGCCGCCGATGATCACGAAGGCCTGGATCGCGAAGACCGAGGTGAGGCCGGTGGCGAGCAGCTTCGAGAAGCCGTCGCTGGCCAGCAGCGCGACCTTGAAGCCGCGGGCGGCGATCAGCAGGTAGACGAGGACCACCCCGCAGGCGCCGAAGAGGCCGAGCTCGTTGACGATCAGGGCATAGATCGTGTCGGTCTGGGCGGCCGGCAACAGCGCCGTGCCGTGGCTGCCGGGCACGGTGATCAGCGCCTGCCCGAAGCCCTTCCCGAAGAGGCCGCCGTCGGCCTGGGCGAAGATCGACTGGAGGATCTGGTAGCCGGTCCCGGCCGGGTCGTGATACGGGTGGAGCCAGACCTCGACCCGGTCGTGGACGTGGGGCACGGTGGCGGCGAAGAACCAGGCGCCGACCAGGAACATCGCCATCCCGATCGCGACGAAGGAGAAGCGGCCGGTCGCCACGTAGAGCAGGGCAAGGAAGGCGGCGAAGAACATCAGCGAGCTGCCGAGGTCGCGGATGAAGACGAGCATGAACATCGAGGCCCCCCAGACGACCAGCATCGGCCCGAAGTGCTTCAGCGGCGGCAGCGTCACCCCGAGCACCCGGCGGGCGCCGACGATCAGCACCTCGCGGTGCTCGCGCAGGTAGCTGGCGAGGAAGACGACGATCGCCAGCTTGGTGAACTCGGCCGGCTGGAAGGCGAGCGGGCCGATCTTGACCCCGAGGTAGGCGCCGTTGACCTGCTGGCCGATCCCCGGCAGGCGCGGGGCCAGAAGCAGCAGCAGGCCGGCGATCGCGATCGTGTAGCGGTAGCGCTCCAGCAACTCGTAGTCGCGCAGGAACCAGATCGTCAGGCAGAAGAGGATCAGGCCGAGCACGAACCAGTTGGCCTGGTCGCGGGCCAGCGTTTCGTCGATCCGGTAGATCATCACGAAGCCGAAGGCGGTCAGGGTCGCCATCAGCGGGAAGAGGTAGGGGTCGGCGTTGGGCAGCCGGACCCGCAGGAAAACGTGGGCCGCCAGGCAGATCGCCAGGAAGTAGGCGCCGTAGATGAGGCTGAGGTTGCCGAGCTGCGCGTTCTCCTGGGCGAAGACGCCGGCGAAGCCGGCGGTCAGCAGGACGGCGACGGGAACCAGGGCGAGGAGCTCCCGGTTCCTGGCCGCGGTCAACGCAGCCCCTTGGTCTTTTCGATTTCTTCCAGCAGCGTGACCGCGTCGGAGCGCGAGCGCAGGTCATTGCCGGTGACCGCGTCCCTGCGCCGGCCCGGCAGCGCCTCGGTCTGCACCGGGCTGGCGTAGCGCTCGCTGAAGAGCTCGATCCCGAAGGGGAGTTCGTAGGGGGCGCCGCGGTAGAGGGCGACGCGGCCGGCGTCGTCGGTGCCGAGGAACCAGATCTGGCGGTTTCCGTACCAGGCGCCGAAGGCGATTGCGGCGACCACGAGGACGCCGACGAGAACCTTCAGCGCCCGCTTCGGGCCGCGCCGGCGCGGTTGCGCCGCCAGCTCCTCGCGCCGCCTGCGCGCGGCCTCGGCGGCGGCCCGCTTGCGCACCTCGGTGGCGCTCAGCCCGGCGGCATCGGCCTCGCCGCCGATCAGGGTCGCGCCCTCCTCCGCCGCCGCCCCGTCGCCGGCGGCGGCGTCGAGCCGGAAGGCGACGACGGTGATGTTGTCGCGGCCGCCGGCCCGGTTGGCTTCGTCGACCAGCGCCCGCACCGCGCTCTGCAGCGAGGTGGCGCGGGCGAGGATGCCGCCGATCTTCTCGTCGTCGAGCATCGTCGTCAGCCCGTCGGAGCAGATCAGGAAGACGTCGCCTGCCTGCGCCGGGACCGTCTGCAGGTCGACCTGGACCTCGGGTTCGGGACCCAGCGCTCGGGTGATGATCGAGCGCTGCGGGTGGTCCTCGGCCTGGGCGTCGGTGAGCTGGCCCTTGCGCCGCATCTCCTCGACCAGCGAGTGGTCGCGGGTCAGCTGCTCGAAGCGGCCGCCGCGGAGGCGGTAGGCGCGGCTGTCGCCGACGTGGCCGATCGCCACCTCCTCGGCGTCGAGGTCGACGATCGCGGCGGTGATCGTCGTCCCCATCCCGGCCAGGCCCGGGTCCTTGCGGGCAAGCTCGTGGATCGTCCGGTTCGCCCCCTCGATGGTCTGCTCCAGCGCCTGCTCCGGCGGCCCCTGCGGCAGGCCCGGCGCGAACGACTCCGCCGCCGCCTTCGAGGCGACCTCGCCGGCCTGCGCGCCCCCCATCCCGTCGGCGACGAGGAACAGCGGCGGCGCCGTGAAGTGCGAGTCCTCGTTGGCGTTGCGCTGCCGCCCGGTGTCGGTTCGAACGGCTTCCTCGGCGATCCGCAGGCTCACAGGCTCACCCGACCTCGAGGCGGAACACGGTGTCGCCGATCTGCACGCTGTCGTTGTCGATCAACTCTGCCTCGCCGTGCAGGGTGGCGCCGTTCAGCAGGGTGCCGTTGGTCGAGTTCATGTCCTCCACATAGAACCTCCCCTCGCGCGAGAAGACGCGGGCGTGGAGGCTGGAGGCGTAGCGGTCGTCGATGCGGATGTCGGCCTCCTTGGAACGGCCGATCGAGAGGCCGCCGATCAGGTCGAAGCGCCGGCCCTGCTCGAGGGCGCCGCCGCGCTCGGCGATCAGCCAGCCGTCGGGGCCGCGCGGCGCCTCGGAAAAGGCCGGGGCAGCGTGGAAGCCGGTGGCGTCGGGGGCTGGGGCGACGGTCCGGCGCAGGTCCTTGAAGGCGCTGCGCGCGATCACGAGCACGAAGAGATAGAGCACGGCGAGGAAGCCGAACTTCAGCGCGACTGATACAGGGTCGTATTCCACGCGACTGGCACCTTAATGAGAGCGGCAGCCGCCGCTACTGCTCGATGTCGAACGTGAACGTGGTGGTGCCGAGGGTGATCTGGTCTCCCGGGCTGAGCCGGGTCGAGGGGACCCGGCGGCCGTTGACCTTGATGCCGTTGGTGGAGCCGAGATCGGCGATCTGCCAGTCGCCGCTCTCGTCGCGGCGCAGCTCCGCGTGGCGACGGCTGACGTTGGGGTCGGAGAGCACGCACTCGACCGACTTCGAGCGCCCGATCGTCGCCCGCGGGCCGTCGAGGACGTAGCGGCGGTCCTGCAGCGAGACCACGGCGCGAGTGAAGACCAGCGCCCCGACCGCCTCCTCAGGCCGTTTCGGCCGGCTGCGATCGCGCTCGCGGACCGCCGAGTAGACCATCGTGTGGCCCTCTTCCCCCTGCTCCGGCGGCGCCCCCTCGTGGGCGGGCGGCTTCACCAGGCGCGCCTGGATCCCGAACTCGCCGAGCCGCAGCCGCTCGTCGGTCTTGAACTCGACCGCCGGCCGGGTCAGAAGGTCGTAGCCGCGCCGGCGCGCGTGCTCGAGGAGGTAGCCGGAGAGCTCCTGCTCGAGCGAGCGCTCGTAGCCCTCGAGCTTGTTGCGGTCTTGGCGGGAGAGGAAGAGCGTGTACTCGTTGGGGACGTAGACGCGCTGGACCGAAGCGGTCTTGTGGGCGTCCATTTCCTTGGCGAGTTTGCGGGCCAGTTCGACCGGCTGCACCTCCGAGCTGAAGGCACGGCTGAAGACCCCCTCGACGAGGCCTTCGATCCGCGACTCGAGACTCCGTAGAACGCCGATGGCGAAATCCTAGAGCTATCCGAACTGCATCAAATTTCCTGGCTCCGAGGCCGGAAATTTGATGCGGTTCGCCGGGGGCGGCTCATGGGAGCGCCGCGCCGTGGAGGACGAGGAAGCCGCCGAGGGTGGCGGCGGCGGCGAGGGCGCCGAGGCGGCTGGCGATGTGGCCGTGGGGGGCGGGCAGGTGGTCGGCGAGCTGGTCGAGCGAGTCCTCAATGGCGGTGCCGAGCTGCTCCAGCGAGGGACGGTGGTTGGCTCGGGGCGAGAGGCAGGCGTCGATCGTCTCGGTCAGCTCGCGGGGCAGGTCGGGTCGGTGCCGGCGGAGGCGGCGAGCGCGGGCGCCGATCGCCCGGGCGGTCGCGGCGGGGGTGGCCCGGCGGTGCGGGTTCTCGCCGCTCCAGCACTCGTACAGGGTGAGGGCGAGCGAGTAGACGTCGGCCTCGGGGCCGGCCGGCTTGCCTTCGGCCTGCTCGGGCGACATATAGGCGAGGGTGCCGACGACGTCGCCGGCGGCGGTCAGGGGCGAGTCGCCGGCGAGCTGGGCGACTCCGAAGTCCATCAGCTTCGCCCGCGGTTCGCCGTCCTCGATCACCTGCACGTTCTGCGGCTTGATGTCGCGGTGGACGACCCCGCGCGAGTGGGCGTGGTCCAGCGCCTCGCAGAGATCGGCGCCGATCTCGCCGATCTCGCGGTCGGAGAGCTCACCGCGCTGGGCGAGGCGGGCGAGGGTCGAGCCCTCGACCAGCTCGGTGACGAGCAGCGCGTTCCCGTCCTCCTCGCCCATCTCGTAGAGGGTGACGATCCCCGGGTGGTTGAGCCGGGCGGCGGCCTGGGCCTCCCGCAGCACCCTGCGGCCAGCCTCCCCCCGCTGCTCGATCGCCTTCACCGCGACCGGGCGCTCAAGGCGGCCGTCCCAGGCCTCGTAGACGACGCCGAAGCCGCCGCTGCCAAGGCGGCGCTCGATCAGAAACCGGTTGAGCACGAGCGAGCCGACCATCGCTCCACCTTGCTTCGGCGAGGCCCGCCGCAGTCCTGCGGTTGGGTGGGAAAACCCCACCATTTGCGGGGTCTCCTGACGTGGCGCCCACTGCAGTGTTCATACTCTCGGCCCCGTGGAGGACTTCGCCTCACGACGCCCGCCCCGCCGCGAGCGCCCGCGCCGTCGCCCCGAACGCCAGCAGATCCTGCTGCGCCGCGGGCTGGCCCTCGGCGGCGGCCTGATCCTGCTGGTCCTGATCGTGCTCGGGATCAAGGGCTGCCTCGACGCCCGCGCCCAATCCGCCCTGAGCGACTACGCGCGCAACGTCAGCGAGATCGTCGAAGGCACCGAACAGACCAGCAAGCGCTTCTTCGGCAAGCTCGAAGACCCGGGGGGCGCCTCGGTCACCGACTTCGTAAACGAGGTCAACGCCGACCGCAGCGCGATGGACGCCTACCGCTCCCGCGTCGAAGGTCTGAGCGCCCCCGGCGACATGAAGCGCGCCCAGAGCAACCTCGAGCTGGTCTACGAGCTGCGGGCGAGCGCGATGGACGAAATCGCCGACAAGATGAGCACCGCTCTCGGCGACGCCGGGGCCGAGAAGGCGATGGGGGCGATCGCCAAGCAGATGCAGAAGCTGCTCGGTTCCGACGTCGTCTACGAAACGGTGGTGCGGCCGGAAATCGACGGGGTGCTCTCCGACAACGGGATCTCCGGCGACGACGTGCCGGAGAGCAGCGTCCTGCCGGACGAAAGGTGGCTGGAAGAAAGCACCGTCAGCGAAGCGCTCGGCGGGATCAGCGGCAACAGCGACGCGGCGGCGGCAGGCGTGCACGGGCTGGGGCTGGTCGGGGTCGGCGTCAACGGCTCCGAACTGGTGGAAGGCGGCGCCACCACCGTCTCCGGCGAAGAAGGGGTCGAAGTCGAAGTGACGGTGCAGAACCAGGGCGAATCGACCGAGAACGGGGTCAAGGTCGCAGTCAGCGTCGAAGGCAGCACGCTCACCGGCGAAATCGCCGAAATCGGCGCCGGCGAAGAAGCGACCGCGACGATCCCGCTGACCCCGACCCCGAGCGGCGAAGTGGCCCTCGAAGTCGAAGTCGAACCGGTGGCCGGCGAGCAGGTCACCGAAAACAACGAAGCGACCTACACGCTGCTGGTCGAATAGCACCGAGAGGGGTCCGGAGGGCAGCTCCCGAGGGGGTCCGGTGATGACCCCTACCGGACGCGCTCGCTTCGCTCGCTTTTGGGAGTGTCCGTACGGGGTCATCACCGGACCCGCGCAGGCCGCGGCCCTGACTCCGCTTGAGGCTGGGTTGCGGGAAGCTCTGGTTTGATCTCTGGATGAAGATCGCTTACTTAGGACCCGCGGGGACGTTTACCGAGGACGCGCTCGGGGACGCGGCGCCCGACGCCGGCTTCGAGCCGCTGCGGACGGCGACGATCCCGGATGCGGTCCTCGCGGTCGAGCGCGGCGAGGCCGATCGGGCGCTGGTGCCAATAGAGAACTCGCTCGAGGGGTCGGTCCGGCCCACCCTCGACACCCTCGCCTTCGACGTCGGCTCGGTGGCGATCGTCGGCGAGCACGACTTCCGGGTGCGGGTGCACCTGATCGCCCGCGTGGGGGTCGGGGTGGAGGACGTCGAGGCGGTGCTCTCCCACCCGCAGCCGCTGGCGCAGTGCGCGCGCTTTCTGCGCGAGACGCTGCCGGCGATCGAACTTCGCAGCGTCAGCAGCACCGCGGCGGCGGTGCGGATGGTGAGCGAGTCGACGCGGCCGTGGGCGGCACTGGGGGGCCGGGCGGCGGCCGACCTCTACGGCTGCCGGGTGCTGGTCGACGGGGTCGAGGACCAGGACGACAATGTCACCCGCTTCGTCTGGATCGCCCCGCAGGGAACCGAGCCCGTCGGTGAGGGGCCCTGGAAGACCTCCCTCGTCTTCTCCGAGCTCGGCGCCGACCACCCCGGGGCGCTGGTCGAGGCGCTGAGCGAGTTCTCGACGCGGGGGATCAACCTGACGCGGATCGAGTCGCGGCCGCTGCGCCAGGGCCTGGGGCGCTACATGTTCTTCTGCGACCTCGAGGGCAGGGAGGACGACGGGGTCGTCGCCGAGGCGATCGGGCGGCTGCGGGCGAAGGCGGATTCCGTCCGGATCCTCGGCTCCTATCCGCTGGGCTGAAGGGGCGGGCGCCCCGCGCCCTACAATTTCGTTCAGTCATGGCCAGGGTGCTGGTACTCAACGCGACGTATGAGCCGATCAACGTCTGCACGTTGCGACGAGCCGCTGTCCTGCTCCTGAAGGAAAAGGCCGAACTCCTCGAGCAGCGGGCCGGCGCGGCCCTCCACTCCGAGCACATGACGATGGAGCGCCCCGACGTGATCCGCCTCGTCAACTACGTGCGGATCCCGCGCGAGGCCCACCGCCGCAAGATCACCCGCCGCGCCGTCCTCGCCCGCGACTCCTGGACCTGCCAGTACTGCGGCTCGACCAAAGCCGGCCTCACCGTCGACCACGTCATCCCCCGCTCCCGCGGCGGCAAGTCGGTCTGGGAGAACATCGTCGCCGCCTGCCCCCCCTGCAACCGCCGCAAGGGCAACCGCCTCCCCCGGGAGATCCAGATGCACCCGGCCACGATCCCGAAGGCCCCGCCGCCCACCGTGTTCATCCAGGTCGCCAGCCCGAAGATCCCGGCGGCCTGGCAGCAGTATCTGCCGGCGGCCGCTTAGTCGAGGGCCATCGCGCTGGCCAGAACCTCGCGCACCCGACGGGCGACGATCGTGCGCAGCCGCTTCGACTCGATCCGCTCTGCCCACCCGCGCAGCTCGCCGCGATCGAAGTCGGCCGGCAGGGAGAGCTCCGGGAAGTAGGCGCGGCCCCCGGCTGCGGCCCTGGTGTAGATCGCGTCAAACAGGGCCTTCTCGGGGCTTGCCAGGTAGCCCTCGCGCTCAGAGCCCCGGTACCCGCCGAAGACGTCGGCGGCAAGATGGCGGATCTCATAGGTGCCGAGGCTGGTCTCGATCCTCCGCGCCCGGTCGAGGGAGGCTGCCGATACCTGACGGGGAATCTGCTCGATCAGGCCGTGTCGTGCCAGGGCCGAGGAGAAGGAGACATAGGCGGGATAGGGGGCGGTGAGGAAGGGTGGCAGGGCGAAGGGCTCGAGGTCCGGATCCAACGTCCACAGTCCCCGCCGCAGGTGGCGAACCAGACCGGCCGCCTCCATTACCCGCAAGCGCCGACCGGCGGTGACTCGTTCGGTGCCCCATCTGGTCGCCGCCTCCCTGGTCGTGAGGACCGGCCGCTCCATCCGCGCCAGCTCCGCGTACGCCTCGATCGGCTTCATCGGCGCCCCTCGAGGTGCTCGGCGACGAACGTCTGCATCTGTTCCCAGGCCGCGGCGTCGTAGAGCTCCGTGACGTCCGGCTCCAGGAACGGCAGGACCTGGTCTCTGAAGGCGTCGAAGGGGAGTTCGAGCGCCCGTTCCGCGGCCTCCGTCAGCATCTCGGCATCCAGGCGGCCAGCCGGCAGCGGCCGGCGTCGCAACAGCAGGTCGAGGTCGAAGACGTCCCGCGCCTGGGTCTCCGAGCGGCCGGCCAGGGCTTCCACCTTTTGTTCTGCTGGGACGTCACCGCTGTAGTGCTGGACGGTGGGGGCGCGAAGGGCATAGGGCGCGACGACCGTCGGCGGAATCGACTCCAGCCGGAACCCGCCGGGCCCCTCGCGGTGCGAGAACTCGACCTTGGTCCGCACCGGCTCCTCGCGACCGGCGGCCGACAGGGCAATCTTCCAGCGCTGGGTGGTGTCGGTCTGCTTCGGTTTCGAAACCTCCCGAATCTCCACCCCGGCTGGCTGCAGGAGGAGGGGCAGCGGCCCCTTGGCGAGGAGGTCGTCCACCTTTTTCTCGAGGTTCCAGCTCGGGACGCCGAGTGAGTCGATATCGATGTCCTCCGAGTAGCGGACGCTGTCGAAGAAGTAGCGGAGGTTCGCCCCGCCCTTGAGCACGTAGCGAGCCGGATCGAGGCGGCGCGCCAGGGTTGCCAGAAAGGAGATATGGAAGATCTCGGCAATCTGGGCCTCACCGAATTCCATGCCTCAAGAATACAACCTAGAGGCGGTTTTTGTATCTAGCTTGTATTCTTGTTAGTCCTGGCCAGAACCGTCTTCCTCGCCGGGCTCGAGCTGGGCCTGTCCATCGGCCTCGGGCGAGGCCGATGGATCAGCTTCTTCGGACTCGACGACGAGGGCGACGGCGCTGACGCGGTCGTCGTCCTTGATGTTCATCACCTTGACCCCCTGGGTGGCGCGGCCCGTCTGGGAGATGCCGCTGGCGGGGGTGCGCTGGACCATCCCGTTCTGGGAGATGAAGAGGAGGTCCTGGTGGTCGCTGACGATCAGGGCGCCGGTGAGGCCGCCCTTCTTCTCGGTCATCTTGATGGTCAGGACGCCTTTGGTGCCGCGGCCCTTGACCGGGTAGTCGGAAACGGGCGTGCGCTTGCCGTAGCCGTTCTCGGTGACGACGAAGAGTTCGGTGTCGTTGCGGGCGACGTCCATTGCCAGGACCCGGTTGCCCTTGCCGGCGACGTTCATGCCTTTGACGCCGCTGGTGTCGCGGCCCATCTCCCGCACGTGCTTCTCCGAGAAGCGGGAGGCGTTGCCGGAGCGGGAGACCATGAGGATGTCGTCCTCTCCCGAGGTCAGCCGCACCTGGACCAGCTCGTCGCCGTCACGGACCTTGATCGCGATGATCCCGTCGGCGCGGATCGGCGTGTTGTAGGCGGGGAACTCGGTCTTCTTCACCATGCCCTTGGCGGTGGCGAAGGCCAGGTACCTGTTCTCCTTGAAGTCCCGGGTGGGGATCACCGCCATCACCCGCTCGCCCTCGCGCAGCGGCAGCAGGTTGCGGAGCGAGCTTCCTTTCGAGGTGCGCGAGCCCTCCGGCAGCTCGTAGACCTTGAGCCGGTAGATCTTGCCGCGGTTGGTGAAGAACAGCAGGTAGTCGTGGGTCGAGCTGATGTGAAGGTGGGCGATGTAGTCGTCCTCTTTGAGGTTCATCCCCATCACCCCGACGCCGCCGCGGTGCTGCTGGCGGTAGGTCGCCAGCGGCAGGCGCTTGACATAGCCGGAGGCGGTCAGGGAGATCACCATCTGCTGGTCGGCGATCATGTCCTCGATCCCGACGTCGCCCTCGAAGTGGACGAGTTCGGTGCGCCGTTCGTCGCCGTAGGCATCGACGATTTCGGCCAGCTCGTCCTTGACCAGCGCCATCACCCGCGCTTCGTCGCCGAGGATCGCCCGCAGCTCGCCGATCCGCTCCATCAGATCGGCGTGCTCGGCGCGGACCTTGTCCGCCTCCAGCGCGGTCAGCCGCTGCAGGCGCATGTCGAGAATCGCCTGGGCCTGCTCGCGGGACAGCTCGAATTTCTCCATCAGCCCGTCCCGGGCGGCGTCGGGATCATCGGAGCCGCGGATCAGTTTGATCACCGCGTCGAGGTTGTCCAGCGCGACCAGCAGCCCCTCGAGGATGTGGGCGCGGGCCTCGGCGCGGCGCAATTCGTACTGGGTGCGGCGGGTGACGACCTCGCGCTGGTGCTCGACGTAGTGCTCGATCAGCTCAAGCAGGCTGAGGGTGCGCGGGACCCCGTCGACGAGGGCGACCATGTTGGCGCCGAACGTCGACTGCATCGCGGTTTTCTTGTAAAGGTTGTTGAGGACGACCTTCGCCGGCGGACCGCCGCGTTTGAGCTCGATCACCAGCCGCATGCCGGAGCGTTCGTCGCTCTCGTCGCGGAGGTCGGAGATCCCCTCGAGTTTCTTGTCGCGGGCGAGGTCGGCGATCTTCGTGATCAGGCCGCCGTCGCCGCCCTTCTTGACCATGAAGGGGAGCTCGGTGACGATGATCGCCTCCTTGCCCCCTTTGAGCGGCTCGACGTGCGCTCTTGCGCGGACCCTGATGCTGCCGCGGCCGGAAGCGTAGGCGTCGCGGATGCCCTCCATGCTCATGATCCCGCCGCCAGGGAAGTCGGGCCCCTTGACGTGCTGCATCAGGCCCTCCAGGTCGATCCGCGGGTTGTCGATGTAGGCGGCGACCGCGGCCGCTACCTCGCGGAGGTTGTGGGGCGGGATGTTCGTCGCCATCCCGACCGCGATCCCGGAGGTGCCGTTGACGAGCAGGTTCGGGAACCGCGCCGGCAGAACCTGCGGCTCCTGGGTCGATTCGTCGTAGTTGGGGCCGAAGTCGACGGTGTCGGCGTCGATGTCCCGCAGCAGCTCGGTGGCGAGCCGGCCGAGGCGGGCCTCGGTGTACCTCATCGCCGCCGCCGGGTCGTCGTCGATCGAGCCGAAGTTGCCCTGACCGTCGACCAGCAGGTAGCGCAGGGAGAAGTCCTGCGCCATCCGCACCAGCGTGTCGTAGATCGCCGAGTCGCCGTGGGGGTGGTACTTGCCCATCACCTCGCCGACGATGAAGGCGCACTTGCGGTAGGGCCGGGTCGGCTGCAGGCCGATGTCGTGCATCGCGTAGAGCACCCGGCGGTGGACCGGCTTGAGGCCGTCGCGCACGTCCGGCAGCGCCCGGCCGACGATCACGCTCATCGCGTAATCGAGGTAGGACGAGCGCATCTCCTGCTCGAGGCCGCGGTCCTCGATGTTGCCCGTCAGCGCGTCGAGCGCCATCAGCGCACCGTCCCTTCGCTCGTCGTGGCCGCTTCCTTGGACATCGAGGGCTTAGACATCGAGGAACTTGACCTCTTTGGCATGCGTCTCGATGAAGTCGCGGCGGGGACCGACCTGGTCGCCCATCAGCATCGAGAAGATCGTGTCGGCGGCGGTCGCGTCTTCGAGCGTCACCCGCGCCAGCGTCCGCGACGCCGGGTCCATCGTCGTCTCCCGCAGCTGCTTCGCGTTCATCTCCCCCAGCCCCTTGAAGCGGGTCAGCTGGACGCCGTGGCGGGCGAGCTCGAGGACGGCGCCGCGCAGGGCCTCGAAGGAGAGGGCGACGTTGCGGCGCTCGCCGCGGCTGACCTCGAACGGCGGCCGGCCGACCTGTTTCAGCATGGCGGCGTGGATCTCGGCGAACTTGCGGTAGTCGTGGTGCTCGAAGAGCGCCCCCGGCAGCCGGTGGGTGCGCGCCAAGCCGCTCTTGCGTTCGACCGCCTTGACGACCACGAGGTCGTCACCGCTCTCGAGAACCTCGGTGTCGAACGGCTCGTTGGGGCTGCCGCCGCGCTGCAGCACCTCGCGGGCCGCGCCGACCGTCGCCACCTGTTCGTCCAGAAGGCTCGACTCCTCGAGGAACCGGACCACCTCATGGCCGAAGTCGGCCTGCAGTGAAGAGCCCCAGCCCTCGTACTCTTTCGAGCGCCGGATGTAGGCCTGCCAGCGGCTCGCGGTGAGTTTGCGCTTCTCCCCGGTCGAGTCGATCAGCTCGAATTCCTCGATCTTGTCGCGCAGGAGGAGCTCTTCCAGTTCGGACTCGCGCTCCAGGTAGGTCTCCTGGTTGCCCTGTTTGACTCGGTAGAGCGGCGGTTTGGCGATGTAGACGTAGCCGGCCTCGATCAGCTCCTTCATCTGCCGGTAGAGGAAGGTGAGGACGAGGGTGCGGATGTGGGCCCCGTCGACGTCGGCGTCGGTCGCCATCACGATCTTGTGGTAACGGGCCTCCTCGATGTCGAACTCGTCGTGGACGCCGGTCCCGATCGCCGTGATCAGCGCCTGGATCTCGTTGTTGGCGAGAACCTTGTCGATGCGGCTCTTCTCGACGTTGATGATCTTCCCGCGCAGCGGCAGCACCGCCTGCGTGTTGCGGTCGCGGGCCTGCTTCGCGGAACCGCCGGCGGAGTCGCCCTCGACCACGAAGATCTCAGCCAGGCTCGGGTCCTTGACCGTGCAGTCGGCGAGCTTGCCGGGCAGGGTCGAATTCTCCAGCGCCGACTTGCGGGTGAGGTCGCGTGCTTTGCGGGCGGCGGCGCGGGCGCGGGCGGCGTCGATCGTCTTGCTGATGACCCTGCGCGCCTCCGGCGGATTCTCCTCGAGGAACTCGGCGAGCTTGCGGTTGACCGTCTCCTCGACCAGCCCTTTGATCGGCGGGTTGCCGAGTTTGGTCTTGGTCTGCCCCTCGAACTGCGGGTCGTGCAGCTTGACCGAGATCACCGCGGTCAGGCCCTCGCGCACGTCCTCGCCGGCGAGGTTGTCGTCCTTCTCTTTGAGCAGGCCTTTGGCCCGGGCGTAGGCATTGAGGGTGCGGGTCAGCGCGGCGCGGAACCCGGACATGTGGGTGCCGCCCTCGTGGGTGTTGATGTTGTTAGCGAAGCTGAAGATCGACTCCTGGTAGGAGCTGTTCCACTGCATCGCGATCTCGACTTCGCCCTCCTCCTTATTCCCCTCGAAGTAAACGGGCCTGCGGTTGAGCGCCTCTTTGTTCGCGTTGAGGTGGCGGACGAAGTCCTCGATCCCGCCCTCGTACTGGAAGGTGACGCTGTTGGTCTCGCCGCGCTCGTCGACCAGTTCGATCTTCAGTCCGCGGGTGAGGAAGGCGGTCTCGCGCAGGCGCTCGGCGAGGGTCTCGAAGTCGAAGCCGATCTCTTCGAAGATCTCGAGGTCGGGCAGGAAGGTGAGCTTGGTCCCGTGGGCTTTCGTCTCCTCCCCTTTGACCAGGTCGGTCTGCGGCTTGCCGCGCTCGTAGTCCTGCGACCAGACATGACCCTCCCGGCTGATCTCCAGGTGCAGGCGCTCGGAGAGGGCATTGACGACAGAGACCCCCACTCCATGCAGGCCGCCCGAGACCTTGTAGCCACCGCCGTCGCCGAACTTGCCGCCGGCGTGGAGGACGGTGAGCACGACCTCCGCCGCCGGCCTCCCCTCTTTCTCCATCGTCTCGACCGGAATGCCGCGGCCGTTGTCCTCGACCGTGCATGAGTTGTCCGGGTGGAGGACTACCCGGACGCTGTCGCAGTGACCGGCCAGCGCCTCGTCAACGGAGTTGTCGACGATCTCGTAGACGAGGTGGTGAAGCCCCCGCGGGCCCGTGGAACCGATGTACATGCCGGGGCGCTTGCGAACCGCTTCCAGGCCCTCGAGGACGGTGATGTCCTTGGCGCCGTAGGAGCCGCCGCTGGCTTTCTTGTCAGGCAATGAGTCCCTTCCGATTGACACACAGACACACAA
This sequence comes from Solirubrobacterales bacterium, assembly GCA_045805725.1. Taxonomy (GTDB): domain Bacteria; phylum Actinomycetota; class Thermoleophilia; order Solirubrobacterales; family 70-9; genus VAYN01. The sequence goes on from JBJMKQ010000134.1 coordinate 18,315, forward strand.
AGCCCCGACGCCTGGAGACTCGCTCCGCGGTTGGTCGGGGCAGATTTGCGGGTTGCCATAAGAATACCAGTTCAGGCGCGCGGACGACCGCCCGGAAAACTAAGAATTCCCTGCAAATCGTGCCAAAAGAGTGACTAGAACCGGCCTGCGTTGACACGAAAGCGCAAAGCCCGGGGAGCAAGGTCCCCGACCTCCGCCCGCAGGCGCTCCAGCAGCGTCTCCTGCATCAGGTCGAGCTCCTGGGCCCAGACCGTGTCCGCGCACTCGATGGTTATCGTGCCCGCTCGCTCGGAAACGGGAATCGCGACCGCGGCGAGCTGCTCGCCGACCGCGGCCGCCCAGCCCGCCTGGACAGCGGCGAGGGGCGTCCGAGGCGCGGCCTGCTGCAGCGCCGCCTGGAAGGCGTCGGCGGCCGGCCGGGGAGCGCGTCGCCGACTCATTCTCTGAGACTTTCCGTCTGCGGCAGCGGCATCCGGACCACGGTCTCGCGCGCGGCGGCGGGAACCGATTCCTCGTCCGCCGCGGTGATCAGCACCTGCCCGCCGTCGCCGAGCCGCGCGACCAGGCGCTCCCGCCGGCCCGGGTCGAGCTCGCTCATCACGTCGTCCAGCAGGAGCAGCGGCGTCACCCGGCGAGCCGCCAGCAGCGCCTCGCGCTCGGCGAACAGCAGGGCGAGGAGGGCGGTGCGCTGCTGACCCTGCGAGCCGTACTTGCGCAGCGACTTCTTGCCGGCCAGCAGCTTCAGCTCGTCCAGATGGGGGCCCCAGGAGCTGCGGCCCATCCGAATGTCCTGATCGCGGCGCTGCTCCAGGCCGACCCTGATCTCGGCCTCGGTTCCCTCGGCGCGCGGCGCGTATTCGAGCTCGGCCGCGTCGAGACCAAGCTCGCGGGCGGCGGCGGAAAACGCGCCCGCCAGCTCGGCGACGGCCTCGGAGCGAGCCTCGATCAGCGGTGCGGCGGCACCAGCCAGGGCCGCATCCCAGATGCCGAGGTCCTGCGGCGCCCCGTAGCCCGCGCTGAGCCGCGAGAGCAGCGCGTTCCGTTGCGCGATCGATTGACCGAACCGCTTTCGCAGCTCCGCCCGAGACGGCCACCGGGCGGCGACGAAGCCGTCCAAGTGGGCGCGCCGCTCGGCGGGCGCGCCCTTGACCAGCGTCAGCCGGTCGGGGGCGAAGACCGCGACCGGTGGCCGGCTGCGCGCGAGGGTGCCGGGATCGGCTGGGTTGCCGTCGAGCAGGTGGCGGCGCCCTTCGCCGCGGCTGACGGCGGCGAGCAGCCTGTGCTCGATCCCGTCCTCGCCGCCGACGGTGGCCTCCACCCGCGCCAGATTCCCCCCGAAGGGGATCAGGTCACGGCGGTCGGAGGTGCGGAAGGAGCGCCCGGTGAGGGCGAAGTAGATCGCCTCGATCAGGTTGGTCTTGCCGGTCCCATTCGGCCCGATGACGCTGACGATGCCGGGTGGGAGCTCGACCCGGACGCGGTCGAGGCTGCGGAGCGGCTTGGCCTCGATCGCGGTGACGAGCATCGCCGGCTCAGGCGGCGGCTGCCGAACCGCTAGGCGTTGAGCCGGATCGGCATCACCAGGTAACGGAAGTCGTCCCCCTCAACCGGTTCCAGCAGGCCCGGCCGCAGCGGCGAGATCAACCGCACCAGGATCTCCTCCCCCTGCACGCTTTCGACCCCCTCCCGGAGGAACTCCGGGTTGAACCCGATCTCCAGCGGCTCCCCCTCAAAGGCGGCGGGCGTCGTCTCGCGAGCGTCGCCCACGTCGGGCGTTTCCGCCGCGACCGTCAGCTCGCCGGACTCGAAAGAGAGTCGCAGCGGAGCGTTGCGCTGGGCCAGCTGGCTGACCCGGCGGACGACGTCGAGGAACTCCAGCCGCGGTAGCCGTACGTCGTGCTCGTAGGACTCCGGCAGGAGTTGCCGAAAGTTGGGGAACTGGCCATCGATCAGCCTCGTCGAGAGGAGGATCGACCCTGCGATGAACACAGCCTGGTTGGGGAGCAGCGAGATCGAGCTCTCCCCGGCCCCCTCCGAGGAGAGGATCCGGCCCAGCTCACGCAACGCTCGGGCGGGAATGTTCGCCTCGAGCTCGCCGCCGAGGTCGGCCTCGAGCTCGGTTCGTTTCACCGCCAGCCGGTAGGAATCGGTGGCGACCATCGTCATCTCCTTGGCGGCGGCGGTGACGAAGACGCCGGTCAGAACCGGCCGCATGTCGTCTTTGGAAGCGGCCCGGGCAACCAGGTCGATGCTGGCTTCCAGCGCCGCGGCCGGAATCGTCAACCGGCCCTCCTCCTGGGGCCGGGGGAGCTTCGGGAAGTCCTCGACCGGGAGCACGCGGAGGTGGAAGCTCGAGCCGCCGCTGCGGATCTCGACGTCGCGCTCGGCCTCACGGGATTCGATCTCGACCGCCGCATCGGGCAGTGAGCGGGAGACCTCCGCAAACAGGCGGCCGGGAAGCAGAACCGCCCCCGCCTGCTCGACCTCGGCGTCCAGCGTCGTCTCCAGGCCGAGATCGAGATCGGTGGCCGCCAGCGTCACCCTGCCGTCGGCCGCGTTGAGGAGGACGCCTGAGAGCGCCTGGGTGGCGGCGCGGGTGGATACCGCCCGGGAAACGATCGAGAGCTTCGAGACGAGATCTTCACGTTTGGTCGTGAGCTTCAAAAGATGATTGCCTTCTTGAGTTGAATTAGGTCTTGTGGAAAAAGTCTGGGATTTCGAGGATTCGGCGGTGTGGTGCGGTTTGAAGGTTGTGGAAGGCGCTGGGGAAGGCTGGGGATTCTTACAGTGCCGGCGGCTGTCAGCGCTCGTCGGTCACAGGGTTGTGGATAGCTCCCCGCAACTCGCGGACCTTCTCGGCCAAGCCCGGATCCTCGTCGATGCCGGCTTCGACGCGGCGCAGCGAGTTCATCACCGTGGTGTGATCGCGACCCCCGTAGAGGCGTCCGATCTGCGGGAGCGAGAGATCGGTGAGGTCGCGGGTGAGGAAGATCGCCACCTGGCGGGCCCGCAGGGGCGTGGCGGCGCGGCTCGAGCCGACGAGCTCGGCGCGGGAGACGCCAAAGCCCTCCGCCACGCGCTGCTGGATCTCCTCGACCGAGGTGGGCTGCTGGGTGCGAACTCCTGGGATGACCTCGGCGATCAGATCGGAGCTGAGCGGCCGCGCCATCAGCGAGGCGTGGGCGATCACCTTCGTCAGCGCCCCGTGCAGCTGGCGCACGTTGGCCTCGATGCGGTTGGCGAGCTCGGCCAGGGCGCCGTCATCTTCGATCTCGACCCCCGCCTCCTCGACCAGTCGCCGCAGGACCGTGAGGCGGGTGGCCAGGTTCGGCGGCTCGACCGGAACGGTCAGCCCCCACTCGAACCGGTCCCGCAGGCGCGACGCCAGCGTCGAGAGCTCGCTGGGGAGCCGGTCGGCCGAGAGCACAAGCTGGCTGCCGGACTCATAGAGGGCGTTGAAGGTGTGGAAGAACTCCTCCTCGGTCGCCGGCTTCCCCTGCAGGAACTGGACATCGTCGATGAGGAGGACGTCGATGTCCCGGTAGCGGGCCTTGAAGCCGTCGCTGCCGGAGGTTTTCAGGGCGGCGACGAACTCGTTCGTGAACGACTCGGCGGTCGTGTAGCGGACCCTGAGCCCCGCCGCGTAGGTCTGCAGGTAGTTGGCGATCGCCGCCAGCAGATGGGTCTTGCCCAGCCCGGGGGGGCCGTGGAGGAAGAGAGGGTTGTAGGCCTCCGAAGGCGCCTCGGCAACCGCGAGGGCCGCCCCGTGCGCAAGCCGGTTGCCGGGGCCGATCACGAAGCGATCGAAGCTGTAGTTCGGGTTGAGCTCGGGGTCGGTTCCCGCCCCGACCGCCGCGGCGGGGGGTTCCGCGAAGCTCACCTGCCGGAGTGGCGAGTCCAGCGCCGCTAGGGCTTCGGCGATCAGATCGGAGTAGCGGCGCTCGCTCCAGGCCCTGATGCCGTCAGGGGCGGTGAGGAAGAGCGTCTCGCCTTCGACGCCGGCAGCCTGGAGCGGCTCCAGCCAGAGCCGGTAGGTCGACTCCGGGACCGAGCTCCGCAGGCGGGCCTGGACCGCCTGCCAGAGAGCTTGAAGTTCGTTGCTGGGGAAGTCATCGGGCACCGGGCGGCGACGATAGCGCCGTGCCTGAAGGGCCAGCCGAGGCCCATCGCAAATCCCGTAGAAAAGATTTTCGGCCTGTCTCTATACTGCGCCGCGATGAAGCGCACCTACCAGCCAAAGAAGCGGAAGCGCGCCAAGACGCATGGCTTTCGCGCACGGATGAGCACTCGTGGCGGCCGCGCCATCCTCAAGCGCCGCCGGCGCAAAGGCCGCAAGCGCCTCACCCCCTAGATGCCGTCGAAGCGACGGCGCCTTTCGCGCAGCGGCGAGTTCGACCGCGTCTACCGTGAGGGCTCCTCGCACGCCACCCGGTATCTGGTCCTCTACACGTTCCCGCGCAAGGAAGAGGACCGGGAGGAGGTCCGCCTTGGCGTCTCAGTCAGCCGCAAGGTCGGTGGCGCCGTCGATCGCAACAAGGCGAAGCGGAGCCTGCGGGAGGCCTTCTGGTCGCTGGCCGACCGCCTGCCGCCCGGACACGACTTCGTGATCGTCGCTCGTTCCGAGATCAACGACCTGATCGCCAAGGACGGGATGAACGGCGTCAGGGCAAGCTTGGACGAGGCACTCGAGAAGGTGCGTTCCACGTGAAACGGATCCTCCTGCTCCCGATCCGCGCCTACCAGCGCTGGATCTCCCCGGCGTTCCCCCGCCGCTGCCGCTACGAGCCGACCTGCTCTGCATACGCCGTGGAAGCGGTCGAACGCTTCGGGGTGGGCCGGGGATTCCTCCTCGCGGGGTGGAGGCTCCTGCGCTGCAATCCCTTCACTCACGGCGGCTTCGACCCCGTCCCCGATAGATTCACGCTCCGCACCGGCCCGAGCCACCCGGCCGAGCACCATCGCACCCAGCCATGATCCTTCCCGCCGCCAACATCCTGCAGCCGCTGATTGACATCGTCAATTCGGTCCTCAAGTTCTTCCACGACAGCGCCGGGCTCAGTTGGGGCATGTCGATCATCGCCCTCACCGTGGTGACGCGGGCGGTCCTGATCCCGCTCACCTACAAACAGCTGAAAGGGATGCGGGCCATGCAGGCCCTGCAGCCGCAGATCAAGGAACTGCAGGAGAAGTACAAAAACGACAAACAGCGCATGCAGCAGGAAATGATGCGCTTCTACAAAGAGAACAAAGTCAACCCCTTCGCCTCCTGCATCCCGCTGGTGGCGCAGCTGCCCGTCTTCTTCACCCTCTTCAACGTTCTCCGCAACGAGCTTCCCGAAGACATCGGCTGCCAGGCCGGCCACTGCGGCGCCGAAGCCTCGTTCTTCTTCATCAACGACCTCACCGCGAAGGCAACGGGCGGCGAACTGATCGCCCTGCTGATCCTCTACGTTGGCACCCAGCTGGTTTCCGGGATGGTGATGGCGATGAGCGCGGATAAAAGCCAGCGGACGATGATGTTCGTGCTGCCGCTGATCTTCGTCCCCTTCATCCTCAACTTCCCGGCGGGGCTGATCCTCTACTGGATCACCACGAACATCTGGACGATCGGGCAGCAGTTCGTGATCAAAAAGGTGATTCCGGTCCCGGTGGTGGCGACGCCTGAGGGCGCGGTCGCGATGCAGGCGGCGAAACCACCCCCGAAACCGCCGCGAAAGAAAAAGAAGCGCCGGTAGTCGGCCTTCAACCGCGCTTATCGACTCGTTCAGCCGCGCGGGCGCTTCTTCGCCATCCCGGCCCGCCTCGGCAGGTTCGTCGGCGTCGGGCCGGCCTTGCGGATCACGTGCAGGTGGCGGTGCTCGCTGCCGGCCCGGTCGCCGACGTCGAGAATGATCTCGGGCCGCATCGCCAGCGACGTCGCAGCCCGGTCGAGCTGCCGCTCTTCGTCGCCGTCGCGCCTGCCCTTCCAGGCGACGAGAACCCCTCCGGTCGGCAGGAGCGGCGAGGCGAGCTCGGCCAGCGTTGACAGCCGTCCCACCGCCCGCGCGGTGACGGCGTCGTAGACCTCGCCTCCCGCGGAGGCAGCCCATTCCTCGGAGCGCGTGTGGAGGACGCTCGCGTTGGTGATCTCCGCCTCCTCGACCGCGCGCCGCATGAACTCGCACTTGCGTCCCACCGACTCGATCAGGTCGATGTGGGCCGCCGGCAGCGCCACCGCGAGCGCCAGCCCCGGAAACCCCGCGCCCGCGCCGACGTCGGCGATCCGCGCCGCGGTTTGCAGCTCCGGCACCTCGAGCCCCGTCAGGCTGTCGAGGACGTGAACTCGCCAGGCGCGCCGGTCGACCACCGAGCTGACCGAGGCGCGCTCCTCGGCCAGCAGCGCCAGGACCACCTCCAGCTTCTCCCGGGCGGCGGCGGACAGCGCCGCCGCCGGGCCCCTGTTCACTCGGGCAGCAGCGGCGCGACGATCACACAGCGTCGCGGCTCGTCGCCCTCGCTGTAGGTCTCGACGCCCGATCGCTCCTTCAGCCTTTCGTGGACGACGCGCCGTTCCTGGGCGCTCATCGGGTCCATCTCGACGACGCGGTTGTTGCCCAGCGCCTGCTCGGCCGCCCGGTCGGCGCGGCTCTCCAGCGTCTCCCGCCGCCGCTCCCGATAGCCGGCGGCGTCGACCACGACCCGCTTGCGGTCCCGCAGGCCGCGAAAGGCAGCCTGGTAGCAGAGCAGCTGCAGCGCGTCGATCGTCTGCCCGCGTTTGCCGATCAGCAGCCCGTAGTCGTCCCCGCCCTCGACGGTAAGCAGGATCCGCTCGTCGTCCTCCTCGACGGCCACCTCGCCGTCGAGGTCGAGCTCGTCGAGGACACCCTCCACGAGCTCCTGGGCGCGCTCGGCGGGATCGTCGGGCCAATCGAAGCTCTCGGACACGGCCGGGAGGCTATCCCACCGCCCGCAAACGCGCCGGGAATCGACGCTCTAGGCTGGGCGGGATGGGCACGGTCTACGCGGTGGCGAACCAAAAGGGCGGGGTCGGGAAGACGACCACCGCCGTCAACCTCGCTTCCTGCGCCGCGGCTGACGGTCGTCAGACGCTACTGGTCGACCTCGACCCGCAGTGCAACGCCACCGTCGCCCTCGGCGGCGACCGCGACCTCCACCCCTCCTCCTACGACTGCCTCACCGGCGAGACCTCGGTGGCGGCGGCGGCCCGGCCCGCCGGGCCCGACAACCTCTGGCTCGTTCCCGCCAGCCGCGACCTCGCCGGGGCCGCGGTGGAGCTGCCGCGGATTCCCGGATCCGAGACCCGCCTCCGCGAACGGCTGGGGCCGCTGCGGGAGCGGTTTGCGGTTGCTCTCCTCGACTGCCCACCTTCGCTCGGCCCGGTCAGCGTCAACGCCCTGGTCGCCGCCGACCGGGTGATCGTGCCCGTGCAGGCGGAGTACCTGGCGCTGGAGGGTTTGGTCCAGTTCCTCGAAACGCTGAGCCTGATCAGGCGCGAGCTGAACCCTCAACTGGAGGTTTCGGGTCTGCTGATCACCATGCACGACGAGCGCACGCGACTGGCGCGGGACGTCGAGACGGAGTTGCGCGAGCATTTCGACGCGATGGTCTTCGAGACGGTGATCCCGCGCAGCGTTCGAGTCGCCGAGTCGCCGAGCTATGGTCTGCCCGTGACCGAGCACGCCCCGGCCTCCCACGGCGCCATCGCCTATCGGGCCCTGGCGAAGGAGCTGGCGAACCGTGGCTAGCCGCCGCGGCATCGGCCGCGGCCTCGCCGCGATCCTGCCCGAGAGCGAGGCGAGCGACGCCGGTGAGCTGCGAGAGCTGCCGGTCTCCCTGATCAAGCCCAACCCGTCGCAGCCCCGGACCAACTTCGACGCCGAGGCGCTGGCCTCCCTGGCAGCCTCGATCGAGGCCTCCGGCGTCGTCCAGCCGCTCCTGGTGCGTCCGCTTCCCGACGGCAGCTACGAGCTGGTCGCCGGCGAGCGCCGCTGGCGTGCCGCGCAGCAGGCCGGGCTCGAGAAGGTGCCGGCGGTGGTCCGCGACCAAGCCGAAGCCGAGCGGCTGCAGGCGGCGCTGATCGAGAACATGGTCCGCGAGGATCTGAATCCGGTCGAGGAGGCGCGGGCCTGCTCGGCGCTGGTCGAGGAACTGGGACTGACCAAGGAGGAGCTGGCGAAACGGGTCGGTCGCAGCCGCCCCGCCGTCTCCAACCTGATCCGCCTGCTGGAGCTTCCCGACGAGGCGCTGCGGATGCTCGAGTCCGGCGACCTCAGCGAGGGGCACGGCAAGGCCCTCCTCGCCGCCCCCGGCAACGACGTCCGTCGCCGCCTCGCCCGCGATGCCGCCCGCGGCGGCTGGTCGGTGCGCGAGACCGAGAACAGAGTTCGGCTGGCCAGCCAGCCAAGAGCCAGGCCGACGCGAGCCCCGTCGGACCCCGACGCCGTCGCCGCGCTCCGCGACGTCGCCGACGCGCTCGAGGAAGCGATCGGACACGAAGTCACCGCCCGGGCGAAGGGGGAGGGGATCGTCGCCGAGCTCCGCTTCGATGACGTCCGCGACGCGCACGCCCTGGCGCGCCGGCTCCGCAAGCGGACGGGGTAACCCCTCGGCGGCTGCCGACCGTTCGCTTCGCCTAGCTATCATCGCCATCCGCGGGCGATTAGCTCAGTTGGTTAGAGCGCGTCTCTGATAAGGACGAGGTCCCTGGTTCGAATCCAGGATCGCCCACTCGACCCGTCCCGATTGGACGCCCGTCCGGAGCGGGTAGAAGCCGGACCTATACTTTCGCCTTCCAACGAGGTCCGGGAGCCCCTTTTGCAGCAGATGCAGATCTATGGCGTCAGCTTCGACATGGTCGGCAAGCAGCCGATCGTGCTGCTGAAGACCGTGGACGGCAACCGCTTCCTGCCAATCTGGATCGGCCATCCGGAGGCGGCGGCGATCCTGATGAAGCTGCAGGGCGCCTCGACGCCACGGCCGATGACCCATGACCTGCTCTCCGACGTGCTTGAGAACCTCGACGCGAAGTGCGAGCGGGTGGCGGTGACGGAGCTTCGCGACAACACGTTCTACGCCTCGATCACGGTCTCGATCAACGGCTCCGAGGTCGAGATCGACTCCCGCCCCTCCGACGCGCTCGCGCTCGCGGTCCGGGTCGCGGCACCGATCTTCGCCGCCGAGGACGTGATCGAGGAGTCGGCGATCGAGTTCGAGCATGAGGTCGAGGACACGGAGGAGGTCGTCGACAAGTTCAAGGAGTTCCTGGACGAAGTGACGCCCGAGGATTTCGCCCAGGGCGATTCTTAGGGCTGCAAAGCGGCGCATTTCAGCCTCGTCGCTCGGTCACGTGCGGAGCACGCTCCCTCGCTCCTCCTTGAACTGCTTGCTTTCGCTCCTAAGAAACGCCCTGGGGCGTTAGTGCCAGGTCCAGAATTCGCTCGACCAATGACTCGAAACTCAGCCCCGCCGCCTCGGCGGCCTGGGGGAGGAGGCTGGTGTCGGTGAGGCCGGGGATCGCGTTGGCCTCCAGCAGCCACGGCCCCCCCGGAGCGAGGATCAAGTCGATGCGGGCGAAGCCGGTGCAGCCGAGGGCGCGGTATGTGCCGAGCGCGGCCTCGGTGACGGCCCGCTCCTCCCCGGCGGTCAGCTCGGCCGGGCAGGCGAAGCGGGTGCGGCCGATTTCGTAGCGCGCCTCGAAGTCGTAGCGGTCGCCGGCCAGCAGGATCGCCTCGACCACCGGCAGCGGCTCGTCGCCGAGGACGCTGACCGCCAGCTCGCGGCCGTCGACGAAGCGCTCGAGCAGGACGCGGTCGTCGTAGCTGAAGGCGGAGACGAGCGCCTGCGGCACCTCGGCAGCGGAGCCGGCGAACTTGACCCCGAGCGAGGAGCCGCCGCGGCTCGGCTTGACGACGAGCGGGAAGCCGAGCGTCTCCTCCAGCCGCCCAAGCGCGTCGGCGGCGCCGAACTCGCGGAACGCGGTCTGGTTGAAGGCGAACCAGCCGGGCGTCGGCAGCCCCGCCTCCTCGATCGCGTCCTTGGCCTGGACCTTGTCCATGCAGCGGGCGCAGGCCGCCGCCCCCGGCCCGGTGAAGGGAATGCCGAGGATCTCCAGCAGCTCCTGCACCGTTCCGTCCTCGCCGCCGACGCCGTGCATGGCGACGAAGGCGACCTCGGGCCGCTCGGCGACCAGTCGCTTGACCAGATCGGAGCCGACGTCGATCGGCAGCACCTCGTGGCCGAGCCGCGCGAGCGCGTCCTCGACCCGCGCCCCCGAACGCAGCGAGACGCCGCGCTCCAGCGACCGCCCGCCCTTGAGGACGGCGACCTTCACGCCTCCTCCGCCTTGCGGAAGGGGAGGACGTTCGGCTCCGGCTCCTCGGCCGGCTCCGGTAGCCGCTGTTCCCCGGTCAGGGTCCCGTAGAGCTCGACCTGCTCGGCGATCACCTTGCCGATCCGGCGCACCCCCTCGCGGATCTCCTCCTCGCCAACTCCGGAGAAGTTGAGCCGCATTGAGTGGCTGCCGCGGCCGTCGACGTAGGCGCCCTGCCCGGGGACGAAGGCGACGTCGGCGCGCAGCGCCTTCGCCAGCAGGTCGTTGGTGTCGATGTAGTCGGGCAGGGTCGCCCAGATGAAGAGGCCGCCCTCTGGCTCGGTCCAGGTCGCCTCGACCGGGAAGTGCATCCGCAGCGCCTCCAGCATCGTGTCGCGGCGGGCGCGGTAGATCTCAACCAGGTCGTTCACGTAGTGCTGCCAACGCCGTTCGGCGAAGTACTCGCGGACGAAGTACTGGGTCAGCGTCGAGGTGCAGAGGTCGGCGGCCTGCTTGCCGAGGACGATCTTCTCCATCACCGGCGGCGGCGCCACCGCCCAGCCCAGCCGGATCCCCGGGGAGAGGATCTTCGAGAAGGTGCCGATGTAGATGACGAAGTCGCCGCCGTCGAGCTGGTAGAGCGGCGGCATCGGCTCGCCGCTGTAGCGAAGCAGGCCGTAGGGGTTGTCCTCGACGACGAGGATCTCGCGCTCGCGCGCCAGCGCGACCAGACGGCGCCGGCGCTCCAGCGAGAGGGTCACCCCGGCCGGGTTCTGGAAGCTCGGCACCGTGTAGACGAACTTCGGCCGGCGCCCTTCCTCGCGCAGCTCCCCGAGCAGCTCTTCGAGGACGTCGACCCGCATCCCGTCCTCGTCGCATTCGACCTGGATCACGTCGGCCTGGTAGCTGCAGAAGACCGGCACCGCCCCCGGGTAGGTCGGGGCCTCGCAGATGACCACGTCGCCGGGATCGACCAGGGTCTTGCAGACGAGGTCGATCGCCTGCTGGCCGCCGGTGGTGACGATGACGTCGTCGGGGTCGGGGAGCATCCCCTCGGCCCCCATCACCTCGAGGATGCAGTCCTTGGTCTCCTCGAAGCCCTCGGTCGGCCCGTACTGGAGCGCCTTCGCCGCCGACTCCTGGGCGATCCGGGTCATCTGGGCGGCGAAGCTCTGGGGCGGGAAGGTCGAGGTGTCGGGGAGGCCGCCGGCGAGCGAGATGACTTCGGGGCGGGCGGTGATCGCCATCAGGTCCCGCATCGCCGAAGAGCGCATCACCGTGGTGCGCTCGGCGAACAATCCTGCGTAGCGCTCGAGGTCCCGGGTGCCGGCGTGGGAGCGCCGACGGTGGGTCGGCTCGGGGACTTCGCTCATCCCGGCAGTGTGGCGGATCGACGCCGCCCGCCCGCCGTCGTTAGGTTTTCGCACGTGGAGATTCTCACCGACCTCGGAATCGGGATCGCGATCGGGATGCTGGCGGGCACCGCTGGCACCCACGGCTCCGCCCGCGGGCGGATGACGATCCTGGCTGCGGCGATCGGCCTCGTCGCCGGGTTCCTGATCGACGGCCCGCTGGGAGCACTGCTCGCCGCGGCGGGAGCAGCGCTCGGCTGCATCGTCCTCAGCGACGTCGTCTACGGCGCCAGCCGTCGCGAGGGCAGCGGCACCGGCGCGCTCGCCTTCCTCGTCGTCCTGGCGGCGCTGGTGGTGGTCGCGGTCGCGCTCCTCCTCGAACCGGTCGTGATCGTCTTCGCCCTGGCGCTGATCTGGCTCGGGATCTCCCGGCACCGCCGGGCGCAGCGCAAACACGCCGGCCTGCGCGTCCTCCGTTAGCCGCCCTCAGCGGCGGGCATCATTGGGACCATGGCTTCGCCGAAGAAGCTCGTCCTCGCCTACGTTGACTCGCTGCGCACCGACATGCTCGAACGGGCGGTCGCCGAGGGCCGGGCGCCGACCTTCGGGGCGCTGATCGAGCGCGGCGTCCTGATCGGGGACTGCGTCTCCAGCTTCCCCTCGGTGACCCCCGTCGCCAGCGCCGAGATGGTCACCGGGGTCGGCGCCGACCGCCACTGGATCAGCGGCATGAACTGGTACCACCGGCTCGAGCGACGCTACGTCGAGTACGGCTCCTCGCTGGAGGCGAGCCGCGCCTTCGGCGTCTTCCTCGCCCTCTATGACCTCGTCTACAACATGAACCTCGGCCACCTCAGCCCGGAGGTGGAGACCGTCTTCGAGAGCCTCGAAGACGCCGGCGCCCGCACCGCCTGCACGCCGTTCCTCATCTACCGCGGTCGTCAGCGGCACGAGGTCTCGCTGGAGGGCCTGCTGCGCCGCGCGGTCGACGTGACCAAATTGAAGTTCCATCACCACACCTGGGGGCCGACGGACCTCTTCTACGGTGACCTCTACGCCAGCCGCGAGGTTCCCTGCCGCTCGACCTCGATCCCCGGCAACCGCGACGGCTACGCCGCCTGCTGCGCCGCCGAGCTGATGAAGGAGGACCTCTACGACTTCCTCCTCCTCTCGCTCCCCGACAACGACCACTACTCGCACCGCTACGGCCCGGAGGCGAGCGTCGAGTCGATCGCGAAGGCTGACGCGGCCTTCGCCACCTACGCCGAGGAGGCCGGCGGGCTCGACGAGTTCCTCGCCGACCACGCGGTGATCCTCCTCGCCGACCACGCGCAGACCGACGTCCACCGCGGCCTGCCACTGGCCGAGCTGCTGAGCGCCGAGTGGTCGGTGCTGCAGCCCTCGGAGGAGCGGCCGGAGCGGGCCCAGCTCGCGGTCAGCCCGACCGGCCGCGCCGCCCATGTCTACCTCCTGCCGGGGGAGGGAGGGCGGGCCGATTTCGACGCGGTGGTGGGGCGCTTGGCCGTGATCGAGGGAGTCGACCTGATCTGCCGGCTGGAGGATGCGAAAGCATCGCCGCTGGAGCGGTTGAGCCCCGGAGTGACGCTCACCGGCGGCGAGTGGGCCGTTGTGGAACGAAGAGATTCCGTGGTCCGGTTTCGCCCCGCGGTGGGCCCGAAAGGAGGCCCGGCGACGGTCGCCGATCTGCGCGGCGGCCGCTGGGAGCTGAAGGGCGATCTCGCGGCCCTGGAGGCGACCGTCGACGACGGCCGCCTCCGCAGCGAGACCTATCCCGATCCGCTGGCGCGCGTCTGGTCGGCTCTGACCGCGCCGCACGCCGGCGACTTCGTCCTCTCGCTGGCGCCGGGCTTCGAGGCGGTCGACTGGGGGGGTGTCTCCCACGCCGGCGGCGGCAGCCACGGGGCGCTCCATGCCGGCGACTCGCTCGGGCCGCTGCTCTTCGTCGGCTGCGGGCCGAAGTCGGCCGCGGAGCGCGAGCAGTGGACGCTGCGCGACGTCGCGCCGGTGGTGCTCGATCACTTCGGGGTGGGGCAGGAAGGGTGAGGGACGGGGGCTTGCGGCCGGCGGGTCCTGTCGCCGCAGGGGACCCACCCCCTCCTGAACTACCACGAGGGGGTCCCCCCTACGACGCCACCCGCCGGAGAGGCCGGCAAGTGCTCCTCTTCGTGTTGCTGGCGATAGTGGTGGCCCCGGGCGCCGCATGGGCTGATGGAAGGAGGATCAGTTCTTCAGAAGCGATCGAAGTTGCCGACCATGACCCGAAGGTCGAAGAGGAGGAGCGCCACCACCACGAGCTTGGGCCGAGCGCGACGAGGAAGGAAGGGCACTGGGAAGTCGCCTACTTCGAAGCCGGCAAGGAGCTGGCGCTCGTCGTCCTCGACGCCCGCCGCGGCGAGGTGCTCGAGTCGTGGACCGGCTACCAGGTCGCCTGGAAGATGGCGCGCGGCTACTCGGGCGCCTTCGGCCACAAGCTCAACGCGCCCTACGTCTTCCTCCCCCTCTGCGCGATCTTCCTGCTCGGTCTCGTCGATTGGCGGCGGCCGCGGCGGGTCGCCAACCTCGATCTCCTCGTCCTGCTCGGCTTCGGCGTCTCCCACTTCTTCTTCAACCGGGCCGAGATCGGCGTCTCGGTCCCGCTCGTCTACCCGGTGCTGGCCTACCTGCTGGTCCGCAGCCTCTGGATCGGCCTGCGGGGCAGCGGGGAGGGCCTGCGGCCGGTCTGGCCGGTGATGTGGATGGTGGTCGCGGCGCTCTTCCTGATGGGGTTCCGGGTCGGGCTCAACGTCGCCGACGCCGGCGCGATAGACGTCGGCTACGCCGGCGTGGTCGGCGCCGACCGGATCAGCCACGGCGAACCGATCTACGACAACTTCCCCGGTGACGTCTCCCAGGGCGACACCTACGGCCCCGTCAACTACCTCGCCTACGTCCCCTTCGAGCGGATCTGGCCCTGGTCGGGGCATTGGGACGACCTACCCGCCGCTCACGCCGCCGCGGTCGTCTTCGACGTCGCCACCTTCGTCCTCCTGCTCCTGGTCGGGATCCGGATCCGCCCCGGCCCGGAGGGCCAGCGCCTCGCCGCCACCCTCGCCTTCGGCTGGGCCGCCTACCCATACAGCGCCTACGTCCTCGAGTCGAACTCGAACGATTCGCTGGTCGCGGCGCTGCTTCTCGCCACGCTCCTTCTAGCTGCCAAACCCTTGGCCCGCGGCGCCACCCTTGCCGCCGCGACCTGGGCCAAGTTCGTAGCGGCGCCGTTGATTCCGATGTTCATGGCGTACCGGCCCGCGGGTCCTGTCGCCGCAGGGGACCCACCCCCTCCTGCGCGGCAGGAGGGGGTCCCCCCTACGACGCCACCCGCGGGAGGGAGGCGGCAGTTGCTCCTATTCGGGCTCGGGTTCGCGCTGGTGACCCTGGCGGTGATGCTCTGGCCCGCCATCAACCCCGGGTTGAAGACGTTCTACGACAGAACGATCGCCAGCCAGGCCGGCCGCTCCTCTCCGTTCAGCATCTGGGGACAGGTGCCGTCGCTGGAACCAATTCGGATTGCTCTCCTTGCAGGTACCGCAGCTCTTGCCGTTGTTCTTGCGTTCATCCCCAAACGCAAGTCCCTAGTTCAGCTTGCCGCTCTCTCAGCAGCGCTGCTGATCTGCCTCCAGCTGACGCTCCATCACTGGTTCTACCTCTACATCGTCTGGTTCTATCCGCTGTTGCTCGTAGCTCTGGCGACTGTCGGAGAGGGACGGGGTACTCCTCCGAACGGCTTGTACTTCTCGGTCGCGCGGCCCCTAGGACTGCCCGAGCACGCCCCACCCGAGCAAGTTGAGTGAGGAGGGGCATCCCGTCCCTTACCGGCTCAGCGCCGGGACCATCACCTGCTCGAAGGAGTCCGCCAGTCCCTTGTCGTTGACCTCAACGAGCGCGCCCATGATCCAGACGTCGTCCTCGGCGGTCTCGAACCGGGTCGGCATCTGGGTGATCATCGAGCGCAGCGCCTGCTCGGGCTTGACACCGAGGACGCTGTGGCGGGAGCCGGTCATGCCGACGTCGGAGACGAAGGCGGTGCCGCCGGGGAGGACGCGGCCGTCGGCGGTGGGGACGTGGGTGTGGGTGCCGAGGACGGCGGCGACGCGGCCGTCGAGGTGCCAGCCCATCGCCACCTTCTCGCTGGTCACCTCGGCGTGGAAGTCGACGATCACCGCGTCGGCCTCATGGTGGCCGAGGATCGAGTCGACGGTGTCGAAGGGGGAGCGGGCGACGCGCAGGCCGATGCCGCCGCTGAGGTTGACCACCCGCACCCGCATCCCGTCCACCTCGAAGACGCCGTGGCCGCGGCCCGGGTTTCCCTGCGGGTAGTTGGCCGGTCGCAGCACCCGCTCCTCGCGGTCGAGCCAGTCGTAGGCCTCGCGGTGCCGGTAGACGTGGTTGCCGCTGGTGATCACGTTGGCGCCGGCGCCGAAGAGGTCGTTGGCGGTGCGTTCGGTGATCCCGACCCCGCCGGCCGAGTTCTCGCCGTTGACGATGACCAGGTCGGGCGCGTGGCGTTCGCGCAGCTCCGGCATCGTCTCCCGCAGGCCCTGCCGGCCGGGGCTGCCGACCACGTCGCCGATGAAAAGGAGCCGCATCGTGCGCTGACCCTATCTGCGAGATTGCCCGTGGTGGCCGATCCGGCGGAGACGACGGCGATCTTGAGGCGGGCGCTTGCCTACCCGTACGCGACGCCGGGTCGCTCCTACCTCTACCGCGACGGAGCGGCGCTGGAGCTGCCGACCGACGGCCCCGACCTCGCCGGCCGCGCGCCGCTCATCTCCTACGGAGCCAACTCCGCTCCCGAGTCGCTGTCCCGCAAGCTGGCGCCGCTGCCGGGCGTCGAGATGCCCGTCCTGCTGGCGGAGCTCGAGGGCTGGGACGTCGTCTACTCCGCTCACGTCTCTCCCTACGGGGCCGTCCCGGCAACCCTGGTCGAGAGCCCGGGGACGACCGCGCCGGTCTTCGTCATCCACCCGACGCCCCAGCAGCGGGCGCTGCTGACGGCAAGCGAGCCGAACTATGACCTCGTCGAGCTCGAAGGGATCGCCGCTTACCGCAGTCGACATGGCCCCCTCTCGATTCGCGCCAGCGCCGTGGCGCTGGCGGCGGTCCGCTCGCAAGGCCGCGCCTTTCCCGAGCTGGACGAGCCGGCGGTGCTCGAGCGCGTCCGCGCGCAACTCGAGCCAGGCCTGTCACTGGAGCAGTTCGTCCACCACTGCGTCGAGCGCGGCGGCATCAGCCCCCTCCCCGAACTGCATCAAATTTCCTGCCCAGCAGGCGGATAATTCGATGCAGTTCGGTGGCGGCGCTAGAGCACGGCGGTTCGGAATGTCGCTAGACGGCGATGAAGCGACGCAGGGCCAGGCGGGCGATCGCGGCGTAGGCGGCGAAGAGGATCGCCAGGTGCAGGAGCGGGCCGCCGATCCCCGGGCCAGCCCGGTCGAGCGCGGCGCTGATCGCCTGCAGAGCCGGCTTGAAGGGGAAGAGCGCGGTGAAGTAGCGGATCGCGTCGAAGACGGCGGGGCTGACCGCGCCCGAGGGGACGAGCGAGAGGAACGCGACCGGGAGGGTGACCATGAAGGCGAGCAGGGAGACGGCGCGCACCTCGCGCGCCGCTGCTCCGAGCGCTGCGCCCGCCGCGCCGAGGGCGGCGCCGGAGAGCAGGATCGCCAGCAGCCAGAGGCCGATCCGGCCCAGTTCCAGCGGCACGAAGATCTCCATCCCGAACAGCATCAGCAGGGTGACGACGAGGCCCACCGCGACGCCGAGCAGGATCTTCCCGACGAGCAGGCCGCCGATCGAGACCAGTCCGCGGGTGAGGCGCGGGAAGGCGTTCTCCTCGCGCTCCAGCGCCAGCGACCCCGCCACCAGGAGGACGACGACGAAGGCGAGGGTGAAGGTGGCGGCCACCGCGATCGCGAAGATTTCCAGCGGCGGGCTCTCGCCGCCGACCACGACCTTGTCGACGGCGATCGGCTGCGCGAGCCGGTCGATCAGCGGCTTGGCGACGTCGAGGTTTTCCCGCGCCTCGGCGGCGAACCTGGCGACCTGCTCCAGCGAGGGCCGCAGGCCCTTCGGCAGCGCCGGCCCCACCGCTTCGAGGATGCGGGCGCTGGTCCGCAGGCCGAGGATGTGGATGCTGCCGCCGAGCGCCTTGAAGTCGCCGCCGTTGACGATCAGGTCGAGGTAGCGGCCTCCTTCGGCGCCGATCCGCCGCGCGATCGCCAGGTTCGCCTGCGCCAGCAGCGTCGTGATCCGGTCGTCGACCAGTTCCGCCTTGACCGCGTTTTCCTCGTTGACGAGGACTTCGACTTCGGGCACCCCCGGGCTGAGCGTCGAGAGCGAGTTGATCTTGCTGACCAGGTTTGCGGGGAGGACCAGCGCCGCCAGCGCGTCCCCGGACTTCACCCTGTCTTCGGCCTCCTGGCGGTCGCTGACGAAGACGCATTCGACCCGCTTGCAGATCCGTCCCCTGACGTTCGCCTGGGGGAGCTGGGCGCCACCGACGCTGATCCGCGTCCCGCTCGGCACTTCGTTGAGGAAGGCGACGCGAGGCTTCTCCGGCCCGCGCGAGATCGCGAAGCCGACAAGCACCGCGATCAGGATCGGGTAGGCGACCAGCAGCACCGCCTGCAGGGGTGAGCGCCGGAGGATCTGCAGGTCCTTCAGCAGCAGCCAGCGCACCCCACCCATCAGTGCCCCCGGTGGTGAAGGTAGGCGACGAAGGCGGTCTCGAAGTCGCGGTCGGCGGCCTCCGGCGCCTCGCTGCGGACCGCCTCGCGCAGCCCCTCCGGCGGGCCGTCGAAGAGCGCCTCCCCATCGGCCAGGACGAGCAGCCGGCCGCCGTAGCGCTCGGCCTCCTGGATGTCGTGGGTGGAGAAGATCACGGTGGTGCCGCGGCCGGCGAGGCCGGAGACGAACTCCCAGAGGCGGGCGCGCTGGCGGGGGTCGAGGCCGACGCTGGGCTCGTCGAGGAGCAGAACGGCCGGCCGCGAGAGCAGGCCGATCGCGATGTTGATCCGCTGCTGATTGCCGCCGGAGAGCCGGGCGACGATCTCCCCCCGCCGCTCACCCAACCCGGTCAGCTCGAGCATCTCCGCGGCCGAGGCGCGCGGGTCCTCGTGCCCCTCCAGCCGCGCGAACAGCAGGAGGTTCTCCTCGACCGTCAGCCGCCGGTAGAGCGCCGCCTGCTGCGGCACCCAGCCGACCTCGCCTTTCGGCGCCGTGAGCTCACCGCCGTCGGGCTTGGCGATCCCGGCGAGAATCGAGAGCAGCGTCGTCTTCCCCGCCCCGTTCGGCCCGATGATCGCCACCAGCTCCCCGGCCGCCGCCTCGAAGCTGACCCCCCGCAGAGCCTCCCTCTCTCCGAAGCGCTTGACGATCCCGCTGGCCCGCACGGGCGCAGGCTACTGGCGCGAGTTGCAAAGGGGCGGCGCATCTCTCCAGACACTCAACATCGAGCCATAGGCGAGATGTGTCTGGAGAGGATGCAACCCCCCTTCCCTAAACTCGCCCCAGATGTCCTTCCCCGCCACCCGCCTGCGCCGAATGCGCCGCACCGAGACGCTGCGCGGCCTCGTCCGCGAGACCGAGCTCTCGCCCGCCCACCTGATCCAACCCGCCTTCGTCGTCGCGGGGGAGGGGGTGCGCGAGGAGGTTGCCTCGATGCCGGGCATCGAACGCTTCTCGATCAACAACCTGGTCGAGGAGGCGGGGGAGATCGCGGAGGCCGGGATCGGCGCCCTGATGCTCTTCGGGATCCCGGCGGCCAAGGACGATGTCGGCTCCGGCGCCTACGACGACGAGGGAATCGCGCAGATGGCGGTACGGGCCTTGAAGGAGGCGCACCCTGACCTGATCGTGATCACCGACGTCTGCCTCTGCGAGTACACCTCGCACGGCCACTGCGGGTTGATGCGCGCGGGCAGCCGGGAAGTCGACAACGACGTCACCGTCGAGCTGCTGGCGAAAACCGCGATCTCCCACGCCGAGGCCGGCGCTGACGCGGTCGCGCCGAGCGACATGATGGACGGCCGGATCGGCTCGATCCGCTACCAGCTCGACGAGGAGGGGCACCCGAACGTGCCGATCGTCGCCTACAGCGCCAAGTACGCCTCGGCCTTCTACGGTCCCTTCCGCGACGCCGCCGGGTCCATCCCGCAATTCGGCGACCGCCGCGGCTACCAGATGGACCCCGCCAACGCCGCCGAAGCGGTGCGCGAGGCGGAGCTCGACCTCGACGAGGGGGCCGACATGCTGATGGTGAAGCCGGCCCTCCCTTACCTCGACGTCGTGCGGCGGGTCAAAGAGGCGACCGGCGCCCCGGTGGCCGCCTACCACGTCTCCGGCGAGTACTCGATGCTGAAGGCCGCCGCCGCCAACGGCTGGATCGACGAACGCGCCGCCGTGGTCGAGGCGCTGACCTCGATCCGCCGTGCCGGCGCCGACGCGATCGTCACCTACCACGCGAAGGAGGCCGCCGGGTGGCTCCGGTGAAAATCCCGCAGTCGAAGGCGCGCAGCCGCAAGGACGGCGCCGCGATCCCGCTCGACGAGACCGACAAGCGGCTGATGAACCTGCTGCAGTCGCGGTTCCCGCTCGACCCCGAGCCGTTCGCCCTCGTCGCCGCCGAGGCGGAGCTGGAGCTCGACGACGTCCTCGCCCGGACCAGGCGGCTGCTCGAGAACCGGATCATCCGCGAGATCACGCCGATCTTCGACACCCGCGCGCTTGGCTACGAGTCGATGCTGGTGGCGGCGAAAGTCGACTCGGAGAACCCGCAGCGGGCGGCGCGGATCGTCAATGCCCACCCCGGCGTCTCCCACAACTACCTGCGCACCCATGACTTCAACCTCTGGTTCACGATCGCCACCCCGCCCGATTCCGAGCTGGGGCTGACGGGGACGCTGGAAGCGCTGATGGAGGAGACCGGGGCGGAGTCGATGCGGGAGCTGCCGACCCTGACCCTGTTCAAGATCAACATGAACCTGGAGATGGAGGGGGGGACCGAGGCGCTGGCCGCCGCGGTCGAGGCGGCACCGCCGCGCGAGCTGGAAGCCCAGCCCTACGACGAGGAGGACATCGCCCTGATCAAGGCGCTGCAGGGGCCGATGGAGCCGGTGGCGCGGCCCTACGACGCGGCCGCCGAGGAGTTGGGCCTAGCCACCGAGGCGCTGCTCGACCGCCTGCGCGCCATGGTCGACCGCAAGATCCTGCGCCGGGTCGCCGCGATCCTCTACCACCGCCGCGCCGGCTTCTCCGCCAACGGGATGGGGGTCTGGAAGGTGCCCGAGGACGAGATCATGGAGGTCGGCGGACGCATGGCCTCCTTCCGCGGCATCTCCCATTGCTACCAGCGGCCGACCTATGAGGACTGGCCCTACAGCGTCTTCACGATGGCCCACGGCCGCTCGAAGCAGGAGTGCGACGCGATCCTCGACTCGATCGCCTCCGAGTGCGGGATGGGTCCCGGCGATCGCGCCACCCTCTACTCCTCGACCGAGTACAAGAAGATCCGCCTCCACTACTTCACCGAGGACTACGCGCGCTGGGAGGCTGCCCACTCTTGAGCTTCCGCTGTTCCCTATGGGTACATAGCGACCAAAAGGAACAGCGGAGCGGAGGGGGCGGAGGATGAGCGACCTCCTCGAACGCGCGCAGCGGGTCCTGCCGGGAGGAGTGAACTCGCCGGTCCGCGCGATGCGGCAGATCGGCCGCGAGCCGATCTTCGTCGAACGCGCCGAAGGCGCCTGGCTGTTCGAGGTCGAGGGCCACCGCTACCTCGACTGGGTCGGCTCCTGGGGACCGATGATCCTCGGCCACGCTGAGCCCGCCGTGGTCGCGGCCGTGATCGAAGCGGCGAAACGGGGAACGAGCTTCGGGGCGGCGACGCTGGAGGAGGTGCGGCTGGCCGAGGAGGTCGCGGCGCGGATGCCCTCCGTCGAGATGCTGCGGATGACCAGCTCCGGCACCGAGGCGGCGATGAGCGCGGTGCGGCTGGCGCGGGCGATCACCGGCCGCGAGGTGGTGGTCAAGTTCGCCGGCGCCTACCACGGGCACTCCGACGGGCTGCTCGCCGAGGGCGGCTCCGGCCTGGCGACGCTCGGGGTGCCGGCCAGCCCCGGCGTCACCGCGGCCCAGGCGGCGGCGACCGTGGTGGTGCCCTGGAACGACCGCGACGCGGTGGCGCGGGCGCTCGAGGAGCACGAGGTGGCGGCGCTGTTGGCCGAGCCGATCGCGGCGAACATGGGCGTGGTCCGGCCCGCCGAGGGCTTCCTCGAGTTCCTGCGCGAGGCAACCCGCGAGGCGGGAACGCTGCTCGTCTTCGACGAGGTGATCACCGGCTTCCGCGTCGCCCGTGGCGGCGCCCAGGAGCTGTTCGGAATCGAACCCGACCTGACGGTGATGGGCAAGGTGCTGGGCGGGGGCCTGCCGGCTGCCGCCTACGGAGGGCCGCGCGGGCACATGGAACGGATCGCCCCGGCCGGCGACGTCTACCAGGCCGGGACGCTGTCGGGAAACCCACTCGCCGTCGCCGCCGGGCTGGCGACGCTGGAGCAGCTCGACGCCGTCGCATACGAGCGCCTGGGCCAGCTGACCGACCGGCTCGCCCGCGGCTTCGCCGAGTTGGCCACCGGCCGGCCGCTGCAGGTCGCGTCGGCCCCCGGTCTCGTCACCCTCTTCTTCAGCGAGGCGCCGGTAACCGACTTCGCCACCGCCCTCGCCTGCGACACCGAGGCCCACGCCCGCTTCTGCCGGGCGCTGCTCAGGCGCGGCATCTACCCGCCGCCGGCCCAGTACGAGGCCTGGTTCGTCTCACTCGCCCACGATGAGGCGAGGATCGACCAAACGCTGCAAGCCGCGGATGAGGCGATCGGCGAGGCGCTGCGATGACGAGCCGTCGATTTCCCCCCCACGAGGTGGCAAATTGACGGCTCGTTCCGACGACACGCCCGCACGAGCCCTGCAAATCCTCGCGGAACAGCTGCGTTCTGAGGACTCGCCGATCTCCCCGCATTTGGTCGATCCCGCCGAGGCGCCGGAGCTGGGGGAACTCGTGGCGGCGGCCCCGGGCGCAGCCGCGGCGCCGGCCGAGTACGCGCTCGTGGTCGAGGCCGTTCGCGAGGGCTACCTCCTCCACTACGAGCAGCCGCGCCTGCTCGCCGGCCATGACTCCGACCTCGCCCTCCTCGCCGGCGACTACCTCTACGCCCTCGGCCTCGACCGCCTTGCCGCCCTCGGGGACACCGAGGCCGTCACCGTCCTCTCCGACCTGATCAGCGAGTGCGCCCGCCTCCAGGCCGAAGAAAACCCCAATTCGATCCCGAACCTCTGGCGCAGCGCCGCCGAGCAGATCGGCGCGGCTTCTGCAAAAAAAGGATAACTGTGACGCAAGTCACAGCCCCTAGGCAATAGACTTGGTCGCTCTACGCGAATCGATTGTGGCTGAGGACGCGAAACAGGTAAACGGGGTCTCCGAACCCCCCATGCAGGAGCGGGCGAAGCCCGACCCTCCCGGCTATTTCGAGGGCGAGTCGATGACGCGGCGGCGCGTCTTCACGGTCGGCGCCCAGGCGCTCGGCGGCCTGGCTGGAGCGGGGATCGTCCTGCCCGCGGTCGGCTTCGCGATCGCGCCGATCTTCCACCGCGGCAAGGAGCGCTGGGAGGCGGTTGGTCCGGTCTCCGACTTCGTCGAGGACACCTACCGCCAAGTCGTCTTCACCGAGACGGAGGGGATCGGCGACGCCGGCAAGACCACGGCCTACGTCCGCAAGAGCTCCAAGGAACTGGGCGAAGAGGGCGGCAGGTTCGTCGCCGTCTCCAACCGCTGCGCCCACCTTGGCTGCCCGGTTCGCTTCGTCGAGGCGGCGGGCAACTTCATCTGCCCCTGCCACGGCGGCGTCTACGACTTCCAGGGCAAGCGGATCGGCGGCCCGCCGGTGCGCCCGCTTGACCAGTTCCAGACCCGCGTCCGCAATGGCCAGGTCGAGCTCGGCCCGCGCTACAGCGTGACCAGCCAGATGGAACCGGTGCGCGCCCGGGACCCGGGCGAGTTCACCGGTGGGATCTGGGAATACCTCTACCCGCCGCGACCCTCCACCTTCCCGGCGCCCTGATGCCGAAGATCCGCCCGCCCAAGATCCCCGACGCGGCCATCCCGCCGCCGCTGCGCAAACCGGACAAGCCGGGCGCGGCGGGCACCCCGAAGGGCCAGGCGCCCGCGGACCTGAAGACGGCGCCGCCGGAGCGCCAGTCGCACGGGGAGAAGCTGCTCGACCGCGGCAAAGAGGCCCCGATCGACGCGCTCGCCTGGGTCGACCAGCGGCTCGCCGCCAGCGGCTTCCTCACCGGCATGCTCTACCGCAAGGTGCCGAAGGGGACCAACTGGTTCTACACGCTCGGCTCGGCGACGCTCTTCGCCTTCGTCGTCCAGGCCGTCACCGGCGTCTTCCTGGCGATGTATTACACCCCCTCGGCGACCCAGGCCTACCACTCGATCGCCCACATCAACAACGACGTCCCGCTCGGCCAGTTCGTGCACGGGATGCACAAGTGGGGCTCGAGCGTGATGGTGATCCTGATCTTCCTCCACATGGGCAGGACCTTCTTCTTCGGCGCCTACAAGTACCCGCGCGAGCTGAACTGGGTGATCGGCGTCGTGCTGCTGATCCTGACCATGACGATGGCCTTCACCGGCTACCTGCTGCCGTTCGACCAGCGCTCCTTCTGGGCCTCGATCGTCGGCATCAACATCAACGGCACCGGCCCGGTGGTGGGCCCATACCTGAGCGACTTCCTCCGCGCCGGTCCGGAGTTGGGGGCGACGACGCTCTCTCGCTTCTACGCGATCCACATGCTGCTGGTGCCGGGAGCGCTGATCGCCCTGATCGGCGCCCACATGTACCTGGTGGTCAAGCTCGGCACGACGGCGCCGCCGTGGGTGAAGACGGAGCGGCCGAAAGGCGCCTCGCCGCTGGCCGAGCTCGACGCCGGCGCCAATGGCAACGGCCGGGTCAACGGGGCGGCCGGATGAGTCGCCTGGCCAAGCAGATCAAGGACGCAGTGAGCGTGGCGTGCTCTGCACGCGAGCGAGCGAGGACGCGGATATGCGCCGGTCAGGGGGCTCATCCATGAAGCCGCAGGACAAGCAGGCCTACCTCGAGGAATACGAGCTCCTGAAGAAGAAGGGGAAGCCGTTCTTCCCCTACGCGGTGCTGAAGGACTCGGCGATGGCGCTGATCGTCGTCGCGGTGATCATCGCGATGTCGCTGATCCTCGGCGCCGAGCAGGGACCGAAGGCGGACCCGACCTCGACCACCTACGTGCCGCGACCCGAGTGGTACTTCTTCTTCCTCTTCGAGGTCCTGCGCGTGATCAAACCGCCGGAGTTGGTCCCGCTCGCGACGATCGGGATCCCGACCATCTGCATGGTGCTGCTGCTACTGCTGCCGTTCTACGACCGCAATCCCGAGCGCCGTCCCGAGCGCCGTCCGATCGCCACCACCGCCGGCATCCTCACGATCCTGGCGATGGGCTACCTCACCTATGCCGGCGCCGTCACCGGCTCGCCGACCGAGATCGACATGAAGGTCGCGCCGCGATACGAAAAAGGCAAGGAGGTCGTCGCCAGCTCCGGCTGCCTCGCCTGCCACAAGCTTGGAGAGAACGGGAACAACGGGCCCGGCCCGGAACTGACCCACATCGCCTCCCGGATTCCCCGCGCCGCGATCATCCGCTCGATTGAAATCGGCCCGGGCATCATGCCCTCCTTCCGCGAACTGCCGCCGAAGAAGATCGAACAGCTCGCCGACTTCCTGTCCTCGCTGGACTGAGCGCCGGCGGCCGGGGCCGGGGCAGGGGGCCCTGAATCCCATGGACACGATCAACGACAACCGCCAATCGCCGGACTTCAGCGGCCAGGTCAACCGCATGTTCGACCGCGTGGCGAGCCGCTACGACGCGCTCAACTCGGTGATGACGGCGGGGCTCCACCACCGCTGGCGCGAGCGGGCGGCCGAGCAGACCCGGCTGGCGCCGGGCGACTCGGCCCTCGACGTCTGC
This sequence comes from Solirubrobacterales bacterium, assembly GCA_045805725.1. Lineage (GTDB taxonomy): Bacteria > Actinomycetota > Thermoleophilia > Solirubrobacterales > 70-9 > VAYN01. Next base: position 44,088 of record JBJMKQ010000134.1, read on the forward strand.
TGCGGGACCGGCGACCTCGCGCTCGAGCTTGCGAGGCTGGTCAGCCCGGGCGGCCGCGTCGTCGGCTGCGACTTCTCCGAGCCGATGCTGGACCTGGCGCGGGAGAAGGCGGCCGAGCGCGCCGCTCCCGGCGTCCGCTTTGAGTGGGCGGACGCGCTCGAGCTGCCCTACGACGGTGAGCGCTTCGACGCGGTCACGGTCGGTTTCGGCGTCCGCAACCTCGCCGACCTCGACCGCGGCCTGCGCGAGATGGCGAGGGTGCTGAAGCCCGGCGGGCGCGCGGTGATCCTCGAGATCACCCAGCCGACGCGACCGCCGCTCTCACTCTTCTTCTCGCTCTGGTTCGACCGGCTGGTGCCGCTGCTCGGCGCCCTCTCCAGCGAGCCCGAGGCCTACTCGTACCTGCCCGAGTCGGTCCGCAGCTTCCCCAGTCCGGGTCGCCTGGCCGCGAAGTTGGACGACGCCGGCTTCGAAGCGATCCGCTACACCGTGTTCGCCGGGGGGATCATCGCGATCCATTCCGGCACCCGCCAGTGAGCCCGGCCGGCGCTCCGTGACCCGGCCCTCCTCGGTACCGCCGCCGGTGACGGCGGTGCTCGATGCCTCCAGCCGCTGGCTGCCGGCCCGCCTGAGCGAGGTCGAGGACCTGTTGCGGAGATCGATCTCCGGCCACGGCCAACTGCTGGGCGACGCCGCCGCGACGACGCTCGACGCCGGCGGCAAGCGCCTGCGGCCGATGTTGGTCCTGCTCTGCGCCGGCCCGGAGCGCAGCGAGGAGGCCCTGCGGGCGGCGGCCGCGATCGAGCTCGTCCACATGGCGACGCTGGTCCACGACGACGTACTCGACGACGCGCCGCTGCGGCGCGGCCTGCCGACCGTCGCCGCGGCTTCCGGCCGCGGGCGGGCCGTCTCGACCGGCGACCTGCTGTTCTCGCGCGCCTTCGCGCTGCTCACCGAGGGCGGCGACGCCCGCTCGGTGGCGCTGCTCGCCGACGCCTCGGTCGCCCTCGCCCGCGGCGAGCTCGCGCAGCGGCGCGACGCCTTCGACCTGACGATCGGCGAAGAGCGCTATATCGAGCGCTGCCGGCTAAAGACGGCCCGTCTCTTCGAGTGCGCCTGCCTGCTCGGCCGCGACGATCCCAGCCTGCGCGAGTTCGGCGCCGGGGTCGGCCTCGCCTTCCAGCTCCTCGACGACGTCCTCGACGTCAGCGGCCCGCCGGAGCGGACCGGCAAGGCGCGCGGGACCGACCTGCTCGACGGCACGATCACGCTGCCGTTGATCGAGGCGGCCAAGAGCGACCCGGCGCTTCGCGAGGCCGACCTGCAGGGCCTCGACCCCACCGCCGCGGAGGCTCTCTGTGACCGGATCGAGGCAACCGGGGCGCTGGCGCGGGTGCGCGCCCGCGCCCTGCAGATGGTGGCCGCCGCGAAGCGGGCGCTGGAGGGGGCCGAGTTCGCCCCCGAACAGCGCCAGCTCCTGGCCCTGGTTGCCGACGGCGTCGTTCAGCGCTACAGCTGATCGAGTCGTCCCTGCACACCGGGACAAGCACATTCACATCGTCGGCGCTATTGCTCCTGCTCGGTGGGGCGCACCAGGAACTCGTTCACGGCGACGCGCCGCGGCCGGGTGACCACGAAGCCGATCGCCTCGGCGATGTCCTCGGCTTGGAGGATCTCCATGTCCTCGAAGCGTTTCTCGATCTCCTCCCTGACCCCGGGGCGATTGTGGCCCTGCAGCTCGGTGGCCACCGCCCCCGGCTCGACCAGCGAGACCCGCACGTGGCGGCCCGTCACCTCCTGGCGCAGCGACTCGCTGAAGGCGCCGACCCCATGCTTGGTCGCGTTGTAGACGCCGCTGCCGCGGCGGGCGATCCGTCCGGCCACCGAGGAGACGTTGACCACGTCGGCGATTCCGCGCCCGCCTTCGGCCGCCTCCAGCAGGTGCGGCATCGCGGCCTTGGTCATGTACATCAACCCGAGCAGGTTGACGCCGACCATCCGCTCCCATTCCTCCACCGGCGCCTCGAGGATCGGGCCGAGCAGCATCACCCCGGCGTTGTTGACGAGGATGTCGAGGCGGCCGAGCTCCTCGACCGCCCGCTCCACCGCGGCCTCGGCCTCGGCGTGATCGCTGACGTCCGCTTCGATCGGCAGCGCCGTGCCGCCCTTGCCGGCGATCTCGCCGCCGAGCGCCTCGAGCCGGTCGGCGCGCCGGGCGGCCAACGCCACCGCAGCCCCCTGCTCGGCGAGCATCCGCGCGGTCGCCTCGCCGATGCCGCTGGAGGCGCCGGTGACCAGAGCCACGCTGCCCCGGAGACCGTCTCGTCGAGCCATCCCGGCTCTCTACCCGGAAGGCGCCGCGACCGATCATCCCCCCGAAAGGCGAGCGAAAACCCGGCTCGAGGTGATCCGGTCACCGCTCGACCGCGTTACCATGGGCGAGATGCCAGGCAACATCGGACTTCCTGAGATCGTGATCGTCCTCGTCATCGCCCTGCTGGTCTTCGGGCCCAAACGGCTTCCGGAGCTCGGCCGCAGCCTCGGCCGCGGCATCCGCGAGTTCAAAGGATCGATCAGCGGCGACCACGACCACGACCACGACGAGGACGACGAGAAGCCGGCGCTCGCTCCCAGTGAGCCGGCGAAGGCCCACGGCGACCCGGCCGAGGCGGAGGTCATCCGCAACAAGTCCGGCTGAGGCGCCGCGAGGATGCCTCCTCGCGTCAAGCCGGTCTCGCACGAGGACCGGCTCACGCTGGTCGAGCACCTCGACGAGCTGCGGACCCGGCTGATTGTCTGCATCTTCGTCCTCGGCGTCGCCTTGGCGCTCTGCTTCTGGCAGAACCACCTGCTGCTGGAAGTCGCCCAGGGGCCGCTGCCCTCCAACCACGACCGCCTGATCACCTTCGGCGTCACCGAGCCGTTCACGACGACGCTGACCGTCTCCGCCTATGGGGCGATCGTGCTCTCGCTACCGGTGGTCCTCTGGCAGCTCTACGCCTACGTCCTCCCGGCGTTCAGCCAGGAGGAGAAGCGGGTGGTACTGCCGATCCTGCTGCTCTTCCCGGTGCTCTTCGTCGCCGGCATCGCCTTCGCCTACTTCGTGGTGATGCCCGCGGCGGTCCATTTCCTGCTCAACTTCAACGACGAACAGTTCAACGTCCAGGTCCGAGCCCGGGACTACTACAGCTTCTTCTCGATGACGATGATCGCCTGCGGGCTGGTCTTCCAGCTGCCGCTGGCGATCATCGCCGTGACCAGGCTCGGGATCGCCAGCGTCGAGCAGCTGAGCCGGAACCGCCGCTACGCCTACCTGGTGATCGCGATCGTCGCCGCGGCCCTTCCCGGCGTCGACCCGGTCTCGATGCTCATTGAGATGGTTCCGCTGCTTGTTCTGTATGAGTTGAGTATCGTCCTCGCACGGGTGTTGGGCCGACCGCGGCAGGGCAGCGGCATGGCGACGCCCTCACCGCAGGAGTAGAGAGGGAGAGATGGCGCAGGGCGGCGACAAGCACAGGATGGTCTTCGACATCCGCGGACGGCGGAAACACGTCGTCAAAGTCGTCTACGCGATCCTCGCGATCCTGATGGGCGCCAGCCTCTTCCTCGTCGTCGGTCCAGTCAACATCGGCGAACTCTTCAACAGCACCAGCAGCTCCGCCGAAGCGGCCAAGCCCTTCGAAGAACAGGCCGAACGGATCCAGACGAAACTGCGCAAAGATCCGCAGGACGAACAGTTGCTGAGCTCGCTGACCCGCGCCCAGGTCTCGGCCGGCAACAGCCTGATCGCCCAGGGAACGAGCGAAGACGACCTGGTCAAGGCGCTCCAGCAGTACCAGCAGGCGAGCAGCACCTGGTCCGAATATCTGCAAGCCACCGACGAACCGCAGGCGGGGGTCGCCCAGTTGATGGTACCGGCGCTGGTGACGCTGGCGGAACGCTCGCGCTCCCTCCAGGAAGCGGAGCGGAACATCGAAGCGGCGACCGAAGCGCAGCAGATCGTCGCCAAGCAGCGGCCGACCCTGAACTCGTTCAGCACGCTCGCCCTCTACACCTACTTCACCGGGGACTTCGCCGCCGCTAAACAGGCCGAAGCCGAAGCCAGGCAGCACACCAATGCCAAGTTCGAACGCGAACAGCTGGAAAAACAGCTCGCCGAAGTGAAGAAAAACGCGGAGAAATTCCAGCAGGAACTGAAGCGCGCCGAAGCTGCCGAAAAGGCGGCCGCGAAGGGGAACAAGGGCAATCCCGAAGCGCTTCAGAGTCCCTCCAGCGCGCTCGGCGGCAGCTTCGGCGGCGGGACCGGTCTGGGCGAATAGGCAGCCCCCGCCGGCCTTCACCCGAGCTGCCGACCTTCCTATACTTGCCGCCCCCGGGCCGTTAGCTCAGTTGGTAGAGCAGGAGACTCTTAATCTCAAGGTCGAAGGTTCGAGCCCTTCACGGCCCACTCATCGCTCACTTGCTCCGGCAGTACTTTTCGACCTGGCCGGAGATCACGGTCCCCTCTTCGAAGCTGAAGCGGCCGTGGGTCTGGAGGATGTTGTCGCTGCAGCGCGCGGCGATGTAGCTGCGGCTCCTGCCCTTCGCGCGGTAGCGCCGCCCGATCTTGACGTCGATGTGGGTGAGCGCGCCCAGCCCGCCGGCAAGCGGCGGCAGGTCGACCCGGGCGCGGTAGCGGAAGCCGCCGCGGAGCGTTTCGATCGGCACCACGATCGCGTAGGTCTGGGTCGCGGGGAAGGTCAGCTGGGCGTGCAGGACCGCAGTCGGATTCCCTGCCAGGCGCGGGCCGTTGAAGATCGTCAGCGGCGCGCTGGTTGGGACGGGACCGCTGGGGAGCGCCACGACGACGCCGACCTGGCCGGTGCCGACGATCGCGCCGCGACAACTCGACCGCGCCTCCTGGCTGCTGGCGTCGGCGATGGTTTCCGCCGCGCAGCTCGGCAGCCCGGCGACGCCGAGGCGGCCGTCACGGTCGAAGTCGATCAATGCCTGCCGAAGCGGCGGCGGCGAGCCACCGCGTCTGGCGGCGATCTCGACGTGCCCCTGGAAGTCGATCGGCGCGTAGTGGCGGCGGGGGAGCGACTGCGGCTGGAAGCCGCCGTCGGCTCGCAGGACGATGTCGTTGACTTCGACCAGCGCGCCTTCGCCGGCGGCCGAGCCTACGGCGAGCGCCAGCGCCAGCAATGCCAGTAGCGCCGCCCGGCCTAACCGGGGAAGTGGCATGGCGAGGTGAGGGTGACCGGGAAGAAGTCGCCGTTGGTGAAGCGGGCCGACCCGTTCACCTGCAGCCGCCCTCCCGAGCAGTGGGCGTTGATGTAGCCGACCGTCTTGCCGCCGCGCCTGCGGGTGGCGCCGATCCTCGCTTCGGCCAGCAGCGGCGCTCCGTAGCCGCCGGCGAATTCCGGCAGGTCGACCTCGACGCGGTAGCCGTAGCGCCCGCTGGAGATCCGTTCGATCGCGATTGGGACCAGCAGGGTCTTCGGCGCCGGGACCGTCTCATAGCCGTGGGCGATCAGAATCGGCCTCCCACCTGAGGGAGGTCCGTTGAAGAAGGAGAGGGCCGACGTCGCCTGGAAGGGCGGCTTTCCCGGCATCGTCACCAGGACCTTCGCCTTGCCCTTGCCGACCAGCGCGCCGGCGCAGCGTCGCCGCGCCTGGGATGGCGTCGTGCCTTCGAGCTTGGCCGGGGGGCAGGTCGGCAGCCCCTTGGTGTCGATCGCGCCGCTCCTGTCGAGCTGGAAGAGCAGCGTCTTCAGGGTCGGCGGCGCCGAGCCGTCGCGGCTGCCGACCCGGGTGACGCTGCTGAGGGTGATCGGGGCGTTGCCGTGGCTTGGCCTCGGCAGCACGCGCGGCTGCACGGTGGCGGTGGCGCTGACCCAGACGGGCCCGATTTCGGCGGTGATCGCGTAGGCCGTCGCGCAGCCGGCCAACGCCAGGACTGCGGCGAGGGCGGTGGCTTTGCCGAATGGCCTTCTCAATCAGGTCCCCTTGCAGCGTTTGAACACGGAGCCCTGCAGAAAGGTGCCGTCTTTGAACTGAAACTGGCCTTTCGCCTGCAGGCGGCCGTCCGGGCAGCCGGCATTGGCGTAGCTGAGGGTCCTGCCCTTGTACTGCCATTCGCGCCCAACGGAGATCCGCGCGTAGAGCGGAATCCCGTAGCCACCGGCGATCTTGGGGATCTTCGCGACGGTCTTGAAGCCGTAGCGCCCGTCGTGCACCTTCTGGATCTCGATTGGGACGACGAAGGTAGTGGGTCCAGGGACGGTCAGATGGGCGTGCGCGAGCACCACCGGGTTGCCGTGCGCCGGCTTCGCGTTGAAGAAGGTGATTGGCGACGAGGCCGGAATCGGCCCCTGTTCGGGGAAGTCGACAACTGCCTTGCCGAAGCCGGTGCCGATGATCGCCCCCGGGCAGAGTTTCCGCGCCTGCTTGGTCGTCGTGGCCGCCAGTTTGCCGGGGGTGCAGGTCGGCAGCCCGCGGGTCTCGACCTTGCCATGCTTGTCGAACCAGATCGTCACCGTTTCCAGCACCGGCGGCGGGGAGCCGTCCTCGGTGGCGATCTTGCCGAAGCCGTGCAGCCTGATCGGCGCGAAGCCCTGCTTGGGCAGCGTGGTGGGGGAGAAGCCCCCGTCGGTGGTGATCACCAGGTTGGAGGCGTGCAGCGTGATCGCCAGCGCCGAGCCGACGACGACGAGCACCATCGCCGCGGCCAGCACATTCGCCCTTAACAAAGTCTTCCGCACCAGATCCCCCCTCGGTAGCCCTCTACCGCCAAACTACCAGCCGTGGGAAGGAGGATCGGCAGGGGACTGAAACGTTCTCGAGACAGAGGGCAGCGGCACGAGCAGCCGGCGCTGCTGGGTCACCCGCGTCTCGTACTGGCAGCAGCGGCAGTCCTCCTCATCGCCCTCGGCGTGATCGGGACCGGCGTCAACGACCGTCTCGATCCGACTACCCTCGACGTGCCGGGGACGGAATCGTTTCGCAGCAACGAACTGCTGCACGAGCACTTCGGCGACTCGGCCCCCTTCGCGATCCTGCTGCGGGGGCCGGCGGCGGCGCTCGACCGACAGGGCCCGCGGCTGATCCGGGCCCTGCGCGAGGACCCGCGGGTGACGACCCTCTCGCCCTGGGACACCGGCGCGGTCGAACGGCTGCGGCCGAAGCCGGACCGGGCGCTGATCCTCGCCGACTTCCACGTCAGCGTGCGCACCGCGGTCAACGAGGCCGTGCCTCACCTGAACAGGGTGCTGGAAGAGCAGATCCAGGCGCCGGTCCGCTCGACCCAAACCGGCTACGCAACCCTTTCGCGGGCGATCCAGGAGGAGAACCTGAAGGCGAGCGAGCGCGGCGAGCTGATCGCCTTCCCGTTCCTGCTGATCATCCTCCTGCTCGTTTTCCGCTCGCCGATCGCGGCTGCGATCCCGCTCGCCTTCGGCGCCGTCACCGTGATCGCCTCCCGCGGGATCCTCTACTTCTTCACCTCCTGGTTTGACATCGACGCCTTCGCCCTGACGGTCTGCTCGATGATGGGGCTGGCGCTGGGCGTCGACTACGCGCTGCTGATGGTCTCGCGCTTTCGCGAGGAGCTGGCGACCGGGGCGGAGCCGGCCGACGCCACCCGGATCACCCGTCGCCACGCCGGCCGCACGGTGCTGTTCGCGGGCAGCACGCTGCTGCTCTCGATGGTCGTCTCGCTGTTCATCCTGCCCGGGTCGTTGCTGGCCTCGCTGGCGGGGACGGTCTGCATGGTGGTGATCCTCAGCATCTCGGTCGCCACGATCGTCGGCCCGGCGATCCTCACCCTGGTGGGCTCGCGGATCAACCTCTGGCGGATCGGCGGTGCTCCTAGGGCAGGCCGGTCGCGGCTGATGGCGGTGGTCGGGGCGGCGCTGCGGAAACCGGCGCTGGCGGCGGTGCTGATCGGGGCGCTGCTGCTGGCCCTCGTTTCGCCGGCGCTGGGGCTGAAGACGGGGCCGCCCAGCCCCGAACAGCTCTCCAAGGACTCTCCCGCCCGGCAGGACGCCGAACTCGTCGACAGCGCGATCGGCCCCGGCTGGGACGCGCCGTTCCAGATCGTCGCCGTCTCCAAGGAAGGGCCGATCACCGAAGGCAAGAGCCTGGCCGCCATCGACACCTTCCAGAAGCGGCTGGCGAAGACGCCCGGGGTGCAGGCGGTGATCGGACCCGGGCAGGCAACGAAGCGGGTGGAACGTCTGCAGGGCCTGGGCAACGCGGTGCTCTCCTCGCAGGGAAATTACGGCCCGATCAAGCAGCTGGGGAGGCTCGGCCGCAGCCTCGCTGTCGCCGCCGGCGGTGTCGGCCAACTGCGGGAAGGGATCAGCGAAGCGAGCAACGGCGCCGGGTTGCTGGCGTTGGGAGCCGGCCGAGCCGGCCAGGGAGCGGAGCTGATCGCCAACGGGCTGGGCCGGGCGACGAGCGGGTCAGAACGCGCGATCGACGCCCTCGACCGCTTCTCCAAGGGCGCCGAACGGCTGGCGGAAGCGCAGGCGACGGCCTCCTTCGGGGCGCTGCAGCTGAAGCTCGCTCTGCGCGACAACATCATCCCCGGACTGCGGGCGAACTCGCTGCGGCGCTCGCGGGTCCTGCAGAAGGCGCTGAACGAAGACGCGAACGAAAAACTGCCGGAACTGATCGCTCCGGCCAAGGAAGCCGACGAGAAGGTGAAGGAAGCCCTGGCGCAGCTGCAGGGGATGACGGTCGGCAAGACCGACCCCGATTACGCCGCGGCGCTGGCGGGGGTGCAGCGGGCGGAGGCGGCGCTCAGCGGCACCGATCCTGCCAGCGGCGCCCCCTATGACCCGGTGCCGAGCACGCCTGAGGTCGAGCCCTACGCGGGCCTGCCCGCGGAACTCTCCGCGCTCGACGAACGCCTGCTCGCAGACCACGAAGAAGCGAAGCAGATCACCTTCGCGCTGGGCTCGAGCATCCACGAACTGAACCGCATCGAGCACGGCTCGGAGAAGCTCACCGAAGGGCTGGAAAAACTGCACGCCGCCGGCAACCGGCTGGCCGGCGGGTCGCGACGACTGGCGGCGGCGGCGGAACGGCTGGGGAGCGGCCTCACCCGGCTCAGCGGCGGCGCCGAAGCGCTGGTCGGCGGGATCGAACGCTTGGGCGGCGGGGCGGAATCGCTCTCCGACGGGCTGCTGACCGGGGTAACCGAAAGCGCCCCGCTGGAAAGCGGGCTGGAAGAAGCGAGCGTGCAGGTGCTGTCCGGCAAGGCGCGGATCCGCCACCAGGCGGCCCGAGTCGCCCGTTCGAGCCCCGGCCTCTTCAACTCCGGCTATTTCGTCCTCTCCGCCCTCGACGGGACGCCGCCGAAGACGCGCGACGCGGTCGGCGAAGCGATCGACCTGCGCAACGGCGGGCAGGCGACGACGATCCGGGTCATCACCGACTACAGCTTCAACACCCCGGGCTCGATCCGGCTCAACGAGAAGCTCGATGACGACGCCGCCGAACTGGCCGCCGAAGCCGACCTCACCACCGGCGTCGCCGGTGGCGCCGCGCAGCTCAACGACTACAGCCGCGTCACCCGCGAGCGCATCCCCTGGGTCGTGCTGGCGATCACGATCGCCACCTTCCTGGTGCTGATGGTCGTGCTGCGGGCGCTGCTGCTGGCGGCGATCGCGGTGGCGCTCAACCTGCTCACCGTCGGCGTCGCCTTCGGAGTGCTGACGCTCCTCTTCCACCTGCCGCAGGACTGGCCGCTCGGGGGCCACAACTACGTCGACGCCGTCGGGGCGACGATGATCTTCGGCCTCGTCTTCGGTCTCTCGATCGATTACGCGGTCTTCCTGCTCAGCCGCATGCGCGAGCACTACGACGCCCACGGCGACAACGCCGCCGCGGTCAGCTTCGGCCTCGAGCGCACCGCGGGGGTGATCACTGGCGCCGCGGCGATCATGATGGCCGTCTTCATCGCCTTCGCCGGCGCGCCGATCGCGACCGTCAGCCAGCTCGGCATCGGCCTCACGGTCGCCGTCATCCTCGATGCCACGGTCGTTCGCATCGTCCTCCTGCCGGCGCTGATGCTGCTCCTCGGCGACCGCGTCTGGTGGCTGCCGAAGCCGCTGGCCCGTGCGATTCCGAAATTCAGCGTCTGAGCCTGGAGAGCCGCAGCTCGCGGGGCGTTGAATTCGAGTTAAGTCCCTGCTCAGCGGGGGCTGCCCGGGACCCCCTCGGATACGATCTTGCAGCCGTTCTACCGGGTCGGAGGGGCCGGTGAACCTGAAAGCAAGCGACGATTCGTGGCTGCCAAACCCGTAGGCGAGGAGAAAGGCCCGGCGGCCAGCCGGGGGATTTCACCAGCGCGGACCGCCGCGATAGCCGCCCTTGCCGTCGCGCTGATCGTCCTCGCGGCGATCCTCTTCACCGGCGGCGGCGGGCACAAGTACACCTTCGTCTTCCAGAACGCCGGGCAGCTGGTGCCGGACAACCAGGTCCTGATCGGCGGCTCCCCGGCCGGGACGGTCGAAAGCATCGGCCTCACCGACGACAACCTCGCCGAGGTCCACGTCGAAGTCGAACAGGAACTGCACGAGGGCACGACGGCGGCGATCCGGGCCACCTCCCTCTCCGGCGTCGCCAACCACTACGTCTCCGTCAGCCCGGGGCCGAACAGCAACCCCTCGCTGGACGAAGGCACCGAGCTCGGCCTCTCCTCGACCACGACCGCGGTCGACATCGACCAGTTCTTCAACACCTTCCCGCCTCGGGTCCGCGACGCGCTGGGCGAATTCATCAGGGGAAACGCCTCGATCTATTCCGGGGAGGGGAAGAACGCCAACGAGTCCTACAAGTACTTCGGCACGGCGCTGAACCGGGTCAGCGCCTTCGCCCATGAACTGAATGCCGACCAGCGCCTGCTCTCGCGCTTCATCGTCAGCTCCTCGCGGCTGACCACCGCGGTGGCCGGCCGGGGGGAACAGCTCTCCAGCGCGATTTCCAACGCCAACACCGCCTTCGGCGCAATCGCAGGCCAGACCCAAGCCTTCGACGCCACGCTGCGCGAGCTGCCGCCGGTGCTGCGCCAGTCGAACACCACCTTCGTCAACCTCCGAGCCGCCCTCGACGATCTCGAATCGCTGGTCGAAACGGCGAAGCCGGCGACCAAGGAACTGGCTCCCTTCCTGGCGGAACTGCGACCGGTGTTCCAAAAGCTGCTGCCGTTCACGCATAACCTGCGGCTGACCGTCAGCCAGCCGGGCAACGGCAACGACGCGGGTGACCTGCTGTCGGCGCTGCCGGCGGTACAGAACCTGACCTCGAACGCGTTCCCGCACTCGGAAGCGGCGATCCAGGCGTTCCAGCCGAACCTCAACTTCATCCGCGCCTATACGCCGGACCTCTTCAACGCCCTCGGCAAGCTCGGACAGGTGAGCGGCTACTACGACGGCAACGGCCATTACGTGCGGGTCGCGACCGCGGCTCAGAACCTCTTCCGCTACGACGAATCCAGCGGCGAACTGGAACCGATCAAGAAGGGACAGCAGTACGATCCGTTTGGCTCCTCGCCCCGCGTCCACCGCCGTTGTCCCGGCGGCGCCACCCAGCCTGCCCCCGACGGCTCCAACCCCTGGGTCGGCGGCCAGAGCGTCAACTCCTCCGAATGCAACCCCGCTGACGTGCCACCTGGACCATGATCAGGAAGCTCCTACTAGCGGCAGCGGTGGTCGCGGCGGTCGTCCTCGTCGTCCTGCTCATCTCCGGCGGCGGTGAATCAGGCGGTTACAAGATCCGGGCGATCTTCGACAACGGTGGCTTCATGGTCAGCGGCGAGCAGGTGCGGGTCGCCGGCGCCAACGTCGGCGAAATCGAAGAAGTCAGCGTCTCGATGCCGGGCGAAACGGTCGCTTACAAGGACGACAAGCTGGTGAAGAAGCCGGGCAAGGCGATCGTCGTCATGAACATCACCGACCCCGGCTTCCAGGACTTCCGCCAGGACGCCAGCTGCCTGATCCGGCCGCAGTCGCTGATCGGCGAGAAGTTCGTCGACTGCCGCCCCACCCTGCCGCGCGCCCCGGGAAGCGAGCCGCCGCCGCCGCTCAGACAAGTCCCCGACGGGCAGCCCGGCGCCGGGCAATACCTGCTGCCACTGGGCAACAACGGCACCAGCGTCGATCCGGACCTGATCAACGACATCCAGACGCTGCCCTATGCACAGCGCTTCCGGCTGATCTTCAACGAACTGGGCGCCGGCCTCGCCGGCCGCGGCGAAGACATCAAGGTCCTGGTCAAGCGGGCCAACCCGGTCCTCCGCGACGTCGACCGCGTCTTTGGGATCCTCTCCGCCCAGCGCGAGCAGCTGGCTCAGCTGGCCAGCAACTCGGAGGAAATCCTCGCCCCGCTCTCGCGCGAGCGCGCCCACGTCGCCGGCTTCATCGCCAACTCCGGCGCCGCCGCCGAGGCGAGCGCTGAAAGGGGGCCGGAACTGGAAGAGGCGCTGCGGAAGTTCCCCACCTTCCTGCGCGAATTCCGCAAGACGATGGTCAGCCTCAAGTCGTTCTCCGACGCGGGGACGCCGCTGTTCGAAGACTTCGGCACCGCAGCCCCGTCACTGACCGATGCCACCCGGACCTTGACTCCCTTCTCCGAATCGCTCACGGTGGCGCTGAAGAGCCTCGGCAATGCTGGCGAAGCCTCTGGGCCGATCTTCGCCAAAGCCGATCCGGTGGTGCGAAAGTCAGCGACTCTGGCGAAGTCCGGGGTTGTGCCGACGGCAGAACTGGCGAACCTCCTGGTGAATCTCAAAAAGACCGGGGGCTGGGACGGTCTCGTTGGGTTGATCTACAACTCGACTGCCTCGCTGACCGGCTTCGATCAGTATGGGCATTTCGGGCGCACTCGAGTGACGCTGTCGCCGTGCCTCGAATACTCCGTTCGGCCAGCAGGAACGGAAGGTGGGGGCTGCGCGGCCCGGTTCCATGGACCAGGCGCAGCCGAAGCTGCCACTACGAGCGCCACCGCCCTCCTCCGCCTGCTGCAGCAGGATCTGGAAGAAGGTAACGGGGGAACGGCGACCGACCCAGGATCGGCGATTGGCGTTGGTCAGGGCAGCAGCATTGCCGCCGAACCAGAAGCTGAAGGCGGGATCTCCCAATCTTCGAAAACCGGCGGCGGCACCGAACCGCTCCTCGACTACCTCCTCGGCCCATGAGGAACCGCAGCGGCCTCAGCGGAGTCGCATCGAGCCCGATCCTGGTCGGGGCGGTGACCGTGCTGGTCGTGATCGTCGCCGTCTTCCTTGCCTACAACGCCAACAACGGGCTCCCGTTCGTGTCCACGTACAACTTGAAGGCTCGGGTGCCGAACGCCGACGCGCTGGTCAAAGGAAACGAGGTGCGGATCGGCGGCGTCAGGGTGGGGATCGTCAAGAGGGTGGTGCCGGTCCAACTCGAAAACGGGGAGTTCGCCGCCGAACTCTCGCTCAGCCTCGACAAGAGCGCCGAACCGCTGCCGGTCGACTCGACGATCACGGTGCGGCCGAAGTCGGCGCTGGGGCTGAAGTTCCTCCAGGTCACCCCTGGCAACTCGAAGAAGGGGTTCAAGGCGGGCGAAACCGTTCCGGTCACCGCGGCCCACCCGGAACCGGTCGACATCGACCAGTTCTTCGACATGTTCGACAAGCCGACCCGAGAGGCGATCCGCCAGAACCTCGCCGGCTTCGGCAATGCCCTCGCCGGTCGCGGGCCCCAGCTGAACGAAGCGATCGGGGCGCTGCGGCGCTTCGCGGTGTCGAGCCAACCGGTGCTGCGGACGATCGTCGAACCGAGCACCGACTTCGCCGGGTTCTGGCGCGCGCTCGAGGACCTCTCGGCGACGGTCGCCCCAGTCGCGGAGACCCAGGCGAGCATGTTCGTCGCACTCGACCGCACCTTCGGCGCCTTTGCCCGGGTATCGCGCCCGTTCATCCAGGAAACGATCGAAAAGAGTCCGCCGACCCTGGACGAGGTGAACGCGGACCTGCCCGCGATCCGGCCCTTCCTCCGCGACACCGGTCGCTTCTTCACGGCGCTGCGCCCCGGGGTGAAAGCGCTGGCCGAAACCTCACCGGTGATCGCCGAATCGCTTCACGCCGGAGTGCCGGTGTTGAGAGCCTCGCCGGTGCTGAACGCCCAGCTGCAGCCGACCGCGGAAGCGCTGGTCGACTTCCAGGAAGCCCCGGGTGTCTTCAACGGGCTCGAATTGCTCACCGACACCAACCGGCTGCTGAAGCCCTCGCTCACTTACATCGTCCCGAGCCAGACCGTATGCACCTACTGGTCGTTGGCCTTTAAAGAGATCGCGAATTCGACGAGTCAGGGAAACAGCAATGGCAACTGGCTCCAGTTCATCTCCTTTGCGCCACCGGAAGGCCCCAACAGTGAGAGCACCTTCGCCAGCTCCCCGGCGGACGATGCCGAAAGCCGCGAAAATCATCTTCATTACAATCCGTACCCGAAGACCGCAGCTCCGGGACAGGAAAAGGCGTGTGAAGCCGGAAACGAGAAGTACACGCCTGGCAAGACTGTCATCGGGAACGCATCGGAACTGTGGGGAACGACGACGCGCGGTCAGGTGGAAAAGTGAGTCGGCTACCGGAGCGCGACAGGCGGGCGGCGGCGGCGAAGGGCGGACGCTTCAGCTGGCGGCCGAGCAACTCCCTGATCGCGATCGTCTTCATCCTCATCTTCACGGTCGGGCCCTACCTGGCGTTCACCAAACACGTGCCGTTCACCAGCTACGGCTACGAGATCAAGGCAACCTTCTCCAACTCGGCCAACATCGCCACCAACTCCCCGGTGCGGGTTGCCGGCGTCGACGTCGGCAAAGTCATCTCGACCAGCCGCGACGGCGACAACACCACGGTCACCTTCACCGTCGACGATTCCGGACGCCCGATCCATCAGGACGCCTTCGCGGCGATCCGGCCGCGGATCTTCCTCGAGGGGAACTTCTTCGTCGAACTCGACCCCGGCAGCCCCAGCGCGGCCGAGATGGGCAGCGGCGCCACGATCCCGGTCACTCGCACCTCGACCGCGGTCCAGCTCGACGAAATTCTCACCGCGCTGCAGTCGCCGGTCCGCGCCGACCTCAGCCGCCTGCTGGAGAGCTACGGGCAGGCGCTGACGCGCGAACCGAGCGCCGAAGAAGACACCACGCAGCTGCCCGAGGTGCAGGGCAAGAGCGGCGCCGAAGCGCTCAACGAAGCGTTCCGCTACGGCGGCGATGCCGGCCGTTACAGCTCCCAGGTCACCAACGCCCTGCTCGGCACCGAAAAACACGACCTCGAACGGCTCGTCTCCGGCGCCGGCCGCGCCTTCGGCGCCTTCGCCAGCCGGCGGCGCGACCTGCAGGGGCTGATCGACAACTTCAACGTCTTCACCGGCGCCCTCGCCAATCAGTCCGCCAACCTCTCGACGACGATCCGCCTGCTGGCGCCGACCCTGCGGGTCACCCATGCCTCCCTGGTCAGCCTCAACCGCAGCCTGCCGCCGCTGCGCACCTACGCGATCGAGCTCGAACCCGCGGTCGAAGAGCTCCCCGGCCTGATCAGTTCCTCGAAACCGTTCCTCGCCCAGGTGCGGCCGCTGCTCTCAGCCAAGGAGGCGGGCGGCGTCGCCAAGCTGTTGCGCGAATCGACTCCGGCGCTCGCCGGCGCGGCGCTTGTCAGCAAGCGGACCACGGTCCCGCAGCTCAACCAGCTCAGCGTCTGCACGACCAAGGTGATGGTGCCGACGATGGACCAGACCGTGGAAGACCGCTTCAGCACCGGCGGGCCCAACTACCGTGAGTTCCTCTACAACCTTGTGAACTTTGCCGGCATGGCGCAGAACATGGACGGCAACGGCCCGTATGCTCGGGCACAGGTTGGCGGCGGGCCGGTGCTGGTCGGCGAACCGAATCCGTTTGGGAACCCGGCCACCCTCAGCGACAAGATCAACTACGCGCACACGATTGCAGACCCGCTCGGTACGCAGCCGCGGCTTGGCGGCAAACCGCCGCTAAAGCCGGAAGTCCGCTGTTACACGAACAGCCCACCTGACGTAAACGGACCGCTCGGGCAGGTGGGTCCCGCCTCGCCGTCGGTCGCGGGGGTAAACCCATGAGCCAACATCCCCGCAAAACCGGAGGCTTGAGGCATTACTGGGCATGGCTCACCCGCCAGGCGCGCGGCCGCCGTAAGGACTCGATCGCGATCGTCGTCCTCACGGTCGCCGGCATCGTGATGATGCTCGGGATCTTCGTCCAGCAAAAAGCGTCGCTGCCGTCGTGGCTACCCGTCGTCGGCGAAGAATTCGAACATGTCTCCGCCCAGTTCTCCACGGCCCAGGCCGTGACGCCCGGGCAGGGGCAGGCGGTCGACGTCGCCGGGATCCAGATCGGCAAGGTCACCTCGGTCGACCTCGAAAGCGGCCACGCGGTGGTCGGCATGGACATCGAGCCGAAGTACATGCAGCTCCTCCACCCCGACGCCAGCTTCCTGCTGCGGCCGAAAACGAACCTCAACGACATGGTCGTCGAGATCGAACCCGGCCACGAAGAGGGCAGGGTCGAAGACGGAGCCGAATTCACCCTTGCGCAAACCGAACCAAACACCAACTTCGACGCCTTCCTCGCCACCCTCGACGCTGACACCCGCCAGTACATCCAGCTTCTGGTCGCCGGTGGGGCTCAGGGGATCGGCGGTCGCGGCAGGCAGGTATCGAACGCCTTCCGCCGCTTTGAGCCCTTCGTCCATTACACCGCGAAGCTGAACAAGGCGGTGGCGGGGCGGCGGGTCGCACTCTCACGGGTGATCCACGACTTCGGCTTGCTGACCACCGAACTCGGTCGCCACGACACCGAGATCAAGCGCTTCGTCACCTCCTCCAAGGCGGCGCTCGGCAACTTCGCCAACCAGCAGGAGTCAGTCCAGGCCGCCTTCGAGGAATTCCCCGGCGCGCTGACTGCCGCGCGCGCAGGGCTCGCCAGCTCCAACCGCTTTTCGCAGGTCGCCTACCCCACCCTGATCAAGTTGATCCCGCAGGCGCAGGCGCTGACCCCGGCCTTCAGGTCGAGCGAGCAGCTGTTCCGCGAAACCACCGCTCCGATTCGCGACCAGATCCGGCCCTTCAGTCGAGAAGTCCGGCCGCTCCTCACTCACGGTGCCGAAGCCGCGAAGCCGTTCGAAAAGACCGTTCGCAACTTCGGCAACTCCCTCGGTGGCTTCAACGCCTTCCTCAACGAGCTTTCCTTCGACCCGAAGGGTCCGAAGCCGGGTTACCTCTTCTACTTGCCGTGGCTTAACCACGACTTCAACGCTGCCTTCAACCTCCAGGACGCGGGAGGCCCGATTCTGCGCGGCATGGTGCTCATCTCGTGCACCGGCGCCGATCTCGGCTACGGCTTTGTCAAGGCTCAATCGGCGCAGGAAAAATTCTTCCTTCAAACCCTTTTGGAAGTGATCGGCCTTCCGCGGAAGGAAGAAATACCGGTCTCATTTCCGACCGAAGAACCCGGAAACACCTGTCAGTACAGAGAAAAATGAGCAAGCGCGCCCCTAGCACGACGCAGCTCCTGGTCATCACCGCCTTCGCCCTCTCCTGCTTCGGGATCCTGCTCTTCCTCTGGGTCACCTTCGGCGGCCCCACCCCGTTCCGCGCTAAGACCTATGAGGTGAAAGTCCCCTTCAAGGAGGCGACCCAGCTCGCCGAACAGAGCGACGTCCGCATCTCCGGCGTCAACGTCGGCAAAGTCCAGAGCATCGCCCTGGCGCCCAATGGCAAGCAGGCGCTGGCGACGGTTGCGATCAACGACCAGTACGCGCCGCTGCCTGCCTCGACCCGGGCGATCCTTCGCACCAAGACGCTCCTCGGCGAGACCTACGTCGAACTCACCCCAGGCACGCGGCAGGCGCCCGAGCTCGGCGACGGCGCCACCCTGCCAGAGGCCAACGTCGCTGAATCGGTCCAGCTCGACGAGATCTTCCGCACCTTCGACGCGCGGACGCGGGCCGCGTTCCAGGAATGGATGCAGGAAGCGGCGGTGGCGATCAACGGACAGGGCCAGAACCTCTCCTACGCGATCGGCGGCCTCGAACCGACCTTCACCGAATTCGACAAGCTATTCCGCGTCCTCGACAGCCAGCAGCTGGCGGTCGCGCAGCTGTTTCGCAACGGTGCTACGACCTTCCGTTCGCTGCGCGGGCGCGACGGGCAGCTGGCGGACCTGATCCAGAGCTCCAACGCCGTCTTCCAGACGACGGCGCGGCGCGACCGCGACATCGAAGCTCTCTTCCGCGCCTTCCCGACCTTCCTCGACGAGTCGCGGCTGACCGTCAGCCGGCTCAAGAGGTTCTCGGTGGAGGCCGACCCGTTGATGCGGCAGCTGGTGCCGGCGGCCGAACAGCTCTCGCCGACGCTGATTTCGCTCTCGAAGCTGGCCCCGGAATCGAAAGCCTTCTTCGAAGGCCTCGGTCCGGTGATCAAGCGGGCCCCCGCCGGCTTCGGCGCCCTGCGGAAGATCTTCGCCGACGAATTTCCACCGCTGCTGCGGGCGCTCGACCCGTTCATCCGCAACCTCAATCCGTTCTTGGAGGGCCTCAAGCTGTACAAGCCCGAGGTGACGTCCTTCTTCGGCAATCTCGCCGCGACCTTTAGCGGCGAATTGCCCGCCGAACAGGGTGCGAGCGAATCGGCGGAAAGACCTCATTACCTTCGTGTGATTGGTCCAATGAATCCCGAAACCCTGTCGACCTATCCGCGGCGCCTGTCGATCAACCGCAACAGCGCCTACAGCCCCCCGAAATGGGCGGAAGATCTGATCAACGGCGCGC
Organism: Solirubrobacterales bacterium; assembly: GCA_045805725.1. Lineage (GTDB taxonomy): Bacteria > Actinomycetota > Thermoleophilia > Solirubrobacterales > 70-9 > VAYN01. The sequence continues at coordinate 62,911 of JBJMKQ010000134.1, forward strand.
TTCCGGGATTCGACACCCGACAGTGCACCACCGGTATCGTCGCCATCCTCGACTCAGAATCAGGTAAGAGCGAAGCATTCCAGGAACGTGCGGCGAAAACCGAAAAACAATCCCAGGTCGAAAACAGTGAAGAACTCTTCAAACGGGTTCAGCAATACGCTTTTGCCGGCAAGACCAGCACCTCTGAAATCTCGGCCCCGCCCTGCAAGCAGCAGGCTCCGTTCGAACCGATCTACGGCAGCGGCCCGGCGACGCAGTACCAGCACGCCTTCGAACAGCCGCAACCGTAGGGTGCGCCGGCGCGCGCGGCGCGCGGCGCGCCCTACGCGCCCCTACGCCCGTTCGTAGCGGAACAGGGAGATCCCGTCGCCGACGGTCTTCGCCTCGAGCAGCCTCAGGCGATGCTTGGACTCGCCCTCGGGGAAGAGGCGCTTTCCCTCGCCGAGGAGGACGGGAAAGACCATCAGGCGAAGCTCGTCGACGAGGTCGTTCTCGATCAGGGACCTGACCAAGGTGGCGCTGCCGGCGATGAGGATGACCCCGTCGATCTCGCCCTTGAGGCCGGCAACCGACTGGGTGACGTCGCCGCTGAGGATGGTGCTGTTCTGCCAGTCGGCCCGCTCGAGGGTCGAGGAGACGACGTACTTCGGCATCCGGTTCATCTTCGCGGCGAAGCCGGCCTCGTCTTCGATCTTCGGCCAGGCGGCAGCGAAGCCCTCGTAGGTGACACGGCCGAGCAGCTGCGCCTCGGCCTCCATCAGCTCCTCCATCTTGAACTTGTCTCCCTCCTCGCCGCGCTCGATCTCGAAGGTCCAGCCCCCGTGGCGGTAGTCCTCGGCGCCGCCGGGGTCCTCGATCACTCCGTCGAGGGAGATGAACTCCGTTACGACGATCTTTCCCATGGTCTTCCTCCTTGGTCTGGGCGCGGCCGCTCCGTGCCTTTTACCTCACCGACGAACAGAGGGGGGAGAAATCGACATGGCTCGCGACTTGACCATCCGTGCCACGGCGAAAGCTCAAGAAGGGCCGGATGCTCCCCGCCCGCGATCCCGAATGGGAGCCGTTGCTCAACTTCGCCCCCGACCACGTCGCCGACTTCATGTGGATGTACGCGGCCGAGTTGACTGACGGAACGAGGCTGCAGGCCTACAAGCACTACTGGACGCGGGACTACCTCCACCTGGACACGGAAGGGCGGGCCTTCATCTACGCCGGCAAAGAGCGCTACGAGGAGGTCAACCCGCCCTGGCTGCTCCGGCGGATCCTGCGCGAGGAGCTGGAGCGACGCTATGGTGTCAGACAGAATGTTTGGCCAGAAGAACCGATCGTCCGCTTCGCTCGCTCGGCGACGAAACACCGCATCGCCAGGGAGCGGTCGCTTTACGTCATCGAGCAGTGCGGGTTCCAGATCATCGAGCGTCGGTGCAGCGAAAGCCGGCATGGCCCCGACAAACACACGCTGTTCCTCGGGGACGACCTCGAGGGAGTTGCGCTCGAGGTATTGGCCGCCGAAAACGAGGAAGAGGAATTCACCGTGATCCACGCGATGGACCTCAGGCGCCGATTCCTGGCGCTCTATGAGGAGGCGAAAGAATGGCGAAAGTGAGAAGGACGAAAGCGGCAGACGAAGAAGCGCTCGGGGTGACCCGCTCGGGGACGGTGATCACGGAGGAGCTCGCCGAACAGTGGGCCGAGGAATTCGAGAAGAATCCGCCCGATCCATCCGAGCTCGAGCGTCGCTACGTCGGCCGCCCTTCGCTCGGCAGGGCAGGCCAATCGCCCCGGGTCAGCTTCCGCGCCTCGCCCGAGCTCTTCAAAGCTGCCTGGAAACGCGCCGACAAAGAGGGCCGCTCGCTCAGCAGCCTTGCCCGCGAGGCGCTCGAGCGCTACCTCGATTCGTAGCGGAACGGTCAAATCGGCGCCGGCACCTCGATTCGTAGCGGCACGGTCAAATTGGCGATACCGTTCGTCTCTATGGAGAGGGACGCGGCGCTCGAAGCCGTGTTTATGCCGGTGCGCCCGGCGAGCACGTTCGAGGAGACGGTCGAGCGGCTCGGGAGCGCAATCCGCTCGGGGCTGTTGCTGCCCGGCAGCAAGCTGCCGCCGGAGCGGGAGCTGGCGCAGCGGCTGCGGATCTCGCGCTCGACGCTGCGCCAGGCGCTGACGGCGCTGGTGCAGAGCGGGCACCTGGTCTCGCAGCGCGGACGCACCGGCGGCACCTTCGTCGCCGAGCAGCCGCCGCTCACGGAGCAGGGCGACGAGCCGCTCGACCAGGGCGCCTGGGCGGCCCTCGACTACAGGGTCGCGATCGAGACCGGGGCGGTGCTGCTCGCGGCAGAACGGGGTGAAGAGGAGCAGTTCGACCGGCTTGGGGAGCTGGTTGAGAAGATGGGCGGCGAGCTCGACGACTTCGGCGAGTTCCGGCGCACCGACATCCGCTTCCATCTCGCGATCGCCGAGGCCGCCCACTCGCCGCGGCTGCTGAGCGCGATGACCGACGTCCAGGCCCAGATGAGCGACCTGATCGCGCTGATCGCCCACCCGCCGGAGGTGCTCAGCAGCTCCAACGAGCAGCACGCGCGGCTGCTCAAGGCCCTGCGCAAGGGCGACGGGGGGCAGGCGGTGCGGCAGATGCGCGAACACAGCGAGGCCACCGAGCACATCCTCGCCGGCCTGCTGCCGGCGCCGCTGCGGCTCGGATCGACCTCCGTCTGAGCGGGCGCCGAGCTCGCCCCGGGATCGACCTCCGCCTGGACGTGTGCTCCGCCTTCCCCCAATCGCCCTCCGCTTGGGCGGCTGCCGCGCTCCCCGGTCGACATCCACCTTGGCGGACGCGCTCCACCCTAGCCGCGCACCCGCTCCCCTCGAGGGTCGAAAAGCGGCTCGGCGGCAACCTGGCCCCCGACCCAGCGGCCGAAGATCTCTACCTCGACGGCGGTTCCGGGCTCGGCTCTGTCGGGCGGCAGGTGGGCGTAGGCGATCGAGCTCCCAACCGTGTAGCCGTAGCCGCCGGTGGTCACCCGCCCGCCGATCTCGCCGCCGATCCGCACCGGCTCGTTGCCGAGCGCGACCGAGCGTGAGTCCTCCAGGGTCAGGCAGCGCAGCAGCGTCCGCGGGCCCTGTTCCTTCGCTGCTCCCAGCGCCTCGCGGCCGCTGAAGTCGACGCCCTTGTCCAGCTTCACGCAGAATCCGACCCCACCCTCGTAAGGGGTCTCGTCCGGCGTGATGTCGGCGCCCCACACCCGGTAGCCCTTCTCCAGCCGGAGGCTGTCGATCGTCCGGTAGCCGCCGGCGACGATCCCATGCGGCTGCCCCGCCTCCCAGAGCGCCCGCCAAAGCCCCAGCCCGTACTCGGTCGGGCAGTAGATCTCCCAGCCGAGCTCGCCGACGTAGGTCACCCGCAACATCCGCGCCGGCACGTCGCCGACCGTCGTCTCCCGCGCGGACATGTACGGAAAGGCCTCGTTGCCGAGGTCCTGGGGGGTCAGCGTCGCCAGCGCCTCGCGCGCCCGCGGTCCCCAGATGCCGAAGCAGGCCCACTGCGAGGTGACGTCGTGGATGCGAACGTCGCCGTCGTCGGGCAGGTGGCGGCGCATCCACTCGCGGTCGTGGTTGCCGAAGGCGGTGCCGGTGACGATCGAGAAGCGCTCCTCGGCCAGGCGGGCGACGGTGAAGTCGCACTCGATCCCGCCGCGGCCGTTGAGCATCTGCGTGTAGGTGATCTGGCTGACGCCGCGGCCGACGCGGTTGTCGCAGAGGACTTCGAGGAAGGACTCCGCCCCCGGTCCCTCGATCTCCAGCTTGGCGAAGGAGGACTCGTCGAAGAGGGCAACCGCCTCGCGGGCGGCGCGGTGCTCAGCGCCGATCGCCGGCGACCAATGCCGCCCGGCCCAGCCGCGCGGGCGCAGCGACTCGTCCCCGGCCGCGGCGTTGGTCTCGTACCAGTTGACCCGCTCCCAGCCGGATTTCTCGCCGAAGGCGGCGTCGTGCTCGCGGTGCCAGGCGTTGGCCGGCGAGACCCGCAGCGGCCGCCCCGCCTGCCGCTCGTGGTGTGGGTAGCGGATGTCGTAGTAGGTCTCGTAGGTCTCCCTGATCCGCGCGTGGGTGTAGGCGGGGGAGCGGTACTGAGGGCCGAGGCGGCGGATGTCCATGTGCCAGAGGTCGAGGCTCGGTCCCCACTCGGCGATCCACTCGGCGACGACCTTGCCGATCCCTCCCGCACCGGCGAGACCGTGGGCGCAGAAGCCGGCGCAGACGAAGAAGCCGCCGACCTCGCTCTCGCCGAGGCAGAACTCGTTGTCGGGGGTGAACGCCTCCGGGCCGTTGATCAGTTTGGTGACGGTGATCTGCTCCATCGCCGGCACCCGTCGCTTCGAGTTCTCGGTGATCTCCTCGAAGCGCTCCCAGTCCTCTTCCAGCAGGCGGCCGTTGAAGTCGGCCGGAATCGCCTCGACCCGGCTCGGACCTCCCGGCAGGAAGGCCGGCGCGCTGCGGCGCTCGTAACCGCCCATCACCAGCCCGTCGCCGTCCTCGCGGAAGTAGACGAGCAGGTCAGGATCGCGCAAGGTGGGCAGATGCCCGCGGGTGTGCCGGTCCTTTTCACCGCTATGCGAGGCAAAGGTCCGGCGGACCTTTTGGGTTTGGCGCGCTTCGCGGACCGCGTCCAGCGGCTGGGTGACGAGGTACTGGTGGGACATCGGGATCACGGGAACGCGGACGCCGGCCAGGCGGGCGATCTCGGCCGCGTACATACCGCCGGCGTCGACCACGACCTCGGCCTCGACGTCGCCCTTGTCCGTCCGCACGCCGCGGACGCGCCCGCGGCGCACCTCGATCCCGGTCACCCTGGTGTTGGTGAAGATCCGGCAGCCGCCCTGGCGAGCGCCGGCGGCGAGCGCATAGGTCAGCTGCGCCGGGTCGATGTAGCCGTCGGTCGGCAGCCACGCCGCCCCGACCACGCCCTCGGTTGACATAAGCGGGAACAGTTCCTGTGCCTCCTCGGCTGAGATCAGCTCCAGCGGCAGGCCGAAGGTCTTCGCCCAGCCCGCCTGGCGGCGCAGCTCCTCCATCCGCTCCTCGCTGGAGGCGAGGCGGATGCCGCCGCACTCGACCCAACCGGGGTCGAACTCGGCCTCGTCTCCGAGGCGCCGGTAGAGCTCGACCGAGTGCATCATCATCTTCGTCAGCGAGACCGAGCCGCGCAACTGCCCGACCAGGCCGGCGCTGTGGAAGGTCGAGCCGGAGGTCAGCTGGGAGCGCTCCAGCAGGACGACGTCTTCCCAGCCCAGCTTCGCCAGGTGGTAGGCGAGCGAGGCGCCGCCGACGCCGCCCCCGACGATCACGCAGCGGGCGCGGTCGGGCAGCTCAGCTCGAGGCATCCGCCGCTTCCTCCAGGAGACGCTCGAGCCGCCCCGCGCCGACGGAATCGCGCATCCGCGCGAAGTGCTCCTCGCAGTAGGCGACGAAGTCGAAGTCGAGGTCGGAGATGGTGCTCTGCACGGCCCCCCACATCGCCTCCCGGAAGTCGGACATGAAGCGCATCAGCTGCAGCGACGCCAGCCGCCTGTCGCTGGCTTCGGCTTCGAAGTAGGCGGCGAGCAGCGCCGCCTCGCCCGCCTGGTCGAGCTCGTTGTTGACGGCGAAGTTGCCGAGGTCGAAGTAGCGGTCGCCCATCCCCGCGTACTCCCAGTCGACGATCCTGATTCCCCGCCGGGTGCGGATGAAGTTTGCCGCGAGGAGGTCGTTGTGGCAGGGGACCGGGTCATGCTCGGGGCCGACCAGGACAGCCTCGATCCTCATCGCCGCCGCCGTAGCCCACTCATAGGAGGAGGGGACAGTGGCGCCGCGGTCGGCCATCCGCGCCGCGTAGGCCTCGACCGCGCGGAAGCCGGAGAAGCTCGCCGGCAGCCGTTCCTCGCAGCCGTGCAGGGCGCGCAGCGCCGCCGCCACTTCCGCCCTCGTCCCTCGCTCGCGCAGCTCCTCGGCCGCCATCGGCTCGCCGACGAGGAAGCGGGTGACCAGGCAGGGCGGATCGTCGAGCATCGCCACCACTTCCGGCCCAACCCCGGCTCGCGCAGCCAGTTCGCCCGCCGCCCGCTCGGCGCTCCGGTCAATTCCCAGCAGCTCGGTGTCCTTGCCCGGCAGCCGCACCACCATGTCCTCGCCCGCGAACCGCACCAGGTAGTTGCGGTTGGTGATCCCGCCCTCCAGCGGAACCGGCTGGCCTTCGGGGTCGCCGAGGCGGGCGGCGATCTGTCCGAGGGTGTCTGTGAGGGATGCCATCGCGGCGGGTAGAAGATTCTGCACCTGCCCATTGACAGGGGTCAAGCGGACGATCTAGGCTCGCCTCGACCATTAGGTCGGGTCGACAAACCTTTTATCTCACGAGAGCCCGGGAAGCTCAAGGAAGGGAGAGGTTGATGGAGAGCAGCGTTTCCTCACCGAGCCGCGACGAACAGAGGCTCGCGGAACTGGGTTACAAACAGACCCTGAACCGAGCTTGGAGCGGGTTCTCCAACTTCGCGATCTCGTTCACGATCATCTCGATCCTCGCCGGCTGCTTCACTACCTACGGCCAGGCATGGAACAACGGCGGGCCGATCGCGATCTCGATCGGCTGGCCGCTGATCTCGATCCCGATCCTGATCATCGGCTTCTGCATGTCGGAGCTGGTCTCCGCTTACCCGACCGCCGGTGGGATCTACTGGTGGTCCGGCCGCCTCGGCGGCCCCGTCTGGGCCTGGTTCACCGGCTGGTTCAACCTGATCGGCCTGGTCGCCGTGGTCGCTTCCGTCGACTACGCCTGCGCGACCTTCCTCAACGTCGTCCTCGGCCTCTACGAAGTGAACCTGCTCGGAGTCAACTTCGGCGACGAAGCCCACATTCTCAGCGAGGTCTTCCTCCTCTTCGCGTTGATCCTGCTCCTCCACACCGCGGTGAACATCCGGCGAACCCACATGCTCTCGCTGGTCAACAGCGTCTCGGTCTGGTGGCACGTGATCGGCGTCGCCGCGATCGTCCTCGTCTTGATCATCGTCCCCGACGGCCACCAGAGCTTCAGCTTCGTCTTCGGCCACCGGATCAACCAGAGCGGGTTCAGCGAAGGCATGTACTGGTTCTACGTGCTGCCGCTCGGCTTCCTGCTGACCCAGTACACGATCACCGGTTTCGACGCCTCCGCCCATATTTCCGAGGAGACTCATGGCGCCTCCGAAAGCGCGGCGAAGGGAGTGTGGAGGTCGATCTTCTACTCGGCGGTGATCGGCTGGATCGTGCTGCTGGCGATCACCTTCGCGGTCACCAATGTGGACGGCGCCAACGAAGCCGCCGGCTTCGCCCCGACGCTTTTGACGGAAGCGCTGGGCAGCGGCTGGGGCAAGTTCGTCCTGATCATCTCCGTCGTCGGCCAGCTCTTCTGCGGCGCCGCCTGCCTGACCAGCGCCTCGCGCATGTGTTACGCCTTCTCGCGGGACAAAGGCTTCGGGCACCGGGCCTCCGGCTGGATTTCGCGGGTCAACGAGGAGCGGGTGCCGATCTACGCGGTGCTGGCGATGGCCACGGCGGCGCTGATCATCACCCTGCCGGCGCTGAAGGGGAACGGCGAAAACGTGCCGTTCGCTTTCTTCGCGGTGGTCTCGATCACCGTCATCGGCCTCTACATCGCCTACGTGATCCCGATCTTCCTGCGCTGGCGCAAAGGCGACGACTTCCAGTCCGGCCCCTGGACCAACGGCCGCAAGTACAGGTGGATGAACATCTTCGCCACCTTCTGGGTGGGTCTGATCACGATCATCTTCTGCCTCCCCTTCACCCCCGCCGCGGTGCCGTGGAACGACGAATTCAGCTGGGAGTCGTTCAACTACGCGCCGCTGACCGTCGGAGTGGTGATCCTGCTGGCCTGGATCGGGTGGATGGTCACCGCTCGCAAGCATTTCACCGGGCAAGTCCGCGAGATCGAGATCGAGGAAGCGATCGGGCCCGAGCCCGAAGTCGGTCCCGCCCGGCCGTGATCGGCCTGTCAAAGACGATCGCCGCGTAACGTTTCCCGCATGACCGTCGAGGAGCTGAGGCAGGCGGTCGCGGACGGCGCGGTCGACACCGTGCTGCTCGCGATCGCCGACATGGAGGGCCGCCTGCAGGGGAAGAGGCTGACCGCGACGCACTTCCTCGACGACGTGCTCGAGCACGGGGCGGAGGGCTGCAACTACCTGCTGGCGGTCGACGTCGAGATGGAAACCGTGGGCGGCTACGCGATGTCCTCCTGGGACACCGGCTACGGGGACTTCGAGATGGCGCCCGACCTCGAGACCCTGCGGATGGTGCCGTGGCTGCCGGCGACGGCGATGGTGATGGCCGACCTGCGCTGGCACGACGGGCGCGAAGTCGCCGCCTCGCCGCGGCAGATCCTGCGCCGCCAGCTGACGCGGCTGGCGGAGCGGGGGATGAGCGCCAACGCCGCCACCGAGCTCGAGTTCATCGTCTTCCGCAACACCTACGAGGAGGCTTGGAAGAGGGGCTTCCACGACCTCGAGCCGGCCAACCTCTACAACATCGACTACTCGCTGCTGGGGACGGCGCGGGTGGAGCCGCTGATTCGGCGGATCCGCAACGAGATGGCCGGGGCGGGGATGGCGGTGGAGAACTCCAAGGGCGAGTGCAACCTCGGCCAGCATGAGATCAACTTCCGCTACGACAGCGCCCTGCGCAGCGCCGACAACCACGCGATCTACAAGAACGGCGCCAAGGAGATCGCCGCGCAGGAGGGGCACTCGATCACCTTCATGGCGAAGTTCAACGAGCGCGAGGGCAACTCGTGCCACATCCACTGCTCGCTGGCGAAGGAGGACGGGTCGAACGCCTTCGCCGCCGACCAGGCGCTGTTCGAGCGCTTCGTCGCCGGCCAGCTCGCCTGCATGGAGGAGCTGACCCTGCTCTACGCGCCGCACGTCAACTCCTACAAGCGCTTCGCCAATGGCTCGTTCGCGCCGACCGCGATTGCCTGGGGGCGCGACAACCGCACCTGCTCGCTGCGGGTGGTCGGGGACGGTGAGGGGCTGCGGGTCGAGAACCGGCTGCCGGGCGCCGACGTCAATCCCTACCTGGCGCTGAGCGCGATGATCGCCGCCGGCCTGCACGGGATCGACGAGGAGCTGCCACTGGAGCCGGTCTTCGAGGGCAACGCGTACGAGTCCGACAAGCCGCGGGTGCCGTCGAACATCTACGACGCGCGGGACGCCTTCGCCGCGAGCAAGGTGGCGGCCGCGGCCTTCGGCACCGACGTCGTCGGGCACTACCTCAACCGGGCGAACGTCGAGATCGAGGCCTTCGAGGCGGCCGTCACCGACTGGGAGCGCTACCGGGGCTTCGAGCGGCTGTGAGCGGAGACGCTGACCCGCGTTCAGCTGTTCCTTACGGCGGCACAGCGGACGAAAGGAACAGCGAGCCGCCGGCGATCGGCATCTGCGCCGCCGTCGAGCGGGTCTCCTGGGGGGTCTGGGAAAGCTACGAGGTGACGCTGGTTCCCCGCAGCTACGTCCGCTGCGTGCAGAAGGCAGGCGGGATCGCGATCGAGCTGCCGCCCGACGAGGCCGCGGTGGAGGACCCGGACATCCTGCTCGAACGGATCGACGCGCTGATCCTCGCCGGCGGCGCCGACGTCGATCCCGCCAACTACGGCGCCGAGTCGCACCCGGAGACGAAGGGCACCTGGCCCGACCGCGACCGCTTCGAGCTGGCGCTGGCGCGGCGGGCGCTGGAGCGCGACATGCCGGTGCTGGGGATCTGCCGCGGGATGCAGCTGCTGAACGTGGCGCTGGGAGGGACGCTGGTCCAGCACCTGCCGGACGTGGGCGGCAGCGAGGCACACCGCACCGTCGCCGGCACCTTCAGCAAGCATCACATCCGACTCGACCCCGACTCCCTCGCCTGCACCGCCGCCGGCCTTGGGAGCTTCGTCGTCTGGTCCCACCATCACCAGGGGGTGGACGAGCTCGGCGAAGGGCTGAAGGTGAGCGGCTGGTCCCTCGACGACGAACTCGTCGAGGCGATCGAGCTCCCCGGCAAGCGCTTCGCCCTCGGCGTCATCTGGCACCCCGAGGAGGACGAGCACAGCAAGGTGATAGCCGCGCTGGTCGACGCCGCACGAAGCCGCAGCAAGGGCTCCGACGATCGCGTGGTTCCTTTTGCACCTACATCGGGCGAAAGGAACCACAAGTGAGCGTCATCGAGGTGATCGAGCCGGCTACCGAGCGGGTGATGGCGGAGGTTCCGCGGGCCGGGGTCGAGGAGGTCGATGCGGCGGTGGCGCGGGCGAAGGCGGCGTTTCCGGCCTGGCGGGCGGTGGCGCCGGCGGACCGGGCGAAGCTGCTGCGCGACCTCGCCGACGCGCTGGGGGCGCGGCACGAGGAGCTGGCGCGGCTGGAGGCGCGCAACGCCGGCAAGCCGATCGGCGACGCCCGTGGCGAGATGGAGATGGTGGTCGAGACCTACCGCTACTACGCGGGCGGGCCGGAGCGGCTGCTGGGGCAGACGATCCCGGTCGCGGGTGGCGTCGACATGACCTTCCGTGAGCCGCTCGGCGTGGTCGGCCTGATCGTCCCCTGGAACTTCCCGCTGACGATCGCCTCCTGGAAGGTCGCTCCGGCGCTCGCCGCCGGCAACTGCGTCGTGCTGAAGCCGGCGGAGCTGACGCCGCTGACCGCGATCGAGCTGGAGAGGATCGCGCTCGAGGCAGGGCTGCCGGAGGGGGTGCTGAACGTGGTGCCGGGGCCGGGCAGCGTCTGCGGCCGGCGCCTGGTCGAGCACCCTGACGTCGCCAAGATCGCCTTCACCGGCTCGACCGAGGTCGGCCGCGGGATCGCCGCCGGCGCCGCGCAGACGATCAAGCGGGTGACGCTGGAGCTCGGCGGCAAGTCGGCCAACCTCGTCTTCGCCGACGCTGACCTCGAGGAGGCCGCCGCCGCGGCACCGCCGGCGGTCTTCGGCAACGCCGGCCAGGACTGCTGCGCGCGCTCGCGGATCCTGGTCGAGCGCTCGGCCCTCGAGGACTTCCTCGCGGCGCTGCGGCCGGCGGTGGAGGGGATCGCGGTCGGCGACCCGCTGGCGGAGTCAACCCAGATGGGGCCGCTGATCTCGGCAGGCCAGCGCGAGACCGTCGCCTCCTACGTCCCGGAGGACGCGCCGGTGGCGATCCGCGGCAGCGCCCCCAAAGGCCCCGGCTACTGGTTCCCGCCGACCGTGCTGGCGCCGGTCTCCAACCAGGATCGCGCCGCCGCCGAGGAGATCTTCGGCCCGGTCGCCTGCGTCATCCCCTTCGCCGACGAGGAGGAGGCGGTGCGGCTTGCCAACGAGACCATCTACGGCCTCTCCGGCTCGGTCTGGACGCGGAACGGGGCGCGGGCCCTGCGGGTCGCGCGGGCAATCGAGACCGGGACGATCTCGATCAACTCCAACACCTCGGTGCGGGTCTCGACTCCCTTCGGTGGCTTCAAGCAGTCGGGGGTGGGAAGGGAGCTCGGTCCCGACGCGCTGGACCACTACACCGAGGTGAAGAACGTCTACTACGCGATCGCGGAGGGTTGAGGCCATGTCCGGACGACTGGAGGGGAAGGTGTGCATCGTCACCGGCAGCGCCAGCGGGATCGGCGCCTCCTCGGCGCGCCTCTTCGCCGCCGAGGGGGGGAAGGTCGTCGGCATCGACCTCGACGCCGGGCAGGCGGTCGGGGCGCTGACGATCGCCGCCGACGTCGCCGACGAGGAGCAGGTCCGCGGAGCCCTGGCCGAGGCGCGCGAGCGGTTCGGCCGCATCGACGTGCTGATGAACAACGCCGGCATCAACCCCACCGACGACGGCTCGGTGCTGGAGACCAGCCTCGAGTCCTGGCAGCGGGTCCAGGACGTCAACCTGCGCAGCGTCTTCCTCTGCTGCAAGCACGGCATCCCCCACCTGCTTGAGGCGGGCGGCGGCTCGGTGGTCAACGTCGCCTCCTTCGTCGCGGTGATGGGCGCCGCCGTCTCGCAGAGCTCCTACACCGCCTCCAAGGGCGCCGTCCTCTCCCTCTCCCGTGAGCTGGGCGTCGAGTTCGCCGCCCGCGGCGTCCGCGTCAACGCTCTCTGCCCCGGCCCCGTCAACACGCCGCTGCTGAAGGAGCTCTTCGCCAAGGACCCGGAGCGCGCCGCGAAGCGCCTCGTCCACATCCCGATGGGCCGCTTCGGCGAACCGGAGGAGATCGCCAAGGCCGCCCTCTTCCTCGCCGGCGACGACTCGAGCTTCGTCACCGCGAGCGCCTTCCTCGTCGACGGCGGCCTCTCCGCGGCCTACCTGACGCCGATCCAGGTGGATTAAAGGGATCCCCTTCATGCTGGCGCTGACCGGACTCCCGACCCTCTTTCCGAAGCTGGTCGAGGCGAGGACCTTCAGCGAGCGGATGTTCCGCGTGATCTTGCTGGACAAGCTCGGCACGGGGCCAGCCGTGAAGCGATCCTGAAGCCGATTCATCCAGTTCATCTGCCGAGAGGTGTACGACTCCTTCCTTCAGTTGCAGAGACAGGAGGCTTCGGCCCCGTACCCGGTTCCCATGGACGGGATCACGATGAAGCTCGACTCCGACTTCTTCGCCGCCCGCTGGGCGCCGGCGACGGATCGGCAACGGCCTGCTGTGGGCGATCGCCACCTTGGGGAAGCCCGACGAGGAGTTCACTGTCCAAGAGACGGCGCGGGCTTCGAAGCAAGTGGACAAGCCCTTCACCGGCAGCCACGTCAACCAGACGCTGGTCGGGCTACGCGGAGCGGGGCTCGTCTGCCGCTTCGGGAAGTACTCGCTTGCCGTGCCGCTCTTCGATCGCCTCATCCTGCGGCAGATCGAACCGGCAGATGGAAGCTAGGAGACCGTCTTCAGCCAGCGGCCGCACAGCGCCCGCCCCTGCTCGTTGAAGTCTTCGATCTTCTGCGCCGTCTCCGGCCCCAGCACCGCGGGATCCACCCCGATTCGCACCGCGTCGGGGTCGGCCTCGTAGTCCTCGATCCAGTGCAGCGCGTCGGTGCGGCTGACCTCGGGGTGGAACTGGATCGCCCAGGCGCGCTCGCCGAGGCGGCAGGCCTGCAGGCAGACCTCGCTCCGCGCGAGGGGGAGCGCGCCGGGAGGAAGCGGGAACTCGTAGCTGTGCCACTGGAACACCTCGAACCCCGGCGCCAGCGGGCCGAGCAGCGGGTCGTCCTCTCCCGCAGCGGTGACGTTCACCCGGCACCAGCCGATCTCGGGGCGGGCGGCGCGGCGCGGCTGCGCGCCAGCGGCGGCGGCGAGCAACTGAGCGCCGAGGCAGAGCCCCAGCAGCGGCACCTCACGGCAGAGCAGCTCGCGCAGCAGCGCCTCCTCCTCGGCGATCCAGCCGTGCCGGTCGCCTTCGTCGGCGTTCATCGCGCCGCCGAGGACGAAGACGGCGTCGTAGCCGAAGGGGTCGGCGGGCGGCCTCGGCTGCTCTGCCAGCGTCCATTCGTCGAGCTCGGCGCCGGCAGCCTCGATCGCCTCGGCGAAGACGCCGGGGCCGGCGTCGCGCTGGTGGACGATCGCGAGGACCCTCACTCGGGGCGAGCGTACATCGGCAACTCGAGTCCGGGGATCAGGCGCTTCGCCTGATCCCAGATCCGCGAGACCCCGGCGGTGCCGTGCTCGCGGACGCGGGCGACCGCATCGACGTCGATGACATCGGTGACCAGCTCCTCGCCCTCGCCCGCCTGCCGCCGCACCAGGCCCTCCGGGTCGACGACGAGGCTGCGGCCGAGGCCGGCCGGGGAGGCGGCGTTGAGGTTGACGACGTAGAGCTGGTTGGCGATAGCGTTGGCGCGGGCGAGGACCAGCTCGGCTTCGCGGTCGCTGGTCGTCGTCAGCGTCGGCTGCAGGACGATCTCGGCGCCCATCCAGGCGAGCTGGCGGAAGGCCTCGGGGAAGTTGCCGTCGTAACAGATCGCCAGCCCGACGCGGGCGATACCCGGGACGTCGAAGGTGACGAACCCGTCGCCGGGCGCGCACTCCTCGTGCGGCTGCCAGGGGAAGACCTTGCGGTAGCGGGCGGCCAGCTCCCCCGCCGGCGAGAAGGCGAGCGCCGTGTTGTGGATGCGGCCGTCGCCGGCCCGCTCGAAGACCGTTCCCGGCACCAGCCAGACGCCGGCCTCGGCGGCCAGCTCGCCCAGCGCCTCGCTCAAGGGCCCCGGCAGCTCGACGGCGACCTCGTCGGGGTAGCGCGCCTGCTCGTCGAGCAGGCGCGGCTGGGCCGAGAGGTGCAGCTCGGGGAGCAGCAGCAGATCGACGTCCGGGACCACCGCCTTCGTCCCCAGCACCCGCGCGCGCAGCAGCTCCAGCGTCGCCGCGGGGTCGCGGAAGACCGGAACGGTCTGCAGCGCCGCGATCGAGAGCGTCCGCATCAGCCAACCAGCACGGCCTGGAACGCCTCGTTGACTTCTTCGCCGAGCTTGCCGGCGAGGGCCGGTTCGAAGGAACAGTTCTTCGTGTAGCTCTGGCTGGGGAAGATCAGCTGGTTCTTCGCCAGGGCCGGGTCGCGCTTGGCGAGGATCTGCTTCACGCCCGCGACCGGCGTCACGTAGTTGACGTACTCGGCGATGTCGGCCTGCACCTTCGGGTCGTAGACGAAGTTCATGAACGCCTCAGCCGCCGCCGGGTTGGGAGCGCCGACGGGGATCTCCATGCTGGTCGCCCAGAGCATGCAGCCCTCCTTTGGCATCACGAACTCGATGTTCGGGTTGTCCTTCTGCAGCTGCACCGCGTCGCCCGACCAGCCGAGGACGAAGTCGACGTCGCCGCGGACCAGGTCGTTGATGTAGTCGTTGCCGGTGAAGCGGCGAATCTGCCCGGATTCGGCGGCGCCCTTGATCTTCTCCACCGCTTCCATCCACTGCGCGCGGGTCGCGCCTTCGGGGTCGATCCCCATGCACTTCAGCGTCATCGGCACGGTGTCGCGCATTTCGCTCAGCACGTCGATCTTGCCCTTGTACCTCGGGTCGAAGAGGTCGCAGACGGATCAACGTTCGGGGCGAGATCGGTTCGGACGATCAGGCCGGTCATCCCGGCCTGCCAGGGGACGGTGAATTCGCGGCGCGGGTCGGCTTCGGGATGGCGCAGCGCCGGGATCAAGTTCGCCTTCACGTTCGGCAGCCGCGAGTAGTCGAGCTTCTCGACGTAGCCGAGGTCGTACATCTTCTTCGCCAGCCAGTCGCTGACGGTGATCTGGCTGCGGCCGCCGGATTCCCCCTTCGCCAGCAGCGGCTGCATCTTGCCGAGGTACTCGGCGTTGTCGTTGATGTCTTCCACCCACTGGACATCGACCCCGGTCGCCTTTTCGAACTCGGCCAGCGTCCCGTGCTTGCCGGGGTCGATGTAGAGCGGCCACTGGGAGATCGTCAACTTGCCTTCGACCGGGCCGGAGGCGTCCACTTCGGTCCCCTGCGTCTCGCCCGCGCCTTCGATGCCCGAGCCGCCGCCGCAGCCGCCGGCGGTCGCGACGAGGGCGAGGGCGAGGCAGGTTGCGACGAGGGTGCGGCGGGTCATCTGCGATCTCTCTTTCTTCAAATGCAGTTTGAAGTTACGCTACCGCCGATTAAGCTCCAGTCAAGGCGAAACCGCCCGTTGCTCCAATAGGCTTCGATCATGCGGCGGAAGAACCAGAGGGAGCGGCGGGCGCAGCTGGCTGATGCCGCGAGGGACGTCCTGCTCCAGCGGGGAGCCATTGGCCTGCGGGTCAAAGACATCGCCGAGCGGGCGGGGATGTCGCCGAGCACGGTCCTCTACTACTACCCCGAGATCGAGGACCTCCTCCTGGAGGTCTCGCGCGCCGCCACCGACCGCTTCGCCGAGACCCGCGCCCGCGCCGTGCGAGAGCTCGCGGACCCGCTCGAGCAGCTGCGCCTGGCGATCCGGCTCGGCGTGCCCACCGGTCCCGACGACGACGAGAGCCGCCTGCTCTACGAGCTCGACGCCCTGACCGGCGCCAGCACCGCCTTCGCCGCTCTCAGCACCGCCTACTTCGACCGCCAGGCGGCCCTCTACGAAGCGGTGCTCGCGGCCGGGGCGGCAGCGGGCCAGTTCGACCTCGCCGAACCACTCGACCTCGCCGCCCGCGGCCTCGTCGCCCTCGAGGACGGCCTCGGCCTCCAGGTCGTCCTCGGCCACCCCTCGATCGACAGCGCCGAGGCCGAGCGGGTGCTGCTCGCCTACGCCGCGGCGATGGTGGGCGCCGCCCTGCCGGCGGCCTGAACGTCAGGCGGTCGCCAGGACGAGGGCCAGGGCGCGCTCTATCTCCGCCATCTTTTCGGCGTCGATCGCGCCGAGGTGCTCGAGCAAGCGGGAACGGGCAACCCCTCGGATGCCACGGCAGATCGCGGCACTGGACCTATCGATACCGGTACTCGGATCGATCGGGGGTCGGAGGACCGACGGGGTGACCGAACTCGAGAAGGGAACGACAACGATCAACTCGTCACGCCCCCCGACCAGGATCTCATCGGCAGATAGGACGACGGCGGGACGGTGCTTTACTGGCTCCCCGCGGCGGCCGGCACCAAACGCCGTCAGCCAGATCTCGCCACGGCGTGGGCTAGTCGATTCCATCTTCGAGGGTGCCCTCCCACAGCCGGTACTCAGCCAGAGCCTCTGGACTCTCCAGATCTTTCAGAGTCGCTTCGCGCTCAGACCGGTAGGCGTCGGCCCGCTCGGCCTCCTCTGCCAGTTCGGTGAGAAGGGCAGAGAGGGAGACCCCGCGGTCGCGGGCCCGCGCCGCGAGGCTGTCGCGAGTTCCCCGGGGAACGCGGATCGTGGCGGTGTCGGAAGGCATAGCGCCTGATATTAGCGCTAGATGTTGTCGCTTCGTTTCGTATGGCTGTACCGCCATGCTTCGTCAAGAGCCCAGCCGCGCCAACTCTCCCCCCGCTGCCGTGACTTCGTCGAGGCTGCTTGCCGCTCGGACCGAAGAAATCCGGGTCAGGCGGGGTTCATCGAGGTCGGTTTGGCCGACGACCAGGTGCAGGGGCGTGCCGGCTGCGGCGCAACGGGCGGCGATGGCGCCGACGATCTTCCCTTCGAGGCTCTGGGAGTCGAAGCGGCCCTCGCCGGAGACGACGGCGTCGGCGCGGGCGAGGCGGGAGTCGAAGTCGAGGGCGTCGAGGACGAACTCCGCGCCGGCGCGGAGGGTGGCGCCGTGGGCCCAGAGACCGCCGGAGAGGCCGCCGGCGCAGCCGCTCATCGGGAGGCCGCGGGGATCGCGCGGCAGCTCGGCGGCGTATTCGTTCAAGCGCTTGCTCAGCCGCGCCACGGCCCCTGGACTCGCGCCCTTCTGCGGCGCGAAGACTCGCGCCGCGTCCTCGAAGGGCGTCCGCGCGTCGCAGAGAACCTCGATCGAATGCTCTCGCGTGGAGGCGTCCGTCCTTTGGACCCCATCCGAGGGATGAAGGATGGACGCCGCCTCGCTTTGGCGGAGCGCTTCGATCGCGCCGCGGCCGCCGTCGGTGGTGGCGCTGCCACCCGCGGCGAGGAGGACTCGCTTCGCTCCGGATTCGAAAGCCGCGGCGATCAGCTCGCCGGTGCCGAAGGTGTCCGTCCGCTCCGGGTCGCGCTCCTCGCGGGCCAGCAGCGGCAGGCCCGAGGCCTGCGCCGCCTCGACGATCGCGGTCTCGCCGTCGCCGAGGATCCCGAACGACGCCTCGATCGGCCGCCGCAGCGGATCGTGGACGCAAGCCGCCCGCCGCTCACCCCCGAGCGCGCCCAGCAGGACCGTCATCGTCCCCTCGCCGCCGTCGGCGACCGGACAGCGGTCAGCCGCACCCCCGGCCGCTTCGATCCCCGCCGCGACCGCCGCGGCGACGGCGGCCGCGTCGAAGGTCCCCTTGAAGGAGTCGGGAGCGACGAGGAAGCGCCTGTCCATGCAGCCCGGTCAACCTGCCGGCGGCGGCACCCGGGAGGCCATCTGGGCATAGCCGGCGGCGCTGGGATGGATGCCGGTGTCGCCGCTGATCACCCAGGGTGGGCCGCTCGGCGGGCCTTCGCAGAAGGAGAGCGGGTGCAGGACGTCGAGCTCGTCCTGCGTGGGGGTCGCCTGCACGCTCGGGCCGTCGACCGCGTAGCCGAGGCTGGAGCACGAGAAGCGAGAGGGATAGACCGGCGAGATGTCGATGCCGACCGCGAAGTGTGGCGGCGCCACCACCTGCAGCCGCCGCGGGTTGACTTCAGCCGCGACCGATTCGATTTCGGCGTTCAGCAGCGCTCCCATCTCAGCGATCTGGGTGGCGCTGTAGGCGAGCGCGGTGGAGGGGATCGCGAGGTGGTACTGCATCAGGTAGATCGTCGCGTCGGTGTGCTGGACGAGGTCCGTGTAGAGGCTCCTCAGGTTCGCCCGCAGGTGGGCTTCGGCGAACGCCTGCTCGATGCACTCGCTGTAGCCGCCGAAGATCTGCGAGTAGACCGCGCAGCCCATCTGGTCGATCCCGAACAGCATTTCCGAGAGCAGCGGGTTGGCGCCCATCGTCATCAGGAGGTAGTCGGGATCTTCGGACTCGACCTCGGCGGTGGAGGCGTGGAATTCGCCGCCTGGCGCCCAGTCGGCGGGTTCCGAGCCGCTGATCGCGAGGTTCTCGTAGTCGGTTACCGCGTGTTCGTTCGCCCACTGGGCGGCCCAGGAGACGTTGTTCGCGAGCCCGTAGTCGGGCGCGTATTCGACCTCGGTTCCCTTGCTGGAGGTGTTGAGCGAGTTGGAGGAGCAGGCGTCGTCGAACTCCCTCTCGCCGGGCCGGCATTCGAGCAGATGCCCGATCGTCATCGGGCTGCCGTCGCTGTAGTAGCCGAAGCCGGCGGTGACCGAGTCGCCGAGGGCGCGGACGACCACCTCCGGGCTCGCCGGCCCGACCGTCACCTGCGCATAGGAGATCGCGAAGCGTCGCAGGGCGGAGGCGCCGGCGCCTCCGCCCGGACGCCTGCCGACCAGCTCGACCGCCTCGCGCCCGCGGAACCGCTTCGGTGCGCGGTAGATCAGGCGTCCCCGGCGCACCCGGGCGTGGCCGCGCGTCCTCCCCCCGGCAGCGGTCCATTCGAGAATGGTGTCGCAGGAGGGCAGCGGCACCGAGACCCGCATTCGGGGGCGCGCGCGCAGATGCGGGATGCTGCTGCAGAGCGGCCGTCCGCCGACCCCCGTCGTGAGCCTCCTGGTCGCCTCGTCGGAGGAGCGCAGCTCCGGCTTGCCGTCGCGGTCGAGATCGAGGCGTCCGAAGGCGGCGACCCGCAACCGCACCCGTTGGCCGAGGTGGCGGAACTGCTCGGGCCGCAGCCCCAGCCGGTGGACGAAGGTGAAGGCTCGCCGCCGCTCCGGCCGCCGCACCCTGCCGCCCGAGAGCCGTTCGCGCAGGTCCCACGTCCGCACCGCGGCGCCATCGGCTCCGAGCACGCTGACGCGGGTCTCCACCACCTGCCCCGCGAGCTGGATCGGGTAGCGGACCGGGATCAGGATCGAGGGGAGCCCCTCGGCAGAGGCGCCGGCACGGGCAGCACCGACCCGCACCTGCGCGGGCGGCTGGAGTAGCACTGGCTTGGCGGTTGCCGTCCCCGCGGAGACGAGCAGCGGGACCAGCGAAACGACGAGGATTCGGCGGATCAAGGCTTTCCTTTCCGATAGAGCCAGCGCTGGAAGAACGGGTCGAGGTTGCGGCCGCCGATTTCCTCCGCGAGCGCGATGAATTCATCGATGTCGCCGCTTCCGTAGCGGTGCGTCACCGCCCACCGGCGCAGGATCCGAAGCATCGGCTTGGTGCCGATCTCCATTCGCAGCGCCTGCAGCGCCATCGCCCCGCGGATGTAGACGGAGGGGCCGAAGAGATGCGCGGGGGTGCTCGGGTGCCCGGAGGGCGGGTCCCAGAAACCGCTCGTTCGAGGCCGGGACCCGGTGGAGACGGTCGAAGATCGCCTGCGCGCTGCGGCGGCCGTGGCGCTCGGCGTAGTACCACTCGGTCCAGGTGGCGAAGCCCTCGTTGAGCCAGATGTTCGGCCAGCGTTTCAATCCCACCGCGTCGCCGAACCACTGGTGCGCCGTCTCGTGCACGACCGTGGTCAGGTCCGGCACGTAGGGGTAGATCGGCCGGCCCTGCGTCTCCAGCGCGTAGCCCAGCTTCGGGGCGAAATCGACGATCGAGCCGGCGGAGGTGAAGGGATAGCCGCCGTAGAGCCTGCTCTCGAACCGGACGATCCGCGGCAGCTCGGCCAGCACCGGCCGGGAGCCCTTCGCCAGGCGGGGGTCGACCAGGGTGTAGGCGGGGCCGCCCTCGACTGTGCTGCTTTCGATCTTGCCGCGGCCGATGTCGAGGACCGCGAGGTACGGGCTCATCGGCCGGCCTTCTCGCCAGTCGTAGGTGGTGCGCCCGCCGCGCCGGGAGACCTGGTGCCTGCGACCGTTGGCAACCGCCCTCAACCCGCTCGGCACGGTGACGGCGAAGTTGAACTTGGCCTTGTCGGACGGGACGTTGTCGCAGGGGATCCAGGCGGCGGTTCCCTGCGGCTCGCCGACGGCGAGGACGCCGTCGTCGGTGGGGTACCAGCCCTCGTGGGTCCCGTCGGCGTCCGTGATCGTCGGTGGCACGCCGCTGTAGGTAACGGTGACGGTGAAGTATTCCCCCGGCGGCACCGCCAGCCCCGGCAGGACCACCAGCTTGCCACCGTGGCGCTGGAACCGCGCTTTCCCATCGTCGACCAGCACCGCCTTCACCGGCGGGCCGAAGAAGTCGAGGGTAAGGCGGCTCAAGCGTTCGCTCGGGAGGGCGTACATGGTCACCTCCCCGTCGACTCCGCGCTGGTCGGGGTGGTACTCCAGTTCCACTTCGTAGTAGCTCGCGTCGTAGCCGCGGTTGCCGGCGCGCGGGAAGAAGGGTTCGTGTGGGGGTCCCGCGGCGGCCGCGCGCGGACCGGCCAGGAGCGCGCACGAGCAGAGGACGAGGAGACTGAGCCGGAACGCGCGCAAGGCCAGCCATCCTACGATGGGCGGATGGCGGCTGAGATCGAGCAGGGCTGCCCGTCAACTGGCCGCTATCGGCGACCCGCCCGCGGGTAGAGGCTCTGCGTGCCTGCGAAACCGAAGAAGAAGCAAGCGAAGGGCGCAAGCGGCAACGGCAACCTCGGCGAGTACGAGCGCAAGCGCGACTTCGAGAAGACCGCCGAGCCGGCAAAGCCTTCCTCGAAAGACCGTCGCAAGAAGAAAGGCGCGCCGCGCTTCGTGGTCCAGGAACACAGCGCCCGCCGCCTGCACTGGGACCTGCGGCTCGAGCACGACGGCGTCGCCGCCTCCTGGGCGATCCCCAACGGCATTCCTGAGACTCCCGAGGAGAACCGCAAGGCCGTCCATACCGAGGACCACCCGCTCTCCTACCTGGCGTGGGAGGGGGAGATCCCGAAGGGCGAGTACGGCGCTGGGACGATGAAGATCTGGGACAGCGGCACCTACGAGCTGGAGAAGTGGGAGGCCGGGAAAGTGATGGTCGACTTCCACGGTGAGCGGCTGCAGGGGCGCTATGCGCTGTTCCGGGCGGGCAAAGCCGAGAAGGACTGGATGATCCACCGGATCGACCCGCCCGCCCGCGAGCGCGATCCCTTCCCCGAGAACGTGGTGCCGATGCTCGCCCGCCTCGCGAAGCTGCCGCGCGACGACGGCGATTGGGCGGTCGAGGTGAAGTGGGACGGGGTGCGGGCGATCGCCTACTGCCGGCCCGGGCGGGTCGAGCTGCAGACCCGCAACCTCAACGACGTCAGCGCCCAGTACCCGGAGGTGCGGCGGATCGCCCGCGCGCTCGGCTCCCACGATGCCGTCCTCGACGGCGAGCTGGTCGCCTTCGACGAGAACGGCAGGCCCAGCTTCGAGCGCCTGCAGCAGCGCATCCACAACACCGACGAGAACGTGGTGCGGCGGCGGATGAAATCCCACCCGGTCGTCTACGTCGTCTTCGACCTCCTCTACCTGGACGGCCGCGACCTCGCCGGCGAGCCCTACAGCCGCCGCCGCGAGCTGCTCGAGGGGCTCGGGCTGACCGGAGAGAACTGGCAGACGCCGGGCTACTCGGTCGGCCACGCGAAGGAGCTGCTGGCGGCGAGCAAGGAGCAGGGCCTCGAGGGGGTGATGCTGAAGCGGGTCGACTCCGTCTACGCGCCCGGCAAGCGCACCGGCGCCTGGCTGAAGGTGAAAAACACCAACCGCCAGGAGCTCGTGGTCGGCGGCTGGACCCCCGGCGAAGGACGCCGCAAGCAGCACCTCGGTGCGTTGCTGGTCGGCTACTTCGAGCAGGACGGCGGCAGGCAGGTGCTGCGGTACGCCGGCAAGGTCGGCACCGGCTTCAGCGCGGCGGAGCTGACCGCGCTCGCCGCCCGCCTGACTCCGCTGGGGCGGGCGACCAGCCCCTTCGCCGCCGGTCCGAAGCCGCCGAAAGCCGCCCAGTTTGTCGAGCCGCGTCTGGTCGCCGAGATCGAGTTCCGCGAGATCACCGGCGAGGGGCAGCTGCGTCACGCCGCCTACAAGGGCCTGCGCGAGGACAAGGCGGCGAGCGAGGTCATGCTGGAGCGGGCGACCGACCCGGAGGGCGAGTCGCTGACCTCCCGGGCCGTCAAACGGCCGCGCAAGAAAGCCGCGGTCACGGTCAAGGGGCGCGAGCTCGAACTCTCCAACCTCGACAAGGTGCTCTACCCGCGGACCGGCTTCACCAAGGGCGAGCTGATCGACTGGTACGCTCGCATCGCCGAGGTGCTGCTGCCGCACCTGCGCGGCCGGCCGCTGACGCTGAAGCGCTATCCCGAAGGCGTCGAGGGCAAGCACTTCTACGAGAAGCGCTGCCCCAGCCACCGCCCCGAGTGGGTGAGCACCGCGAGCATCTACAGCGAGCGCCACAAGGGCGAGATCGACTACTGCTTGGTCGAAGATCTGCCGACCCTGGTCTGGCTGGCGAACCTGGCGGACATCGAGCTGCACACCTCGCTCTCGCGGGCCGCGGCGATCGAGCGGCCGACGGCGCTTGTCTTCGACCTCGACCCGGGCGCGCCCGCCGGCGTCCTCGACTGCGCCCAGGTCGCCGTCTGGCTGCAGGGGCTGTTCGAGCAGCTCGGCCTCAACAGCTACCCGAAGACGTCGGGCTCGAAGGGCATCCAGCTCTACGTACCGCTCAACGGCGACGTCACCTACGAGCAGACCAAGCCGCTGGCGAGGGCCGTCGCCGAGACTCTGGAGCGGAGATTCCCCGATCGCGTCGTCTCGCAGATGTCGAAGGCGAAACGGCCCGGCAAGGTGCTGATCGACTGGAGCCAGAACGACCGTCACAAGACGACCGTCTGCGTTTACTCGCTGCGGGCGAAGGAGCGGCCGACGGTCTCGACGCCACTGGAGTGGGACGAGCTGCAAGCCGCCCTTGCCGCCGACGATGCCGCGGCGCTCATCTTCGACCACGCCGCCGTCCTGGAGCGGGTCGAGGCCAGGGGTGACCTCTTTGCGCCGCTGCTCTCCGAGGAGCAGCAACTCCCCGACCTGTAGCCCGTTAGGAATCTCCCCCCAGCGGGCAGGTAAGGCTCGATGGGGAGCAAGGAGAGCGAGCGGAACGGGCACGAGAACGTCGATCCGGTGCGGCGCGACTACGCGCCCGAGGGGTCGACCGCGAAGACCGGCCTCTGGCCGACGCTGAAGCGAACGCTGACCGAGTTCGAGGAGGACAACCTCAGCGACTGGGCGGCGGCGCTCACCTACTACGGGCTGCTGGCGCTGTTCCCGGCGCTGATCGCGATGGTCTCCCTGATCGGGATCTTCGGCGATCCCAAGACGACGACCACCAAGCTGACCGAAATCATCACCGAAATCGGCCCCGAATCCGGCGCGGAAACCTTCGAAGGCCCGATCAAATCGATCGTCGAAAACCAGAGCGCCGCCGGCTTCGCGTTCATCTTCGGCCTCGCCGCCGCGCTCTGGTCGGCCTCGGGCTACGTCGGCGCCTTCACCCGCGCCTCCAACATCATCTACGAGACCCCCGAGGGGCGCCCCTTCTGGAAGCTGCGGCCGCTGCAGATCGCGGTCACCCTGGCGATGATCGTGATGATGGCGCTGCTCGCCATCGGCCTCGTCCTGACCGGCCCGGTCGTCGAAGCGATCGCCAACCCGATCGGCCTCAGCAGCACCGCCGTGGACGTCTGGAACATCGCCAAGTGGCCGGTGATGGCGGCGATCTTCATCCTCATGGTCGACGTCCTCTACTACACGACGCCGAACGTGAAGCTGCGCGGCTTCAGGTGGGTGACGCCGGGCGCGATCCTCGCGATCGTCGTCTGGGCGATCGCCTCGGCCCTGTTCGCCTTCTACGTCTCCAACTTCAGCTCCTACGACAAGACCTACGGCACCCTGGCCGGCCTCGTCGTACTGCTGCTCTGGTTCTGGATCACCAATCTGGCGATCCTCTTCGGCCACCAGATGAACGCCGAGCGCGAGCGCAGCGCCGAGATCGCCGAAGGCCAGCCGCGGGCCGAGAAGGAGATCCAGCTCGAGCCCCGCGACGAACCGAAGGAACAGAAGACGACCTAGGAGGCCCGAAGAGCATGAAGTTGATCTTCGCCCCGATCAGCATCGTCCTCGGGCTGATCGCCGGGGTGTTCGGCAAGAGGATTTTCGAAGCGGTGTGGCGGCTGGTCGGCGACGAGGAGCCGCCCAAGCCCGAGCATCGCGAATTCTCCTGGCCGAAGCTGATCGGCGCCCTCGCCGTGGAGGGGGCGATCTTCCGCCTCGTCAAAGGGCTCGTCGACCATGGGACCCGTACTTCCTTCGCCAAGCTCACCGGCTCCTGGCCCGGCGAGGAAGCGCCCGAGCCCGAGTAGATCGTCGCGCCTGCGGGTAGTCGTTGGTTAGCGCCACTCGTCCATAAACCCACCGAACGGAGGAGCAGATGAACACCAGGGCAGATAGAGGAGCCGGCGTCGGCGGCATTTCGTTGGGGGGCATCCTCGTGATCGTCGGGATCGTGCTGATGATCGTCTGGAGCTTCTGGATCGGGCTGATCGTCGCCCTGATCGGGCTGATCGCCTTCGGCGGATTCGCCCGCGGCAAGTGGTATTGACGCTTCAGCCGAGCTTCGATCGCCCCATCTGAAACCCCGTTGACAACAGCCCCGCGCGTGTCTAGTGACGCGGGCGGGGCTGCGGTAAGGTCGGCCCACGTTGCCTCGGGGCCTCTCGCGCACTGCTCGCATCGCTTGCGTCGTCGCCGGGGTTCTCGCTGTCTTCGCCGCCCTCGCTCTCACCGGCTCGCCCAACGCCGGCTTCGCCTTCTTCTTCTGCCTGCCGGTCGCGCTCGCCGCCTGGTGGTTCGGACCGCGGATGGGGCTGCTGACCGCCGCGTTCTGCCTCGGCCTCTACGCCCTCAGCGACGCGATCAACCCGGTGCCGGAATTCGGAATCGCGATCCTGATCCGCGCCGTCTTCCTGCTTTCGGCCGCGGCAATCACCGCCTGGGTCGCCCAACGGCTGCGGGCGCTGGAGCACTCGGCCGAGGAACTGGAGGCGATCAGGGCGGCGCTCGCGCCCGCCGAGCTGCCGGAGATTTCCGGCATCGACGCGGCGGCCGCGTTCGTCCCCTCCGAGCTCGGCGTCTCCGGCGACTTCTACCTCCTCACCAACGGACCCGACGGGTCGACCGTGGCGGTCGTCGGCGACGTCGTCGGCCACGGTCCCGCGGCGGCTCGGCTCGCCACCTTCATCCGGGCGCGCTTCGCCGCCCTCGCGGCCAGCACCAGCGACCCGGCGGAGCTCCTGAGCCTCGCCAACGCGGCCCTCGCCGAACGCCCCGGCGGGGAGCGCGAGCTGGTCACCGCGGTCTGCGTTCGGCTGGAGCCCGGCGACTCCGACGTCTGCTGGGCGCGCGCCGGGCATCCCTCGCCGCTGGGACTGCCGGGGCTCGCCGAGCTGCGCGCCGACGGCGCGACCTTCCTGCTCGGCGCCGAGGAGCGGCTGGAGCTGGAGAACGCCCGGAGCAGCCTCGCCGGCAGCGAGGGCCTGGTCATCTATACCGACGGGGCGACCGATGTCCGCCGCGGCCGCGAGATGCTCGGCCTCGACGGCCTGCGGGGTGTGCTGACGCCGCTGTCAGGTCTGTCGGCGAGGGTGATCGCCGCTGAGATCGAACGGGCGATCCTGGCTTGGGCCGACCGCCCGATCCGCGACGACCTCTGCGTGCTGGTGCTGAAGCCCGAGCAGGGATGACAGGCGTAAACCGGGTGCCTCCGGTCACCTGCGAATCCCGATACCCGCGAGGTCTTGAAGTAGCCGTGGAGGTCTGCGAAAACCCTGGAGCTTCATTATTTCTCCTGGCTCCCGAGAGGCCCACCCTATCTGGACTTCTCGGGAGCTCCTTGATTCTGCGGCGGCGCGGGGAGCGGTAGCGTCGGGTCGATGAGCCGCCGGGAAGCGCCGACCTTCGCGATCACGAACCGGCTGCCCGAGCCGGCCGTCGAGGCCCTTCGCGTCGAGGGGGAGGTGCGGATCGACGAGCGGGAAGAGGCGATTCCACGCCGCGATCTGCTGGCGCTCGTCGCAGGAGCCGACGCGATCCTGACCCTGCTCCACGACCAGGTCGACGCCGAGCTGCTCGACGCCGCCGGGCCGCGGCTCCGCTGCGTAGCCAACGTCGCGGTGGGGTACGACAACGTCGACGTCGCGGTGGCGGCGCGGCGGGGAGTGGTTGTCACCAACACCCCGGGGGTGCTCGACGACGCGACCGCCGACCTGACCCTGGCGCTGATCCTGACCGCGACGCGCCGGATCGCCGAGGGCGACCGCCTCGTCCGCGCCGGTCGCCCCTGGACCTGGGGGATGGGCTTCATGCTCGGTGCCGACCTGCGCGGAAAGCTGCTGGGGATCGTCGGCCTCGGCGGGATCGGCCGCAAGGTGGCGGCGCGGGCGCGGGCCTTCGGGATGAAGATCGCCTACCACTCGCGGAGCCCGGCCGAGGCCGCGGTGGTCGCCGAGCTGGAGGCGGAGCGGATGCCGCTCGAGCGTCTGCTCGCCGAGGCCGACGTGGTCAGCTTCCACTGCCCGCTGACGCCGGAGACGCACCACCTGATCGGCGCCGCCGAGCTGGCCGCGATGAAGCCGAGCGCGGTCCTGGTGAACGCCGCCCGGGGGCCGGTCGTCGACGAGGCGGCGCTGGGACGGGCGCTGGCGGCCGGCGAGATCGCCGCCGCCGGGCTCGACGTCTACGAGCACGAGCCGCGGGTCGAGCCGGGGCTGCTCGGCCTCGAGAACGTGGTTCTCAGCCCTCATCTCGGCTCGGCCACGGTCGAGACCCGGAGCGCCATGGCCGAGCTGGCGGCCCGCAACGCGATCTCTGTACTCCGCGGCCAAGGGCCGCTGACGCCGGTCACGCCACAATGACCCGGTGACCCCTGCAACCCCACGCCGACCTGCATCGAATCTTCCGTCGGGGAGGCAGAAAATTTGATGCAGTTCGAGCGGGTGATCCGCCATCGGATCGGGGGTGAGGAGACGAGTGGCTCCTCGACCCGCACGGCGCCCGTCTATGAGCCCGCCAGCGGCGAGGTCCAGGCCGAGGTCCTGCTCGCCGAGCCGGCTGACGTCGACGCCGCGGTGAGCGCCGCGCGGGTGACGTTCACCGAGTGGTCGCAGGCATCGGTCAGCCGCCGCGCCAAGGTCATGTTCGCCTTCCGTGAGTTGCTCGCCCGCAACGTCGGAGAGCTGGCGCGGATCGTCTCCTCCGAGCACGGCAAGGTGCTGGAGGACGCGAAGGGAGAGGTTTCGCGCGGCTTGGAGGTGGTCGAGTTCGCCTGCGGTATCCCCCAGCTGCTGAAGGGCGAGTACTCCGACCAGGTCTCCTCGACCGTAGACGCCTTCTCCTTCCGCCAGCCGCTCGGGGTCTGCGCCGGCATCACCCCCTTCAACTTCCCGGCGATGGTGCCGCTGTGGATGCACCCGGTGGCGATCGCCTGCGGCAACGCCTTCGTGCTGAAGCCCTCCGAGCGCGATCCCTCCGCCTCGAACTTCGTCGCCGAGCTCTACGCCGAGGCGGGGCTGCCGGCGGGTGTCTTCAACGTCGTCCACGGCGACAGGGCCGCGGTCGACGCGCTGCTCGACCACGCCGACGTGGCGGCGGTCTCCTTCGTCGGCTCGACTCCGATCGCCGCTCATGTGCACGGCCGCGCGATCGCAAACGGCAAGCGCGTGCAGGCGCTCGGCGGGGCGAAGAACCACGCCGTGGTGATGCCGGGCGCCGACCTCGGCTACGCCGCCGGCCAACTCGCCGCCGCCGGATTCGGCTCGGCCGGCCAGCGTTGCATGGCGGTCTCGGTGGCGGTGACGGTCGGCGAGTCGGGCGACCCGCTGGTCGAGGAGGTGGCGCGGCGGGCGCGCGAGATCAAGGTCGGACCGGGCCTCGATCCCTCCTCGGAGATGGGGCCGGTGGTGACGCCGCAGGCGCGCGAGCGGATCGTCGACTACATCGGCCAGGGCGCCGAGGCGGGCGCGCGGCTGACCGTCGACGGACGCGAGCTGGAGATGGACGGCGGTGGCTTCTGGGTGGGGCCGACGCTGATCGACCGGGTCGATCCGGAGATGTCGGTCTACCGCGACGAGATCTTCGGCCCGGTCCTCTCAGTGGTGCGCAGCGACAGCCTTGAGGAGGCGATCGCGCTAATCAACCGCAACCCCTACGCCAATGGCGCCGCGATCTTCACCGGCTCGGGCTACGAGGCGCGCCGCTTCCAGCGCGAGGTGGAGGTCGGGATGATCGGGATCAACGTCCCGATCCCGGTGCCGATGGCCTTCTACTCCTTCGGCGGCTGGAAGGACTCCCTCTTCGGCGACCACCACATCCACGGCCCCGAGGGCGTCCGCTTCTACACCCGCGGCAAGGCGATCACCAGCCGCTGGCCCGCGACCCAAGCGACCTCCGCCGAGGCCGGCTCGATGAACTTTCCGACTTCGAGCTGAGCTACGTGGTGCCCTCGTTGAGGCGCTCCAGGTACTCGTCGTAGACATAGAGCTTCCCGCGTCGCCGACCGCTGACCTCCCTCAGGATTCCTGCCTCCTCAAGGCGATTGAAGGCACCGTAGACCGGAGGCGCGCTGAGGTGAAACAGTTCTGCCGCGGCGGTGGGGCGCACGATCACGTACCGTGAGATGAGATCATGAAGGCGCGCCGCAGTTGCAGCGGTGGAACGCCGTGTAGCCTTCCGGACCCGCCTGGGCCACCCGGAGCTCTCCAGCTACGAGCGAAGTAAGGCAAGCCTTCCTACGGAAAAGGCGGCGTTCCCTCGACCCACTCGGAACGCTCCCCTTCCACCTCGCGCTTCCAGATCGGCGCCTCTGCCTTGATCCGGTCGATTGCTTCGCGGGCGGCATCGAAGGCGGGGCCGCGATGGGCGGCGGCGATTGCGACGACGACGCTGGGGTCGCCGAGGGGGACGGGGCCGGTGCGGTGCTCGGCGGCGGCGCCCTCGATCTCGTGGCGGGCGATGGCGTCGGCGAGGATCGCTTCGATTCGCTCCTCGGCCATCGGCTGGTAGGCCTCGTAGTCGAGCTTCTCGACGTCGCGGGTGGTGCCCTGGAACGTGACGATGGCGCCGGTGTGGTCGGTGGCGACGATCTGGTTGAGGCGGTCGGCCGAGAGTGCCTCGGCGGTGACGCGCACGCGCGGCTGCGCCTCCCCTTCGGCGCCGCCGCTGACGGGCGGAATCAGCGCCAGCTCGTCGCCGGCGGCTAGCATCGCCTCCGCGCCGACGTAGGAGCGGTTGACCGCCATCACCACCGGCATCGCCTCCAGCACCTCGGCCAGCGGCGCGCTCGCGCCGGCAAGGGCCCGCAGTGCGTCGGCCACGGTCGCTCCCTCGGCCACCTCGATCTCGAGGCTGCCCCGCCCCGCCCGCTCCCGCAGGACCGCGAACAGGCGTACTTGCAGCACCATCGCCTTATCCTAGGCCGATGACCCTCCCCGCCGAGGCCCCCGGATCAGGCGATCTGACCCACCTCGACTCGGGCGGCAACGCGCGCATGGTCGACGTCAGCGACAAGTCCGCGACCCGCCGCCACGCGCGGGCGGAGGTGACGGTGCGGATGTCGCCGGCGACGGCGACGAAGGTGCTGGCCGGCGACGCGCCGAAGGGGGACGTGATCGGCACCGCCCGCTTGGCCGGGATCCAGGCGGCGAAGCGGACCTGGGATCTGATCCCGCTCGCCCACCAGCTGCCGCTCTCCCATCTCGACGTCGCGGTCGAGGTCGACGGCGAGAGCGGTGAGGTGCGGGTCGAGGCCGAGGCGGCGACCACGGCAGGGACCGGCGTCGAGATGGAGGCAATGACCGCCTGCTCGGTCGCGGCGCTGACCCTCTACGACATGGTCAAGGGGATCGAGCGCGGCGTCGTCATCGACGGGCTGCGGCTGCTGGAGAAGAGCGGCGGCAAGCATGACTGGCGCGCTGAGTAGCGAGCCGCCGCGAGCGGTCGTCGTCACCGTCAGCACCTCGCGAGCCCACGGGGGCGGCAGCGACGAGTCCGGGGAGGCGCTGGCGGCGCTGGTGGCGGAGATGGAGGGAACGCTGGCCGGGCGCGAGCTCCTCAGCGACGATCAGGGCGAGATCGAACGATGCCTGCGGCGGTGGGCGGACGGGGGAGGGTGCGACCTGATCCTGACGACCGGCGGCACCGGCTTCGCCGCCTCGGACGTCACCCCGGAGGCGACGGAGGCGGTGCTGGAGCGCCGGGCGCCGGGGATCGCCGAGGCGATGCGCGCCGCCTCGGCCGAGCACACCCACCACTGGATGCTCTCGCGCGCCACCGCCGGCATCCGCGGGTCCACCCTGATCGTCAACTTTCCCGGCAACCCGAGGGCGATCGCCGAGACCGCCGGCGTCCTGCGGGCGGCCCTGCCCCACG
The DNA here is from genome assembly GCA_045805725.1 of Solirubrobacterales bacterium. GTDB lineage: Bacteria > Actinomycetota > Thermoleophilia > Solirubrobacterales > 70-9 > VAYN01. The sequence goes on from JBJMKQ010000134.1 coordinate 93,847, forward strand.
CGGTCTCGCTCCTGCGCGGGGCGCCGACCGCGCATCGCTCGTGAGCGAGGGACCGCTGGCGCCGGAGGCGGCGCGCGAGCTGGTGCTCGCTGAGGTCGCGCCGCCCGCCGCTGAGGCGGTGCGGCTTGACGAGTGCCTCGGCCGCGTCACCGCCGCCGAGGTGAGGAGCGCGATCTCGATTCAGCCATTCGAAAACTCGGCGATGGACGGCTACGCCCTGCGCAGCGCCGACAGCACGGGCGATCAGCCGCGACTGCGGCTCGTCGGCGAGTCCCGCGCGGGTCACCCGGCCGAGGTCGCGGTGGCGGAGGGGGAGGCGATCTGGATCTCGACCGGGGCGATGGTCCCGGAGGGCGCCGACGCCGTGCTGCCTGTCGAGGACTCGAGTGAGGAGGACGGATGCCTGCTGCCGGGGCGTCCCGTGTCCGCCGGCGAGAACGTCCGCCGCGCCGGCGAGGACGCGGAGGCCGGGGAGGTGCTGATCGGGTCGGGGCAGCAGCTGCGCGCCGCGGAGGTGGCGGTGCTGGCGGCGGCGGGGGTGGCGCAGATGGAATGCGCGAAACGCCCACGCGTCGCCATCCTCGGCAGCGGCGACGAGCTCGTCCCCCCCGGGCAGCGGCTCCGCCCGGGCCAGATCCACGACTCCAACACCTACGCCCTCGCGGCGCTGGTGCGGGAAGCGGGGGCCGAACCGGCACACGTCGCGCACCTCCCGGACGAGCCAGAGGCAACGCGCCAAGCGCTCGCCGTCGCCCTCTCACCCGAAGCGGACCTCCTCGTCGTCGCCGGCGGCGTCTCCGTCGGCCGCTACGACCACGTCAAGGGCGCGCTTGGGGAGCTCGGCGTCGAGGAGCGCTTCTGGCGGGTGGCGATGCGCCCCGGCGGTCCCACCTGGTTCGGGGTGCTGCCTCGGGACAGCGGATCGCCGACCCTGGTCCTCGGCCTGCCCGGCAACCCGGTCTCGGCGATGGTCACCTTCCACCTCTTCGCCCGCCCGACCCTCCGCGCCCTGATCGGCCTCGAACCTCGCGCCGGCCGCACCGAAGCGATCCTCGCCACCGCCTACCGCAAGAAGCCCGGCAAGGCCCACTTCCTCCGTTGCCGCCTCGAGCTCACCGACCAGGGCTGGCGCGCCCACCTCACCCGCGAGAGCCAGGGGTCCCACGTCCTCACCTCGATGCTCGGCGCCGACGCCCTCGCCGTCATCCCCGCCGAGGCCGAGGAGGTGGCCGCCGGCGAGCGGGTCGAGGTGGAGCTGCTGCGCTGATCTGATGGAGTAGCAGCGTGGAGCAACTGGACAGGAAGCCCCTCTACGAGGGCAAGCACGTCAACTTCGTCGCCAAGACCTACCGCCGCGAGGACGGCAGCGAACAAGAGCGCGAGGTGGTCGAGCACCCTGGCTCGGTGGCGATCCTCGCCCACGACGGCGAGTTCGCCTATCTCGTGGCGCAGCCGCGGGAGGCGGTCGAGGAGGACGAGCTGCTGGAGATCCCGGCGGGAACGCTCGACGTCGAGGGGGAGACCGAGCTCGAGTGCGCGCAGCGGGAGCTGGCCGAGGAGGCGGAGCTGCGGGCGGAAAGCTGGAGCGTTCTGCACGTCGTCTACCCGAGCCCCGGCTTCCTCAGCGAGAGGGTGACGATCTTCGAAGCGACGGGGCTCTCGCCGGCAGGCGGTGAACGGGACGACGACGAGGAGATCGAGATCGTCCGCCTCGACTTGGGGGAGATCGACCAGGCGCTGCCAAGGGTCCGCGACGCGACGACCATAATCGCGCTCCAATACCTGCAGGCCATGAAGAGGTAATCTGCGCCAGACGTCGGCGACACTGTCTGTCGGCGACATCACCTGTCGGCGACACCAGATGCTGGTAACCTGTCCGCGTGGCCTCCTTCATCAACCGAGAGACCGAGTTGAAGCTCCTGGAGGCGTGGTGGTCGTCCTCGGGGGCGGGGATGGGAATCGTCTGGGGCAGGCGGCGGGTGGGTAAGACCGCATTGCTGCAGCATTTTGCCGACGGCCTTCCGACCATCTTCCATACCGGTGCCGGCCGCCCTGCCGTTGCCGAACTGGCGGCTCTGGCCCGAGCGGCGAAGCCCTTGCTGTCGGGGAGCGTCCGCGACCTCGATGCGCGCCCGTTCGTGGACTGGGACGACGCGCTCGAGACCCTCGCGGTCGCCGCCGCGAATCGGAAGCTGCTGCTGGTCCTCGACGAGCTCCCGGCACTGACCGAGACCTCAGCCGAGCTGCCCAGCACCCTTCGCGCAGCCTGGGACCGGATCAGGGCGAGGACCAAGCTGAAGGTCCTTCTCTGTGGCTCAGCGGTGCGGGTGATGGAGGAAATGCAGGAGGAGCGCTCGCCGCTCTACGGCAGGGTCGACCTCAAGCTCCTCCTGCATCCTTTCGACCCGCGCGAAGCGGCGCGAATGCTGCCTTCGCTCCCCCCGGCGGAGCGGGCCCTCGTCTGGGGCCTGGTCGGGGGCATGCCGCTCTATCTGCAGTGGTGGGATCAGAGCGCGTCTGTGAAGTCGAACCTGCAGCGCCTGGCATGCATTCCCGGAGGGCAGCTTCTGACCGAGGGCCAACTGGTCCTCGCGACCGAGGGCGAGGCCGGGGACCTCGCGCGGCAGGTTCTCTACGCGATCGCGGCGGGGCGGACCAAGTTCAACGAGATCGAGCAGGAGGTGCGGGCGGACCCGGGCCGCACGCTCGACCGACTCGTCGCGCTGCGCTTGGTGGAGCGGGTCGTCCCGGTCACCGAGGACCCGCGCCGCACCCGCAGGCGGATCTACCGGATCGCTGACAACTTCCTCGCCTTCTGGCTGAGCCTCTTGGACCGCTACCGGCCGGAGATCGAGCGCGGCCTCGGCAAGAGCATTCTGCCCATCCTGCTCGGATCTCTCGACGGGCAGATGGGGGTTCCCTGGGAGGAAGCGTTCCGGTCGCACCTGAGGCGGCTGGCCGCAGCCGGCGAGATAGGTCCCGAAGTGGTGGCGATCGGCCCATTCTGGACCGCGGCCGGGGACCCGGGGGAGATCGACGCCGTTGCGCTCTCGGGCCGAGGCCGCGAGGCCGTCCTGGTCGGCGAGGCGAAGTGGAGGAAGAAGGTGGACGGCGGGAGGATCCGCGGCACCCTCGAGCGCAAGGCCGCGGCGCTGCCGAAAAGGGCGCCCGACCTCCGCTTCGCCGTCTGCGCTCGGGAGGAGGTCTCTTCCTCCGGTGACCTGATGGCCGTCACCGCCGCCGACATCTTCTAGAAATTCAGGCGGCGCCGACCTCGGCGACCGGCGCCGGCTCTCCCTGCTTCGCGGCCGCGATCGGCTTCGTCTGCGCGCAGAGGCCCGCGAACTTCTCCAGCAGCGCCTCCAGCTTCGCCGGGGGGAGGGCGGCGCGCTGCTGCCCGAGCGGCTCCTGGTGGGCGCCGCCGGAGAGCTCTTTGATCGCGGCGTCGATCTCCCGAGCCAGCTGCGGCGTCCAGCGCACCTTGTGCAGGTTGCGGACGCGGATGTTGCGGGCCTGGCGCTCGACGGTGCCGCCGAGGACGTAGACCTCGATCATCCGCTCGTAGCTCTTGCGCAGCTCCAGCACCCAGCGCTGCGCTTCCTGGTCGTAGGACGGGTCGTTCCCCTTATATAGGGGCCTCAGCCGGCTCTTCAGCTCGTGGCGCAGGGCCCTGGCGCGCTCCATCGGCGAGCGAGCCTCCCACGGCAGGTCGGGGGAGACCACGCCGACGCTGTGGTGGGCGCGCTCGAGCGCCTGGCCGTGGAATTCGACGTCGAGCTCATCGGCCTTTTCCTGCAGGTAGTAGACGAAGACCAGGTCGTGGGTGAGGACGACGACCTGCCGCCGGGCGGCTTCCTCGACAAGGCGGCTGGCGACATGCTCGCGGCGCTGGTGGTCGAGCGAGGAGATCGGATCGTCGAGGACGATCGCGCTGCGCTCGTTGCTGACTCGCAGCTCGGCGAGGAAGAAGGCGTTGGCGAGCGCGGTTTGCTCGCCGGTGCTGAGCACCTTCGAGACCCGCTGACCCCCCTCAGCGCGTAGCTTGAATTGGACGGCCGGCTTGCCCTTGCTGGCGGAAGCCTTCAGCTCGACCCGGGCGGCGAGCGGGTCGAGCTCGCCGATCTCCTCCTCGAGCGCCTCCCGCAGGCGGCCGGTGATCGCCAGCTTGCTCAGCTCGCGGATTCGGTGGGAGACCGTGGTCGTCGCGAGCTGCCGCCGCGCCGCTTCGCGGGTGGCGATCGCCTCCAGCCCCTCGAGGCGGCCGAGCACCTCCGGCAGCGCCTCCTCGATCCCCCGCCGCGCCCGCAGCTGGCGCAGGCGCCGCTCGATGCGGACCCGCTCCTCGTCGTCGCGCAGGACGGCGAACCCTTCGGCTTCGGCGGTCTGCACCGCGACGAAGTCGCGCAGCGGCTTGAGGTCGAGTGAGCGCTCGGGGGAGGGATCGGAGTGGCCGGTCGCGATCGCCAGGCGGTCGGCGATGGCATGGAGTGCGGCGGTCGCGGAACTCGCGAGCTCCTCGCCGGCGGCGGCCAGCGCGACCTCGGCAACCTGGGCGAGGTGAGCGAGGCCGGGGAGGCTCTCCAGGTGGTCGGTCAGCACGAGGTCGACCTGCTTGACCTGCTCGCGCAGCTCACCGGAGACGAAGGCCTCGAAGCGCCGCATCCGCTCGCGGGCGGGCGCGTCCAGATCCTGCTGGCAGGTCGGGCAGACGGCGGCGTCTCCACCGTCGGGGAAGGAGCCACCCTCGCTCTCGACGAAGCGCCGCGCCGCCTCCCACATCTGCCGCCACTCCTCGCCGCCGGTGCCGCGCTGGGGCTGGTCGGCGAACGCCTCGGCGGCGACCTGGTCGACCGCGGCGGAGGCGGTCGCGAGGCGACCGCGCAATTCGGCGATCTCCGCCAAGGCCGCGTCGTCGAGGCGGTTCCAGGCGTCCTCGAGCTCGTCGGCGAGTCGCTCGACGGCGCCGGCTCGCTTCCGTGCCGCAGCCTCCAGCGCCGCACTCTGGTCGGCGAGGATCGTCGCCTCCGCCCTCTCCAGCTCGCGCAGCTCCTCCAGCTCCGCCGCGCCGAGCCGCGCGAAGGCTTCGACTTCCGGCCGCGACGCCTCCCCGGCTTCGACCCGCGCCAGGAGGGTCGCGGCCTCGGGGCCGTCGCTCGCCGGCAGCTCCGGCAGCGCCTCGCGACGCTCGCCGATCTGCCGTTCCAAGTCCGCGGCCAGCTGGTCCTGCGCTTCGGCCAGTTCCTTCAGCAGCCGCAGCGGCCGCGGCGTGTGCTCGATCGTGTTCTGCTTGGTGATGGCGAACTCGCCGCAGCTGGCGTCGAAGGCGGTAATCGCCGAGAGGATCCGCTCCGGCTCCGAGTTCAAGTCCACCTCGACCACCCGCTCCTCGCCGTCGACCGAGAGCACGAACTCCGCCGTCTGCGGCGCCTCCGCCTTGCCGGGGTCGAAGACGTCGTGGAGCACCTCGCCCGGTTCCGCCGCCCGGCAGACCCGCCGGCAGAGGCGCCCGTAGCCGCTCTTGCCGGCCCCGTTCTCGCCGAAGACGACGTTCAGCCCAGGACGGAAGCTCAGCGCCTGGTCCCCGGCCAGGCTGTTGACGTTGCGCAGGTTGCGGATATCCCTCAGTTCGACCACCCCATAGTCCGCCTCGTCAGCCGGCAGGTTGCCGAGCTCCAGCGGCGGCAGCGGCCGCGCGCCCGGCTCCCCGAGCAGCGCCGCAAGCACTTCCACTCGCCCCGCCTCGTCAAGCGGCCCGCCGGCGAGCTTGCGCATCAACCCCCGTTGCCATGCCGGCAGGCTGCGCGACCAATCGAGAATCCGCTTCTGCAGAAAGACGTCCCGCTCCGTCACGCCCTAAGTGTTTCAGGTCCCCTATAGCGGCCCGAGACAAGGAATCGGTCACAGGCCGCACTCTGGCGGGCTCGCGACGCTAGTACAAGCGCCGCTGCTGCGCCTAGGAGGTCACATCGGTGTTAGAGTGGCCACATGCGTGAGATCGGCGTCCGCGAGCTGAAGTCGAGCCTGAGCAGCGTGCTTCATGAGGTGGAGGAGGGTGAGCAGGTTCGAATCACCGTTCGCGGGCGGCCGGTCGCCGACATCGTCCCCGCTGCGGCAAGGGCCGGTGAGGGGCGCCTGCGGGAGCTCGTGGCGAGTGGCCGGGTGACCCCCGCGGCCCGCGCGCTGCCATCCCGCCGCCCGCGCCCGCTGCCGGGCAACCGCTCCGCCACCTCGATCGTCCTGGCCGAGCGCGACGCCGAGCGATAGATGCTCTACCTCGACGCGAGCGCGCTGGTCAAGCGCTATGTCGCAGAGGAGGAGAGCGAGGCGCTGATTGCGGCGATGGGGACGGCCGAGAGTTGGGCGATCTGCCGGATCGGCTACGTGGAGACGGCGCGAGCCGTGGGTCTGGCCGCCGGGAAGCCGGCGGTGAGGCGGCTCAACGCCGACTGGCCCTCCTTCGAGATGGTCGAGGTCGACGCCGCGCTGGCCGAGCACGCGGCCGAGCTCACCGCCACGGAGGAACTGCGGAGCCTCGACGCTCTGCATCTCGCCGCCGCGCTTCTGATTGCCTCCGACCTGACCCTCGCCACCTGGGATGTTCGCCTGCACCGTGCCGCTCAGAGCCAGGGTCTCGCGGTATTCCCCGCCGAGCTTCCCTGACCGACTGTCATATGACCTACCGTTGACTTCTCCGAGCGGCCTAACGGCGGCAGCTTCCCGCGTCAGGGGGAATATGCCAACGCAGCGGCTTCCATGGAGCTAGGCGGATTCGAACCGCCGACCTCCTGGGTGCGATCCAGGCGCTCTGCCAGCTGAGCTATAGCCCCGGGCTATGCGGGGATGGGAAGTTGCTCCCATTTCCGCGCAAGCGACAGGATAACCCCATAGAGTTTGGGAGCCTCCTGTAGGGACTGGCCGCATGAGCATCCTCGACGACGCAATCCGAGAGCATCTGGAGCTGAAGCGCGCCCATGGCGCGGACGACTCCGAGCTGAAAAGGCTCGAGGACGAAGCGTTTGGGCCGCCTGGGCGGCCGGAGGAGCCCGACCCGATGGCCGAGGCGCCGACGGAGTTCCTGAGTGCGGAGGTCCCTGAGGGGACGGAGGCAGCCGGGGAGGAGTCCGTGGGGCGGCGGATCAACATCGCTGACCTGCAGGAGCCGCCACCGCCGGAGCCCGCGCCGCTGACTCCGGCCGAGGACGCGGCGCAGGCGGCCGCCCCGGCTGAGGAGGAGTCCACGCTCGCCGAGCCCGAGCCGGCTCTCGCTGAGGAAGATCGGTCGGAGGTCGCGGAGGAGCACCAGGCGATCGCCGAACAGCCGACCGAACTATTCGACGTCGAGGCGGATTTGGGCGCGGCGGACGCCGCGGCCCCGAGCCCCTCGGACGAGGAGATCGTCGAGGCCGAGCTGAGCGAGCCGAAGCTGGCGCCCGCCGAACCTGCGACCGAAATCCACGCCTCCCGCAGCGCGGCGGCGGCGGCGCCGGCCGAGGAGGACGAAGAGGACGAGGAGTTCTGGAGCGAGCAGCGCCTCTCCGACGAGCTCGACCAGGCGCTCGAGGCGCCGCTGACCGAGGAGCACGAGATTCCATCGCCGGCGGACGAGCCTGAGGTCCCGCGGCCCGCCGCGGATCCCGCCGCCGTCTACGAGGATGCGGACGCCGGTGACGAGGAGCGCGAGCAGCCCCGCGGCGACCGCGATCCCGACGCGGGCCACGAGGACGTGCTCGAGGACACCCCGGACTTCCTCGAGGGCGCTCCGGAGGACGACGAGCTCTGGTTCGAGCAGAAGCCCCCGAAGGACTTCGACTTCGACGACTAGGAGTGGAGCCAGCCGGGCTCGAACCGGCGACCTCCTGCTTGCAAAGCAGGCGCTCTTCCAGCTGAGCTATGGCCCCTCGCTGCGGATTGTAGGAGCCGCGCCCGCCCGGAGGTCGATCTCGCTCTCTATCCCAAGCGTTGCTTTTTAAATCAGCGTGCGTTTAGGTTAAGCCGATGTTCGCCGACCTGCACGCCCACTATCCGATGCGGGTGGTGTCGGAGGTCGACCCCGGCACGACCTCGCGATTGATGCGCTCGGGGAAACAGCCGACTTGGCGTGATCGGCTGCAGGCCAGGGTTCTGCGCTGCGCCAACCGGCTCGGCAACTTCCCCTCCTGGGACGGCACCTACCGGATCGATCCTAAGAAACTTGCCGACGGCAATGTCGGCCTGGCGATGTCGGTCCTCTTCCGCCCCTTCGAGGAGATGGACCTCACCAAGCCTACGCCGCGCCGCCCGACCCCGCTTACTTCGAGGGGCTGATCGAAGACCTCGAGGCGGTCGAGAAGGAGGTCGAAGGCCACGGCCCGCAGGTGATCCGGATCGCCCATGACCGGACCGAGCTCGAGGCCGGGCTCGGAGCCGGCGTCCCCACCCTGGTCCACGCGGTGGAGGGGGGCTTCCATCTCGGGGACCGCGACCCCGAAATCGAAGCCAACTGCGCGAAGCTGGCCCAGCACGGGGTCGCCTACGTCACCGTCGCCCACCTCTTCTTCCGCCAGGTCGCGACCAACGCCAACGCCCTCCCCTTCGTTCCGGACCCCCTCTACAGCGTCGTCTTTCCGCAGTTGCGCTGCGACCGGTTGACGCCACGCGGCGAGCGGCTCGTGCACAGCCTGGTCGACAACCGCATCCTCGTTGACCTCAGCCACATGGACCCGCCGGCGATCTCGGAGACGCTCGCCCTCATGGACCAGATCGACCCGAGCCGCACGATGCCGGTCGTCTCCACCCACGCCGGTTTCCGCTTCGGCAAGCAGCGCTACATGCACGACGAAAAGACGCTGAAGGAGATCGCCGCCCGCGATGGCGTCGTCGGCCTGATCATGGCCCAGCACCAGCTGAACGACGGCCTGCTCGAGAAGGGCAAGGAGACGAAGACCCTGGAGGAATCGCTGCCGATCCTCTTCAGCCACATCGACGCGATCAAAAAAGCCACCGGCAGCTACGACCACATCGGCATCGGCTCCGACCTCGACGGCTTCATCAAGCCGACGACCGGCGGCATCGAAGACATCTCCGACCTGGGTTCGCTCGAGGTGCCGCTCCGCGAGCGCTATGGCGACAAGGCGGCCGAGGCGATGATGTGGAAGAACACGCTGCGGGTGCTGCGCGCGCTCTGGCCCGAGCCGGACCCGGCGCCAGCGCCCGCGCCGGCGGCGTGAGCGCGCCGGCCTCCACCCCCGCCGCCGACGGCTTCTACCACCCAGCCTCCGAGGCGGACCTCGTCGACCTGGTGCGCCTCGCCAATCGCGAGGGCCGGGAGCTGCGGGTGCGCGGCGCCGCCCACTCCGTCTCCCGCGCGGTCTACACCGACCCGCCGCGCCCCTACCCCGACCGGGTCACCGTGCAGACGCCGCCGCCCGGCCCGAACCTCAACGTGATGCTCGACCGCTACCGCGGCTGGCGGGTCCGCGACGAGGCGGAGCGCCTAATCGAGGCCGAGGCCGGCATCCACCTCGGCCCCGACCCCGGCGATCCCGCCGGCACGGCCAGCCTCGAGGCCAGCCTGCTCTGGCAGCTGGCGACCGAGAAGCGGTGGACGCTGGAGGAGACCGGCGGCATCACCCACCAAACCGTCAGCGGGTTCACCGCCACTGGCTCGGCCGGTGGCTCGCTGGAGTTCGCGGCGACCAACAACATCTGGGGCTTCCGGTTCATCGATGGCCGCGGCGAGGTCCACGAGGTGACCCGCGACGACGCCGACCCCGACCGCTTCTTCGCGATGGTCCCGAACCTCGGCCTCCTCGGAGTGGTCTCCAAGGTGATTCTCCGCTGCGTCGCGGCCTTCGACATCGAAGGCGAAGAGACGATCACCACGGTTGAGACCTGCCCCGCCGACCTCTTCGGCGAAGGGACGCCGGAGCGCCCCGCGCTCGAGCGGCTGCTGCGCGGGACCGACTACATCCGGCTGGTCTGGTGGCCGCAGCGGGGCGCCGACCGCGTCGTCACCTGGCGCGCGCACCGCATCGACCCCGAGCCGGGGTTCGAGCCCAAGCCCTACAGCCAGTTCGGGGACGATCCCGAAGTCGAGCAGTACCTGTTCAGCCTCCTCTTCACGGTCCTCGGCAACCTCGACGACCTCTCGCAGGCAAGGGACAGGCTGGAGGACGACTTCGACCTGTTGAAGCAGGGGCTCGAGCTGCTGGGCGAAAAGGACCTCGGCAGCGTCGGCAGGGTTCTGGGCGGGGTGCTGGCGGCGCTTGCCGAGGGCGGGGTCGATCTGGCGGTCACCATGCTGGAGCCCGTCGCCCCGTTGATCAAGCGCGAGCTGCCCGACTTCCTGCCGAGGCTGATCGCCGGCTTCAACGAGCTGGATGCCGACAAGGAGGGCGCGGAAAGCGGCAAGCCGCAGTACTTCCGCGACTTCGGCTGGCGCGGCCTGCCGATGGACAACCAGGCGAGCGACGTGCTGATGCCGACCGAGTTCACCGAGCCGTGGGTGCCGCTGCCGCGGGCCGGTGAGGTGATGCGGCTGCTGCGGGACTACTTCGGGGAGCCGCGCGACGACTCCGATGCGCTGCGGCGCACCGGGACCTTTGCCTGGGAGCTCTACGCGGCCGGACCCGAGCGCTTCTGGTTGAACGCCGCCCACAGCGACGGCGAAGACGAGTGGCGCGAGGGCGCCTTCCGCGTCGATCCGTATTGGTTCGCCGAGAACGCCGCCGACCCGACCGAGACGATGTTCTCGGGGCTGTGGTCGCTGCTGCGCGACGCCGAGATCCCCTTCCGACTCCACTGGGGCAAGTTCCAGCCCCGCTACCCGCCGGGAGACCGGGGCTGGGTCGACTTCTTCCGCCGCCAGTATCCGCGCTGGGGCGACTTCCTGCGCCTGCGGGCCGAGCTCGACCCGAACAACATCTTCCTCACCGACTACTGGCGCGAACGCTTCGGCCTTTGGGACGAGCCGCCGCCGCGGCCGCTCGCGACCTGAACAGCGCTAGGAGGCGATCAGTTGCTCGGCCCGGTGCCCCTCGGGGAGGTTCTGGTCGGCGTGGTAGCTGGAGCGGACCAGGGGGCCGGCGGCGACGGACTCGAAGCCGAGCTCGTAGGCGGCTCGTTCGAGGGCGGCGAACTCGTCGGGGTGCCAGTAGCGGACGACGGGGAGGTGGTTCTCGGTCGGGCGCAGGTATTGGCCGACGGTGAGGACCTGGACGCGGTGCTCGCGCAGGAGGCCGAAGGTCTCGACCATCTCCTCGAACGACTCGCCGAGGCCGACCATCAGGCCGGACTTGGTGACGACGTCGGCGCCACCCATCTCCTTGGCCATCTTCAGGACCCGAGCGGAGCGCAGGAACTGGGAGCCGCGGCGGGCGACCGGGTAGAGGCGCGGCACCGTCTCGACGTTGTGGTTGAAGACGTCGGGGCGCTCGTGGACGACCTTCGCCAGCGGCATCTCCTGGCCGCGGAAGTCGGGGGTGAGGATCTCGACCTTGCACTGCGGCGCCAGCATCCGGATCGAGCGGATCACGCCGACGAAGGCGCTCGCCCCGTAGTCGGGCAGGTCGTCGCGGTCGACCGAGGTGATGACGGCGTGGCGCAGCCCCATCGCCTTCACCTGGTTGGCGACGCGCAGCGGCTCCAGCGGGTCGTTCCAGGTCGGCTTGCCGGTCTGCACGTTGCAGAAGCCGCAGCGGCGGGTGCAGACGTCGCCGAGGATCATGAAGGTCGCGGTGCCGCGCTCCCAGCACTCGCCGACGTTCGGGCAGTTCGCCTCCTCGCAGACGGTGTGGAGGTTGTCGGCCTCGATCGACTTCTTCAGGCGCCGGTAGGTCGGACCGCCCGGCGCGGGGACCTTCAGCC
>JBJMKQ010000135.1:0-1613 GCA_045805725.1 Solirubrobacterales bacterium
GCAGATGTCAGCCGCGAAAACACTCGGAAACCTTTTGGCTACCCGACGGCCGGCGTCGCCCCGCGCTCTCGCCGCGCGCCTCCCTCTGTGACCTGGTAAAGATCACGGGGTGAATCTGGTCGACGAGCTTCACGCGATCGCGGCGGCGCTCACGCGCGCCCAGGTCCGCCACGCGCTGTGCGGCGGGGTCGCCGTGACCGTCTACGGCGCGACTCGATCGACGAAGGATATCGACATCCTCGTGCTGCCCGAAGACCTGGGGCTCGCCATGGATGCCGTCCGCCCTCTCGGCTACGTCTTCGCCGCGCTGCCGATCGTCTTCGAGGAAGGCACCACCCGCGAGCGCCACGTCCAGCGCGTCAGCAAGATCGCCGGCGGCGAGCACCTCGTCCTCGATCTCATGCTGGCGACCGCCGCCTTCGCCGGTCTCCTCGACGATCGCATCGAGGTCGCCCTCCCGCAAGGTCCACTGACGGTGGTGTCCCGCCCCACGCTCCTCCACATGAAGCGCCTGGCGGGCCGCGCCCAGGATCTCGCCGACCTCGAGAAATTGGAGCACGCCGATGAGGAATGAGCGCGCCCGACCGCCGGCTCCCCCGCCCGGCGTCGCCAACCGCCTGGAAACCCTGCGCACCCTCTACGTCGCCGAAACCGATCAAGAAGCCCGCGCGCGCCTCTCCCGAGAGCGCCCCCGCGCAGCCGCGCCCTTCCCCGTCCAGGTAGCGGCCCGCCTCGAAGAGCTCCGCGCCCTCTGCGATCTGGCCGCTCACCTTCACAGGGCGCCTTCCGGTCGCTGACCCCATTCTCCCTCGGCACGCGATCTTTTTGCCGCAGCCTCAGAACGATCGAAATGAGCGTCTTCCCCCGGGAGGTGCGGCTCCGCCGCGCCGGCCCCCCTCAGCCGGATCCTCGGGGGGTCTCGTAGGGGGGCTGGCCCCCCTGCGGGTTTTCGAGGGGCCGCGCAGGGAGGTTGCCCCCGCTACGAGATCTCGAACTTCCCCAGCGCCCCCAGCTCCTTGAAGGCCTGGACCAGGCGAGCGGTCATGCCCTTTTCGCCGAGGTGGGTCCAGTTGCGCGGGTCGATGTACTTCTTGTTCGGCTTCTCGGGACCCTCCGGGTTGCCAAGCTGGGTCAGCAGGTAGGCGCCCTTCTCGTCCATGAAGGTCTTGATGGGGTGCGTGAACGCCCACTGCGTGTCGGTGTCGATGTTCATCTTCACGACGCCGTAGGAGACCGCCTCGGAGATCTCCTGAGGTGTGGAGCCCGAGCCGCCGTGGAACACGAAGTTGAGCGGCTCGTCTCCCGTCTTGCGCTCCTTCTTCACGTGCTCCTGCGAGTCACGCAGGATGGTCGGCTTCAGCTTGACGTTGCCAGGGGCGTACACGCCGTGCGTGTTGCCGAACGACGCCGCGACCGTGAAGCTTCCGACCGGCCCGAGCACGTCGTAGGCCCGCAGCACGTCGGATGGGCTGGTGTACAGCTTCGAGTTGTCGACGCCCGAGTTGTCGACGCCGTCCTCCTCGCCGCCCGTGACGCCCAGCTCGATCTCGAGCGTCATCTTCATCTTCGCGATACGCGACAGGTACTTGCGGCTGATCTCGAGGTTCTTCTCC